>NZ_PCPP01000001.1:156664-835504 GCF_002979755.1 Chryseobacterium culicis | reverse complement strand
AGCTCCCATATTCAGTGTTCCGTTTTTTACTCTGATTCCTCCACCGAATGCTGAGCTTGCGGCCGCAGAATCTGTAACAATAGAACTTGCTGAAGCAGTATCCATCAAAGCACGTGTCACTTTTTTCTCATGATACAAATTGAACCAGTTACTTCCCTTTCCTAAAATATTCCGTGAATAAAGGTCTGCCATTGAAAGCGTTCCGAGGCTCATTCCGTCACTAACCATAAAAATGATGTTCTTTGCTTTACCTGTCCCGGATGTTTCACTATTTTTCCCGAAGCTCCAGAGATCAGACGGTGATAAGGTCAATAACCCTGAAAGTATTGCAGATCCTTTTAGAAATTTTCTTCTGTCCATATTGTTTTGAAATAATGCTGTAAGTTATTGTATTTAGTGTTTTACTGAAACTTTGTTGCATTAAATAAAGGTTAATTTTAAATATTCTTCGGAAACGGATCTTCAAACATCATATTCTGATCAAACATTTCTTTTTCCTTATCGTTAATGAGGCAATGTTGCAGCTGTAATAACATTTGATCTTTATCCAGATTCTGCCCGATAAACACCAGTTCATTGATTCGGTCTCCCCAGTTTTTATCCCATCTGCTTTCTATAAACTTTTGGTTTTCTGCAAATGAAGAATATTGTACCCTTTGATTCAAAGGCATGCTGCACCACCATACACCCGCCTTTTCAAGACGAAAAGATCCTCCTGCCTGGGAAAAATTCAAAGCATCATTGGGTCTTGAAGCCAGCCAGAACAGTCCTTTAGCTCTGATTGCTCCTTCCGGGTATTGCTGGTTCAGAAATTTCCATAATCTTACAGGATGAAAAGGTCTCTTATCCCTGAAAACCATTGAACTTATTCCGTATTCTTCAGTTTCAGGGGTATGATGCTCAGACTGTAATTCTTTTTGCCAGCCGGCTGAAGATTGTGCTTTATCGAAATCAAAAAGCTGTGTATTCAAAATCTTTTGAGGGTCAATTTTCCCAAATTCAGAATGGAGAAGAACTGCATCCGGATTCAATTTCTTTATGGCAGCTGTTAAAAAGCCAAGGGTTTCAGTATTGATAAGATCTGTTTTGTTTAAAATAATCACATTGGCAAATTCAATCTGGTCGGTAAGAAGATTGACAATGGTTCTGTAATCCCCTTCCATATCTGTAAGGTCACGATCCGTCAGCATTTCATTAGAACCGAAATCATGCATAAAGTTGAAACAATCTACCACCGTTACCATTGTATCTACATAACTGAACCTGGAAAGATCGATTCCGCTCTCTTCATCTACATACGTAAAGGTCTGGGCAACCGGAATAGGCTCACTGATTCCTGTACTTTCAATAAGGAGATAGTCGAAACGGTTTTCATGAGCAAGGCGTTCTACTTCTACCATAAGATCTTCCCGAAGTGTGCAGCAAATGCATCCGTTACTCATTTCCACCAGTTTTTCTTCTGTTCTTGAAAGGGTATTTTGGTTTTCAACAAGGCGGGCATCAATATTAACTTCACTCATATCATTCACAATAACTGCTACTTTTAAGCCCTGTTTGTTGTGTAGAATATGGTTTAATAATGTCGTTTTGCCCGCTCCCAGAAAGCCACTGAGTACAGTTACAGGAAGTTTTTTAGTCATGTTTTTAATGTTTATGATTTTTAAAATTGATGATATGACCTGTAATCAAACCTGCTGCTCCTATGTAGATCAGAGGAATATGTATTTCAAACAAGAGATCTGTGAGTACAGAAATGAAGATAAGAGCAATAGATATCCAGAATAAAAATTTCAGCCAGCGCTTCTCCATTTTTTGGGTTACCCTGAATACGACAACTGCTCCAATAAAAAGGAAAGCCAGATCAATATAGGGATTGTGTGATATTCCCAATGGGACAATCAGTAATAATGGAAAGACAATACAATGAATCAGGCATAAAACAGCAGCGGAGATTCCTACAGCATCAAGAATTTTTGATTTCATAATAGTATGGATTAATTTTCTTATCGTAACTTTGTTGCAAAAGTAGACATAAAAAATTAAATAACGCAACTTTGTTGCATTAAAATATGAAACAGGTCAGAAATACTCATGCCAAAACTGAAATTTTAAACCTTATTAATGGTTCAGATGTAGCCCTTACCCACTCTGATATTCAGAAAAAACTGGGTGATTTGTGCAATAGAGTAACCATTTACAGGGTGTTGGAAAGGCTTGAAAACGAAGGAGCTATCCACAAGGTTGTCAATATTGACGGAGTGGTAAATTTTGCAAAGTGCAGTGGCAAATGCAGTCATGAACAGCATTTTCACAATCATGTTCATTTTAACTGTAAAGAATGTCATTCTGTAACATGCATTGAAAATGCTATTCCGGAAATCAGTTTACCGGAGCATTTTATCGCACAGGAATACAATTTTATTATCAGCGGGATTTGTCCGAAATGTGCTGACGCTTAAAAAAGCAAAAAGGCAGAAAAACGAATTCGCTCATCTGCCTTTTTACCTTTGTTTGCTGTTATAAGGAAGAGATATAGACTTCTATTTTGGTTCCGTCATAATTGAAGGTTCCATCAGAATTCTTTTTACCTAATACCCATTTCATATCTACGGGTACGGTCCATGCAGATCCTAACGAAAAACCGTTTACAGATCTTATTTCATTTCCGTTTCCTGTAGTAATTGCTGAATGAAAGAAGGTTTTATCAATAAGTCTGTAGAAACCAATGGCTTTTCCTCCGGGAATGGGCGAATATCCATCCCATTTTTCTCCTGCCGGATAATTAAACAGAGTTAACCATTTTTGTCCTGCTGATTCTGCCAGCTGAGTAGGACTTATTCTGGCACCACGCATATACAATGCATAGGCTACCACATCATGACATACTCCACTGTTGTATTTCGAAATATTCTCTTCCCCAGAGAGAATGGCATGGGCAACGGGTGCCCTTTCGGATAGGGATAGCTGAGCCTTCCTGGCTCCTTCCGGTGTAATAAATGACATATTATACTATTTTGTTTTGGTAGGGTAAAGATACAGCTTTAAAATTTAATCACGATTGTAGGAAAATATAGATAGGGTTTTAGAAAATATGAATAGATAATATTTTAAGTTTGGGCTAAAGCCATTGGACTTTATATTTTTTACTAAAACGGGCTAAAGCCCGTTCCTATTGAATCTTTGTAATATTTTTTAGATAGGTTGTTGTACATCAATAGAAGTGGGCTTTAGCCCGCTTATTTTATGGTTTGTGATGATCCAAAGTTTAATGTAAATATCGTTTTGAGAAAACCTCCTAATTTTAGATTTAAAATAATTTAGCAATAGAACATACATTCATAGCTGAAAAGTTTTCCATTTTTAAAGGTGAAAATGAAAAGGCCTGCATCACTATTTTGAATGTGATATTCATGGGGTGAAGAGATCCAGCGGGTAGACAGCATATCACCAAAACGGTTTACGAAATCCCTTTCATCATACTGGGAATCCATGCGTACATTTCCTAAGACTAAGGCTTCACCATTGCTAAAAGACATCTTATAGATACTCCCGGAAACTTTTCCTTTATATTCTTCAAAGGCAACAATGGTGTTGGGGGTTCTGTAAAAATATTGAGGTTCCCAGCCACATTCAGGAGTATTGGGAATATCTTTCACTTTCTGCATGTCCAGCTGTTTTACCTGAGCCTCTGTAATTTTTCCGTCAAAAAGTTGAGTGTCTTTCCATATAAAATGCAGGTTCAGGGCTTTGAGTTTTTTTTCATAAGCTTCCGTTCCCGGTTTTTTTGCCAATTGATCTGCCAGAAGGCGTTCAAAGTCGATATCTATTTTAGGATTTTCTACACCGGCATTTGTATAAGATTCTTTCCAGTAATTCAAGGCTTGCTTCAAATTTTTGTCTTCCAGCCATGCCATTTCACGTAATCTTCCCACCTGTGTAAGTTCCTTTTCCTTATTTTTTCCTTTCACTGCAAGATATTCTTTTAGAACTTTCTCATAAGTAAGCTCAGTACCGAGATATTTCATTTGAATATATTCAGGATTCTCATGGAAATGATCTCCAATATATACCCAGCCATCCTGATATAAAGGGACATAATCAATACACACCAGCTCATTTAAAGCAGCTCTTCGGATGGCGGCACTTTCTGTGGCAGGAGCTTTTCTTACCCGTAATTCAGACACCTGTACATAATAGTGTGGACACTGGTATCCCTGTGTTCCTCTATAAAAATACTGAACAGGTTCACCCGCAGATTTCTTGCCACGCATGGATTTTAATAAAGGCTGCCGATCTATAAACCCAATATCACCGTTACTTACCTGTACTTTATATTGGGTTTGGGTAGAATCCAGAAGGTAAACAGGAGCTTCGGTGGAAAATATTCCCAGAAGGTCTTTATTATTCCCATTTTCACGATAGAGATGTCCCCATTCGGATGTATAAACAGGATGCTCACCAGGTTTTTGAGCCATGATAGAATAAAAACAGCAATGAATAATGCCGGCTCCTAATAGTATCTTTTTCAACATATTGTAATTTGGACAAACCTAATATTTCCCTTTTTTGGAAAAGAGTTTGCTATTGTTATAAGGTTATTTCCTTCAAAAATACTGAATAATGAAGGACATTCCTACTCTTATTGTTATTCAGAATGGGTATAAATTCCATGCTATTCACCTGTTCCCATTGGGTAGCGCCAATAAAAATACTATTTTTATCCGCCAAAAAAAGTAAAGACTAATTTATGCCGACTGATGCTTCTCATAAGCTGATTCCGATGACCACTTTCGTGCTGGAATATTATTCTCACGAAGGATATGCCGATCTTCAGATTTTGAATCTGATGAATAATTATGCCAATTTCTTAAAGAAGCGTTTGACTCTTGGAATGTTTGTTCCCGTAGACCGTAAAGGAGATATTCTGAAAGAGCCTAAAAACTATTCTGAATGGAAATCTCTGGATCATAATGACGGAAAAAGAACAGATGTTGCCGGATTTGAAGAATACGCGGAATATCAGAAGGCTGAGCAGAACTGCATGTTTGAAGGTTTTAAAGTAGATTATAACGGCTATTCAAAAGTACGGATTATAGCTTCATATGATCCTTCTATTGAATTATCTTTTAATAAGAATGATCTGATTCCTTCAGGATTTAACGATGTAGAATCCCTTACTGTTTTTGATGACATCTTTTTAACATCCAGTGCGTTAAAAGCAATCGGAATAAAAAGATAAAACTGTATCTGTTTGTCAATCAATTATTTTCCTATTGATCTCTTTTTAAACTCAGAAGGAGACATTTCTTTATACGCTTTGAATATTTTATTGAAATGACTGGCATCATTAAAGCTTAGCTTATCTGCTATCTCACTGATGTTGTAGTGGCTTTGAAGTAAAAGTTTTTCCGCCGTTTTTATTTTATGCTGCATAATATGCTGTTGTATGGAGAAACCAGTCTGCTTTTTAATATAGATGCTGATATAATTGGGCGAAAGCATAAACTCTTTGGCAAGATTCTCAATTTTCATTTTATTGGCATCCAAGGCATTGACATTGATATAATATAATATCCTTTCAATTCTGCTTAGATTTTGGGTAATCCAGTTTTTGGTGGTGGCAGTATTCATCGTATTTCGGATGAGAATGGTAATGATCGCTGAAAAAAGATCGCTGGTAATCTCTTTATTATAGGTGTTTTTATGACTGAATTCATACAGGAGAATGCTGGCAAGCTGTAACAGGTGTATTCTATCTGTTTTACTTTTAATCACTGATTCGTAAACGAAAGAATGATCTTCCATCAGAAGCTGAACAACCTTTTTAAGCTCATTCTTTTTATTAGACAAAAGGTTTTCCCAGATATACTGTTCCGTAAATTTTATATAAATAAACCTTGTTTTGCTTTTAATAGAAAACTCATGGCCATCACTGGGTCTGAGAAGAAAAACATCTCCTTTTTTGTAGGGAAAAGTAATATTGTTGAGATGATGAAACCCTTTCCCGTTTTCTATAATAATCAGTTCATAGAAATTATGATTGTGATATTCAACGTCCCAAATTTCTTTTTCAATACTGAAAACATTAAAAGAATTGAAATTAACGATTCGTTTCATCTAAGAATGGATTTTTACAAATTTACCATTAATTTTTACAATACAAACTGATGGGCTATTCCTCAATTTTGTCCTATCAATACATTCAATATGAAATACATAAAACAATCAGTATTGTTGCTTGCCTCAACAATTGTTTTGATGTCTTTTTCTGATCGTCAGGACAAAGATAAAAGAGAGAAAAAGGAACCACATGAAGCAAAGATTTCCACCAAAAAATACTGGCCTAATGGTGCTCAGCTGGTCATTTCTGTTTCTATGCAGTTTGAAACAGGCGGACAACCGGAAGGGGCAGAAAGTCCGTTCAGTGGAACTCCTCTTCCTAAGGGCCAGCCGGATCTTCCGGCGGAAAGCTGGTACCGCTATGGTGGGAATGAAGGCATTTACCGGATGCTGGATTTATGGAAAAAATACAATATTAAAGTAACGTCTCATGTAGTGGGAACGGCAGCGGAAAAATATCCCGAAGTCGCTAAAGCGATTGCAAACGGAGGGCATGAAATTGCTGCTCACGGTATTTCCTGGGACAATCAATGGAATAAGAGCTATTCTGATGAGTTGAATTTTGTCAAAGAAGGTGTCAATGTGGTTGAAAAGATTACTGGTCAGAAAGCAGTAGGCTACAATTGTAATTGGCTGAGAAGAAGCCCGAATACCCTTAAAGTATTACAGGAGCTCGGCTTTTTGTATCACATAGATGATGTAAGCCATGATGAGCCCTTCATTAGCAAAGTAAAAGGGAAAAATTTTGTAGTAATTCCTTATACATTGCGTAACAATGATATTGTCAATATCGAAGGAAAACACTGGAGCCCGGATCAGTTTCTGGCTCAATTGAAGTTTGAGTTTGATCGTCTCTATGAAGAAGGTGCTTCCAAAAGAAGAATGATGAGCATCAGTTTTCATGACAGAATTGGTGGAACTCCGGCAATGGTGCACGCCATGGAAGAATTCATTAAATACACCAAAGAAAAACAAGGGGTAATCTTTATGAGAAAAGATGATATCGCCAAAATGGTAATGAATGATCCCGATACTCCGGTTGATAATAGTGAAGAAAAGTTTAATAAGTAAGGAAGCGGGAAGCTGGAGGAAGGAAGTTATTAAGGTCTGCAAAAACAAATTATAGTTAATTAAGTACAGTGAAGTGAATCATACCGGATATAACTTCCAGCATCCGGCTTCCAGCTTCCAACCAAAAAATACCTTTATGAATAATACAAAAACAGCCTATTTTTTCCTTCGTGTTTCGATGGGAATAAACCTTTTAGGACACGGATTGGTCCGATTGGTAAAATTACAGGACTTTGCCTCAGGAATGATGAAAGGTTTTGAAACAAGCTGGCTTCCACAGCCATTGGTACAGCTCTTTGGGATAACGCTCCCCTTTTTGGAATTTCTCATCGGATTATTGCTTATGATTGGTTTTAAAACCCGAATTGCCACTATAGCCGGAGCTTCCCTGATCATCCTGCTGCTTTTTGGAAGCAGTACCGTTGAAAACTGGGAAGCCATGGGAATTCAGATGATTTATGCAGGTTTATTTTACCTATTGATCAGCAGAATTGAAGATAATTATCTGGCACTGGATAGAAAAAATTAAACCAAGCTAACGAAGCAGTGAAGGCTGGGAAAGAAAAGGAAACAAAGAGAAATAAAGAATAAATTATTCAATCGTTGTGATCTTTACTTTCTCAGTTTTTTTATGATCTCAGAGATTATGTTACAACTTTCATGAATTCAGCTACTCTATTTTTATCATTATGCCCGAATTTTGTATCAGAAATAAAAGCAGCTGAAAATATTCTGTTTATTTTCAATGCAATATCCAACCCTCAAAATAAAAAATGATGCAAACGATATTAGGAGCCAATGGACAGATTGGCGAAGAACTGGCAAGAGAACTGGCAAGAAATTATACTTCAGATATCCGTATTGTCAGCAGAAATGCTAAAAAAGTAAATGCTACAGATCGTATTTTCTCAGCAGACTTATCAGACAGAGAAAAAGCAATAGAAGCCGTGAAAGGAAGTGAAATTGCTTATTTTACCCTTGGACTTCCTATGGATACCAATCTTTGGGAAAAACAATTCTCGATAATATTGAAAAATGTTATTGAAGCTTGCAAAATCAATGGAACGAAGCTGGTATTTTTTGATAATACCTATATGTACCCTCAAAATAATGAGGTTTTAACGGAGCATACTCAATTTGCTCCTGTAGGCAGAAAAGGAAATGTAAGAAGAGAAATGGCAGAAATGCTTTTGAAAGAGATAAAAGCCGGAACAATAGAAGCCGTCATCTGCAGAGCTCCTGAATTTTATGGCCCCGGAAAAACTCAAAGTATTACCAATAGTCTTATTTTCAATGCTATCAAAGAAGATAAAAAACTGAAAGTCCCTTTAAGAGATGATAAATTACGAAGCCTGATCTGGACATCTGATGCAAGCCGTGCTACAGCTTTAATCGGAAATACTCCCGATGTTTATGGACAAACCTGGCATTTGCCGGTAGACGATAATAAGTTAACCTATGAAGAATTCATTGCATTGACTTCTCAGATCTATGGGAAAGAATTCAGGTATTCCGTAATCCCCAATCTGGCTTTTACCATAGGATCTTTCTTCAATAAAAATGCAAAAGAATTGAAGGAACTGCTTCCAAGATATCAATATGATAATCTCTTTGACGATTCAAAATTCAGAAAAAGGTTCCCGGAGTTTAAGGTAACTACCTACAGACAGGGAATTGAACAGATCAAAAAAGAACAGCTAGCGGCAAAATAATACGGTTAAAATAAGTAACTTAGAAACACCAATACCACAACCGAAGGGGAAAATATTCCCCTCCTTTAGAGGGGTGGCGAAAATTCACAGAATTTTTGACGGGGTGGTTAAAGGATAAACTCAAACAAAAAAGGAAATGAAAGCTCCTGAAAAAGTAACTTCTATCACAGCATTACACAACTATCTGAAACTGAAAAGGCCTTCCAACCCTCTGATCAGCGTATTTGATTTTAATGAAGTGAATATAGATCCGGAAACGATACTAAGTGCCGTGACTACAGATTTTTATGTGGTTTCCATTAAAAAGGATTGTGCAGGAAGATGTAAATATGGACAGCATTATTATGATTTTGAGGATGGAATTATGTATTTTATTGCTCCCCATCAGGTATTGCAGTTTGAAGATATTCTGCTTTCCGAAGTGAGAGGAAATGTATTGGTCATACATCCTGATTTTCTGCAGGGATATCCGTTAGCCTCTATCATAAAAGATTACGGCTACTTCTCCTATACGGCCAATGAAGCGCTCTACCTTTCCGAAAAAGAAGAAAAATCTGTAACGGATATCATGGGTAATATCAGCAGAGAGATAGAAGCCAATATGGATGGTTTTACCCAGGATTTATTGCTTTCCAATATTGATTTGCTGTTGAAATACTGTGACAGATTCTACAACCGTCAGTTTTTAACCCGAAAAAAAGTAAATCATGATCTTTTGACTCAACTTGAAAATTTACTGGATGATTATTTCAAAAATGAAAAACTGCTGATCAATGGGATTCCCACCGTACAGTTTGTGGCAGGACAAATGAATATAAGTCCCAATTATCTAAGTGACATGCTGAGGGTGCATACAGGACAGACCACGCAGCAGCATATTCAGAACAGAGTGATTGAAAAGGCAAAAGAGCTGTTGTCTACCACTACAATGTCTGTATCTGAGATTGCTTACAATCTGGGATTTGAGCATCCACAGTCTTTTCATCGTTTGTTTAAAAATCAGACCGCTGTTTCTCCTTTAGAATTCAGAAAGAGCTTTAATTAGAGCTTTTTGACAAGCCTATAAATCTCATAATGTACGCTAATTAAAAAGCAAGTATAAATATTTTATTATATTTGTCTGAATTGCATGGGATTTATGACAGGAAAGAATGGAATATTACATGGTATACAGATCGTTAGTATATTTTTAATACTAGTCCATTTTCTGATCCCAAAAACAGAAAACACAACCTTTTCTACCATAGAAATCACAAGTAATTCCAAATCCGAAGAAAGTCCTCAGAAAAAATGTAATAAGACTTTTCTTGAAGAAAATAACAAGACTCCGATAAAATGCAATAATAACTATTGCTCTAATTCTTCTCTCTTTTTTACCACCTCTTTTCCTTCCTTTGGATTTGAAAAATTTATGGATCCGGAAATAAGCAACGGCTTCTTTTTATATGATGATCCGCCCTATTCTTCTTTTTTTAATTCTATTTGGATTCCGCCCAAAATAAAAATGTAATTTTCAGTTATTGGTAAAATAACATTTTTCAGCTATGGAATATTTTTTTCCATAGCCTATCCTATTATCTAAACCAGAATTACATGACCAGCTGCTGTTCATGGCTTTGTCACGGTGATGTAATCAAAAAATGAATTAAAAAAATAATGAAAACAATAGTATCAAACCTCGAAAAAAATACGAATACCATCTATATAATATGCAGAATATTAATTGGATTATTCTTTTTTGTAGCAGGCTTTAACAAGCTTTTTCATCCTATTTTCCAGGGATATATGTTCAATACCATCAGTACCATAGGATTTCCTTTTCCTCAGTTTACGGCCAATTTCACCGCCTTTTGTGAATGTGTCTTTGGTTTATTTCTAATGCTGGGTTTTTGGACGAGAATAAGCTCCGTATTTTTAATCATTATTATACTTGTTGCTTTATTTACCCATGACCTGGGCTCAATTCCTAAGGAACTTATTCCTATCAAACCCGAAACCGGAATTTATGAAATGGATCCTTTTACATGGCTTGGCTATTTTCTATACCTGCCTCAAATGTTATATCTCCTGTTTTTACTTCTGTTTTTGTTTCAGGGGTGCACAGGATTTGGAATTGATCGTTTCCAAAAAACAAAATCTGGAAATAGTTAATAATTATAAACAGCTCTCTTTTTGGGAGCTGTTTTTTATTGGAAAATCGCAAAGTCGCAAGGTTTTTCTAAATTTTATGTATGATTTTAAGACGCAAGAAAATCGAAGACTTTCAGCAAGTGATGATTGTGTTTTTATAATAGAGTAAAGTGATTAGCATATTTTTGCATCAACATCTGTGAAAGTTTTAAAACATACAGTGTTTAATTTTATCGAAGATAAAATCCTTGCGCCTTACAGAAGCTTTTTTAATATCATTTTGCGCCTTTGCGTTTCCCAAATAGAAGCATTCAAAAAAATAAAAAAACGCAAAGATTTAATGGTTTCAGATTTTTACTAAAAATGAGTAATGATATAATGTCAACGGACTGTATCATTGATTTTTCCCCCTTTGATTCCTCAAGATAAAGTAAAACATTAAAATCTTTGCGTTAAAAAATATTTATAACAAGACCTGGTAAAAAAACAAAGTTTAAAGACCCAGACCTTTTTATTAGAGCGAGCAAATATGCTATAAAGTCACTGATGAAGCTACGCGGCTATGCGTTTGCGTGGAAAGAATCAATGCATTGATTCCTGTCTTTGCCTTCTTAAATTTGTAATGAATAATTTAAATCCTTTGCGTTAAAAAAATATACATTCCCTCTCAATTGCATACCTGTTTTTTACGATAAAACTGATTTGGTTATCGTAATAAGGCTCATGGCAATAACTACCATTCCTACCACGACAAACATTTTCTTTGTTGGCAGTTTTGAGGTAAGCATGGCAGAAAAAGGAGCTGTAAAAACACCACCCAGCAAAAGCCCCAAAACAATATTCCAGTGATGGATACCAATGGTAAAGATGAAGGTAACTGCACTGGTTATGGTAAGTAAAAACTTGGCAACAGTTGAGCTTCCCACTACATATCGGGGAATTCGTCCTTCTTTGATCAATGTTCCGGTTACTAATGGTCCCCATCCGCCTCCTGCAAAAGAATCAATAAAACCACCTACCAATCCTAATACTCTGAGATTGGTTCTGCGTTTGGTTTTACCTTGCCCTGATTTTTTATCTTTGAATGCATTTCTTAAGATATTTACCCCAAGATACAAGGTATAGCAGGCGATAATTGGCTTTACAATATGAGCATAATGTTCTCCATAATGAGAAAGCGTTAATGCTCCGATAACAGAACCTACAATAGCCAGCGGGAATAATACCCACACCATTTTCTTATTGACATTTCCCAGTTTATAATGACTGAAACTTCCGGCTGCAGTAGTAAATGATTCTGCAGAATGAATGCTTGCACTCACTACAGGTGGTGGTACATTCAACAGCAGAAGTATGGTGGTACATATTACTCCATACCCCATTCCCATGGATCCGGCCACAATTTCTGCCATAAAACCTGCAAACAGCATCCAGTAAAAAATATGACCGTCTTTATTCAGAAAGTATTGGATATCACCGGAAAGATTGAACTGATACACCACGAGCCCAAATAATCCAAAAAGCAATAAAACACCTATAATGGCAAGATAAATATTGGCTTTTCTCTGAGCTGTTTTGGTAATATTGATCAGTTTCTCAATTTCCCTATCCGGTTTTGAAGCAACTTTTCCGTCAGATAGATATTCTGTAGTGATCTTATTGAGTTCTTTCACTTTGTAATTGAAATCTCCTGTCAATTGATTTCGGATATTCTGCATATTATCCAGAACATGATCCATTTCGTCAGGGATGATTTCAGTAAAAGTTTCTCTTAATCTTTTAGCGATAGTCGGAGATTTTCCATTGGTGGAAATGGCAATTTTAAGGCTTCCTTTTTTGACAATGGAACCTAAATAGAAATCACACAAATCCGGTTTGTCAGCAATATTGACTAATACATTATTTTGTTGTGCTTTTTCTCTGATCTCTCCTGCCAGTACAATATCATTTACCGCAATAATTGCAAGATCCATATCATTAAAATCATGATCATTGTATGACCTTTCGTGAAGAGTGATATTGGAGAACTGATTTTGTAAGGTTCTGACTTCAGGGATAATTTCTTTTGCTACCAGTTTGATGGATGTTTCAGGTGAATTACCCAGTACGGATTCCAGTTTTTCAAGAGCTACCTTTCCACCACCGATGATCAATAGTGAAAGGTTTTCAAGTTTTAAAAATATGGGATATAAAGAATTGCTCATGCTGATTACAGTTTTAAATCATAAGTAAAAGCGAGATAATACAGTCCTCCAATTTCAGGACCTGCTGCATACTGAAAATAACGTCTGTTCAGTAAATTGGTTGCCCCAATTTTCACATTCGCACGGATTTCAGGAATCTTCCATGTAGCCTGAGCATCAATGGTATAATAAGCCGGAATTGCACCTGATGCTAAAGGACTTTCCCACATAAAGCCACTCTGCCATCTTGCCACAAGGGTAAATCCTATGTTTTTGACAATTTCTCTGTTTCCGATACTTACATTCATCATCCATTTCGGGGTGTTGAAAGCCGTAATAAACAGATCTGAAGTATTGTTGGACGCAAGATCATTATAAGAAACATTGGTATTGACATTGTAATTTCCTGTGATATTATAACGGATGCCTAAAGAGGTTCCATAGCTTTTGTAAGTGTTGTTACTGTTGGTATAAACTCTGTATCTGTCCTGTTTACTTCGGTCCAGCATAGCGAGTATAGCTGCATTGCTTCCTACCTGGCTGTTTTTTGGGACGGCTACTTCTACCTGACCAAGGAATCCTTCGTAAATATTGTAATAGAAATCCCAATCCAGCACCAGCTTGTTATTGAAGAAAGTAGACTTGTACCCTACTTCAAATGAATTGATTTTTTCCGGCTGTAATTTTTGCAGATTGGCTACTGTTAAAAGCTGTTTATTATCCTGAGCGGCTTGAGCCTGAGTTTTTCCTGCATCTATAGCTGCATTGACTGCTGAGGTAAATTTGTCAATGGAAGCCAGGGTATAGGAATTTTCCAGATATCCCAGTCCGTCATTCACTTTCGAAAGACCTCCCACTCTTCTTACATTTCCGTTATTTACGAACGAAAGTGCTTCAAATAACGAAGGGAAACGGTATCCGTTTTGGAATGAAGCTCTGAAATTATGTTCTTTAACAGGAGAATAAACGACACTTATTCTAGGGTTAAGTTTGGCTTCAAATTCGGGATTCCTGTCAATTCGTAAAGCAGCATTGATTTTTAATTTATCATTAAAGAAAAGTTTCGTTATCTGAGCAAAAGCTCCATATTTCTGATAAATAACATCTTTCCCGAACGTACCATTGGCTAAAGGAATATTTCTTTCACTTACAGGACGGTCAAAATCAACGAAATTATTTCCGTCCGGAGTAATACTGTACAAACGGTAATCTATACCTGCGAGAAGGCTGAATATTTTCACAAACCTGCTAAAGTCGTAGGTAAGTTCGCCTTGATAGAAACGGGATTTCTGTTCCAGTTTAGCGCCACCCGTTGCCGGAGCACCTGCAATTCCTGCATTGGCTGAATCCCAGTTATTGATTCCGATAATGGTATTTTTTAACTGTTCAAACGCTGCAGTTCCTGGTACGACTCTATTTTTATCTGCTTCCTGGCGGGCTATAATGAAGGCATCATTGAGATTAGCTCCTGCATTCAGGTTATTCTGAAGAGCCGTTTGAAATATATTTTTCCAGTTGGTATTGGAGAGATTGGTTAAATCCAGATTATCCGCCAAAGGTTTCAGATTATAAGAATCTCCTGTGTTTTCTATGGATACATAAGCTCTGAACGTCAGTTCTTTTCCAGTCAGTTCTACTTTATGGTTTTGAACCGTGGCATTTTGTAACCGGATTTTATTTCCTCTTTGGAAAGTTCCGTCCAGCAAGCCATAACGGTATACATAAGATGTTCTCCACTGATCTCCGAAACGGTAGTATAGTCCTGCATCAAACTTAATGTTTTTTACATCCGGGCTTACAAGATCTTTTTCAAGATATCCTGTCCTCGAAACATTAAATGTGGTGGGCTTTCCGTTGTAATCTACTTTTACAGCAACACGGTTGTTTCTTTCATCTCCGTATTTATTCCACAGATCTTCAGCAGGATTATTGGCCAAAGCAAAATTAGGATTGGCTGTGACCATAGATCCGGGATTCTGATCTGTCAGATTATTTGAAATCCAGTCGGTTCCACTGAAATAAGAGGCATTGACTTTAACGGCAAAATTTTTATTGATCACCTTTGCAAAGCGAATAGCACTTTCACCCAGAGAACTTATTTTATGATTAACATTATCTACATGATTGACTCCGCCACGGAAATAAAGGCTTATTCCTTCAGAAGTAAACGGATCTTTGGTCTGTAAACTGGCCAGCCCGTTGATGGCATTCATTCCGTACAAAGCCGAAGCTGCTCCTGGTGTTACTTCCATAGACTGAATATCCAGCTCTGTAGGCCCTATTGCATTTCCCAATGGAACTCCCAACGTTGCCGACTGCACATCTACTCCGTCTACCAACTGCATAAAACGGAAATTATTGGGTGAGTTAAAACCTCTTGAATTAGGGATTTTTAAAGTAAGACTTGAGGTTAAAAGCTGCAGTCCTTTTACATTTTCCAATGTTTCATAGAACGAAGCAGCCGGACTTTCCCTGATGGTTTTAATATCAATTTTTTCAATGGCAATCGGTGATCTTAATATTTTTTCCGGAACTCTGGAGGCTGAAATTACGACATCATCAATAATCGTATTTTGAGGGTTAAGACCTATCGTTATTTTGTTGGAAGGAGAAAGTATTTCAACTGTCTGGCTGGTGAATCCATCTTTCTGAATAACCACCCGAAATGGTAGGGTAACTCTTGTTCTGATCTTAAAATTTCCCAGTGGGTCTGTGATGGCATTATCCTGTGTATTTTCGATGTGTACTTTTACCGAATCAAGGCCTTTGCTTGTGCCTGTATTTTTGATGCTTCCGCTAAGCTCTATGAGTTGCTGCTGGGCCTCTGCCAGATTGAAAAATAGAAATGTAAATGCAATAATACCTGCTTTAGGCAGAAAATTTCCCTGTTTTTTGTTTTTCATTTTTGCTTCATTTTTTAGGTTGAGAATGAAGCTGTCTGAACTTTTACATTGATTGTTTTTGGCCACAAAAGGCACAAAAGTTTTCATTTTAAAACACTTTAGTTCACCTAAGTAAGTTTAAAACGGTGCCGTAGAAAGCTCACATTAGATGAAAATCAAAGATTTTCACAAAACTTAGGTGTTCTTATTACGCACAAAGTTGGGCTCTTAAAAAACTTAAGTGTTTAAAAATTTTTGTGACTTTTGTGGTTGGATTGAAAAGTTGAAACAGCTTTGATTGTATTGCTATTGGAGAATCAACAACACATACACATTCGTCTCCCAAAATGAAGAGGTTTAGTTTTTTTATTTTTTTTCAGATCATAATGAAAATTAGCCATATAATTAATTTAAGGTATGTAAGTAACGGTATGAAAAATCACCAAATGTTTCTTCTGCAAGTCTTTTCTGTACATAAATTCCGAAAAGCTCATCCAGGGTTGTAAGAATTTCTTCTTCGCCAATATTTTCTTTAAATTTTGTATTCAATCGCATACCCAGACGGTCTCCTCCGATGTGAAGATTATATTTCCCATAAGCTGTACCCACAAATCCGATTTCAGCATTTGGAGATCTTCCACACCCATTAGGACATCCAGTCATACGAATGGTAATATCTTCGTCCCGCAGACCATATTTTTCAAGGATAGGTTCTATTTTTGTGACCAATGAAGGCAGATAACGCTGAGCTTCAGCCAATGCCAATGAACAGGTATTCAAAGCCACACAGGCAACAGAGTTTTTACGCAGAGCACTGGCTCCGTTTGTATATTCTGAAATTCCGTGTTCTTCTAAAATATGTTCAATATCAGCTTTATTCTTTTCATCAATATCAGCAAGAATAAGGTTCTGGTTACAGGTAAAACGGAAATTGGCATTGCCAGTCTGCGCTACTTTTAATAATCCTGATTTTAAAGGATATTCTGCCGTATTAAGGATTCTTCCATGCTCTACAAATACAGTGTAAAACCATTTTCCTTCATGATTTTGAATCCATCCGTAACGGTCTTTTCTTTGTTCAAACTTAAATTCTCTGGCAGGTTCAAAGCTGAATCCTGTTCTTTTTTCTACTTCCGCTCTGTACTGATCGATACCCAATTTATCAATCGTATATTTCAATCTTGATAATTTTCGGTCGCTTCTGTTTCCGAAGTCTCTTTGAACCGTGATGATTTCGTAGACAGCTTTTAATACTTTTTCTTCGGTATCTACAAATCCAAGAATGGATGCAAGGCGGGCATAAGTAGCTTCGTTTCCGTGAGTAGCTCCTAGTCCTCCTCCGGCAGCAATATTGTAACCAACAATTTTATCATTTTCGATAATAGCAATTAAGGCAATATCATTGATGAATACATCCACATCATTATTGGGTGGAACAGCGATTCCTATTTTCAGCTTTCTCGGAAGATATCTATCCTGATACAGAGGATCTTCTTCTGCTTTTCTGTCTACCAGAAGTTCATCATCAATCCAGATATCATAATAAGATTTGGTTTTTGGAAGACACATCTCACTGATTTTCCCTGCCAGTTCGTAAGCTTCCTTGTGCAAAGGTGATTCTGAGGGATTGGCTGTACACGTTACATTTCTGTTGACATCCCCACAAGCCGCAATAGAATCCAGATGCTGAAGATTGAAACTTTGGATGGTAGGTCTTAAATGAGATTTTAAAATACCATGCAGCTGAATCGTTTGTCTTGTGGTTACTTTAATGGTTCCGGTGGAATGATCTTCTGCTGTTTCATTCAATCCTACCCATTGTTCCGGAGTTAAAAAGCCGCCGGGAAGTCTTAATCTGATCATGTAGGAATACAGCCATTCCAGTTTTTTAGAGACACGCTCTTCCCTTCGGTCCCTGTCGTCCTGTTGGTACATTCCATGAAATTTGATCAGCGTCTGATCATCTTCCCTTATGGCTCCGGTAATAGGATCAGCAAGGCTTTCTTTTAAAGATCCCCTAAGCCCATTACTGCTGGTTTTAATCCTTTCTACCGGTGAAAGGTTTTCTTTATCATTGTTCATAATTGTTTCCTTTAATTTTTTACGAGTACTTCTTTATCTCATTTAATAAACATCTTTAGCATATCTGCCGCTAAGCTCCATCTCTTCCAGATAAAGGGCTGCATCTTCTTTGCTTCTTTTTCCTTCATTCTGAATGATGGTGAGAAGTGTCTGTTCTACATCACGAGCCATTGGTTCTTTGGCTCCGCACACGTATACAGATGCTCCGCCTTCCAGCCAGTAAAAAACTTCCTGTGCTTTTTGTTCCAGTCTGTGCTGAACATATATTTTTTCAGCGGTATCTCTTGAAAAAGCAAGGTCTAAATGAGTAAGGCTGCCCGTTTTAATGAAATCCTGAAGTTCTGCCTGATAAAGGAAGTCTGAAACGAAGCTTCTGTCCCCGAAAAACAGCCAGTTTCTTCCTTCCGCACCTGTTGCATCACGCTCCCAAAGGAATGATCTGAAAGGTGCTATTCCTGTACCGGGACCAATCATGATGATATCTTTATCAGCTTGAGGCAATTTGAAGTGTCCTGCATCCTGAATATAAAACTCAATATCTTCTCCTTCTTTGAATTCACTCAGAAAACCACTGCATAATCCATTATGTTTCTGATGATCTATAAAGAATTCTGATTTGGCGACCGTAATATGAATTTCTGTATCACCATGCGCTTCAAGCGAAGAGGAAATTGAATACAGACGGGGTGACTGAGCAGTTAATACCTGAACGATTTCTTCAAATTCATCAGCATTTTTTACCGGATAAATCCTAAGCAGATCAAGAAGACTGAGTCTGACCTCGGGAATGGAATGTCCTGTTATTTTAGCATATTGAGCAACAACGGATTTAAGCAGATAACTGATGTTAAGATGTTTGTGTAAAAGTTCTTCAGCGGTATCTGTAATTTTTGCTGTTTCTATCTTTTTTTGAGGATCAATTCCTGTAAGGGTAATAATTTCATCTACTATAGATTTTGAATTGAAAGGAATTAATCCTAACGCTGCACCCGGCTGGTAAGCCAGCGATTCTTCTGTTTCAATTTCAATGTGATACGTTTCTTTTTCAGAAGTAATATCGTTCAGATTAATGATTGCCGAAACTTTCCCCTGGTATTTCTTTCTTCCGGCAGAAACCTTTGGAGTTGAAATACTTTTTGTACTCTGACCAGCATTTTTACTGACTGTCTCGAATACATGTTCTATCCAGTGTGAAGCTTCCTGTTCATAATCAATATCACATTTCTTTAATGGGATAACACGCTGAGCTCCCAATATTTCAAAGCGCGAATCTACATCTTCTCCTGTTTTGCAGAACAGAGGGTAACTGCTGTCTCCTAAAGCCAGTACTCCGAATTTAAGTCCGCTAAGATTAATTTCATTTTCATAGATATAATCATAGAACTTTTTGGCCAGCGCTGGTGGTTCACCTTCTCCCTGAGTGCTGATCACTACGAAGAAAAACTCTTCTTTAGCCAGATCTTTTGGTTTGTACTGAGAAAGGTCAGCCAGTTTTACCTGAAGTCCTTTTTTCTTCACAATACCTGCTAAAGCTGTCGCTAATTTTTTACTGTTTCCGGTTTCTGTTCCGTAGGCCAGCGTTATTTTCTTTACAGCATTCTGTGCAGTACTATTCGTTTCCTGAGGCGGCAGTACGGCGGTCAGTGACGATCCTCCGGCAATACCTGCAAGATATCCGCTTGCCCAAATGGCTTCGTCTCTGGATAGGTCTCCGGATATTTGTTTTAATACATTTAATTTAGTTTCAGACAGCATATTCAAAGAAATTTTGAGTTGTAGGGATTAGACTTCCGTTTTCCACTGATTTAAAGTAAAGACCTTCCTGTTCGGCATTTTCCAGCCATGAAAATTCTTCGTGAAGGTTAACAATTTTACCCACAACAACCAATGAAGGTGAAGCAAAGTTTTTGTCTCCGAATTTTTCATTAAAATCATCAAATGATGAAGTGTACACCTTTTGGAAAGGCGTTGTCGCCTGTTCAATGACTGCAATTTTTTTATCACCTGAAATCTCAAGCTGTTTCAGCTTTTCTACAAGTGGGGTAAGATTTCCTTTAGACATATAGAAAACAAGGGTATCATTGGTTAAAGCCAGCTCTTTCCAATATTCTTCACTCACAATTTCTGATTTATAATACGTCAGAAAACGCACTGATGTAGAATATCCTCTTGCTGTTAAAGGCATCCCTGCAAATGCGGCTGCTCCTAATGCGGCTGTAATTCCCGGAATAATTTCGTAAGGAATATGATTCTGTTTTAAAGCCTGCAATTCATCCAGAATATTAGAGAATATAGAAACGTCTCCTCCTTTAAGCCTGACAATAGTTTTGTTCTGAAGGGCATATTCCACCATCAAAGTATTGATATGAGACTGCGGTGTGGAAGCATTTTTACTGCATTCTTTCCCTACATAGATGATTTCTGTGTTTTCATTAACGTAGGTTTCCAGAATCTCCGGGCTTACAAGGCGGTCACATAAGATGACATCTGCTTCTGCGATTGCTTTTACTGCTTTTACAGTGATCAGTTCAGGGTTGCCGGGCCCTGCACCGATAAGGAAGACCTTTGGTGATTTTATATTTGTTTTCATTGAAGTAGGTGTTAATTAAGGATTTAGAAGAGTCCTTCTACGGACAGATACCTTTCTCCGGTATCGTAATTGATGGTGAGAATTTTAGCGTTAGGTTGTATTTCCGGTAAATGTTTTGCAATGGCTGCTAAAGCGGCTCCTGTGGAAACTCCCACAAAAAGACCTTCTTGTTTAGCGGCATTGAGGGCGTATTCATAAGCTTCTTCCTTTCCTACTGTAATGACTCCGTCTAAAAGAGTAACATCCAGAATGGAAGGAACAAATCCTGCTCCGAGTCCTTGTAATGGGTGCGGTGCGGGGCTTCCTCCACTGAGTACGGGAGATAATTCCGGTTCTACAGCAATTACTTTTACATTAGGATACTTTTCTTTTACTGCTTTTGCAATTCCCGTGATGTGTCCTCCGGTTCCTACTCCTGTAATGATGTAATCTAGGCCATCCGGGAAATCTTTTAAAATTTCCTGTGCAGTGGTTTCTACATGTACTTTTACATTGGCAGGATTGTCAAATTGTTTTGGAATCCATGAATTGGGGGTTTCTTCAGCAAGCTCATTGGCTTTTTCAATGGCTCCTTTCATCCCTTTTTCTCTTGGGGTAAGGACGAATTCTGCTCCGTACGCTTCCATAATTTTACGGCGTTCTATGCTCATACTTTCCGGCATGACAAGGATTAGTTTGTATCCTTTTACAGCAGCTACCAAAGCGAGTCCTATCCCTGTATTTCCGCTAGTGGGTTCTATAATGACACTGTCTTTATTTAATAATCCTTTTGCTTCTGCATCTTCAATCATGGATAGGGCAATTCTGTCTTTAATGCTTCCGCCAGGGTTGCTTTTTTCAAGTTTGATCCAGATTTCATGATCTGAACTGAAGAGTTTATTGATTTTTACGACGGGTGTGTTTCCAATCGTTTCTAATGCGTTCTGAAATTTCATATCAATTTACTTTTTTGTTTTTTTTAAATCACAAAGGTTAATGATTCCGGTAATGAAGTATTATCCTTTATTTTTATTTCACTTTTGTGGTAGACCAGAGAGTTGGCAGGAACATCCTGGGTTACCCAGACATTTCCTCCTATGATACTTTCTCTGCCTATAGTTGTTTCACCTCCCAGAATGGTGGCTCCCGAATAGATAATCACATCATCTTCAATATTGGGATGCCTTTTCTGATGGGCTTTTTCTTTGGAAACATTCAAGGCTCCGAGGGTTACTCCCTGATAGATTTTGACATTGTTTCCAATAATGGTTGTTTCTCCAATCACTATTCCTGTTCCGTGATCAATAAAAAAAGATTTGCCGATGGTAGCTCCGGGATGAATATCAATTCCGGTTTTACTGTGTGCATATTCTGAAATGACACGCGGTAGAATCTTCACTTCCTGACTCCAAAGCTGGTGCGAAATACGGTAGACATAGGTGGCAAAAAAGCCCGGATATGCCAGATATACCTCTTCCAGAGAATCTGCTGCGGGATCAAATTCCAGAATAGATTTTGCATCCAGAACCAACTGATCATACAGTGTCGGCAAGGCTTCAAAAAATTGATTGACTTGTTTTTCAGTAAGATCTTTATCTCCTACAACGGTATTAATTAAGTCAGATAGTGTTTCCTGCAGGGCTTCGAAATTTCTTTTCAGTTGCTCTTCAGTATTGTCAGTCTGAGGCAGGAAAAGTGTTTCATACAAATCCTTAACCCATTTTTTGGTCTTTATTTTATCAAAGAATCCATGAATGCTGTTTTGCTTTGTCTGATGAATTCTTTCAATTAATTGATCGGGAATTGCCATTTTTTCTATTGAATTATACAGGCTGCTACCGTTGAATTGGACGTTTCATCTACCAAAATGGCAGAGCCCGTTGTTTTATTATTGGTAAAGCTGTCATAGACCAAAGGCTGTGCCGTTCGAAGGGTAACTTTTACAATTTCGTTCAGTTTAATTTCTCCATCCGCCTGTTCCCGGATAAGGGTATTGACATTGATCTTGTAATCTACTTCTTTTACAACGGCTTTGACAAGTCTGCTATTCTGTTGCAACAGATATTTATTCCCTGGCTGCAAAGGTTTCTGATCAAGCCAGCATAACAGAATTTCAAGGTCTTTTTCAACCGCAGGAACATGTTCTTCCGTTGCAAAAATATCTCCTCTGCTGACATCTACATCGTGAGCAAGGTGGATAACAGCGGGTTGACCTTCAAATGCTTCTTCTTTTTCAACACCATTGATTTCAATTTTAGTGATTTCATTGGTAAGATCTGCCGGAAGAATATGGATTTTGTCTCCTTTGATGAATTTTCCACTAAGTATCTGTCCGGCATAGCCTCTGTAATCATGCAGTTCCTCCGTTTGAGGACGAATCACATACTGAACCTGAAAACGGCTTCCGTTGTTTTTTTGTTCATGTAGGGTTACTTCTTCAAGATACTCAAGAAGAGAATTTCCTTCATACCAATCTGTTCTGGAAGATTTTGAAACAATATTATCTCCTTTTAATGCGGAGATCGGAAAATAACTTACGTCATTTAATCCCAGATTTTCTGCAATTTTTGCATATTCTGATTTTATATTTTCAAAAACATCTTCTGCATAATCCACCATATCCATTTTGTTGATGGCTACTGCAACTTTCTTCAACTGTAATAAAGAGGCAATAATGGAATGTCTTCTGGTCTGTTCTATCACACCTTTTCGGGCATCGATCAGAATGACCATCAGATCAGAATTGGATGCTCCGGTGATCATATTACGGGTATATTGTACATGCCCGGGAGCATCAGCAATGATAAATTTTCTTTTTGCGGTTGAAAAATAACGGTAGGCAACATCAATCGTGATTCCCTGTTCTCTTTCCGCACGCAATCCGTCTGTTAGAAGAGCAAGGTCTACCCCGTCTTCATTTTTATTTTTAGAATGTTTTTCAAGGACTTCCAATTGATCCTGTAAAATACTTTTGCTATCGTAAAGCAGTCTGCCAATAAGGGTACTTTTACCGTCATCTACGCTTCCTGCTGTTATAAATCTTAATATATCCATCCGATTTTTGTTATAAATAATGAGTAATTGGTAATGAGTAATATTCTGTGGTTAAGAAGTAAAAGCTGTCTATTCTATTACTTATTACTCATTGCTGATTGCTTATCTAGAAATAGCCTCCTTTTTTTCTGTCTTCCATGGCGGCTTCTGTCACTCTGTCGTCAATTCTGGTTTCTCCGCGTTCTGAAATTCTGGTGGCTACAATTTCATCGATTACCGCATCAATGGTTACAGCATTGGATTCTACAGCAGCAGTGCAGGTCATATCGCCTACAGTTCGGTAACGTATTTTTTTGGTGGTGATAATATCCTCCGGCTCTAAAAAGACGTGTGAGGAATTGGCAAGCCATTGACCGTTAAAGTCTACCACTTCTCTTTCATGCGAAAAATAAATGGAAGGAAGTGCAATTTTCTCTCTGCGGATATAGTTCCAGATGTCAAGCTCAGTCCAGTTGCTGATTGGGAAAATTCTTACATTTTCTCCTTTGTGAATTTTTCCGTTGAAGATATTCCATAGCTCGGGACGCTGAAGTTTAGGATCCCATTGCCCGAATTCATCACGGACGGAAAATATTCTTTCTTTTGCTCTTGCTTTTTCCTCATCTCTTCTGGCTCCTCCGATACAGGCATCAAATTCAAATTCTTCAATCGTATCAAGAAGTGTATAGGTTTGCAGCCAGTTTCTGCTTGGAAATTTACCTTTGGCTTCCGTTAATTTTTTACTTTTTATCGTGTCTTCCACTTTCCTTACCGCCAGATTGACCTCTAACTGCTTTACCAGCTGATCACGAAAATCCAACACTTCCGGAAAGTTGTGTCCGGTATCTACATGAACAAAGGTAAACGGTATTTTGCCATGGAAGAATGCTTTTTTGGCCAGATGAGCCAGCACAATACTGTCTTTTCCTCCACTGAATAATAAGGCAGGACGTTCAAACTGACCCGCTACTTCTCTTAATATATAAATAGATTCAGCTTCTAACTGATCTAAATAATTGAACTGATGTATTGACATTTTTTTCTTTTTTTATTGATGAATATGCAGACCGCATTCTTTTTTGTTGGCATCTTCCCACCACCAACGGCCTGCTCTGAAATCTTCTCCTTCTTTGATGGCTCTGGTACAGGGCGCACATCCTATGCTTACAAATCCTTTTTTATGAAGATGATTGTAGGGCAGATGATGATCCTTTACATAGGCTGTCACCTGTTCTGTGGTCCAGTGTAGAATAGGATGAAATTTGATAATCCTGTTATCCGGATCCCATTCCAGCTGGGGCATATTTTGTCTGTTGGGAGAATGTTCTGACCTCAGGCCTGTAACCCATACTTTATAGCCTTCCAGTGCTTTTCTCAGAGGATGAACCTTTCGGATGGTACAACATGCTTTCCTTTTCTCTACGGACTGATAGAATGAATCCGGACCATTTTCTGTGACAAATGCTCTGAGTTCTTCCGTATCCGGATAGTAGGCTTTGATATTCTTTTTGAAAAAAGCTTTTGTGGAGGTCCAGGTTTCGTAGGTCTGTTCAAAAAGTCTTCCGGTATCAAGTGTGAATATTTCAATAGTTAAATCTTTTATCAGATGAGTGATCACCTGATCTTCGTAACTGAAACTGGTTGAAAAGATAACTTCTCCCGGGAATCTTTCGGTCAGTATTTGCAGTCCATTCGTTTGAAAAGAAGCTTCACTAGCCTCTTTTACAAGATTTTCGTATTCATTTTCCAGACTGTTGTTCATTTTGAATTGAGATTTAAGTCTTGCAAATATATACAAAATTCTATAACTCCTATCAAAATAGTAGAATTTAAATAAAAAAAATTAATTGTTATTGATAAACTTAGTCAGAGTGGCCTCCATCATGCTTGTTCTGGTCTTTTCACGAACGATCATTAATTCTTTTCTTAAGTAACAGACCGCTTCATCTACGCAATCATCGCATGCTTCATAAAAATTTAGAGATACACATGGCGTAAGAGCAATAGGCCCATCAAAAATACGATAAATGTCTGCTAATGAGACATCGTCGGGTGATTTCAGTAAGTAATACCCTCCTACTTTGCCTTGTTTACTGTTGACCAGTTTGGCTCTTTTAAGTTCGAGAAGAATTTGTTCCAGAAATTTCTTGGGGATGTTTTCGTCTTGTGCAATAACGGAGGTTGGCAGAAAGCCCTGGTTATAATTCCTTGCTAATCTGACCATTGCTTTAAGCGCATATTTGCAACGTTTCGACATCATAATTCCTGCAAGTTATGATAAATTATTGTATAAATGAAATGTTTTTAGGGTTGAAGACTTTGTATTTAACCACAAAAGTCACAAAAGATTTTAAAAACACTTAAGTTGATTTTAAGTAAGAAATAAACTCTCGAGAAGTTTAATTAAGCTTAAAAAAAGCAAAGATTTTTATTGTCTGAGGTTATTTTAGTCTAAAAATATGCACAAACATCTGGGTAAATCTGTGAAATCTGTGGGAAAAAGATACTCAATAAGTTTACCCTTTCTCCAATATAAAGTAAGCCAGTTCTCTATCCTCTCGTATCAGATTTTCAATTCTGCTGAAGCCACTTTTTAAAAGTACTTTTTGAGATCCTATATTATCAAGATCGGTAACAGCCACAATATCTTTCTGAGAATTCAGTGAAGAACAATAATCAACAAGAGCTTTACAAACTTCAGTTCCAAGTCCTTTACCCCAATACTCTTCTCCTAAGGTATAGCCGATTTCTAGTTGTTCCGGATGGTCAAGGAAGATTCTTGCGAGGCACATTCCTACAAAATCCTGATTTTGGGTATTAAATATTCCCCATCTGCTGAAGGTTCCTTCTGTGTAATCAGATAATGCCTTGTCAAACATTTCTTTATACTCTTCCGGAGTCTTGTAAGGCAGATACCTGGTAACATTTTCATTTTCAAAAAGACCAGAAAATAAAGGGAATTCTTCGGGAGTAAATTCGCGGATGGTGATGGTGTCGTTTTTATAATGCACTGAATATTGTTATCAAAGAATAAAATTACATAAATAAATGGAGAACTGCTCATAAATAGGATAAAAAATTGGGCTTACAATGAAGCCCAATCTACTCTGCATATGAATACTAAACTATTATTCATATTTCTGAGAAAAGTGTTTTTGTTATTTAAAACGTTTTAAACCAGTCTGTAACTGCTTTGAGTTTGATTCTATTTTTTAATGAATTTTTGGGAAGATTTTCCTAAAGTGGTTTCAATATCAATTAAATAAGTTCCGCTTAGGAAGTGTTTAACATCCACCTTATCACCAACAATTTTAGCATTCATATTTCTTCCAAACATGTCATAAACAGCAATTGATTTAATTTTCCCTTTTGTTTTAATATTCAATACATCAGAAACCGGATTTGGATAGACGGATGTTTCTGAGTTTGTTATATCAATGTCTGCAGTGGATAATGGTAATGCACAAGGTGTTGTAATACTGCCATATGGTTGTGTGTTGTAGCCAAACTCAGTTACAGAATAACCTGATCCATTGGCCCCAGCAATCAGTTTGAAATAGCCGTTAATATTGTAGCCTTCGAATTGGTTTCTAAAACCAACATAAGCGGTTTTGCCAGACCAGGTAGTATATGTAGGACTGTAGACATCAAGTTGTCCAGGAGTATAAGTAGGATAACCTATATTACTGGCATTCGTTATGGTGGTGCAGGCTGGAATTAGGCTAATATTTCTGGTTCCTGTTTCGCATACTAATCCTTTCCAATAGGTTTCAAATTTTAATTGATTGGTAGCATAGTACCAGGCACCATACCCAGCATCATCACTAAGCTCCGGGTTAATGATAAAATATTTCCAGGTTGCTCCAGAGTTAGTTGTTACTGTTGTTGGTGTTGGATTGGCATAACTTTCCAGAGGAGTTCCGGTAACTATTTTATAAGGATCTTTATAAGAAAAAGTTAATGCTAAAGCTGTTGTGGATCCTAATGATGTTGCACCTCCTGTTATGGCTGGATTAAGGAACGTAATTGATGAATTGAGAACCTGGCTTTTAGGATGACTGGTTGCCGCACCATTTATAGTAAGTGTTGCAGTAGTAGGACTTGTAACGACTATCGTTGCTGTTAGTCCTGCGGGTAATGAAGAAGTGAAATGGGTTCCTGCAATAAGAGTTGTTCCATTCGATACGCCAAATGTTGCTCCGTTTAGGGTAATGGTTGAGATTGGAGTAGATGCTACTGTTCCATCTAATGATACTTTACCATTATTGTTTAAGTTTTCAGTAAATGTACTGTTGCTAAGAGTTAATCTAGGCGGAGTATTGGCAACACCGGTTGCTGCTAAGTTTGCGGGCTGCCATAAATTTATTCTTGAAGGGTGGTTTAATGCGGCTAACATTCTGTTGACTTGTCCATTGGTAAACATTTTATAACAACCGGAAGAGCCGTTGTATCCCATATAGTTTTCAACGTTCACTTTTTGTCCAAGACAATTATTTCCAGAGTTACATCCTAATCCATTAGAATTATTTTCTACAGGGGTGTCAGCAACTCCGTCACCATCATTACCAGGGTTACCCGTTGAACAAAGAACATTAAAGGTATGTTGAAGATTTAACCAATGCCCGAATTCGTGAGTGAATGTGTCAGAAAACTCGTTTGAAGCCACAGTTCCTGCAGCATCATATATATAACGGCCATTATAAACAACTCTGGCTGTATTTACTGAAGTCATGTATGAATCCGGATACCAGGCAACACCTGATTGATATAAATCTTTATCAGCATATAGATCATTTTGTATATACACATTCATATACTTTGTATTATCCCAGGCATCTGTGCCAATTTGTGCATCATATCCGCCACCGTTGCCATATCCACCTTTGAAAGGATGAAATACCACTCCGCTTGTTGCTTTTCCTGTTGGATCAATTTTAGCTAAGCGGAATTCAATACTTAATGTGCCCCTAATAGGCTGGAAGTAAGAATCTATAGTGTTTGAATCAGTGTTGATTCCATTGAAATTTAAGTTGATTTGTTGCAGTAAGTCAACTACTTTTTGGTAATTTACTTTTACATTACTCTGAGATTCTCCATACACATGAAAAACCACAGGGATGATATAGGTGGGAGCATTCACCTTTTTATTCAATGGAGTTTTGTTTGATTCCATTTTTTTTACAAAATCTTTGGTGAATTTTTCAAAATTTTCATATTCAGCCTTAGATTTAGGGTGCAGTTCAAAATGTCTTTTCATCATTTCATCTGCTTTACACTCATGAGGTCTGTTTTCTTGAGCAAAACCTATTATTGGAAATAGGGAAACAAGTAGTAGTAATTTAAATTTTTTCATGATTTTTTGGATTTGGGTGTTAATAAATTATTTGAATAATTAAATGGTTTTAGGCATAATTTTTTTTTGTGTGTTATGTGATGTTTTTTAATTAAATCTTTCAGGGTTGAATATCTTTATCTCAACCGTTGGCTTTTGGTCATTGGCAAGTTCAGAGACTGTTTTTCCGAAAATGGGTCCAAGACTTAGTCCCATCATTCCACCACCTCCGGCAATAATTAGATTTTTTAATTTCGAAGATTGACCTAAATACGGAAGGCCATCCGGAGCGCAGGGTCTGTATCCAAACCAGATTTCTGATTCTTTGGGTATTTCCATCTGGAAATCGGGTAAATACTTAGGAATAGAACGGATGATTCCTTCTACCCTTTTCATATTAATTTTCTCCTTATGGGAAGCCAGTTCCATGGTTCCGCCAAAACGGATTTGCCCGTTCATAGGAGTTACCGCTACTCTTGCTTCGAGTAATAAGGCAGCATGTTCCATTTTATGAAGAGGATTGTTGGGACTATGCATCAATGAGTAACCTTTCCCGGGCATTAATTGAATGGAAAGACCTGCTTTTTGAGCGAGCTCAGGTAAGAATGAACCTCCTGTCATAATAAATCGGTCTGCGGTAAATTGCTTACCATTGGCAATGACAGTTTTAATATTGTTTCCGGAAGTCTCAAAACCTGTTACTTTATGATGGGTATGAAAAATGACATTGTTATTTTTAAGATAGGCGATCATTTGTTTCATCAGCTTTACCGGATTCATATGACCGTCACATTTATAATTGATTCCGCCAATGACGTCCAGTTGTGTATGGGGTTCCAGTTCCTGAATTTCTTTTTTGTTAAGAATATCCACTGATAATCCCATATTCATTGCTTTGTAGGCAAGCTCAATTTCCTCTTCTGCTACTTTCTCTGTTTTATAAAGCATCAGAATACCATTTTGATTAAGTTCAAAATCAAAACCATCTGTTTCTGCGATGTCATTATAAAGTTTGCTGCTTGCAAGATTAAGATCACGGATGGCTGCTGCTGAATGATCAACATGTTTCTGGTTGGAATGTTTCAAAAACTGTAATCCCCAGGATATCAGTTTGGAGTTGAGTGAAGGCTTCACATAAAACGGACTTTTACTGTCAAACATCCAGCGTATTCCCTGAGCAACAACTCCCGGTGCGGCCAATGGGGTAAAATGACTGGGTACAATCATTCCTGCATTTCCATAAGAACAGTTGTTGGTAAGATCATTTTGTTCTAGAATCTCCACCTGCCATCCTTTCTGTAAAAGGTAATAGGCTGAGCTTAATCCTGCTATTCCTGCACCAATGATCAGTGCTTTTCCTTTATTCTGTGTCATATGCGTGTTACATTACCTGAAAACCCTGCCAATAAGGATCTTCATCATCAATAATAATATGATTATATCCGGTAATTCTTGCCCAGCCTTCTACTGATGGGATAATGGCTGATCTTCCATCTACAGCTGCGGTCTCTTCAATTCTGCCAATAAACTGAGAACCAATATAGCTTTCATGGATAAATTCTTCTCCTTTTTTGAGTTTTCCTTTAGCATGCCACTGCGCCATTCTTGCAGAAGTTCCTGTGCCACATGGTGAGCGGTCCAAGGCATTTTCACCTACCAATACCGCATTTCTCCCACTTGCTTTAGGATCTGTAGGTATACCCGTCCATTGAATATGGCTTAATCCGGTAATGTGTTCAATTTCAGGATGAATAAATTCATACTTTTCATTGAGTAATTTTCTGATAAGTTTTCCATAATGGATGAGCTGGCTGGCTGTAAAATCAGAAATATCTCTATAATTTTCCTGAGGATCTATAATAGCATAAAAGTTTCCGCCATAGGCTACATCGGCACTGATTAATCCAAGATCCGGGCATTCAACTTCCAGATTTTCCGTATACAGAAAAGACTTTACATTCGTTAGTTTTACCGATTTTACTTTTTTCCCTTCCTGTACATAATCTATGAGGATAAGTCCTGCAGGTGTTTCAAGACGTAGTTTCCCGGGAATTTTAGGTACAACAAGACCTTCTTCTATGGCAATAGTAACCGTCCCAATTGTTCCGTGCCCGCACATGGGAAGACATCCGCTGGTTTCAATATATAAAACCCCGATATCATTATTTTCATCAGCAGGAGGATACAGAATACTTCCGCTCATCATATCATGGCCCCGGGGTTCAAACATTAATCCCTGTCTTATCCAGTCATATTCTTTCATGAAATGAAGCCGGCGCTCCATCATGGAATTTCCTTTTAAAATAGGCGCTCCTCCTGCAACAAGGCGTACAGGACATCCACAGGTATGTGAATCTATACAAAAAAATGTTCTGTTCATGTCGTCTGTAATTTTAATGATCCTGAATTCATTTCTCCATCCACCATTCTGCTGATCTGCAATGGATTGTCATTCTTTAACTCTTCGGGTAAAAATTCATCCGGCCAGTTTTGAAAAGAAATAGGACGAACAAATCGTTTTACAGCATCCGGTCCTACAGAAGTAAAACGAGAATCTGTGGTAGAGGGAAACGGACCGCCATGCTGCATGGCATAAACTACTTCCACTCCTGTAGGCATTCCGTTGAATAACAGTCTTCCGCATTTATCTTTCAGAAGGCTGACTAACGTAAGATTATCACGTAGGTCTTCATCAGTAGCGGCTACCGTAATCGTCAATTGTCCTTTTAGCTGATGGGCGATTTCTCTGATTTCATCAATTGTTTCACATACCACAACAATACCAAATGGTCCGAAAACTTCTTCACTCAATACAGGATTATTCAGGAAGGTCTGAGCATTTGTTTTTATAATGGAAGCATGTCCTTGACCATCTTCTGTTGTGGTGTTTGCCGAAGCAATTATTTCAACATTCGGTTGTTCTATCGCAATATTTTTATGTTTTTCAAAGCTTTCCAATATCCCTTTGTGAAGCATATTCGCAGGAGCAACATTCAGAATTTCATCTTTTAATGTGTTGATAAAGCGATCAAGAGAATTCCCTTTCAATGCAATAAATAATCCCGGATTTGTACAAAACTGACCTACTCCTAGCGTTAAAGAAGCCATATATTCTTTTGCTAATATTTCAGCTTTAGTTTCAAGTAAGTTTTGAAAAGCAAATACAGGATTGATACTTCCCATTTCGGCAAACACCGGAATAGGATTTTCACGACGGTTAGCAATATCAAACAAAGCCTTTCCCCCTTGTAAAGAACCGGTAAATGCAACGGCCTGGATATCCGAATGCTGAGTCAGGTAAGCTCCGGTTTCATAAGATGTTCCGGTAATATGGCTAAAGATCCCTTCAGGCCATCCAAAAGCTGTAACAACGGTATTTATAGCATCAGCCATTATTTGTGAAGTCTTTGGGTGTGCCGGATGTGCCTTTACAATCACAGGACAGCCTGCCCCAATAGCACTTGCTGTATCTCCTCCCGCTGTAGAAAATGCAAACGGAAAATTACTGGCTCCAAAAACAACGACAGTTCCAATGCCTACATGGTATTTTCGGAGATCTCCTTTTTGTTTTTCCGGCTGGGCAAGATCAATTCTGGGTTCTGTATATATTCCGGCAGCAACAGCTTTTGCATAACTTCTCCATTGTCCTACTGTTCTGGCCTTTTCACCCGTAAGTCTTGCTAGAGGCAATGACGTTTCAGCGTGAGTAACTGCCAAAAGTTCTTCTCCCAAAGCTTCAATCTGATCAGCAACAGCATTCATAAATTCTGCCCGTTCATTGATGGTGGTATTCTTCAGGAACTGAAAAGCTTCAGCAGCCCTCTGAATTCTTTTATCAATATTTTCTTTTGATGTTTCTTCAATCATAATTATTTTTCAGGTGTTAATTGAGTACCGGACGATTAGCCCTACCTTCTTCAATGATTTTTTGAACTTTTTCAGCTTCCTCTCCATGGAGTTCAAGACGTGGAGCTCTCACATAGGGATTGCTTATTCCTTCTGCCGCCGCCGCCAGTTTGATATACTGGATAAGTTTAGGATGAATATCCAGCTCCAGCAAAGGCATAAACCATCTGTAGATTGCTACAGCTTTGTCATATTCATTGGCTTTTGCGTAGTTATACATCGCCATGGTTTCATTAGGAAAGGCATCTACAAGACCTGCCACAAGGCCATCAGCTCCAAGCATCAGGGTTTCCAGGCAAATTGTATCTACACCTCCAAGAATTTTGATCCTTTTTCCGAAACGGTTAATCATTCGGGTTACATTCGCCAGATCTCTCGTTGATTCTTTAACAGCCTGAATGGTTGGATATTCAATAAGCTCCTCAAACATTTCAAGGGTAACATATATTCCGTAGTCTACGGGATTGTTGTAAATAAGAATAGGAAGATCTGTAGCAGAAGCCACTGCTTTGAAATACTCAACAACTTCACGATTATCAGCTTTATAACGCATAGGCGGAAGAAGCATAAGGCCGTCTGCTCCGAATTCTTTTGCTTTCTGTGCAAAGTTCACAGCATTTTTGGTTGTATTTTCAGAAAGATTAAGAATGACAGGAATTCTTCCCTGCGTTATTTTTTTTGCGTATTTCAGCAACTCAAATTTTTCTTCAGTTTCCAAAGCACTGGCCTCCCCTAATGTTCCTGCAAGGATAATTCCGTGAACTCCTGCTTTAATCTGGGCTTCTGTATTGAGAGCAAACATTTCAAAGTCGATCTCACCTTCTTTCGTAAAAGGAGTTAATACAGCAGGATAAATTCCTTCCCAGTTTAGTTTTGTACTCATATCAAATAATATTTATTCAAAACTAAGTGAATTTCAAAACGGTAAATGTTAATATTTTAATAGATATTAACCATATTTTAACAGGTTGCTTTTATTGGTCTATGGTGACCTCTTTATAATGCTTAAGGTATTCTTTGGGTGAATATTTCATAATGGACTTGAAAACGCGGTTAAAATTGGTAAGGCTGCTAAACCCGCTATTAAAAGCAACCGAAGAAATACTGTACATATTGCTGGCTGTCAATAGTCTGCATGCTCGCTGTACACGAAGCTCATTCAGATATTCAATATACGTAATGCGGGTACGTTTTTTAAAAGAGCGGCAAAAAGCCTGAGGAGTCATACAGGCTTCTTTGGCAATAAGGTCTAGCGTAAGTTTATTTTGGGCGAAATTTTTCTTAATAAAAGTCTGGGCATCTATAATTCTTTTGTCGGTATCAGAAATAAGATCAGGCAGATTCTTTTCTGAAGATAATGGAATATGCAAATGCCTGTTTTGCATAAGATGGTTTAAAATCCTGATAAAATCAATGATCTGATCTACTCCTTTTGTCTTTTGTAATGCTGCAATATTTTCCCCGATATTTTTTTTAAGTTTGGAAGATACCTGAAAACCTACTTCTGAATGATTGATGAAATTTTTAAGCTCCTCAAATTCAGGTAAATCAAAAAATGCGGAGATCTTTTTATGAGGATCAAAAAAAATAGAAATAGCATGAACCTTCTGTTTTTCATTTTTCTCAAAATTACCCCTGAAGACGTGGGATTGATTGGCTCCCAGATAGAAAATATCACCCGCTTCAAAATTAAAGAGATTCTGTTCTATGGCCAGTGTTCCATGCCCTTTAAGAATCCACATGATCTGTGTTTCTGTATGACGGTGGAAATAAGGATAGAAATTAGGCATTATATCTTCCTGGATGCGAAGACTCTTGTTAGTATCAGCAGGAACAGAAAATTGCAGACTCTTCATAATATCATGGCTTTATTAGAATAACATTTTCTTAAAGGTTAAAATATTGCTGAAGGTAAGCAAAATATGAACATTGAATATCATATTAAAATCCAAATTTTACATATTCTTAATTTTAATGAATAAAGGGCTATCAATAGTACAAAATCGTAACTTTAACCTTTTAAAATAAAAAGTATTCATAATATATGTTTTCAGCACAAACTTATCAAGACAGAAGAGCAATATTACAAAGAAATGTATCTGGCGGAATCCTGTTATTTCTAGGAAATATAGAGAATCCCGTGAATTTTGAGCACAATCCTTATTATTTCCGTCAGGACAGTACTTATTTATATTATTTCGGAATTCAGGAACCCCGTATTGCAGCCATCATGGATATCGATGAAAATAAAACCATTGTTTTCGGAGATGAACTCAGCATAGATGATATCGTATGGATGGGCAGACAGGAAACCCTGAAAGAAAGATGTCAGAAGTCCGGAGTACAGGAAACGCTGCCTTATACAGAGCTTTCTCAATACATTGCAAAAGTACAGGCTTCGGGAAGAAAGGTTCATTATCTTCCTCCCTATCAATCTTCTAATAAAATTTTACTGGGAGATCTTCTTGGGACTACAATTGCAGAATTACAGCCTTCTGCAGAAATGATTAAAGCAATTGTAAAACAGCGTTCTATCAAAGAACCTCAGGAAATTGTACAGATAGAACAGGCAGTGAATGTATCTAATGATATGCATTTATTGGCCATGCGAATAGCAAAACCCGGAATTAAAGAATATGAAATTGCAAATGCGATTCAATATCTTGCGGCCAACAAAGAATGTCAGATGTCTTATCCCCCGATTGTGACGATAAATGGAGGGATTCTGCATAACCATTACCGTCTCAACACCTTAAAAGAAGGAGATCTTTTTCTCAATGATTCCGGAGCAGAAACAGCGATGGGATATGCAGGGGATCTTACGAGAACCTTTCCTGCAGGCAAAACTTTTACGACCCAACAAAAGGAAATGTATGAAGTTGTTCTGAATGCTTTTAATGAGGCTCAGAATCTTCTGAAACCGGGAGTACGATTTAAAGATATTCACCTGAAAGCAGCACAACATCTGGTAGAAGGGCTTACCGATCTCGGACTGATGAAAGGAAATCCTGAAGAGGCTGTTAAAAACCATGCTCATACTCTGTTTTTCCAGTGTGGACTGGGACATATGATGGGACTTGATGTTCATGATATGGAAGATCTTGGAGAACAGTATATTGGTTATACGGAGGAAGAGCCAAAAGATACCAGAACATTCGGGCTAAAATCTTTACGTTTGGGAAAAGCCCTGGAATCTGGTTTTGTCGTTACAGTTGAACCTGGTATTTACATGATTCCGGATCTGATTGATATGTGGCAGTCCGAAAACAAAAACGCAGACTTTATTAATTATGATAAAGTAAATGAATACCGGGATTTCGGAGGAATCCGTGTGGAAGATGATTTCCTGATAACAGATAATGGTTACAGACTTTTAGGTAACGGACTGATCAAAACGGTTGAAGAAATTGAAAATTACAGAGCTGAACATTTAGCTTAATTTAAATCATATTTATGAAGAACATAAAAAAACTAACAGCTATTGCATTGTATTTCCTGTGTTTGTCCCCACTGGCAGCGCAGAAAACTCAATGGACTCCTGATGGTAATGCGTATTATTCATTTACTAAAAAAGGAGTTGAAATTGTTGATGTACTGCATCCAGGGAAAGATCAGACACTTTTAAACAGTAGTGAGCTGGTTCCTGCCGGAAGTTCTGATGCTCTGCAGGTACAGAGTTTTCAGGTATCTCCTGATGGTAAAAGTTTATTGCTTTTTGCCGATACCAAAAAAGTATGGAGGGACAATACCCGTGGAGATTACTGGATCTTCGACAAAAATACCAAAAAGCTTACCCAGCTTGGAAAAGATTTGCCTGCTTCATCGCTAATGTTTGCAAAATATTCACCGGATGGAAAAAAAGTAGCCTTTGTCTCTAAGCATAATATTTATATTGAAGATCTTTCAAATAATCAGCTCAGCAAAATTACGAATGATGGTACAGACAGAATGATCAATGGTACTTTTGACTGGGCATATGAAGAAGAGTTTGGAACTCAGGATGGTTTCAGATGGTCTCCGGATGGAAGTAAAATAGCTTACTGGAAAATGGATGCACGAGGAACTAAGAATTTTCTGATGATCAATAATACGGATAGCCTGTATTCTTTTACCGTTCCTGTAGAATATCCAAAAGTAGGAGAAAATCCTTCAGGATGCAGTATCTGGTTTTATGATCTTGCCTCCAAAGCCTCAAAGAAAGCCAATATTGCAGGTGATGAAGTACAAAACTATATTCCGAGAATGGAATGGGTGCTGGATTCTAAATCCGTAATCCTGCAACAGCTGAACAGAAAGCAGAATCAAAGTAAAATCATCGTAGCAGATGCCAATTCCGGAAGCAGTAAAACCATTCATACGGAAACTGATGCTGCATGGATTGATATCAAATCCCGTTGGAACGATAATGATCCGAGCGGCTGGGATTGGATTGAAAATGGTAAAGAATTCTTATGGCTTTCTGAAAAAGACGGCTGGAGACATATTTATAAAATAGATATGAACGGTAAAGAAACATTACTTACAAAAGATAATTTTGATGTTATAAAACCTGAGTTTTTTGATGTTCCTAATCAACTGATTTACTTTTTGGCTTCTCCTGATAATGCCGCTCAGAAATACCTGTATAAAGTAAGTATGAAAGGAGGAAAAGCGCAAAAAGTAACTCCGGCATCTTATACAGGATCTAATAACTATACCATATCCCCTAACGGAAAGATTGCGATGTTTACCAATAACAGCATCAATTCAATTTCCATAGGCTCTGTAATCTCTCTTCCGGAACATAAAGAACTGGTTGCAGCCAAAAGATCAGCAAAAGCTGATCCTGCAAAATCTAAAGCAGAGTTTTTCCAGATTACCACACAGGATGGTGTTACACTCGACGGATGGGTGGTAAAGCCTAAAAATTTTGATCCTAATAAAAAGTATCCGATTGTTTTTACCGTTTATGGAGAACCGGGATCACAAACTGTAACCGATAATTTCTATACCGGCTGGAATTATCTATATACAGGAAATATGGCTGAGGATGGTTATTTATACGTTTCCCTTGAAAACCGTGGAACTCCATCCCCAAGAGGACGCGAATGGAGAAAATCCATTTATCGTAAAATAGGACAGCTTAATATCCGCGATCAGGCAATGGGAGCCAAAGCTTTATTCGCAAAATGGCCTTATGCAGATACTTCAAGAGTTGCTGTTTGGGGATGGAGCGGTGGCGGTTCTTCTACCCTGAACCTTTTGGGACAATATCCTGATATTTACCAGACAGGAATTGCCATTGCTCCGGTTGCCAATCAGTTGTTCTATGACAATATTTATCAGGAACGCTATATGGGGCTTCCACAGGAGAACAGAGAAGATTTTGTCAATGGTTCTCCACTGGCTTATGCTAAAAACTTAAAAGGAAATCTTCTGCTGATTCACGGAACAGGTGATGACAATGTACATTACCAGAATACAGAAGTATATATCAACGAATTAGTAAAATATAACAAACAGTTTCAGCTGATGTCTTATCCTAACCGTACTCATTCTATTAATGAAGGAGAAGGAACATCACTGCATCTTGCCACTATGTTTACAAAATACCTGAAAGAACACTGCCCTCCGGGAGCAAGATAAGTAATAAAGCCTCACAGTAATGTGGGGCTTTTATTATGTAAAACCATTACAGCATTAAACAAAAATTCCCCGGATTGCTCCAGGGAAAAAATAAGTGTCAAAACCTATAATTTTTTTATAGTGGTGTGGAATGATGTTAAATTAAAAGCAACAATGCATGTGCCAAATTACTCACTATTTTATGAAATGTGATCTTTTGTGGTACCTTTTGTTTCCTTTCTTCCTTAGTGCTTCTATTTTTACATGATTATCACTAAATTTGAGTGAATCATTTCTAACATCATTCATGAAACTACCACGCTCCTATTATTCCAATCAGGATGTTCTTTTTCTGGCTCAGGATCTTTTGGGAAAAATACTTTTTACGGAACTCAATGGTGAAACTACAGCCGGAATCATTGTAGAAACGGAAGCCTATTTTGGAGTTAAAGATAAAGCTTCCCATGCCTATGGAGGCAGGCGTACAGACCGTACAGAAACCCTGTATCATCATGGCGGAATTTCTTATGTGTATTTATGCTATGGAATTCACCATCTTTTCAATATTGTCACTTCTGTGGAAGATGATCCTCACGCAGTGTTGGTGAGAGCTGTTGAACCTTTGATTGGTAAAGAAATCATGGAGTTGAGAAGAAATATGCCGGCTTCAAAACCAGCCATTTCCGCAGGTCCGGGATCAGCTTCCAAAGCATTGGGAATTGACCGCTCTTTTAATAAAAAAGATCTGAACGGACAGGAGATTTGGATTGAAGATCACGGTATTTCGTATACTCCGGATGAAATTGTCACGGGACCTCGTATAGGTGTAGCTTACGCTCAGGAAGATGCGCTTCTGCCCTGGCGGTTTTTTGTCAAGGGGAACAAATATGTGAGTAAACCCAATAAAGTATAAAGGTCAGGATGTACTGATTGAATCATAAAATTCTTTATAGTGTATAACCAGACTGTCAAGAGAAAAGCCACGGTTTAGCCCGCTCGTATTGGGTAAAACCCAGACTTTTGCTCCACAGAAATCTTCAGACTGTTCTCCCCAAAGAATTTCTTTCTTTTTAGAAAATGCCTTGTAGGCTGCTTTACCCAGAAAAACAATATATTTCGGTCGGTATTTGGTTATTTTTGAGGTAAAACTTTCAAGAGATTCATCAAATTCTTCTTTTGAAAGCTCATCCGCACGGGATGTTGCTCTGGCCACAGCAGTGGTCAGCCCATATCCGAAATCCAATAGAGAAGTATCATGTACGGCTTCTATTTCATACGGTGTAAACCCCGATTGATAAAGTACTTTCCAAAAACGATTGCTCTTTCCTGAAAAATGATGACCATCGTTTGATGACTTTAAGCCGGGATTGATTCCGCAAAAAATAACATTGAGATCGGTTGAAATAATATCTGTCAGCATATAGATAATAAAAGGATTTAAAGATATTGATATTTGTATTTGAGCTGTTCAAAGATAAATTTTATCTCAAGATACAGGACGTTTCATCTTCTTTAAAATACGTTTTATCTAGCTCTTTTGCGGTGTCACTCAGATTATAATACTGAATACGAATTGATAGCGGTAATTTTGTCGGGTAAATTAGATGAAATTGTTTACGGTAAAGAGTTCATTTTAATGATACTCTTTTAATCAATAACAAAACATCTTAAAAACAAGTGATATGAACTGGATTGCATTAATTATTGCAGGAATTTTTGAAATCGGATGGCCTTTGGGGCTTAAACTATCTCAACAACCGGAAAATAGTAAATGGAACTGGATCATCTTTTCGGTCCTATGTATGACGGTTAGTGGAGGATTTCTCTGGTATGCTCAGAAAAGCATCCCTATTGGAACGGCTTATGCTGTCTGGACGGGAATCGGTGCGGTAGGAACTCTATTGGTTGGAATTCTCTTTTTTCAGGATTCTGCAAGCATTTTAAGACTATTGTCTGCTTTACTGATTGTTGTCGGTATTGTTGGTCTCAAATTATTTTAAAGTAAAAAATGGCTTAAGACTATCAGAAGTCTTAAGCCAAAACATTATTCAACATTCGAATAATAAACTAACCACATTCATTTTTCCTGGTTTTGATATTCTTTTATGTATTAGATTTTTTATAAAGCAAATGTGAACAAACCAATAGAAATGCGGAAAAAATATCTATCAACAGAGATTCAGAATCTACAAAACTTATAATTTTACTGGCTTTTTTGAATAGAAAAGCTGAATATTTCCATTTTCTTAACGGATGATTTTAAACAATTTCATTTCTAATATTATAGCTCCAGCAAAGCCTTATATGTTCTCCCCACCGGAAGTTTTTTCCCATTGATCTGAATCATATTGGCCGACTTGACTTCTATTTTTGACCGTGATATAATATATGATTTATGAATGCGGGTAAACATTGTAGGATGTAAAGTCTCTTCTATTTTACTGATGGGCATTTTAAAAGTGAAGCACCCTGCTTTGGTATGAATATGAATGTATTCTCTTAAACTTTCGATGTAAAAAATATCGTGGAGAATAATTTTTACCTGCTTTTTACCACTGCTGATGAATATAAAATCACGCTCAGAGACTTCAAGTAAAGCATCTTCTGCTTCCATCAAATGCTTAAATTTACCAACAGCAGTCTGAAAACGCTCATACGGAATAGGTTTCATCAGATAGTCTGCAATATCAAGTTCATAACCTTCTACAGCATACTGATGATACGCTGTGGTAACAATTACAAAAGGTGGATTTTTTACCTTTCTGAGAAAATCAAAACCTTTTACCACCGGAAGATGGAGATCAAGAAACATCAGATCCACATCATGGATACTTAAAAGACTGCTGGCATATACTGCATCTGTACATTTTCCTATAAGATTCAGTTCCGGGTCTCTGGAGATGAAATTTTCCAGAATTTCGGCGGCAATGGGTTCATCTTCTACAATAATGCAGTTGTATTTTTTATAGGCTGATGGTATCATGGAAATTGATGGTTAAAGTTATAGTATAATGGTTATTCTTGTCTTCTACGAAAAGCGTATGTTGGGGATAAAGCAGTTCAAGCTGTCGGCGGATATTTTTTAGTCCGATTTTTGTGGAATGTTCATGAGGTTTTTCCTGTTTGGAGTTTTCTATGCTGTAAGTAAGAATTCCGTTCTTTAACTTGATATCAACGGTAATAAAAGCTTTTCCCAGACTTTCAGAAACACCATGTTTAAAGGCATTTTCCACAAACTGTATCAAAATCAGAGGTGAAATTTCCTGTGAAGGATTATCAATTTTTTCCGTAAAATTAATGGTAAGCTGGTGATGACGGATTTTCTGGATCTGTATAAAGTCTTTAATATTTTCAATATCCTTGGCTATAGAAATACTTTTTTCGGAGGACTCATAGATATTATACCGCATTATCTTGGAAAGCTGCAGGATCACATCCGGGGTTTCATCTGCTTTTTTCAGAGCCATGCCGTAGATGTTATTGAGCGTATTGAAAAGAAAATGAGGATTGATCTGTGCCTTCAACATGGTCAGCTCCTGATCCAGCTTTTCTGATTTTAATTGAGCGATTTGCTGTTTCAGAAGATTTTTCTGCCGGGTAATTTCAACACCGAAAATAAGACCCACCATAAAAATAAGATCCATAAAAGAATTGAATGCTACATAACCATTCAAAAAACCAGAAACCTCTTTCCCATCCAGTGTTTCTGTAACACCATAGATGTGAGGGTAAATGATAAAATGAGTCAAAAACCGATGCCCGAAAACAGCAGCAATTACAATGAAAATAGAGATAAAGTATTTAGAAAAACCTTTAAAATAAACCTTCTCATAAACATATAGCAAAGCATAGGCAAGTGGAATTTTGACAAAAAGATAGCCAAGCTCCAGAATAAGTGTATTCTGAAGTCTTATGGGCCATTTGAAATCCGGGAATTGATATCTGGACCAGTAAAAATCAAGGTAAACTTCCAGAATATAATACAATATCCAAAAAAGCAAATGAATCCGCCATTTAGAGGAACGATCTGATTTCAAATTTGTGATGATTTAAAAGTACAAAGTACCATTTGTTGACTCAAATATAAAAATATAAGTCTATCAAATGAAGATAACGATCTACAAACTATTGATTTTGAACGATGCCGGATCAGCAGGATTTGAGAAAACAGATGATTGGGGAAGCTCTAAGTTCTTTTTTTATTCGTGAATTTTAAAGAAACTTCAGGATACATAAGATTGAAAAAGCTAAAGATCAGCAGAATATTGAATTCAATCCCGTTATTTCCGCCTCCTACTACAAACCAGCCATTTTGCCAGTGTACATAATAAATTCCGAAAATGAAAATGAGAATATTACAAACAGCTATCGGCTTAATACACCTATCGATCCAGATCAATACTACTGAAAACAAATGGATAAGTTTGATCATCCATGCAATATAAATTCCTATTGGACTGAAACCTATACTATCCAGATAAACATGTCCGAAATCATTCACATCTCCACTGAAAATGGAAATTACACTATGCATCAGCAATATTGTTGACAAGGCTAAGCGAAGAAAGAAACTCTTTTTCATATCACCAAAAGTAATACATGAAGAACAGGCTCCTTTTATTTTGTATATCAACAACTTTGAAGTAGATATAAAAGTTTTACTTTTCTAAAGTATTCATACTCATTATCTTGTTAAGTGCAATATAATCAATAGAATACATGTGTTATTTAGAAGAATCTGATAGTGTTTTCATTTTTCAAGTGTATGAACTGTATTTTAATAAGATAGTGGTAATAATAATTTTCTTTTACATATATCATTATATAGTGATTTAAATAAAATAAATTATTATATTTACATTCAAATCAGGCGCGGATACCAAAATAAAATAATGATACAAAAAAATGCAGGACATCAGGATGAGAACTTAGGAAACATCCGGAAGGTCTTACAGAGCAGACACAATGATTAATTCCCTCATGATCATAAATCTGTTTTTTGTTCTTTAAATTATTAAGGTAAGATTCTAAAACACAAATACTTCTTTTTCAATCAAAAAAAGAGTGGTTAAATAAGTACCACTCTTTTTCTATTAAATTCAAAAAAATTGTCAGTTTTAATTCTGTGTCAGACTTTTCTTAATAAACTCTTCCAGTTCTTTGCCATGAAGGTTTTTAGCTAAAATAGTTCCCTGTCCGTCAATGATCACATTAAAAGGCAGTTCATCAACTTCGTAAAGCTTTGCTACAGGGCTTTTCCAGAATTTTAAATCGCTGATCTGTATCCAGTTGATGTTAAATCTGTCAATTGCTTTCTGCCAGCTTTCTTTATTCTTGTCTAAAGAAACTCCCAGTATTTCAAACTGATTGTTTTTTACCTGTTCTGAGTAGGTTTCATACATCGTTTTCAGCTGAGGCTGTTCTTCTACACATGGAGCACACCATGTCGCCCAGAAATCAATCAGAACAAGTTTTCCCTTCAATGCTGAAAGAGAAAATGAAGTTCCGTCTGCTTTGGTCATTGTTATCTCAGGAGCTTTTTTCCCAATTTCTATTTTGTTTTGGGCAGTAATAAATCCTGAGAAAACTATTAAAAATATTATGGTAAAACCGGTCTTCATATTAATCATTTGTAGGATAATCTTTATCTAACCAGTCTGTTTTAATGTTTTTGGGAAGATTTAAAAGTTTCGCATTTTTGAAACCCATTTCCATCAGTAATGCAAAAGCAGGGCGAATATTAGGACACTTCACAAAAGGGCAACATCCGCAGTAAATCACAATTTCTCTGTTCTTAGGAATATCTTTAAGATAATTTTTCAGCTTTTCCAGGTTTTCAGGCTCATGGGTAGGGCCAATGTCTACCGAACCTTTAATGATAGCTTCAGGTCCGACAGAAATGATGACAAGATCTTTTGTCTTATGTTTTTCAATTCTGGAAGCCAGTAACGCGGGATCCATCAGCTGACTGTCTTTCCATGGATCCTGTTTTTGCTGTGCCTGGCTGAAAATGGAGCAGGCAAAGCATACAATGATTAACAAATACTTCATACTTCTATTTTTCACAAAGATAAAAATGTTTTATTGAGGGATCTGTTCAGAAGGCAGGAAAATTAGCTGTTTTTGTATATTTTACCTCAATCAGAGTTTTTTAGGAGTAATATGAATTACATTGGATGCTCCGGGCTCTATGACCAATTGAGTTCCTCCTCCCCTTTCATTTTCCCGACCCTGAATTGCGGATCCGGTAACCAGCGTTAATTTTCCCTGAAAAACAGGATGAAGCGGGGTCAGTGGAATTTCAATTTCCTCTTCTTCAAGCTGTATAATAATAGATTCTGCATCAATGGGTTGACGGGTTCCGTCTTTTAGGACAGCAAATGTCTGGTATTTTTGATTTTCGTTCATTCTTCTGTTTTTTATCAGTAATAAAAGTATTGAGAATATTTTAAACCAGAAATAGTAAAATATTTTAATGTAAATGTTGATATTTTAAAGGTTAATATCTGTTTGATTTTAAATATTTAATACATTTATATCAAGTATCATTCAATCTAAAAAAATGAAGATGGAAGAAAGATTCCAGCCTGATGCAATCATCATAGGAGCCGGACTGGCAGGGCTTACTGCTGCTATGGAAATTACCAATACCGGGAAAAAAGTTCTGCTTTTGGACCAGGAAACAGAACAGAATATTGGCGGACAGGCATTCTGGTCATTTGGTGGTTTGTTTTTGATCAATTCCCCTCAGCAAAGGAGAATGGGAATTAAAGATTCTTATGAACTGGCATTGCAGGACTGGAAAGGAACAGCCGGATTTGACCGTCCTGAAGACTATTGGCCTCATCAATGGGCAGAAGCCTATCTGAAATTTGCTGCCGGGGAAAAATATGAATACATTTCTAAGTTGGGTATCAAGCTGATGTTTATGGTAGGCTGGGCAGAACGTGGTGATGGTTCGGCAACAGGTCATGGAAATTCTGTGCCCCGTTTTCATGTCAGCTGGGGAACGGGAACAGGTGTGGTAAAACCGTTTGTGGAAAAAGCTTATCAAGCTCAGAAAAAAGGACTGCTTGAGATGAAATTCAGACATCGAGTGACAGAACTTATCACCGAAAACGGAAAGATAAAAGGTCTTAAAGGAGATATTCTGGAAAATGATACCCAGGATAGAGGTGCTTCTACAAACAGAAACGTTATCTCAACATTTGAATATACAGCTCCGAATATCATTATCGCTTCTGGAGGAATTGGTGCCAACCATGAGCAGGTAAGGAAAAACTGGCCGGAAAGATTGGGCAAAGCCCCTGAAAATATGGTATGTGGTGTTCCAGCCTATGTGGATGGCAAAATGATTGGGATTGCAGAAAATACAGGTGCTCATATCATTAATCCGGACAGAATGTGGCATTATACGGAAGGATTACAAAACTGGAATCCTATCTGGCCAAATCACGGAATCCGTATACTTCCAGGTCCATCATCTTTATGGTTTGATGCCAAAGGAAAACGTCTCCCCGCTCCTTTCCTTCCGGGATTTGATACGTTGGGGACTTTACAATATATACAGGAAACAGGATTTTCCTATTCCTGGTTTATCCTTACCCAGAAAATTATTAAGAAGGAGTTTGCTCTTTCAGGCTCAGAACAGAATCCGGATATTACCAATAAAGATTATTCTCTTTTTCTGAAAAGAATTTTTGGTAAAAAAGCACCCGGGCCTGTAGAAGCCTTTAAAGAACATGGAAAAGATTTTATTGTATCAGATAATCTGAAAGATCTGGTTAACAGGATGAATGAACTGGCTGGAAATAACCTGTTGAATTATGAAGACATACACTCACAGATTGAAGCCAGAGACAGGGAATTAGATAATAAATTTTCAAAAGATACCCAGGTTAATTATATCCGGAATACCCGAAATTATTGGGGTGATAAATTGGGACGTGTTGCTGCACCCCATAAGATTTTAGCTCCTGAAAACGGTCCTTTGATTGCTGTACGTCTTAATATTTTAACCCGTAAAACTTTAGGCGGAATAAAAACCAATCTGAACGGACAGGTATTAAAGGATGATGACAGCATCATTGAAGGATTGTATGCAGCCGGAGAAGCTGCCGGATTTGGCGGTGGCGGAATGCACGGTTACAGAGCTCTGGAAGGAACATTTTTGGGAGGCTGTATTTTTTCAGGGATGAAAGCCGGAAAATATATTGCCGGACTTTAAAATTACATATTAGTATGAGTCATTATTTTGATCATAAAGTCATTTGGATTACAGGAGCATCATCAGGAATTGGTGAAGCTTTGGTAAAAGAGATTGCAAAGAACAGCAATGCGAAAGTCATTCTTTCATCCAGAAAGGAAGAACAGCTGCATAAAGTTGCTGAAAAAACAGGTTTGAATACTGATCGGTATGCAGTAATTCCTTTAGATCTTAAAAATTATAAAGAAATGCCAGCCATTGCAGCGAAAGCATCTGAACAGTTTGGAAAAATTGATATTCTGATCAATAATGCCGGACTCTCACAACGTTCTCTAGCCATGGAAACAGATATTGAAGTGGATAAACAGCTGATAGATATTGATTATATCGGAACAGTAGCTCTTACAAAAGCAGTTCTGCCTTATATGATCAGGAATAAAGGCGGACAGATTGCTGTGGTATCAAGTCTTATGGGAATATTCGGGGCTCCTATGCGAAGCGGATATGCAGGGGCAAAACATGCCTTACACGGATTTTTTGATGCGTTGAGGGCAGAATTGTTCAATCAGAATATTCTGATTACGATCATTTGCCCGGGCTTTATACAAACCGATATTTCTGTGAATGCCGTTACCGGAGACGGTTCATTACAGGGAACAATGGACGACGCTACGAAAAACGGAATGCCTGCAGATGTTTTTGCAAAAAAGATGCTGTATGCAATTGAAAAACAAAAAAAACAAAAAGCCATAGGAGGTAAAGAAGTAATGGCCGTCTATCTGAAAAGATTCTTTCCGAATTTACTGGCAAAGATAATCCGTAAGGCAAAAGTGGTATAAAAAAGCACCATTCTCTGTTGAACAGTGCTTTTTTAGTAAATAAACGAATGGATTTGTATTAAAAGGTTTTCACCCATCCGATTCCTACTGTTTTATTTTGATAAAACGGCATTACCATAGTGGATGACAGCATATTTTTACTTTTATTTTTTCCTCTTAATAAACTGTCAATTTTTGGAAACAGCCAATAGGCAAGTTCTGTAGAAAGAATTCCAAAGCCGGCCCCCGCTACAACATCTCCCAGCCAATGTTTATCATTCAGCATTCTGTAGACTCCGGTGAAAACAGCAAACGGATATCCTGAAATACTCAGCCAGAAATTGGTGTCTTTATATTCCCGGAACATAAATTGTGCTGAAGAAAATGCAGTTGCCGCATGTCCTGAAGGGAAAGATAAAGTGTTGGATCCATCCGGTCTTTCTTCTTTTACCAGATATTTTAAAGGCATCGTAAAGGCAGCAGCAATCAGCTGTGAGGAAGCGTAGATAATGGTACGGTCTCTCAGGTTATGTTTTCCTTTCACCCCCATTGCATTAAGTCCATATACGATCACTGCAGGAGCGTATTGGGTATAATTATCCAGTTTTATTTGGGTAGGCTGATGCTCGTTGATTTCCACCTTTGTGGATACATTCAGCTTTTTGAGATTATTCATCGTCAGCCCTGCTACTCCATAGCTAATAAATGCTGCGGGAATGATCAGACTTTTATAGTTCAGGTTGCTTTTGGGAATCTCTGCTTTGATAATACTGTCTTGTACAGGTTTCTGAACAGTCATCGTGTCTTTTGTATTCTGAGCATTGATTTGGCTTAAAGCTGAGCTCAAAACCAGTATATACATCAGGTTTTTTTGAAAGTGTTTTTTCATTTTAAATCACATTAAAATTATCCGGTTCTGTATTAAAATTTATAGCTGTATCCCAAACGGACCCCCTGAGTTTCATAGTAGTCATTACTGGTATAGGCAAATCCGTTACCCTGAACAGCCTTTTTGATCACCATAGTATTGAGTAAATCCGTAGCATTTAAAAACAGTTCACCCTTCCCTTTCTGTATCGCTTTTTTTACTCCTGCATCCATGGAAAATCTTGACTGTATTCTTCCCTGAGGAATAATATCCGGTGCCAGATACACCAGTGTACACTGCATATCAAATCCTTTTGAAAAATGAAAAACATTATTCATTTTGATGTTTCCTGATATAGCCGTCTGTTGATCAGCAGAGAAAGTATTAGGCTGAGGATACAGATTTTGTACAGTAAATGCATTGATCTGATTACGGTATATATTTCCATTGACATTCAGGGAATACAAATCAGATATCTTTTGGTTCCATATTGTTTCCAGCCCTGTATTGTAGCTTTTTCCCGCATTCTGAAATATGGCATAAATAAGTGTGCTGTCCGGGACAATACTCGAAATTCTGGTAATAGTTCCGTTGGCAAAACGATGGTATAGTGCAGAATATAAATATCCATTATCCCAATTGTGCTTATATCCGAGCTCAATGGAATTTGTAAACTGGGGACGTAACGCAGGATTTCCTACTTTAATGATCTCTGCATCGTCATACTTGGGAAAAATTCTGATATCTACTTCATTGGGACGGTCTACCCTTTTGTTATAAAAAACGGAGAACTTATTGCGGTCATCAAGTTTGTAGGCAAGCCGGAAATTCGGGAATGGCTGGGTGTAGTTGTATCCGTCACTTTTATACGTCGGGTGGTTAGGATTTACATCATATTGAATTTTGACATATTCCAGTCTGAGACCCAATTCAGCTTCCCATTTTTCATTTTCAAAAACATAATTTCCATACACGGCAGGAATAAATTCTTTATAATCAGCTTTTCCTCCCGCAGAAACATCCAAAACAGAGTTGGCTCCCGGAATAAAATTCATATTGGTCGGAATGCTTCTGTTTCTCAGTTTAATACCTGTTTCTATTCTACCATATTTCAATGGTTTTACATAATCGATATTGAAATCATATACCTGTTCATCAGATAATAGTTTAAAAGCATCTGTTCCTGTAGAGGAAGGAAGATAATTATCATAGAAATACTTTTCATCCTCTCTATGGAAAGTATAATTGAAACCTACATTCAATACATGCCCTGCTTCTTTAAATTTATGCTGATAGGAAGCTGTTCCCATCACTGTTGTTTTCAGTTCATCTTCCAGAAACTGCCACAAACGGAGACGCTGGGACATATCTCCATTGAAAAACGGCTGATCTCCTCTGTCTATAATCTTTTCACTTCCATACATTCCTGAAATCGTTAGTGTATTTTGCGGATCAATATTCCAGTCTATTCCTGCTTTGGTGGTGAAGAAATTGGTGTTTCTATTCCTTTTCAGCTGAGAATTAATTACCGTTCCGTTATCATAAGTACGGGTTACGAATTCATTTTTGTTAAGCGTTTCTGTGTACAGATTATCCGCCTGCAGAAATATATTAACCTTATTTTTTCTGTAATTGACCGATAATGAAGGATTAATTTTGGGAGTCAGCGTATACTGTGGTCTTATGGTAGGAAGATTTTCCTTTCTTACCCAAAGTGAACCTAAACCTGTTGTAAATCCTGCTTTTCCGTTCCAGCCGTTCTGTTTATTTTTTTTCATGATGATGTTGATAATCCCTGCATTCCCGTTTGCATCATATTTTGATGAAGGATTGTTGATGATTTCAATTTTATCAATGGCAGAAGCTGGAATATTATCCAGTCCGGTTTGGCTTCCAAAACCTGTAAGAGCGGTTTGTTTGCCATCAATCAGTACTGTTACTTTATCATTTCCTCTTAGCTGGACTTTACCATCCTGAACGGTAATTCCGGGAAGATTCTGCATGCTTTGGAGCACAGAACCACCATTTTGACTGATATTATCTGCCACAGAATAGGTTTTCTTATCAAGACGGCTGTCTATTTCATTCTTTTTGGTTGCCGTAATGGTTATTGCTTCTATTTTAGTCTCATTTTCCTGTTCCTGAATGAGCTCAACAGTGGGAATTTCCAGAAACTCAGAAAGGCTTCCTATAAAAATGGGTTGAATTTGGGTCTTATATCCGGTGACTGAAGTTTCCAGAAGATAGTGATCCGGTTTTATCCCAGTAAGTGAAAACCTTCCTTCCTCATTGGTAATCGTTCCGGCAATAAAGGTGCTGTCTTTTTCTTTTTTTAAAATAATATGGGCATAAGGTAATGCTGTTTTGTCTTTCCCCGTAATTCTTCCTGAGGCAGTCACAGAAGCTGTCTGCGCAGAAACAAGGGAAGAAACCACTAGGCAGGCTGGAAAAAATAACAAGGCTGCTTTATTCATTCGTCTAGTATTTATTTTTTTTAAATATTTTTTGTTATTCGTTATAAGGTGTATGATTTATTTGTTCCGAAGAGGTCATTTCCCGCCGGGTTTTTCTTTGTGAAATGACAATCATCAAAACCATCAGAGCCAGGGATATCAGAGAAGCGTTGAGGGTTCCAAGATCCAGTCCGCCTTTAGCTAAAGGTTTGGTTAAAAGATCTCCGAATGTAGCACCAAACGGTCTGGTAAAAACAAAAGCAATCCAGAACAGTACGACATGATTGATTTTCGTGAAATAATGCATGAGAACCACTATAAGTATAATCAATCCGGTGATCAGAGCTCCGGTCATATATCCGAGTCCTAAATTATCACTCAGGAAATCCCCAAAAGCAGTGCCCAGACTATTGGAAAATAAAATAGCAGTCCAGTAATAAAATTCTTTATTCTTTTCAACAATTGGATAAACTTCAAGGTTGCCGTACTTTTTGTACCATAAAAACAAAGAGAGTAAAAGACCGGAAAGAAGGATTAAACTTCCTGTAAGATATCCGGTTTTCAATGTTCTGTCAATGCAGTCAGAAATTTCTGTCCCCAGGGTTGTTGTTCCAATAATCACCATCCAGTAGACTGCCGGAATATATTTTTTTGCACGGAGCTGTACGGATAAAATGATTACAAAAAACAACAGGGTAATCAGTATGCCTACGATATATCCCCAATTAAGGGTCATGGAAATAAAATCACCAAGAGTTTCTCCTAATGTTGTTGCTACAATTTTCATCAGCCAGAAAAGAAGGGTTACGGCTGCAACTTTGTTTACGGTTTTCATTTCTAAATAAAATTATACCTCAGTATGTTTTCTATACAAAGGTGCAATCCGATTTAGAAGAAATTTAGAATTGTAGGAAGGTGGATTTTTTTTAACTATAATTTAACAGCAAAAATATGATGATGATTCTCAAATCTGTAAGTGATGGTCCAATGATGAAACCTACAGATTTCCTGAATAATAGAAAGCCCGAGCCCACTTCCATTGCTGTCTGTTGAAAGCTTTGAAAATCGTTTGAACAGTAAATCCGTATTCAGTTTTTCTGTTCCCGAATTGGAAACTTCAAAAACAGAATCAGTAAGCTGTAGAGAAATGCTCCCGCCTGCAGTAGTATGACGGATGGCATTGATAATAAGATTGTTGATGAGTATTTCTGCCAGAATATTATTTCCACTTACCTGTACCTCATTGGAAATATGTTTTGTAAGGGATATGTTTTTTTGTTCAAAATGTTCCTCGAGAATATCAATGCTTTGATGCAGCAAATGATCAAACGAAATGATTTCAGAACTGTCGAACTGATTATTATCAATTTTCGCAAGAAGTAAAAGGTTTTTATTGATTCGGGAGCTTCTTGTAAGCGCCTTGTTCATATCTTCCGCGATGGTATACTGTTTTTCGGTAAGATTCTGATCCTGAAGTAAAAGATCCAGCTTGTTTTTAATAATAGCAAGCGGAGTCTGCAATTCGTGGGATGCATTTTCCGTGAACTCTTTCTGGGTTTTATAGGTAGAGACATTACGTTCTATCAGTTTGTAAAGAGATTGATTAAGCTCTTCAAATTCTGTCGTATCAGAAGCCGGAAACTCTATGGTATTCTGGCTGTTGAGATTAAAGGTCTTCAGTTGATCCAATGTACTTCTGAACGGTTTCCAGATCGATGAAGAAAGCCTTCTGTTAAGATATAAAAGTCCAAGAACAATAACCACAAAAAAGAATATCGTAATCATGGCGATAATGGCTATCGTTTCATGAGATTCCTCAATATTGGTCTGTATCGTAAACAGATAAGGTTTGTTTTGAAGATAAACTACTTTTTTTAGACAGCGGTAACGTTCTTTTTTTTGTTCCGAAATAAAGGGAAGATGTTTTTCATAAGTATAAACCGTATCCCGTTTTATTTGGTTCGAAGAGATCTTTTCAATATTCGTTTCCGGCTGGATGTGATTCCATAATTCAAGACTCTTATCCAGCGCTTCTTCTGAAAGTTTTAACTGATTGAATTCATAAGCCGTTTTCTCTACAATAATCTGATTATGCTCATCCAATTCATTTTTCCAGATGGTGTCTACGACAAAATAATACACGGGAATGCTTATCATCAGTACAATAAGTACGTAGATAAGAAAGGGCTTTGTGGTTTTGGTCAGTAGAGGCTTCAAAATAATGATGAATTATGAATTATGAATTATAAGTTATGAATTTTTACTTTTTGATGTAATAATAATACTTCGAATTATTTTTAATATTTCAGTTGCTTCACTGCTTATACTCTCATATTCTGAAGATGACAAATAGTGGGTGTGAAATAAAAGTTCAATCCAATAAATAGATTCATCACATTCTTTTTGAGCAATAGAAAGTTTATGAATGAAATCTGCTTTACTTTCTGCATTTTGGGACTCTCTTATTAAAGCTCCCACTGCTGTTCCGCTTCTCAATAACTGTTTACTCAGAACATATTCATTCTTATGAGTTGAAAGATATTTATAAAGGTTAGTAATTCTTATTGCAAAACTAAAACTTTTATCTTTCAACACATTTTTCTTCTCACTCATAATAATTCATCATTTATAATTCATCATTTATAATTCATAATTATTTTAGTTTTCCCACTTATATCCCGTTCCATACACTGTTTTGAGATAATGGCTGCATCCGGCATCATAGAGCTTTTTCTTGAGATTTTTCACATGAGCATATACAAAATCGTGATTATCAAGCATATCTGCAAAGTCACCGGAAAGATGTTCTGCCAGTGTACTTTTGGAGATGACTTTATTTTTGTTACCGATAAAATAAATGAGGAGATCAAATTCTTTCTTGGTCAGGGAAATAAGTTCATCGTTTACAACTACCGTTTTAGCTAATAGATCAATCTGTAATTCGTTCTGAATGATTACATTAGAACTGCTAAACTGCTTTCGTCTGATAATAGAATACACCCTTGCCATAAGCTCAGAAAGATGAAAAGGTTTGGTAAGGTAATCATCAGCACCCAATTTTAAGCCTTCAATCTTATCATCAAGAGCATTTTTAGCAGAAATAATAATCACACCGTCCTGTTTCTGTTGTTTTTTTAATTCTTCCAAAATTTTAAGTCCGTTTCCGTCCGGCAGCATAATGTCCAGTAAAATACAGTCATACTCAAACGCTTCTATTTTACCCATTGCTTCACCGAATGTACTAACTGCTTCACAGAGGTAATTTTCTCCGGATAGATATTCGGAAATGCTTTGAGCAAGAGCTGCTTCGTCTTCAATGATGAGAATTTTCATGCGGTAAATCTATTCCTAAATTTAGAAGAAATTTCGAATTTTAAATTAAAATATAAATTACAAAAATAGAAACGATAAAACAAGTGTAAAGATTTAAAAGGAGGTTTTTTATTATATATTTCATAAATTTACGGTGCTGTATCAATCTGATGACAGCATAAAATGTTTTCGAGGTGAAAATTCACAACAAAAAAAAATACCTTAGCTTCCTTAAATTTAAAAGAGATTTCCAGAAATATGGATTAGAAAAAGCACGCAGCTATGAGCTTATTCTGCATTGGCTGAACAACAGACTGAGCAGAAATCAGTTTTTAGTTCTTTCCGGAATTTTGGTAGGATGTACCGCTGGTTTAGCAGGAGTTATTCTGAAAACTCTGGTACACAATATTCATTATTTCATTACCAATAAAGTTCATTTTGAATATCAGATATTATTCTATATCGTCTTTCCTTTTTTAGGAATTGTTTTGACTACCATGATTGTTCTGACGCTGTTCAAAGGTCAGGATCGTAAAGGGATCGGAGCTATTTTGTATGAAATTGCACAGAATTCCAGTATTGTAGCTTCCGTTAAAATGTATTCTCAGGTGATACAAAGTGCAATTACCGTAGGATTGGGAGGATCTGCCGGATTGGAAAGTCCTATTGCGGTTACCGGAGCTGCCATTGGTTCCAATTATGCGCAGACGTACAGACTGAGCTACAAAGAACGTACTTTATTGCTTGCTGCTGGGGCTACTGCCGGAATTGCGTCAGCATTCAACGCTCCTATTGCGGGGATTATGTTTGCTTTTGAGATTCTTTTAACCGGAGTGGTTTTCACAGATTTCATTCCTTTGGTTGTTGCTGCTGTTTGCGGAAGTCTTTTGTCAAGAATTTTGCTTCAGGAAGATGTCCTTTTCAGATTTTATACCAGGGAGGCATTCAACTATAAGAATGTTCCATATTATCTGATTTTAGGATTGGTTACAGGATTATATGCCCGTTATTTTGTGATTATTTCTCAAAAAGTGGAACATTTTATAAAAGGACTTCAGCTTTCAAGAATGCGTAAAGCGATGTTTGGAGGAGCAGTGCTGTCTTTATTATGTGTTCTCTTTCCTCCTCTGTTTGGAGAAGGTTATGAAACCGTAAAGGCTTTTACGAACGGGAACACCTACTCTATTATTGAAAACAGTTTTTTCCGATACTTTGAGATCGGAGACTGGACCATTATTATATTTTTGGTGCTGGTATTACTTTTAAAAGCATTTGCAACCTCATTTACCATATTCAGTGGCGGAAACGGAGGGAATTTTGCACCTTCTCTTTTTGCCGGAGGAACTTTAGGGTATTTATTTGCTTTGATTTGCCAGCATTTAGGTTTTACAGATGTTCCGGTGACTAATCTTGTTTTGGTAGGAATGGCCGGAGCGATGAGTGGTGTATTGTATGCTCCGCTTACCGCGATATTTCTGATTGCAGAATCAAGTTTCGGATATGATTTGTTTATCCCACTGATGATTGCTTCCATCATATCTTATCTCATTGCCAAATGGTTCTCCCCGATTTCTCCGGAGCTGAAGTCTTTAGCAGATGAAGGAAAAATATTCACGAATAAACATGATAAAAACCTCCTCTTTGCTTTAAGAACCGAAGATTTCATTGATAAATATTCACAAACAATTAATGAAAATGCTTCAGTTACAGAACTGTTTGAAATGGTAAAGAATGGAGATAAAAATATTTTTGCGGTTGTGGATGAAAGCAGAAAACTGAAAGGAGTTCTTACTTTGGATGATATAAGACCTTATCTTTTTACTAAAGAAATAGAAACCTCCCAGGTTGTTGCCCAGATCATGAAAACTCCACCAGCCGTTCTTCACCGCGAAAATAAACCATTGGATATTCTCCAGACCTTTGATGATACCGGAGTATGGAATCTCCCGGTAGTGACTGAAAATAATGATTTTATAGGATTTATTTCAAAATCTTCAATACTGATGAGCTACAGACAACTTCTGAAAGAATATTCTGATTAATATTGAAGTAGAATATAACAACTAAAGAACTCCATTCCCCTCCTCTGGTGGGGTGTCAAATCTGTTGATTTGACGGGGTGGTATACAAAAAATCCGTTCAGCAATGAACGGATTTAATTTTAGTCTATAATGAAAGTTGAAAAAATTAGTTGCTTGCGTTATTCAACAGCGCAATATCTTCCTGATCCAGAATAAGTTTCGGAGCATTGAATACGGTCTCCAGCTGTGAAGCACTGGTGGCACTTACGATAGGTGCTGTGATCAAAGGATTGGATAGCAGCCATGCCAGAGAAACCGTTCCCTGAGTGGTATTATGCTTTGCACTTACCTGATCCAAAGCTTTTAATACTTCAAGCCCTTTAGGATTTAAATATTTTCTAACCCCTTCACCTCTCGCACTTTTTGCAAGATCTGCTTCATCACGATATTTACCGGTTAAAAAACCAGCTGCCAGAGACCAATAAGGAAATACACTTAAGTCAAACTGTTCTGCCAGAGGAGCATAGTTTGTTTCAAAACCTTCTCTTTCCATTAAATTGTAATGAGGCTGTAATGCAACATATTTGGGAAGGTTATTCTTCTCGGCAGCATCAAATGAAGCTTTCAAACGTTCCGGTGATAAATTGGAAGCCGCAATATAACGTACTTTTCCAGCCTTAATAATTTCATCATAAGCAGAAAGCGTTTCTTCTACCGGAGTGATGTTGTCATCAAAATGAGTATAATAAAGGTCAATATGATCGGTCTGCAGCCTTTGCAGAGATTCGTCTACAGATTTTAGAATATGTTTTTTGCTGATGTCATAGCCATGTTCTTTTGTCTCTGAGCCTACTTTCGTTGCTAAAACGATGTCATTGCGGTTCGATCTGCTTTTCATCCACTTTCCGATAATCTCCTCAGACTGTCCGCCTTTTCCGTTCACCCACCAAGAATAGGTGTCTGCAGTATCTATAAAATTGAATCCGGCTTCTGTAAAGCGGTCTAGTATATCGAAAGACTGTTTCTCGTCCAGAGTCCATCCAAAAACATTTCCTCCGAAATTGATTGGGGCAATCATTAAATCGGTGTTTTTGATTTTTCTTTTTTCCATAAAAATAATTTTACTAAGTGAGATCTAAGGTAAGGAATATTAAGGGCGAAGACTATTCAAAATAGCCATTCCAACTATAGTTATTATAAATGAAAACACTGATGTTTCCTAAGTTTTTTTTGGTTATTGATTTTTTGGAAAATGCAAAGGCGCAAATTAATTAAAAACAAACTGCTTTAAGGCGCAAAGATTTGTATAATCTTCTCATTGATTTTCTTGCGCCTAAAAAATATATATTGTAATAAAAAGCTTGCGCCTTTGCGTTTGTCAAATAAAAAAATAAAAACAGCCCGTTTTGAAAAGCTGTTTTTATTATCTATCAATTAAAAATACGGTTACTTTTCAACCTGAGGAATCTCAATAGCAATAAGCTGTAGTTTGTATTCCTGCAATTGCTGGTTGATGGTAGATAAACCGTTGCTGAAGAATGGTGATGCTGTAAAAAGCTCATGATAATAGGTGATCCCTTCAAGAACGTTTTTCCTGAATGCATTCCATTTTTTTGTCTGCGAATGGGTAATCTGTACGGTTGATTCTGCAATTTCTTTTCTCAGATACTCCACATACATTTTCAATTCATTGATGAACATGTTCGGACGTTGATTGTCTGAAAGAATGTTGGTATTTCCATAAATATGTTTTACCATTTCCGAAAGAGAAACTTCCTTATCAAAAAAAGCAATATTGGGTCCGGGACATATCACTACCCCTTGTTTTTCCCCTTTGATTTCAAGGTTTTGTTCCATATATGCCGCATTTACAAGTCCGACACACAGGCAAGCTTTATCGGTAATTTCAGACTTCCTTTTATTGAATTCCTGCTCTGTTAATGTTTCCTGTTCTGCATACAACGCTTTCAGTTTGATATCCTGATATTTTTTAGACGCGGTACAGGTTCCTTCCGGAGAAAATTCTTTGCTTAATGCCAGAAGTTTTTTAGGGCACGAACTACCGTATTTTCCTTTTGCTTCTTTTTCATACTTCAATGTTTCGTTGGATGTTCCTTTTACTGTATTGAAAGGCACTCCCAACGGTGAGATATTACTCAGATAGAAATCCTGTTCTTTTGATTGTAAAAGTAAATTTCTGGTTTCAGTATCTACGGAGGTTGCTTCGGGCACCAATAAAAACGGAGAACCCCATCCTACGCTGTCTACACTATAATTCGCCAATAAAAACGCATGCTCTTCAGAAGTACCTACTCCACCTTGCACCGTAATTTTCATTTCTAAAGGCTCGGAAACTACGGGTTTTCCTTTTTGTTCTAAAGCGGCAGTCATTAAACTGTGAGCCGATTGTATCAGATCATTTTTTTTCTGCTTAAACTCTTCCATAATAGGTCCAAGAAGCATTCCTTCAGTGGCAAATGCATGGCCTCCGCAATTCAATCCGGATTCTATTCTGTATTCTGAAACCCATAACCCTTTTTTGGCCAGAAAATTCCCCTGTATCATCGCAGAGCGGAAATCGCTTACTTTAAGAATGATTTTCTTTTTGATTTTTCCGTTTTCATCCGGGAAGAAGTCTTCAAACTCTTCCATATAGCTGTACAAACGGGGATTCATGCCTGCAGAAAGAACCATGGATGATGACAGTTTGCTTTTGGCAAAACCCCGCAGTGAAGCATGGGCATCGTTATACATTACAGGAAGCTGCTCATTTTTATGATAATTGTCTTTATCTACTTTCGTCATGATATTGACATCAATACTTCCCGGTTTTAAATTAGATTCTATGAAGTTTTTGATATTGGAACTCCAGTTGTCTTTTTGATTGATAAGGGTTTGAAGGCTGTTTTTAAGATCCGAAGTATTCGGAAGCATAGCTATAAAGTCCTTTAAAGCTTCTTTGTTTTTGCTGATTTCCTGTTTAAAAGATTCAAATTTTTCATTCACAATATCATCCACCATATCCAGATAAGCCGTAACTCTTCTGGCTCTGTAGTCTTCTGTTTTTGCTGAAATTCCGAAATAGTCAAGATTGAACTTTTTGTTGTAAAAGTTCTTCATTTTTTCCAGGATTTCATCATCAATGATGGAGATCACAGAAGAAATTCCATATTGGGCAACACGAATCGGGCTGTCTATAGTATAAGCCAGACCCATTACCGGAATATGGAAATTGTGCAAAGGTTTTTTTGTCATAAAGTTTTGATAAAAGTTCTTTTATTATTCATCTAAAAATCCTTTACAACTATTCACTCTTTAAAAATATTATTTTAAAATGAATTATGCATTAAATAGTATTTCATAATATGGAAAACATGTCAAATATCATGAGTTGAAAACCTGCCTTATGTTTTTAAAAGCAAAAGAAAATATAGGAATACTATGGATTTTCATTATATTTATAAGTTAAACTATAACCATAACGTGAGAAAAAATAAAGGATTATTAATCGGGATAATAGTGGCTCTCATTGCTTTTTCCTCTGCCATTATCATGATTGGCGGTTTGGTAGTCATGGAATTTGCTAATAATACGTCTAAAGTAATTGGTGATTTATTTGATTTTGATTCACATATTACAAACCATATAACTACAGATCTTATTTTCCTGGGAATTACAGGGATTGGTTATCTTTTTTCACTTAGAAAAATTAAAAATGAGAGCCTTTCGTTTATGATTCTTTTAACCTTCATGGTTTCTATATTTGTTTTTGGAAGTGATTTGCTTGTTCAGTTTGAAGCAATGAAAGTAACAAAACTGGATGGGCAGTTTGGGTTCTATATTTTTGAAAAAGTGGCTTACACAAGTGTTGTTTATCCTATTATTGGGTTTATTTATGACAGAAGCAGAAGAAAAATCCGTTAAAATCATGATCTGTAAACTCTTTATGATAAGCTTGATTTTAAGTTCAATATTTATTTTTTCTCAAAGCATCAATGAAGATCTGGCTCGTTATTTACAAAGTGCAGACACAATTCTTATTACCAGTCATGACGATCTCAGGCTTGATATTGAAAAACCAGGTAAGAGTACAACAATTCACAGAGACTTACTCAAAAACGGTGTTCCTAACAATGCTATCATAAGAAAGAAAACAATATTAACTCCTGATTCAAAACAAGAATTAATAGAGATTATAAAAGGACAGAAAAGTGTAAAAGCCTGGGACGGAGCATTTTGTTTTGAACCCCATAATACTTTATTCATTTATAAAGAAAATCAGTGGAGAAATATTGAATTATGTTTCGGATGTAAGCAATATGGCCATAGTAAAGATGTACCTGTTAATGCAGAAGAATTTTTGCACAGTGATCAGGACTGGCTCAATCTTGAAGAATTTTTCAAAAAGCAGGGAGTACAGTGGGAAGTCCCGAAGAAGAAATAAAAAAGATCAGCCCACTGACTGATCTTTTGAATGATAATATAGGTATTTAAGGCTATTCAGCTTTATTTTTAAGCATCATCAGAAGGCTGTAAGCTCCTTTCTGTACAATTTTCTTATCTTTTAAAAAGTCTGATTTTATTATCTCTGTAAACTGATCATCAGAAATTCCGGTCACTACGGGAATCATTTTATAATTGGATTTTCCCAGATCTTCAAAAACGTAATTTTTATTTTCATAAGAAACCAATGCTTCATTGGGAAGACCTTGTGTATAACGGCTGCTGATTTTAACTTCAGCATTGATATACATTCCTTTTACAAACTCAGCAGTTGCAGAAGACAGCTTAGCAATTGCAGTGGCTGATCCCCCATTTTCAATACTTGGCACTACGCTGATAATTTTGGCATTGGATTTCAGCCCCGGATTCTGATTGTTATACACTAAAATTTCCTGTCCTGTTTGAATATCATTCACATCATTTTCAAAAACCTTTAATTCTAAAAGTAATCCTGCAGGGTTGATCAATTCAAATAAAGTATCTGCCGGATTGATGTATTGTCCGTTATTCACAAAAATTTTGCTTACAAAACCTGTAAACGGAGCATGAATACTGATTCTGCTTCTGATATTTCCGGTATGTAAACCTTTGGTATTGATCCCGATGATTCTCAGTTTTTCTTCAAGTCCTTTCAAGGTAGCATTCAGCGTAGCATAATCAGCTTGTGCGGTCTGCATCGTCTTATCACTGCTGGCTTTGCTTGTATTGAGGTCTTTCTGGCGGTTGAAATTCAGTCTTGCAGCTTCAAGCTGAGCCTTTGTCACCAGATAATCCTGTTGCAGCTGTATAAACTGCGGATCTTCTACAACAGCCAGCACTTGTCCTTTGTTGAAGTGGCTTCCATTAATCACGTTAATAGATTTTATATGTCCTCCCATAATACTGGAAACGGAATTAATATGTGATGGTGCAATTTCTGCCTTTCCGTTCAGTCTTACCAGTTTTTCCATATTTCTGTTCTGGATAGCGGTTGTTGTTAACCCTACAGACTGAATCTGCTTTTCTGTAAGATGCACTGAGTTTTTATTGTTTTTAGCAAATTTCGTGTTTTCATACACTGTTTTTTCTTCTTCTTTTTTCCCTGAACATGAAGATAAGGTAAGGATTAAAGTAAGGCTGTATAGAGATATATTCTTGAAATGCATGATGGTATTATTTTGAAATTAAGAATTGAAGTTCTGCCCCGATCTGATTGAGTTTTTCCAACTGATCAGTATAATCTGCTTTGGTTTTTACGGCCTGGTTCACCAGTATTACCCAATCCAGATAATCAATTTCTCCTGCTTCCATTTGTTTTTGTGCAGTTTTTAAAATAGTTTCAGATTTTGGGAGCTGTTTTTGTTCGTAATTTTCGATGATCCGCTGTTGGTTCATATAATTGTTCAGCTGCTGATTTAACCTGTTTTGAAGCTCAATTTCTTTTCTTTGGTATTGATTCTCTGAGATTATAATTTTAGCCTGTGCCGCTTTGGCCAAAGCTCTTTGTCCTTTTGTAAACAATGGAATTCCCACTCCCACCTGCACTGAATTGAAGCGGTTGTTACTGATGTTTTTCATACTCTGGTTAGTATATCCGATAAGAAGATCCGGAAGCAGTCTACTTTTCTCAAGCTGTACTTCGGCCTCTCCTATTTTGATCTGTTGCTGCAGATACTGAAGTTCGGGATGCTGTTTTACCATTTCCCCGGAAATCTGCATCCCCATACTCATGGTGGGCTTTTCAGCAATAGGCTGGTAAAGAATTTCGGACTGAAGTAATAGCTGAAGCTGAAGTTTGGCCATGTTCAGATCATTTTCAAGAATATTCAACTGTACTTTTACCTGTTCTTTCTGAATTTCAGCGGTGGATTCCTCTAAAATATTGGCTTCACCCTTTTTTAATCTTAATGCGGCTTTATCTGCAAAGTTATTATACAACTGACTGATGTATTCCAGGACTTTTTTCTTCTCCTGAAGCACTAATATTCTGTAGAAAACGTCTGTCACTTCTTTGGTAAGCTGTGTTTTTGTAAGGTTCTGGTTAATGACACTTGCAGACCATTCAGCATCCAGCATCTGCTTCCTTTTTGAATAGACTGTTGGAAAGCTGAATCTCTGGGAAATTCCGAATGAATTATCTGTTTCTTCTCCCTGAATCTGCCCAAATCCTCCGGTAACTTCCATCTGAGGAATATCCAGATAGCTGGCTTTTAGCTTTTCCTGATAATCTGATAATAATTTTGAGTTTTTAAGAATACCGTTTTGTTGGTATGCTTTTTCCAAAGCCTGGTCATAGGTAATATTTTCCTGAGCCTGGAAACTTCCAAAGGAAATTAACAACAAGAAAACAGAAAGTTTTTTATAGTTGGTTTTTTTTGCGAATTTCATTTTATCTTTATTAATATGTTCAAACAGGACGTATAAAATAGGGAGTACAAATAGTGTTAAAAAGGTTGCAAGCATCAGACCTCCGATTACCACAGTTGCCAAAGGTCTCTGTACTTCAGCTCCTGCACCGTTGCTTATTGCCATGGGAAGGAATCCCAAAGAAGCTACAAAAGCCGTCATCAAAACCGGGCGGAGTCTGATTTTTGTCCCTATGAGTACAATTCTGCTGGTATTTGATATTCCACTTTTTTTCAATCGGTTAAATTCTGATATCAAAACAATTCCATTAAGTACAGCTACTCCAAACAAAGCAATGAATCCTACTCCTGCACTAATACTGAAAGGCATTCCTCTCAACGCCAGAAAATAAACGCCTCCTATTGCAGACAATGGAATGGCTGTGTAGATGAGCAGGCTGTGTTTTACAGAGCCGAAAGCAAAGAATAAGAGAAGGAAAATCATCACCAACGAAATAGGAACAGCAATTCCCAGTCTGGCTTTAGCTTCATTTAAATTTTCAAAAGCACCTCCATAAGAAACAGTGTAACCTGGTGACAGCTTGAGGCTTTTACCTGCTTTTTGCTGAAGTTCCTCCACAATACTCTGAACATCTCTCCCTCTTACGTTAAATCCTACAATAATCCTTCTTTTAGTGTCTTCTCTCTGAATCTGGTTCGGACTGTTTTTAAGTTCTACTTTAGCCAATTGTGACAATGGAATCTGCTCTCCGGAAGCCGTAGGAATCAAAAGATTTTGGATGCTGGTAATATCTTTTTTCTGTTCATTATCCATTCGGACAACGATGTCAAACTTCTTCTCTCCTTCGTATAATGCTCCTGCTGTCTGACCTGCAAAAGCCATGTTGATCACCCTGTTTATATCTGCCACCGAAATATGGTAACGGGACAGTTCGGAACGGTTATAATCAATCACAACCTGCGGAGCACCTACAACAGGTTCAATGTAAAGATCCTGAGCCCCTTTTACGGTATTGATGATACTTCCCATCTTTTTCGCATAGGCAGCAAGGCTGTCAAGATCTTCACCATAAATTTTGCATACCACATCCTGCCTTGCCCCGGTCATCAGTTCATTGAAACGCATTTGTACAGGGAACTGGAAACTGGTTGTCAATCCCGGAATAACACTTAGCGCTTTACTCATTTTATCAGAAAGTTCCGGAAATGTTTTGGCGGAAGTCCATTTCTTTTTAGGCTTTAAAACGACAATCATATCTCCGGAATCCATAGGCATAGGTTCTGTGGGAATTTCTGCACTACCAATTTTCATAACCACTTTTTCTACTTCAGGAAACTGTGTTAAAAGGATATGTGCTGCCTGAGTGGTTGCTTTCTTTGTTTCATTGATATTACTTCCCTGCAGTATTCTCATCTCCACGGCAAAGTCACCTTCCTCCAGAGAAGGAATAAATTCTCCTCCCATTCTGGAAAGGGTAAAAACAGCACCAACAAACAGGATGAATACGCCAACAATAATGGTTTTTCTGAACTTAAGAGCCTTCATCAGGAGTTTCTGATGCCCTGTTTCCACTTGCCCCATCACACGGTCTGAAATATTTTCTTTTTCCTTTTTCTTTCTGCTTAATACCCAAGAGCTCATCATAGGAATGTAAGTCAGAGAAAGAATAAAGGCACCAATCAGGGCAAAGGCAACCGTCTGAGCCATAGGTTTGAACATTTTCCCTTCAATTCCCTGAAGCGTAAAGATGGGAAGGTATACAATCAGAATGATAATCTGCCCGAAAACCGCACTGTTAACCATTTTGGTTGCAGAGCTGGAAACCTGGTCGTCCATTTCCTTTTTGCTGAGCATATTGTCTTTTCCAAAATGCTTTTTATGAGCGAGCTGATGCAGTACCGCTTCAACGATGATAACGGCACCATCTACAATAAGCCCAAAATCAAGGGCTCCAAGGCTCATCAGATTTCCTCCCACCCCGAAAATATTCATCATGATAATCGCGAAAAGCATCGCTAAAGGAATGACAGAAGCAACCAATAATCCCGCCCTGAAATTTCCTAAGAATAAAACAAGGATAAAAACAACAATCAAAGCGCCTTCCATCAGATTGGTTTTTACCGTACTGATGGTATTGTTCACCATTTTAGCACGGTCAAGAAAAGGCTCGATGACCACTCCTTCAGGTAATGATTCCTGGATTTTTTCCAGTCTTTCTTTGATATTTCCGATCACCACATTGGCATTCTCTCCTTTCAGCATCAGGACAATCGCTCCGGATACTTCTCCGGTATCATTATAGGTCATAGCGCCATATCTTGTCGCATACCCGATCTTTACAGAAGCCACATCTTTAATATGTACAGGAATCCCTTCTTTGGTTTCCGCTACCTGTATGCTTCCGATATCTTCTGTGCTTCCCAGAAGCCCTTCACTTCGGATAAATAAGACCGTTTCTTTCTTTTCAATATAAGCACCTCCGGTATTCTGATTATTCTTTTCAAGAGCCGCAAAAACATCGTTGATATTGATATTAAATGCCTGAAGTTTATTCGGATTAATGGCAATTTCATATTGTTTCAATTTCCCCCCGAAACTACTGACATCAGCCACACCTTTTGTTCCCAGAAGCTGTCTTCTGACTACCCAGTCCTGAATGGTTCTGAGCTCAGTTTCATCATACACATTTTCGTATCCTTTTTTAGGTCTTACCACATATTGGAAAATCTCTCCCAATCCGGTTGAAATAGGCCCTAATTCCGGCTTCCCGATTCCCTCAGGGATATTGTCCTGAACGAGTTGTAAACGTTCCTGAACCTGTTGACGAGCCCAATACACATCGGTATTGTCATCAAAAACTACAGTCACCAATGAAAGCCCGAAACGGGAGAAGCTTCTCAGCTCTGTAATTCCGCTGATATTACTGGTAGCCTGTTCAATAGGAAATGTAACAAGACGTTCTATATCTGCTGCACCATAAGAAGGAGCTGTTGTAATGATCTGAACCTGATTATTAGTGATATCCGGCTGGGCATCAATAGGAAGTTTAGTGGTTTCATAAACTCCAAAAAGCACAAGCCCCACTGTAAACAGAGCAATGATGAGTTTATTCTTTACAGAAAACTCAATAATTTTATTTAACATGGAAAAACGATTAATTAGTAACCCGGGAATGCGTTATAAAAACTGTTGAAATTTTCCATTGCAGAAATTGCTTAGGGTAACAACAAAGTTATAATGACATTGTAAACAGAGTTATAATGCACAACAGGTTAAATTGATATGGAATAATAAATGGATTGCTTTAAGTCTAAAGCAATTTCAGGATAAAATTAATTAAGAAAGCCGCGGAGGCTGGAAAATCTGAGAAAGATATTGATTGGAGAAATCTTTTTCTTTGTAGATACTGGTTTTCCTTGAAACTGTAATTTCTTTAGGTTTTTTAAATTCGAATGTCAATTCCGGAAGCTGGGCATGTACAGTGAGTACAATTGGTGGATTGATAAAAGGCAGTTTCTGATCAGTGTCCCAGTCAGAATCCTGCTTGTGGTTATCATAATGCTCCATTACAAATTCTGAAAAGCTCCCGTGATATTCCATGAAATGCTCAACAAACATAGGTACTTTCAATACTTCCCCCGCATTGGTGGTAGCCAGTACATACATCATTGAACATAATATGGAGAACCATTTTAACATGGATGCAAATATAGGGCTTAAATTTTTCCTGAGAACGCACCAGTATTAATTTTTTGAGAATTTTATCTAGTTTAAAAATAGTTTAAATAAATAATAGCTATTCAAAATAATGTTAGATTCACCAAACAAAAATTAAAGTCTGGATTTCAGTCGGCTTAGCGTTTCCTGTGAAATATTAAGATAAGAAGCCACCATTTTATTAGAAAGTCTTCTTACAACAACCGGGTTTTCATCCAGGAGCTGGCGGTATTTTTCAAGAGCATCCTGAACAAGGAAAGACATCAGTCTTTTGGTATTATTTACATACGCTGTTTCCAGATAGATTCTGTAAAATTTCTCCCATTGCGGGATAATTTTCAGGAGGTGGTAAAAATTCTTATGGCTGATATAATATACTTCTGAATCCTCTACGGCCTCAATAAATTCCTCAGAGGGTTCAGAAGTAATGAAACTGGTGAGAGCAGTGGCAAACTGATTTTCAAATGCAAAATATCGGGTGGAATCCTGCCCTTCTTCATTGATGAAAAATATACGGAGGCAGCCATTCACTACAAAGAATGTTCTCTGGCTATTTTGCCCGTTAGAAAGCAGCATTTCATTCTTTTTTAATTGGATCGGTCTGAAATAAGAGAGAATCGTTTCCAATTCTTTATCCGTTACTGCTATTCTATTTTTAATATATGACGTTAAAAGTTCCTGCATGTAAGCAAAAATAGGGATAAATGGCTTTGCTTACCTCTTTTATTCTGTTCTGTCTATGGATTTTCTGCCTGCCCGGCTTTCCAGTATGAACAGATATACATTCCATGTGGATCCCAGTCCAGTGTTGTTTTGAAATAAGTACGAAGCTCATGTACCGTAGTATATTCTGCAGCGATGTAAACATATTCTTTTAAAACTCCGGATGGAAACTGAACCGATTTCACCGTTTCAGCAAGCTTACTTCCTTTCTCAGGATGAGGATTGTGAAGCCATTCAACCGAAATATCGGCTGCAGAACACAGAATAAGCTCGTCCTCTTTGCCAGATACCTCCAATAGGATCTTTGCGGATACATAAGACGGAAACTGTTCTGCAATGGCACAAATAACAGGAAGCGCTGTTGCATCTCCTGCCAACAGGTAAAAATCAGCATCAGGAACTAGTGGTCTTGTACTTTCTTTCATTCCTACTTCTAATACATCCCCTGTACAGGCTTTTAGTGCCCAGGCAGAAGCCGGACCATTATCACCATGAGCAACAAAATCAATAATTAATTCCCTATTTTCAAGATCAATTTTCCTGTTGGTATAGGTTCTGACGAGAGAAACGCTGTCTTCTTCAGTCGGGATAAAGATTTTATTGTTAGAACCGGAACCGACATTGGCTAATAACTCAGCCTGTTTATCATCGATTTCAAATATCACACGGATAAGATGCGGAGTAAGATATTGCTTGTTTTTAACGATAAATGCAGAACGTATTTTTTTTGTTTTCTTTGCCTGAACTATTATAGAATTTTCCATTTTTTATTTTTTATTGAATAGTAAAATGATCATAGATAAAACACAGCTGATGCCTCCGAACAGATACACTGTCTGATAATCAAACCAACCCGCAATCAATCCGGCAATAGGCCCTGCCAGTCCTAATGACAGGTCAACGAAAGCCACATACGCTCCCAATGCTGTTCCTCTCATCTGAGGTTTTACTTTTTGAATGGCAAGAACTCCCAAAGCCGGAAAAACCAGTGAGAATCCTACACCTGTTAATCCACATCCAAGTAAGGCTAATGTTTTGGAAGGAGATGTCCAGATGAGCATCTGTCCCGCCACTTCGATAATCAGGGAGATCAATGCTATTTTAAAACCTCCGTATTTATCCGGAAAAGAAGCAAATAAAATTCTGGTGAGGACATAGCATGCTCCAAAAATCATAAAAGCAAGTGAGGCGTCACCCCAATTTTTTTGTGTGAAAAATAAGGCAATAAAAGAAGCGATACATCCAAAAGCCATTGATGAAAAAGCAAGACTCAACCCCTGACCGGATATGGCACCAATTACCTTGTAGAAAGGAGTTCTCACATGATCTTTATCTACCGGAATAGAAGGAAGTCTTGCGGTAGAAAGCCAGCTTACCAGCGGAAGTAAGGCAATCAGCATAAAAGCAGGCAGGATATTGTATTCTTTACTTAACCAGATACTGATGGGAGCTCCGATGGCAATACCTGCATACATGGCAATTCCGTTCCATGTCATTACTTTTCCGGAATTGGAGTGCCCTACGAGACCTATTCCCCACGTTAAAGCTCCGGTAACCAGGAAACTTTCACCAACTCCATGAATAATTCTTGCGATTAAAAGAAAAACCAGTGCCAGCAATGGATGAGCCTGAAATACTACAGCCAATACATAAACGATTCCGGCAATCACTGCCAGTATCACACCGGACATTTTGCTTTTCTTAGCTCCTTTTGTATCCGTGATTTTTCCGGAATAAGCACGGGTTAAAAGGGTTGACAGCGACTGCAGACCAATGACAAGTCCTACCATAATACTGTCAAAACCTAAACTGTTCTGGACAAACCTTGGAAGTACTCCCAGGGCAATTCCTATGGTGAGATAAACCCCGAATACCGAAATAATAATCGGAGTAGTTGCCTGATAGAAATTAATAGTCTGACCTTTTTCTAATGTTGTACTCATAAATTTTGTTTAAAATATTCGGGTGCAAAGGTCCCTGTACAACAAATAAAAAACTTTGATCTAGATCAAAAACGGTACATTGAGTTAATCAAAATCCAGGAAGCTATCAGTAAGCTGCTTCCATTGTATTTTAGCGATTCCCATCATTCCACCTGCAGCCGTTACAAGATTTCTAATCACATCAATGAATTGAGCATTCCAATTAGGCCTTTCATTTCGTCCGTATACTGCTGCTTTTAAATGAGCTATGTTTCTGGAAATCATAAAGGTTGAACTTGCTGCAGAACTGTAAAAATGAGCAATATGACGACTTTCTTTGTGTTGGGGATCTCCTGATGGCCTGCATGTCATCGATATACTTTCAGAAAAACTGTCTTGATAGAAACAGATATCCGTAATCTCTACCCAGTCGTACCCTTTTGCCTCAGGCTCTCCCGGACCCGGAATATCAATTCGGATGAAATCTCCTTTTTGAGGTTCGCGATCTACGGGATTTCCTTCAAAATCATACAATTTAAATGCGGCAAATGCCTTACCACTATAACTTTCCCATTTATTAACTGAAAAAAATCTTTCTTTCAATATTTTATATTTCAGCGGAATTAAATCCTGCTCAAATACTTTTCGGCTTTCCGTATCATGGGAACCTCCGAATTTTTGTGCAGGAACTCCCTTGAATTTCTTTGGACTCATAGGATCGGTTTTAAGCAAAATAGGATAAAAACATTACAAAATTTTATGACTGAGGTCACAAAAGAGTTAAACAATTGTTTGAATATCGACTGATATAGACCTTGTTTTGATAATAATTCACTTTTTGCCAATTATTTATTTTTGGCGAAAATCATACGTACAATTCTTCAGATGGCGAATTATATTTAACAGGATATGATTTTCTACTCCTAATTTCGGAATCCTGAATAAAATGAAACACATTTAGTAAATAATTATTTTGACTTAAAATAAATAATTTTTAAAAAAAATGAGCTTATGATGTTTTGCATAACATGATTTTTGCTTATATTTGTGAATCGAAATAATTTTTTTTCATCATTTGTGTTTTTTTAAGGTCTTCATTCGTGGAGACCTTTTTATTTTCAATAATATCATAATTGAATATTGTCTATTGAAGTGGAAAAAAGGGTAAAATGTGAAATATTACCTTTTTAAATCTTTCCAATTTCTTTTCTGTAAAGGAATGTATGATGTTTTGAGATGTCAATAACTCTCCTTTTTGATAAATTTAAATCGCCTTTGTACGGGTTTATAAGCCTATTGAATTGTTTTAATAAAATCTGTTGGCCTGAACTGCATTACAGACTGAAAACTTCTGGTATATGCCTGAACACTCTTATACCCTACTTCATAAGCTGTTTCTGAAATCGTAAGATTACCCGAACTTAAATACTCCAGACTCTTGATAATACGAAGCATTTGCTGGTATTTGCTTAAGGTAAGTCCGGTTTCTTTTTTGAAAATACGTTCCAGGGTACGGAAAGATAAATGAGCTGTATCACTAAGATCTTCCATTTTGATTTCATTCCGGTAATGATTGTGCAGATGCTGTATAACTTTAGCAAGACGTTTATCTTTGGGAAGGCTGATGTGAAGGGTCAGCGAATGCTCTACAAATTGTGGCAGTTCGTTGAAAAGAGCCTTCAGGAATAGGTTTTCATTATGATTCACAGTCATCTGTTTAGACCACTTTTCTGCGTATTTTATCATTTCTTTCAATACAGGAGGAACAGAAAATACATTTACTTCATAATAGAAAGATTCTTGGGTACTGATATCGGCAAACATAATCATCAGCTTGATCTTTTCAGAATGAGAATTGGTTTTGTGAACAGCATTCGGAGGAATCCATACGGCATGATTCTGAGGAAGAAGATAGATTTTTTCTTCGATAGTAATATATTGAAACCCACTTTCTACATAAACAAGCTGCCCTTTCTGATGGTGATGAAGAACATCATCATGAATCCAGTTTTCTTCAAACCATACAAAATAAGGTTTCTTCAGTTCATCTATTTTTATGGTGCCGTGGATGTCCATGTCGTTTTAGGTTAAAACTTTGGCAAAATTAAACAAAATTACTGTACTAATTTTGTACAAAAGTTTTTATTATGATGAAGAATGAAGTAAAAAAGAATGCTTCGTATGTTTTATTACTTATTAATGTTCTGGTGGTTATACTCATTTCCAGTAACCTCCGTTCACCGATTGTGGCGGTTGCGCCTGTATTGGGAGAGATAAGAGATGTTTTGAAGCTGGACAATTTTCAGGTGAGCCTTTTAACCTCTATTCCACTGTTTATGTTTGCTGCCTGTTCGGTGCTGGTGAGCAGATTTTCCAATAAGTTCGGAATCAGCAAACTTTTGATGTACTCACTGATTATTCTGAGTTTCGGGTTGTTTTTACGAATCAGCGGATCTCTATGGCTTTTGTTTGTAGGATCTATATTCATTGGGTTGGGTATCTGCATTGGAAATGTGGTTACTCCCGGATATGTTAAGAATAATTTCCCGAAACAGATTGGTCTCATGACCGGAATTTTTGCGGTATCTATGAACCTTACTGCTGCTTTAGCTTCAGGGTTCAGTGTAAAAATCGGGGAACTGACAGGATTTGGATGGAAAGGTTCTCTCGGTATCTGGCTGGTGATTGCTGCACTGGGTTTTCTTGTTTTATCATTGGAGTTCATATTTAATAAAAGAAATCCGGTTCCATCTCAAACGGCACTCAGTACTTCAGATTTCAATATGTTTAAATCTGCTCAGGCATGGAATATCAGTATTTTTATGGGACTTCAGTCATTGTTTTACTATTGCCTCGTAGCCTGGCTTCCTTCATTTCTTTCAGATTTTCATATGCAGGGAGAAAGTTCCGGCTGGGTTTTCTTTGTGATTCAGATTACCATGATTCCTGTGACATTCTGTTGCCCGATTATTGCCAGTAAAATGAAAGATCAGAGACTCATGATCCTTTTTATCTGTGCTTTGATGTTTGGAAGTACCATGATGTTTGTCTTCCTTAAATCTCAATGGATCTATGTGAATGCAGTTATCATAGGGATTTCTAATGGATTATCTTTCAGTCTTTCGATTCTGTTTTTTTCTACAAGAACGAAAAGCAGTATCAATGCTGTTAAAATATCAGGAATGGCACAGTCTGTAGGATATCTGATTGCAGCATTCGGACCTCCGTTGTTTGGAAAGCTGCATGACTGGGATATTTCCTGGAACAGTTCGTTTTATTTATTAAGTGGTGCTGTACTGCTGATGTTGTATTTTGGATTGAAAGCAGCAAGAAATAAATATGTTGAGGATTAAGATGGTCAAAGGTCATGTGACCCGTCTTTTATTGCTGGATGCTACCCATTCTTCTTTTTGGCATTTTGGGCAGCGTCCGGCATTACCCGCTTTTTTATGTTCAGTATACCCACAGAATATACAAGAGTAATATCTTTCCTCATGAATATATTGTAACGGATTATGTAATGAGCCTGGTATAATAGGAAGCCCATATCTTACAGATTCATCTTCTAAAAAGAATACACTGATCTCTCCTGATATTTCTTCTATAGCCATTTCAATCTGCCCAAGTTGCGAAACTCCTTTTAACCTTAATTCTGCAAAGAATTCGTCACTCCCAAGGTTTTCTTTTTGAAAGTTTTTAATTGAAAATTCGCCATTTTCTACCAGACAGATAGATTTTCCTTCGACTAGATTTTCAAATTTTTTACTTTTTCCGATAAAATAGGTCACAATAGAATATAGAAGAATAATAACGATAAAAACAATAAGGGATGAAATAATTCCGACATCCTTATTAAACATAGGATCTCCCGCGGCCGATCCCAGGCCAATAATGACTACCAACTCAAAGATTGAGAGTTGTTTTACCCCTCTTTTTCCTAAAATTCTAAGTCCGATGATAATAGCAAGAAACATAATCATGGTACGAAGAATGATCTCTAAAAGAAAAGACCATTCTTCGTGTCCCAATAATAATTCTTTCCAATCAAGATTTAAGAGAAAAGCTGACAGCATACCAATTATTTATCAGGAAATATTCAAAAAATAAGCCATAACTCCTGTTATTTATTTCATATCTATTTCAGGCTTACCTCTTCTCCGTCTTTCAGTATGAAACATTGGTTTTCGAGTCCTTTTTCTGTTATTTTTCCCTGAATAAATTTCCGGTCTTCCCTGCAATGGCTTACAGCTTCCAGATGAGTTACCCAAACCGTAGACTCCGATGCATGTTCACAGACTGTTACAATGTCTTCACTGTTCATAATAATAGGATCTCCTACGGAAAAAGTGGCGGCTCCTCCTGCCAAAATGATATGTTGAGGCTTGTGTTTATCAATTTCCTGGGCAATTTCATCATACCAAATAGTATCTCCTGCAATATAAACTGATGTATGCTCTGTTTTAAAAACAAAACCATTCACAATTCCCATTTTCTCTCCGATTTCTCCGGTCCCGTGCTGGCCTTTGGTGGTAGATATTTCAATATTTTCCCATTGAAGCTGATCATTCACAGTGACAACGTTGGTAAATCCCTGTTCTGAAATTTGCTCAGAAATAATCCCTGAACAAATAATCGGAATGTTTTTATCAAGAAGTTCTATGGCTGCAGCATCCCAATGATCAGGATGAAGATGGGTGACGGCAACGGCATCTATTCCTTGTAATTTTTTTATTAATTCATCCTTACTGAAAGGCAGATTTACGAGAGGATTCAGTAATTCACTATCTGTCATGGGCATTTTTCCCATAGATCCTTTTTCTCCCAGCATAGGATCAATCAGGATGGAAATTCCATCAATATTCAATAGCAATGTTGCATTGCGCCATAATTGTAATTTCATTTTGACTAAGTTTGTAGAGCAAAGCTATTGCCTGATCAGGGTAAAACAATCGAAGGTTACCAAAAGGTTAACCATAAATATTCAATTGACGTATGAATTTTGAAGAATTTAAAAACTGCGGATTAAGACGAAGCCTGAATATTCTTTCGGGCAAATGGAAACCGCTGATTCTACACAACCTTTTTGAAAAAGATCAGGTACGGTTTGTGGAACTTTGGCGAAATATGCCCAGAGTTTCCAAGAAAGTACTTGCCGAGCAATTGAAACAGCTGGAAGAAGATCTTATTATTGAACGGATTGAAGTGTATAATTTTCCACCGGAAGTATATTATAAGCTTACTGAAAAAGGCAAAAAGCTAGGGCCTATCCTTTCTCAATTACACCTATGGGGAAATGAGTTGAGATAGCACTGTTTATTTAATATTTTATATATTGGCGAAAATTACCTTGTAATTTTAAGGGTATAAAAACTAATAGCAATTTTTACCAATGAAAAGAATCATTATTTTGATCTCCTGTGTATCATGTACATGGACTGCTGCTCAAATAGCACCGCCACCTACTATCCAAAGATCAACAACATCCCGAGGACTTACCGTCAATTCAAGAAAAGGGACATTAATTGAGAAGAAAATCAGCACTCTGGGTACGTTTAAAAACCTTAATATTCAAAAGATTGTAACGAAAGATGTTTCTGACAATTCATCAGACCGTTTTCTGGGAATCATGTATGAATATGAAACCTTTGATGAGATATCAAAAAAAACATTGACTATTGATAAAAATGAATTGGGAAAACTGATTCAGGCTCTTCAGATGGTAGAACAGAAAGAAAATGAAAAGACAAACCAGGAAACCAAATATAAGTTTGTTACGATGAGCAATATTGAGTTCGGAAGTGTTTATCGGGAAAAACTTTCTTCGTGGGTTAATTATATAAAAATTCCTTCTCATTATTTTAATCAGAGCTTACAGGAATTCAATAAAGATGACCTGAAAGAATTGATTGCTCTTTTGAAGAAAGCTGAACAGGAACTTTAAAAAATCCTGAGCTGCAATCGTTGTCAATAGGTAAACATAAAAACCTTATAGGCTTACAAAACCTATAAGGTACATTTAAAAAAATTAAAAATAATTATTACCGGAGCAGGATCAATTTAATCTTTAAACTGATCCAGAACTTCCATAATATTCTGATATACAAAATCCAATTCTTCAGAGGTAATACAATACGGAGGAACCAGATATATTACATTTCCCAACGGCCTCATGATAATCCCTCTCTGTAAGAATTCATTGTAAAGTTTCTTCCCTATTTCATTGAAATAAGAAGTACCATTCCCGGTTTTGAAATCGAAAGCTAAAATAGTTCCGATCTGTCGAACCTTTTCTACATGAGGATGCAAAGCAAGTGCTTTCACAAACTCTGAATGCTGATAAGTGATGCGGTTGATATTCATTTGAGTTTCGCTTGTAAGTAGGAGTTCCATACTGGCAAGAGCAGCTGTACAGGCTAAAGGATTGGCTGTAAACGAGTGCCCGTGAAATAAAGTTTTATAACGATCATCAGAAAGGAAAGCATCATAGATTTCATGGGAACAGGTGGTAATTCCCATTGGCATTGTTCCTCCTGTCAATCCTTTTGAAAAACACATGATATCCGGTTTCTGTGTAAGATAATCTGCTGCGAAAAGTTTTCCCGTTCTTCCAAATCCTGTAAAAACTTCATCCTGAATCATAAGAACACCTTCTTCCCGGCAGCATTTCATCAGCTGGCTAAGATCTTCGGCTTTATACATCAGCATTCCGGCCGCTCCCTGCACTAACGGTTCGTAGATAAAGCAGGCTACTTCATCAGCGAGTTCTTTAATCTGCTTTTGCAGGCTTTCCAGATTTTCTGTATTGGGTGTATCGATAAAAACAACTTCAAACAGCATGCTTTCAAAAGGCCTTGTCCAGAAACTTTTTTCACTTACAGACATGGCACCGAAGGTATCTCCGTGGTAAGCATTTTTAAACGCTAAAATCTTTGTTTTCTTTTTTTCCTTATTGTATGCATATTGAATACACATTTTTAAAGCAACTTCCACTGCAGTAGAGCCATTATCAGAGTAAAAAACTTTCTCCTGGCCAGCCGGAAGAATTTTCAGTAGATTTTCTGAAAGCTGTATGGCAGGTTCATGGGTAAATCCTGCAAAAATAACTTGCTCAAGGGTGTTTAACTGTTCAAAAACACGCTGCGCAATATAAGGATGAGAATGCCCGTGCAACGTCACCCACCATGATGAAACAACATCCAGATATTTTTTCCCTTTGTTATCATAAAGGTAAATTCCTTTTCCTTTTACAATGGGAATCGCATCATCAGCTGTTTTCATCTGCGTGTAAGGATGCCAGTTAACGGCTTTGTCTCTTTGTTGCAGGCTGGCTTGTTCTGTTATAGTATTCATATATTGATGTAAGAAATAATGATGAGTGATGAAATTGGATTTAACAATAATTTAGTTGAATAGGCTGAAATGTTGGATTAATCGCAAAGGCGCAAAATTTATCATCGATTGCTATTATTTTAAGACGCAAGAAAATCGAAGATTTTCAGCAAGGAATATGTTGTAATTTTCCCGTAAATTTTTTCTAATATTATTTGCATAATCTGCAAGAGAATGAAAATTTGCAATATTAAATTTTATCGGAGATAAAATCCTTGCGCCTTAAATATTTACTTACTACAAAAGTTTTTTGCGCTTTTGCGTTTTCCAACTTGTAGAGCAGTTTATAAAAATTCAAAAACCAATTTTATAATAAACCCTATAATACTCATAATCCAGCTCATCACTCATTATTTTATCATTTATAATTCATAATTTTCTAGCAACATGTTTCTTTTTTCATCATAGGTTTCAGTCCTAATGTCTGAAGCATCTGCATATCTTCAGAAACTCCCGGATTAGGGGTTACCAATAGCGTTTCTCTTTCTCCTGTAAAAATGGAATTAGCTCCTGCCATAAAACACCACGCCTGTTCTGTTTCTGACATTTCTATACGGCCGGCGCTTAATCTCACCATAGAAGAAGGCATTACAATTCTTGCGGTTGCGATCATTCTTACCATTTCCCAGGTATCTACTTTTTCATTATCTTCTAATGGAGTTCCTGCTACTCTTGCTAAAGCATTGATAGGAACAGATTCCGGGTGTTTTGGCATTGTTGCCAACGTCAGAAGCATTGAAATTCTGTCTCTGTGCGTTTCACCCAGTCCGATAATTCCTCCGGAACAAACGGTGATTCCTGCATTTCTTACATTGTTGATGGTATTGATCCTGTTATCAAATGTTCTGGTAGAAATGATCTCTTCATAATATTGCTCAGAGGTGTCAAGATTATGATTGTAGGCATATAATCCTGCTTCCTGAAGTCTGATAGCCTGTTCTTCGGTAAGCATTCCTAAAGTGCAGCAAACTTCTAATCCAAGTTCATTCACTCCTTTTACCATGTCAATAACCCTATCAAAATCGCGGTTATTACGAACTTCACGCCACGCTGCTGCCATACAAAATCTTGAAGATCCTGAATCTTTTGCTTTCTGAGCATGGGCAATTACTGTTTCCGTAGGCAATAAAGCCTGTACTTTGATATTCGTGTGATAACGGGCTGCCTGTCCGCAATATGAACAATCCTCAGGACATCCACCAGTTTTGATGGATAATAAAGTAGAGATCTGTACTTCAGAAGGATCATGCCATTCACGGTGCACGGTTGCTGCTTTATAGATCAGTTCCATCAGAGGAAGGTGATAAATCTCCTCAATCTCTTCTTTAGTCCAGTCGTTTCTCAATGTTGTTTTTCTATCCATTATCATAATTTTGTTATTGTTAATTGCTGTGCAGCATGTTGTATAGATTCCTTATCGGTATTTTTGATTTCCGGAATCTTTATCATTTTTGTTTCTTTTTCGATGAAACTGCAGATTACTCTTTCAGTATCTTCGGGAAAGTCTCCGTTAAGAATTAAATATTCCAACTGAATTCCTCGTTGTTGTAAAGCCATAATTGAAAGTAGACTGTGATTGATACATCCCAGATAATTTCTGACTACCAATGCCGCCGGAAGATCTAATTCTTCAATCAAATCGATCATAAATGTAGAGTCAGATATGGGAACCATAAGCCCTCCTGCTCCTTCTATAATTAATGGTTTTTCTGTTTTGGGGAGTTGAAAATCATTCAGGTTTATGGTGATGTTTTCTTCTCTTGCGGACTGATGTGGTGATGCAGCCAGCTGTAAACGATAGGTTTCCGGGTGGCATATTGCATGATCTGTCCATGCTTCAATTTTATGACTGTCTGTATACTGCAGATCACCAGACTGTATGGGTTTCCAGTATTCTGTTTTAAAATGTTGAACCAAAACCGCTGAGCATACTGTTTTTCCGATTTCGGTTCCTATTCCTGTTATAAATAATTTCATGTGTTTCGAGATTCGGGATTCGTGTTGCGAGGTTTGAAAGCTTATTTTTTGTTTTAAATAAATTCTCTAATAATTCCTGTCAGTTTTATAATTTCCTCTTCTGTATTAAAGCTGTGAAGGCAAATCCGCAGTCGTTCACTTCCTTCTTTTACGGTGGGACTGTAGATTGCGTAGGTTAAAAATCCTTCCTCAGATAAGGTGTTCTGTACTTGTTTCAGTTGTTGATTGTCCGGAATTACAATGGCTTGAATGGGACTTGTTTCCGCTGATGGAGAGTCTAAATTTCGGCTTCGGAAAACTCTGATGTTGTCCTGAAGTTTTTTTGCGAGATCCTGATGCTGATCTAAAAATTCATACCCAGTTTTTATACTCATCCACTGGAAATCCTGTGCTGAAGTAGTGTAAATGAATGGGCTTGCAAAATTGATCAGGTAGGATTTCACTGTTTCATTGCAGAGGATTGCTGCTCCATGCGCTCCAAGAGCTTTTCCATAGGTTACAACTGCGGCTGAAACCTGGTTCTGTAATTGATATTTTTCAACCAATCCATATCCAAATACTCCAAAAGCATGGGCTTCGTCAACAATCAAAGAAGCTTTATACTGATCTGCAATCGCTGAAATTTCCTGAAGAGGAGCAAAATCCCCTTCCATCGAGTACAAACTTTCGATAGCGATATAACAGTGTCCATTTTGCCTTTTTAAAACATTTTCAAGATCTTCAATATCATTGTGCTTGAATTTCAGTTTTTTTGCATTTGATAATCTGCAGGCATCATGCACCGACCGATGAATCTGTTCGTCCACAATAACTGTATCATGACGGCTGGGAAGTGTAGAAAACAAGGCCAGATTTGCATTATATCCGGACGGAAAAAGTAATGCCGACTCAAACTGATGTGTCTGAGCAATATCATTTTCTACCGAAACCGCAATGTCACTGTTTCCACTAATTAGCCTTGATCCTGTACTTCCTGAAAGCAGTTGAGGATGAGCCATAATCTTCTGCAACAAAGAATGTTGAAAGTCTTTGCTTTTTGCCAACCCCAGATAATCATTGGAGTAGAAATCAATTCCACCAGATGGAAGCCGTAAACGCCTTAGAGTTCCTTCCTCTCTTCTTTTATCAAGGGATTCCTGAAAACGGGAGATATGGCTAAGCATAATTTAACTGTGCCACTTCCTGTGTAATAGCATTAATCCACTCTTCGTGCAGTTCTTTTTCTATAGTTAAGACATGCTCTGCGTGTTCCTTCCAGTCGGGTGAAAATTCATTAAGTTGATTGATCATTTCTTCCAGATGTCCTTCTTCTTCAAGGATGATAGATTTTACCATAATTCTGGAAGAAGCCTCAGTAAGTACCTCCTGATAAACCGGATAAAGCTCATCCGCACGCACTTCAATGGCATAGGTTACAAAAAGATATGCCGCATATTTCAGGTCTGTTTTATTCAGATTGAATGCTTCCTGAAGATATCTGCAGGCTTTGATATCCAATGAATGAAGATATTGGCTTGTTGCTATGGGAGCCAGAAGTTCCGTACTTTCGTAGGTTTTGCATAATTCAGGATCTATTTTCCCGATCTGTTTTTTTAGATAATAGGCATGGCGGTGCTCTTCGGCAGCATGCTTCAGCTGGATCTGAGAAACCAATGTAGGATGTTCACATTTTGATATTTTTCTTGCACCGGCATTCTCCATAAAAGAAAGTGTATTCAGCCATTTGGCGTGGATACTTCCTTCCTGTACAATTTTTTTTAACAGATGATGAAATTCCATAGATTTTTATTTTGATGTCAAAAGTAGTATATTGCCGGATGGTTACATGGTGCCAGTTTTGATATTATGGATAGTCCGGTTAAGATTCCTTATGAAAGTTTTATTAAGATTGATAGAAAATCAGAGACTTCTATCTATTTGCAGATTGCCAATCAGCTGATCAATGCAATTCAGAGAGGATTCCTTCCTTTTGGAACAAAGCTCCCCGGAACAAGAACTTTCAGTGAAATGCTGGAAATTCACAGGAATACAGCAGTGGTTGTGTATGATGAATTGTCGGCTCAGGGTTGGACAGAGAGTTTTCCGAATAAAGGTACCTTTGTGATTGGAAAAGATCAGGAGAAACCTGTAAAGGTGAACGATTTTGAGCAAAATAACCTTCAAAACTATCCTGTAAACACTGGTTTTTCCTTCAAAACATCTAATATTCTTGACAATCCTTTTGAACATTCAGACTGTGAGTATGTTTTTAATGATGGTGTGCCGGATATCCGATTGACACAAATCGGACAGCATTCCCGGTTTTACAGCTCTATTTTGAAGCGTAAATCCAATCAGAAAGCTTTGGGACATTATAATCATGACGGAAGTGAATTTTTTAAAGAACATTTATCTCAATATCTGAATCTTTCCCGTGGGCTTCCTATTTCTAAGAATAACCTTCTTATCACCCGCAGTACGGAAATGAGTATCTATATTGTTTCCGAAATCCTTCTTTCTGCAGGTGATACCGTATTGGTAGGTGCATTGAGCTATTTTTCCGTCAATATGATCTTTATGAAAGCGGGTGTTGATATTGTCTCGATTCCTATTGATGAAGAGGGAATCATTGTTGAAAGTGTACGGGAAGCCTGTAAAAAACAGAAAATACGAATGCTTTACTTGACGCCTCATCACCACTATCCTACTACCGTTGCGCTGAGTGCTCAGAGAAGATTTGAGCTGCTGGAACTCGCTAATGAGTATGGATTTATTATTCTGGAAGACGATTATGATTACGAATTTCATTATGATAAAAGCCCTATTCTTCCCTTAGCCAGCGCCGATACCAACGGAATGGTAATTTACATTGGTTCATTCGGGAAATCTTTGGCTCCGGGATTCAGGACAGGATTTATTGTTGCACCGGAAAATCTGATGACCGAAATGCGTAAATATCTTGGAATTATTGACCGTCAGGGAGATATTCTGATGGAAAGAGCACTTGGAGAAATGATTGCAGAGGGAGAAATCAACCGTTATCTGAAGAAGTCTTTAAAAGTATATCAGGAAAGGCGTGATCATTTTACTTTGTTGCTGGAAGAAAATCTGGGTGATTTGATCTCCTTCCAAAAACCTTCCGGAGGTCTTGCCATTTGGCTGGAATGGAATATCCCTTTGAACCTGATGCAGCTAAGCCGGAACTGTGCTAAGGACAACCTTTTCATTCCCAAAACGCTTTTATATCAGAATAAAGGGCTTACCGCCATGCGACTGGGGTTTGGGGATCTTAATTTTGAAGAGATGAACAAAGGAATTGAGGTTTTTTCAAAAAATGTGAAGGGATTGATTGGTTGATTAAAATAGATAATTGTACCGTTTTATGGATCTGCAGGAAAATTATGAGGTATCACTTGCTGAAAATCTTTGATTTTCTTGCGCCTTAAAAAGTTATAAGATTAAAAAACTTTGCGCCTTTGCGATTTTCAAAAAAAATACTTTATCAAAAGAATATTTTAGTTTTGAACGCAAAGGCGCAATTGAAATCAAAAATAACTTGTTTTTAAGGCGCGAGGATTTTATCGCAGATAAAATTGATACTGGATATTTAAAAATAAGAAGTTATCTAACTTTTAGATTGATTGATTTTAACCACAAAAGACACAAAAGCCTTGAACATTTAAGTTTTAAGAGTCTGATTTACGCTTAATAAGTACACATAAGTTTTATAAAATCTTTGATTTTCATCTTATGTGAACTTTTTTGCAGTATCATTTTAAGCTTATTTAAACAGTTAAAATTTTTAAAGTAAAATCTTTTGTGACTTTTGTGGTTTTAAAAGATTAAAAGCCCCTTTGCAGAGGCTTTTACTAATGTTGAGAAGGAAAAACTACTTTATTTTTCTTATGTTTTGGTTTCTTCTTTTTCTTATTCAAATAGATGATAAAACCGGTAATGGGAAGCGATAGTGCGATAACAGCGGCCAGAAAATAAATAATTCTGCTCGTTAATCCCAAAATACTTCCGGTGTGAAGATCATAATTTCTTTCTCTTAATGCGGTTCCATATCCGATATTTTTGTTTTTATAAGATTGAGATTTTAAAACATCTCCTGAATATTGATCCAAATTAAAATGTTCATTTCTATATTGCCTTCCGTCATAGGTCAGTTCAGCATAATATGTTCCCTCTTCTGATCTTGGAAAATTGATAAGTGCTGATTTCTTACCTTTCAACCCTTTTTCCATCGTGTTTCCAATCAAATTGAGGATGTTATTCCGGTTTGAAAATTCTTCGGAAGGAATGGTGCTTTTTGCTTTTTTTTCTGTAGGAGTATTTCCGTTCAGTGTGTTCTTTACCCATTTATCTACATCTTCGAAGCTCCATATCAATGCGGAATAAGAGATTAAGAGTAAAGGAATAATGGCATAGAATCCCAGCACATTATGAGCGTCATAGTTAATCCTTTTCCAATTAGCAGATGTTTTAATGAAAAACATTCCTTTCAGCATGGCTTTACTCATTTTTCGGGGATACCATATCACAAGCCCCGATAAAAGGATTACAGCAAATATCAATGTGGAATAACCGGTAATTGTTTTTCCAATTTTTTCACCCAGCAGAAGTCTTCTGTGAAGATCCAGCACAATTTCAAAGAAATCCTTTTTAGCATCTTCTAGTTCCTGTACTTTTCCGGTGTAAGGATCTACATAAATCCGGTAATAATAAAGATAAGTTCCCCAATATGTCCATGCTTCCTCATCCATTTTCAGTGTGCGGAAAACATAGGTTCGTGAGGGATCGGAAGGCATTACCACTCTTTTGACTTTCAAACCTTCAGGAAGTGCTTTTTCTGCTTTTTCCGTAAGTTCTGATAATGAAAGTTTTTTTCTTCCGATATTTTCAACGAAATATCTGTTGGGATGGACAATATGTTTTAATTCTTCTTCGAAAGCCAGGATACAACCTGTAGCGGCCATGATAACAACTATAAGCCCGGACGTTAGTCCGAGCCATAGATGTAACTGATATGCAATTTTTCTAAACTTTAACTTCATTCTTAAAATTTAAAGCTAACCTCAGCAACAAAGTTACGAGGCATCTGAGCTACTACAACTCCCTGCCCTGCAAAATATTGCACATTGCCCAGATTATTCATTTTAAATCCTAATCTGTATCTTTCTTTTTCAAGGGAAATGGAAGCATTCACTAAAGTATAGGCTGGGAATGCAAACTGCCCGGTAACTACTTTGTTTCCGGTAAGCTGTTTTCCTACACGGTTTACCCCAAAGCCTACTCCAAGTCCCTGAAGTCCTCTGATAGGAAGAATATAACTGATCCATGAATTGAATACATTCGCTGGACCTGCAGATTCCGGACGACGGCCATCTACAGCAGGATCTGCTTTTTCATATCTGCTGTGGTTGTAGGCATATCCGGCCATAATATTTAATCCCTGAACAGGATTCATAATGGTTTCTATTTCAATTCCTTTACTTCTCTGTTGTCCATCCTGAACCACAATATTGTATTCTTTTCCGTCACGGATCACTCCGGTTCCTCTCTGGATATTGTCAACAAGAATGTCATAATATGAAACGGTAAAGTTAACCTTGTTTCTCCAAAGGTTTCCTTTGATCCCTACTTCCCACTGATTGGCCATCTGTGGTTTCATATCTCCGCTATAGTCAGCCAATTGCTGGGTAACAGGTGCTGTATAGCTGAAACCATTCATATAGTTACCATAAGCAGATAGTTGATCTTTAAGGATTTGGTATACAACGCCTACTTTTGGAGACCATGCTGTTTGTTTGAATTCTCCAGCGCGTTTGTTGTCATTCAAATTAAGTTGTCCTTTACTTTCATAATGGTCCATACGCAAGCTGATCAAGGTAGTCAAGCGGTCGGTAATATGGGTTACATTTGAGATATAAGCTCCATAAAGATTGGATGCTGTGGTATTTCTTACCAATGGAGATTTACCCGCCAGGATTGCAGCCTGGGTAAAAGCCTGAATTTTTTGCAGCGCCAGATCTTTGGATATGTTACCATATATTCCTGTCACTGGTGCTACCACTGGCCCTGAAGGATTTGTACCATCGATATAATCATATACCACAATCGGGGAATGGTTATTGTTGATGGTCTGATTAAGATAATCTAACCCAATCAACACTTTATTTTTAATCTTACCGATGTTAAATTCTCCGTTAAAGTTCTGCTGAACACTTGTAGAAGAAGCTTCGGAGTTCTGCCACTGTACGTTACGTTCCAGCAGAACATCACTGGTTGTCCCTCTGATAAACTGATATTGATATAATCCTTCCGTTTTTCTGAAGTTTCTTGAAAGCAAAGTTTGTGAAGTCCATTTATCTGCAATTTTGTAGACAGCCTCAGCTTTTACATTGATAGATGGAGCTTTTAAGGTCATATCATTGTTGGAGTAAGATCTTTTCCAGTCGAATCCAAGTTCATCTGGTGTATGAGCAACATAGGGTCTTGTTCTGGACAGAAAGATAATTGGAGTGTTTGTTCCTTCATAATTATAAATCTGAGCTCCTAAGTTAAATTTCAATCTTTCATTAACCTGATAACTTATCGTAGGCGCTACAAAGAATGACTTTCTGAATTCAGAATCTCTAAATCCGTTCTGATACTGATAAGCGGCATTCAAACGGAATAACATATTTCTGGATTCTGTAATGGGACCATAAACATCAGCGGTTACACGGTTCAGATTATAGCTTCCCATAAGATAAGAAGCTTCTCCTCCGAAATAATCTTTCGGTTTTTTGGTGACCGCATTAATCAAACCTCCAAAAGAAGTTACAGCACCTCCGTACAATGTTCCGGAAGGTCCTTTGATCACTTCCAGACGTTCAATGTCAGCAGGATCTATCTCACCGTTGGTAGTTGCCGGAACACCATCTACCATAGATACTTTGGTTGGAAAACCTCTAAGGCTGTAGTAGAAACTTCCGTCTCCAGAACCTCTTCCCGGACTTCCCTGCATTTTTACCATTCCCGGAACATTTTTCAATACTTCCGAAATATCGTAAGTAAGCTGTTCTTTCATGATTTGCTGGTTGACGCTTGTATAAGCCTGTGGATTTTCAAGAGCTTTCAAAGGCATTTTGCCCACTGAAGTACTGTCTTTATCCAAAAATTTATTTCTACTCACTGCGTATACTGTAATTCCCTCAATCACATTATTGTGTAAAGGGGCGTAGATAGCAGGAATTTCGTGGACATCTTTCTGAATGTAGATTTGCTCTCTCATCAGTTCAATGTCATTTAAAACCACCTGAAGCGTATATTCTCCAGGTGGTACATTTTCAAAGTAATATTCTCCTAAATTATTTGTTTTTGCCTGATAAGACGTGTTGACAAGTCTTAAAATTGCATTTTTTACCGGCGACTTTTCAGACAGCATGATCTTGCCATGAACTCTGTCGCCCTGCTGTGCAGAAAGCGAGTTTGAAGATAAAGCAAGACCAAGAAGTAATATAAGGGTTTTAGATGTTTTCATGCTGTAAGTTTTGTAACAGGGGATAGTTTATTTTACCGTTTTGTGATAATGGGAATGATTCTATAAGTTCGGTGCGTACATATTGTGGGTTGATACGCAGTTTATTTTTGATGGTTTCGGTGATGATCTGAGGATCAATATCCGGATTGTCATACAATACCACGATTTTTTTATCATTGGCGTTCAGACATACGAAAGTATTGCCCTGCATTTCATTTTTAAGAATGAATTCTACCTCATCCAGATTAAGGCGTATTCCGAAAAGTTTCATGATACGTTTTATTCTACCTGTGATATAATAAATTCCGTTCTCCCCTTTTCTTGCTGTATCTCCGGTATGCAGTACGGAAGGTTGCTCATAAGTGGCAAGATCCTCCAGTTTATTGGCATAACCTCCAAAAATACTGACATGTGAAAAAAGAAGTTCATCTGTGTCAGGATCAATCTTGAAGTTTCCTCTCTCTACAACAGTTCCAATAGAGGTTTCTTCTTCAAGGAGTCCTTCCGTCGTAAGGTAAGCCATTCTTCCTCCAGCTTCCGTCTGACCGTATTGAGCAAAAAAATCTTTTTTAAATTCATGACAATACGTGAAAATTGTTTTTCTCAATTCAGCATTAATCACGCCTCCGGTATGGGTAAAATACCTCAGACTTGGAGAATCTTTTCTGAAAAATCCTATTCTGTTCAGGTTCTCATAAAGAAAAGGAACTCCTCCTAAAGTACTGTAGCCGTACTCCTCCATTTCGTCCCAGAATGCTTTCTGCATAATGTCTTTATCTGTACATACAATTCTTCCTGCACGCATACAGTTCGTGGTGAAAATAGAGAATCCGTATACGAAGTTGATAGGAACGTTTAAAGGAACCACATCGGATTCCTTAACGGGCATATACTGAAGGATGCTCAAAGCATTCTGATAAAGGCTTTCATCGGATAGTTTAACCAACTTCGGAACACCTGTAGTCCCGGAAGTACTCAAAAGGATCTTGATGTCAGGATGAATGGTAATTTCACTCTTATAATCATCCTTTGCAAAAATTCTGATGTTGTCTGAGAATTCTTTCAGACTGTATCCGGCAATTTCCTCTCTTTGTGGATCAAAGATGTATTTAGGGCGGTATTCAGCCTCGATACGCTCTTTGAATTCCTCATGCAGTTTCTGTCCCAGTATGGCAATAGTGTGCGCTGTTCCGTAAAAATTGAGAAGTACCTCAACGCTGGACAGCTGATTGTCATTGTACAAAAAGAGGAGTCCTTTTTCTACAGGGTTTAAGCCTAAAGACCGGTACAGTGTTCCCACCGGTATTGTTTTACCGGTGGAAGCATCTGTAAACTCCAAGTTCTTATTGGCAATTACATTTTCTAAAATTTTCATATGCTTAGTTTTCTACGAATACTTCGTATTTTTTCATTTTTTCACGAATCTTTCCGACGGTTCCCATCTCCAGAATATCGTTAAAATCAAATTTGATCTGATAAAACTGTTCAAGCGCTTCTACGATAAGAAGATGAGACATGGAATCCCATTCCGGGATTTCCTGATAGGTTAGTTTTTCATCTACCAATTCTTTCTTTATAGCGATGGCAGAGGCGATAATTTCATAAAATTCTTCTGTTGTGTTCATTTTAAATTTTTATAGTTTTCCATTTTCCATTTCTAAAAATCATTAGGAATAGTACTGCCAATACAATTTCCGAAGAAACGATAGCGGTAAATATTCCTCTCAGTTCCCAATGAAGTCTTACTCCTAACAAATAAGCCATAGGAAGCTGAATGACATAAAACATCACGAGGTACAGCAGTGTAACCTGCAGAATGTTTCCGGCTGCATTCAAAGCACGGCTGATTACCATTGTGAATCCCAATAGCAGATAAGCCATAGATACCACATGAATATACTGCACTGCATATCTTGCAACTTCAGGTTCTGTAGTGAAGAATTTCACCACATATTCAGCGGCAATCTGCCAGAACAAGGCTACAATTACCAGATAGGTCATGTTGATTGTTCCGGCTCTCCATACTGTTTTTTCTGCACGTTCCGGCTCTCCGGCACCCAGATTCTGTCCGGTAAGAACGCCTGCGGCATTTCCTATTCCCCAGGCTGGCATCGTTGCTACGGAAGCAATACGCTGAGCAATGATATATCCTGCAAGAGCTGTGGTTCCGAAAGTAGATATGATTTTCACCATAATCAGCCAGCTGGATGTAGGAATGATATACTGAACCAATCCTCCGAAGGCTATTTTCAGAATCTTCTGCAGTAATGGCAGATCAAGATGAAAAGGAACTCTGATGCTGATACTGGTTTTACCGGACAGAAATATAAAAGCCTGGTATAAGACTCCTAACAATCTTGATAAAACGGTAGCATAAGCCAATCCCATTAATCCAAAAGCAGGAATAGATCCCAGTCCGAAAACAAGGATTACCGCCAATATGATATTGGAAATATGACAGATCCAAAGTGATTTCATCGCAATATCTGCATCACCCGCTCCCCTGAATAATCCATTTATTGAAAGTCGCAGAATAACAAGTCCGATACTCAGAAATACCAGCCTTGAAAAAGAAACGCCTTCCGTTACTGCATTGGCATTAACTCCCAGAAAATCCACAATTTCCGTTGCAAAATAGCTGGAAACACCGCCAATAAGCACTGCAAAAAGTAAAGCAAGAAGGATGATATACTGAGCTGTTCTGCCCATTCCTTCCTGATCTTTTTCACCTGCTCTTCTGGCTGTGAGAGTCGCTGCCGCAATACCTAACCCTACTGCGATGGCATAAGCAAAGTTGATGTAGTTATCTGTAATTCCCACAAGACCCAGAACTTTGTCTCCTAATTTTGCAATAATCAATAGATTGACACTTACAAAAACAGATTCCATGACAAGTTCCATTACCATGGGAATGGCAAGGCTAAAGATGGAACGGTTGATACTTCCGGAAGTCAGTTCAACTTTTTTCCCGGCTATAGCTCCATACGTAAAAACCGCTCCTTCTTTTAGTATATGCAGGAATTTCCTCATACTGCTGCTACTGAATTTTTATTGGCAATCTGATACAACGGATTAGGTAATGCTCCATCTTTTCTTGGAATGGCAAATGCCTTATTTTCGCTGTAACCATTGTTTTTCAGACGCAGACTGTTGATATAAAATCTTTTGAATGCAGGTACATACAGGTCATACTTTTCGTATCTTTCCTGAAGATGGGTATTCTCAGCTTTATAATTTTCTACACAGTTGTGAACCAATTCCCAGAATATTTCTTCATTAAAGTTGGAATAGGTATGCAGAGCATTTGAAAGATATCTGAAGAATGCATCAAAAACGCCTAATAGAATAAACAACGGAATATTCTCTTTGTTGGAAGACTGGATCAAACCGTCTGCAAGATGTGCAGGAAGTTTTTCTCTGGCTTCAGTTGTTAAAACGATATCATCCACAAAATCTTTAATTACAATTCTCTGTGGAACACCGTTTTTCAGAACAACCATAATGTTTTCTCCGTGTGGCGTTACACATAATGAATGCGTGTAATAAATATGTAATAAAGGAGTCAGATAAGCATCAAGATAGCTTTCAATCCATTCTTTGATACTCATTCCTGCTTTTTCTGCAAATGCCTGAACTAGTGGAACTCCGCTTTCATCTACATAAAGTAAAGAAGCCATGGTTACCATTTGCTCATCTTCTTTCAGATAATTTTCAGCACTTTCTCTCCATAATGCTCCAAGGAATTCATTATATTGATAAGGTACACTGGCAATAGCTCCATATTGTGGATGCAGATAGGCAATGGCTGCCTCTTCTCCTAAGAAAATAGTTCCTTTGCTTTCCAGATAAGCATCATCTTTGATTAATCCTTTTACCCAATCTGTAATGGCTGGAGCAATTTTCATCTGTTTAGGTGATAATCCTCTGATATTTCCTGTGCTCAGAATAGAAACAGCTGTTTTCAAATATCTTTTCTTCGGATGATCTACATTGAATAAAGTACGGATACTCTGCTGTGGACTGTAAGTATCACTACCCTTACCCATTGGGATTAAAAGCCCTGAAGCAAGATCTCCTGCAAAATGAATCTGAAGTTTGTGTTCCCATTGCCATGGATGTACAGGGATAAAATGATAATCTTCAACAATTTTTCCTTCGCTCATCAGCTGCTGCTGAAAATCATTATACAAAAGATCTCCTATTTCTGAACGATAAAAATCTTCTCTGTTGATGTATTCCAAAGCCTGGAATGATGATCTGCTTTTATGGGAAGCCAGCCAGATTACTTTTAAATTCTCATCTGCTTCAGGAGCAAATGTTTTCAGATCACGGGGAGAAAAACCTAATCGGCTTTTGTTCACAATCACCCACGGATGTCCGGTCATATTGTGCTCTACCGTTTGATAATCAGCATCAGCAAGATCTTTTGAAGACATTACTCCTTTAGATAAAATCAAAGCATCACAATATAACGTATGCAGTAATTCTTCTGTATATCTTGCAATGGTATAAGGATCCAGATCAAATACAGTCTGCATTTCCAGGAAGAAAGCCGCTACATCTATAGCAGATAAATCTTCACCATTTTCGGTCTTAGTAATGCTGTCTTTATCAATATGCCAATAATCCATCATTCTCTCCTGCCCGCGGAAGCTGTAGGTAATATTTTCAACTCCGGTTTCAAGTTTAAAAACTGTATATCCGTCTTTATCTTCAAAAGTTACCACAGGTTTTAGAAGCTCTTCGTGCATCAGTTCTGCGATGGTTTTGGCCATTAAGTTTCTGTTAGCCTGATTCCAGTTTTCCTGGCTTACTGTATTTTTTAAGTTGGTGTTCATTTTTTAATTAAATTTTGGCAGTTGGTAAATCAGCGTATTTTTCCACATCAAAGTCCTGGAAAGCAATCTTCTTTTCAATTTTATAATGCTCTCTTCCCAGAATATCATTGATGATGTAGGAATTACGGTAAGCAGCCATTCCCAGATCGGTAGAAATATAGCTGTGTGTGTGTACTTCGGCATGAAGCACATAGATTTCGCCTTCGTTATGATCTATTGAATAATTCCTGTTGACATCAAACAATCCGCTTGAATCTCTCTTGATTCTGGATTGGATATTCTTTAAGAATGCAGGCTCATGATAACGGTATCCGGTTCCCAAAATCAGATAATCAGCTTCCTGATCATAAGGCACATCCTGTTCAAGTTGTGTAAACTCAAGATTGATGAAGTCCGGGTTGCTGTTATCTACCTTATTCAGCTGGCTGTTAGGAATAATTTTAAGATTAGGATCAGCATTATCAATATTCAGATCGTAAATAAAATCATAGATATCATTGATTAGGTCGTAATTGATCCCTTTAAACTGAGCCTGTTGCTTGCTTAAAATAGTTTTCCTTGCAGACTCACTTCTGTTGTAGAAATATTCAACATAATCAGGGGAAGTAAGCTCCAATGTCAGTTTAGAATATTCCATAGGGAAAAATCTGTCCGGACGGGAATACCAACCCAGTTGTGTTTTTTCATTCCTGTTTTGAAGCAGATCATAGAAAACCTCTGCAGCACTCTGCCCCGAACCGATAATGGCAATTTTCTTTCCTTGAGACAGCAATTCCTCTTTTCTATACAGATAAGCACTGGTATGAATAACACGGGAATCATCTTTGGGAATAAAAGAAGGAATATGAGGCTGTGTTCCTGTTCCTAAAATCAGTCTTTCCGTTTTAAAAACAGTCGTCTCTTTTGTTTTGGTGTGAACTGTCGTCACATGATATAATCCATCTTCATAAGTAATATCCATTACCTGCGTTGAAAAACGGCACTGTGGAAGCTGTTCAATCACCCATTGGCAGTAACGGTTGTACTCTTTCCTAGGGATAAAGAAGTTTTCTCTGATAAAAAACTTATACAGTCTTCCGGTTTCCTTTAAATAATTCAAAAGACTCAAAGGACTGGTTGGATCAGCCATGGATACACAGTCACACAAAAATGGAGTCTGCAGGGTTACATGGTCAATCATCAATCCCGGATGCCAGTCGAAACCATCTCTCTGGTCCAGAAAAAGGGTCTTCAGTTCCGAAATCGGATTGGATAATGCGGCAAGTCCCAGATTGAAAGGGCCAATACCTATGCCTATTACATTGTATACGGCTTCGTTAGTCATTTTTTGTGATGTTTGTGGTGATTTGTACCTCTTTATTTTGCGGGAATTTTTCCCAGTACCATTCTCTGTAACAGAAGTTCAGATTGGCTTTTTTATGAGGCATTTCAATTACTTTGTCTACTTTGAAGCCTACATGGGCTTTATTCATCATAGAAGCAAGAGAGTCTACAGACCCTTCCCCTACCATTTTTCCTACCTGTGGCTGTGCAAAAACATAGTCAACCATAGATTGAGTGGATGGAGATACAAATTTCTTTTTAGGATCAATAGGTGCAATAAACTGGTGCGTTCCATAATCTGTAGGCAATACATCATAGTAATCTCCCACGATATCTCTGCATGCCCAGTACACCTCTATATTACAGGAAGGCTCATCATTACCTGCAATGATATAACTGTGGGCTTCATCACTTGGAAGCATCAGTCTGTAGTAGGTTTCAAGCTCATCAATAGGCCAGTTCATCTGCCATATTTTTACGGCATGTTCACGGTTGAACCATTCATGAAGCATTTCAAGGTCATTTTCAAGATCTATAGGACGCATACTCATGGTTACATCCTCTTTCTGGAAGTATCTTTTGAAGAAAACTTCTTTTCCTTGTGGGTGAATCAGTTGATCTGAGAAGAAATGTTTGTGAAGAAGATTCGGAACTTTCGCATAAGCAATAGATGCTGCATTCACGCCTCCGTCTACATCAGCTACGGCCGATTGTAAGTTAGATTTAACCGCCCAATATCTTTGATTTAATGCATAATCCGTTAATGATGAAGGTTCAGTTTCATGAAGATTTTCAAACTCCCTGTAAAGGATATGAATCAATCTTCTTTCTTTAACCAATCCTGTTTTGCCTATTGATGAGATCAAAGCACTCAGATTGCTTACCAAAAGATGGTGGGAAATAATGTCTAAAAGGCGCTCATCTCTAATGAAAAGATCTTCAACTTCAGGATATTCTGTAATCAGGGATTCATATTTTCCTTTGAAACTTTCTTTAATCAGATATCCCTGTCCGTCTCTTACATAGATAGATTCCGGTAAAAGCTGATTGTCAAGCTGAACAAGAAGGTTTTGCTGATGAACTTCCGGAGCCATCCCTAATTGATTGAACAATCTGTTTAAAGGAGAAAGCAATAGATTTACATACTTTTCAAACCAGATAATAGCCGCTTTTTCAGCATCTACCCCTAATTGATTGGCCACATTTTTAAAGAAATGTGCCGTAAAATTGAAACCATCTGTAGATTCATCCTGACAAAGCCTTGCCAGTAAAATAACTTTATCTTCATTGGAAAAAGGATTTTCACGGAGCAGTATATTCAAGCTGTCCATATTCTTTCCTTCGTAATGAACACTTACGGTGGAAGGTTCCAGTAATAATTTAAAATTCGGGAAGTTTTGTTCAAACGAAGCTTTTTGATGCTGCCACCAGATTGCAGAAGCATACCCTCTGTTGAGATCTTTTAAACTGTTTGTTCTTACCGAGCCTGTCATTAAAACATGCAGAGAGAATTTCAACATCCAGCTGAAGTCAGGATTATATACTGTTCTTATAGAAGAAGTCGCATAAAAATCCTCCCCCAAAGGTCCGATGTGAATAATTTTTCCTGAACCTAACATTTCAGGGTATTCTGCTGTTGATAAAAGATATTGTGCCTCCCATGGATGGCATGGAACTATATAAAAATCATTGATGTTTTCAAAATCGTAGCTTTCCGGTAAAGAAGTCCATTTTTCGAAGATTTCTTTTGCTGAAATCCCTGGAAGAGATTTTTCTGTAATACAGTCTTTATGAATCAGGAAGTAATCCAGCTGAAATCCTTTTCCGAATTCCGGACCGTATAAAAGCTGTTCTTCCTCAGAGAATCCCATTCTTGATTTGGTGAAAGGATGTAGATTATGTCCTGCAGGAAGCATTTGTTCAGATTCCAAGAAGGAATAGGTTAAAAGCTGATCATCCTGAAGACATGCTTCCGTTGTTTTTTCCAGATTTCTTAAACTGCTTTGAATTCTTTCTACAAACTGTTTGAATCCAGTTTCGTTTGTTGTTTCTGAAAACTCCTTGTAAACCAATTCAGTCAGTTTTTCATTATTGACTTCAAAAACCTCTTGATTTTGATGGTCAACGGCCCACAAAACAGGTCCGTATTCATGAAAAAGAGTTTCGGAACGATAAAAAACGGGAGCGAACAGGAACAATCCGCTTTTCTTCATTTCAAATCTCATATACAGCGGATAATTACTGTTCTGCAGAGCTTTTGCTGTAAGGAGATCATATTTTGGAACTCCCTGATAGAATTTTCCATTTCCCAGTTCTCTCAGCATTCCGTTAAGAAGAATTCTGAAGGTAATTTCTCTGGCTTGTTCTCCTGTTTTATTTTTCTGAATTAAAGTCTTTTCCATGTCTTTTGATTGTGGTAAGAATTTGATAAATATCTTCAGTAGTGGTAATCGGGTTCAGGAAGGTAAATTTCAGATAGAAGTTTCCATCAACCTTTGTGCTGGCTACAAGGATTTCTCCGCTGTAGAAAAGTTTCATCTTAATGTATTGATTCAGGGCATTCAGATCACTGATTTCCGGATTTATATATCTGAAAACAAGAACACTTAAGTCAGAATCTGAAAGCAATTCAAAATCTGCATCTTCAGTAATCATTGCCGCTGCATCTTTGGTAAGATCAATCACGGTATCTGTATATTCTGCCAGCTGTTCTCTACCCATCATTCTTATGGTAAACCAAAGCTTTAAAGCATCAAATCTTCGGGTACTCTGCGTAATGGATTTATTGATCTGTGCCGGAATTTCTTCTTCGTCCATTTCTTTTGGATTCAAATAATCGGCGTGATGTTTAAGAATCAACAGTTCTTTTTTATTTTTAACAATAAAGGCACTGCTGCTGATTGGCTGGAAGAATGACTTATGGTAATCAATTGTTACTGAATCTGCTCTTTCAATACCATTAATCAGATTGCGGTATTTGTCACTTAATAGTAAAGCACATCCGTAAGCGGCATCTACGTGCATCCATATATTATACTGCTCTGCAATATTGGCGATATCTTCCAGTGGATCAATATTTCCAAAGTCTGTAGTCCCTGCTGTTGCAACAATACCGATAGGAATATTTCCTAACTGTTCTTCTCTTTTAATGTATTTTTTCAAAAGAGAAATGTCCATACGGAATCTGTCATCGGTAGGAACTTTAACAATGCTTTTCTCACCCAATCCCATAATGGAAGCATTTTTTAAATTGCTGAAGTGAGATTTATCTGAAACAAATATTCTGAAACGGCTTGCCTCTGCCGGCAGACCATCCATTTTAATATTGTGGTTGTATCTTTTCTGGGAAAAACAGTCACGCATCATAACCAATCCCATTAAATTGCTCTGTGAGCCCCCTGCTGTGAAAACGCCATCGCTTTCAGTGGTATTATATCCGATTTGACCCGCTGTCCAGTCGATCAGTTTTCTTTCCATAAAAGTTCCACCGGCACTCTGATCATAAGTATCCTGTGAAGAGTTGATAGCACTCACAAGGATTTCTCCTGCCAATGCCGGAATAACTACCGGGCAGTTAAGGTGTGCTACATATTGTGGAAGGTGAAAAGCTGTAGCGTGTTTTACATAAATTTCATCTACTTCCGCAAGAAGTTCATTATAATTGGAAAGTTTTTGATTAAGATCGATCTGTTGTACCATCCCTTTCATTGTTTTGGCTTCTATACCACTGAAAGGTTTGTCGTTTCTGTAAAGAAATTCCTGAACCAGGTCTAAAGTACTATTGACTGCATTACGATAATGATCATAATTGTCTGGATGAAAAATATTCCCAAAATTCCCCGAAATGTGAGGTGAAGTTGTGCTTGCGAGCTCTTCTAGGGAAATTAAATTGTTGTTCATAAAAGTTTTGTAATGTGATTTTTTAAATCTGTGAGTTGTTGTGGTTTTTTTGATATACGATTATATATATCTGATAGTCAGGTTTTTAATTTTTACATTTTTTTTAGATTTTGTTTGGTGGTTGAGTAATTATTCATAAATTTGACTCGGCTATTGTTATTTAGAATAATTAAAAACAAATATAAAAATTATTAGTTAACACCAAATTTTTTTTTAATGAATTCTACAGAAATTTTAGATAAAGACTGTTCTACAGCGGTAAAACTGCTTCCTACGGTCATAGAGGTCACCTCACAGGAGAGAAGAATGATAAAAGATGCTGCACTACATCTTCAGAAAAAGTATGACACTTATGAAAACCGTGATTTTATTAAGCATGTACATCAGCTGGCGTCTTATTTTTTACCGGAGAGAATTTTAAATATAGCGGCTGATTTTGCGAGTGACTTTTCAAAAAATCAGTATGGTGCACTGATCTTTACCGGATTAATGGATATAGATCAGGAGAATATAGGCTCTACCCCTTCAAATTGGCAGACTGCAGATTATTCAAAATTTAATTTATATGGTTTTGCATGTGCACTTATTCATGGAGCGCTGCCATCAAAACCTGTGCAATATTATTCACAGCGTAAAGGAGGTGGATTAATTCATGCCATCATTCCTGATGAGAAAATGAAAGAAACGCAGACGGGATCAGGATCTTCCACAGATTTGTATGTACATACCGAAGATGCTTTCCTGAAACATCAGGCAGATTATTTAAGCTTTATGTATGTAAGAAATGAGGAACAGGTTCCTTCTACTCTTTATTCAATCCGATCTCATGAGTCTATCGGTGAAAACTACAGACCTCTTTTTGAGCGTATTTATAAAATCCCAAAAGATGCGAATCTGGAAACAGGAGATACTGAAGAAGAAACATTAGATTCTGTATTGTATGGGAATTTAAGCCTTCCTTTTATGAGGTTTGATGCTGCAGAACAGCTTTTCAATTCGAGTATAAGACAATCTGAGGAAGCTCAAAGTACGCTGCATGAGTTCTGGGAAGAAGCCAGACATTTGATTTACTCAGGGTTTACGCCTCAGGCGGGAGATGTCATTCTGGTTAATAATCATTTATGTGCTCACGGAAGATCAGCTTTCCGTGCAGGAGTGAGAAAAATTGACGGTATTGAACAGCCTTGTGAGAGAAGAATTATGCTTCGTATGATGAGTAAAGTGAGTCTTATCGATATGAGAGCACACACGCTTACAGAAGATCCGTTCTTTGTAATAGAAGAGCATTTGGGTAAAAACTTTCAACAATTTTAATATGCTGGTTAGTTAGCATTTTGAACATCAATCAATCGTAAATCCTTTTTGGGCATGGCTCAAAAAGGATTTTTTATTTGATTTTCATTCGATTGATCCGTGTCAAGGTTTAAAACCTTGACACGGATCGATTGGGTAAAGCTATCAACAATAAAAAACAAGCGGGCTAAAGCCCGCTTCTATTAATATAAAAACTAATCAAGATTCAATAGGAAAGGGCTTTAGCCCGTTTTAATAATTAAATATAAATTCCAAAGGCTTTAGCCGAAACTTAAAAAACAGGTTTATTGTTTAAAAAATCTGTCAAATAAAGACAATTGTTCAGACAGTGATCTGCTCCAGTATTCGGGAACATGCCCACCCAAAGATTCTGTATAGAGATGCTGGATTTTCATTTCTGTCAGTTTTTTATGAAAATTCCTGTTCATATTGATCATCTGGGTGTCTTCTGTGCCACAATCGAAGATATATTGCTGTCCTGCTCCTGCCATCAGCTTCACTTTACTGTCGGTAAGAAAACTGGGATTAATTGATTCTAATGGTCCAAGAACTTTATTTACCATATATTTTTGATATCCTTCCCCAAATGAGTTGAAATCCAACGCACCACATGAACTTCCTACAATACCAAACGTTTTATTATAAGTAACCCCGATATTGGTTGCTCCATAGCCGCCCATACTCCATCCCATAATGCCACGGAATTTTTTATCGGCTTTCACAGGATAATTTTTATCAATAAATTCTACCAGTTCTTTTCCAATAAAGGTTTGATATTGTGAATCCTTAACAACCGGACTGTCTACATACCATGAACTGTAATTTCCATCCGGAAGCACATAGATCGTTTTAAGTTCCTGTGCTTTTTTAACAAGATCAGGAATATCCTGTTTCATAATTCTGTCAGGATTACCGCTGAAACCATGAAGAATATACACAGACGGATAGGTTGTATTAGGCTGAAGGTTAGGGGTAATAATAACTGTTTTGATCTTTTTATTCATTTTCGGACTGAAAACTTCCTGATGAATAATTTTTTGTGCTGATAGTGGGATAAATGCAACCAGCACAACGACAATTTTGATAAGCTTCTTCATGTTTAAAAATGTTTAATTAATAATAATCATCGGTTTTTATTATAAAACATATAATGTACCAATGACTGTATGATGAAGCAAAATTGCAGCATAAAAAGAAAAAAAACCTCAACATATGTTGAAGCTTTTATTAGTTTATTTCACTCAGATTTCGAATTCATTTTAATGAAGTCAGAAAGCTGGGGAGCGAAGTTATTGAAGTTCAACAATAAAATTCCAAGAGGGTTATTATTTTTTATAAAAAAGTTATCTAAACTTTACCAACCACAAAAGTCACCAGAGCTATTATTTTAAAACATTTTAGTTCACTTAAGTAAGTTTACAATGATGCAGTAGAAAAGTTCACATAAGATGAAAATCAAACATTTTCACAAAACTTAGGTGTACTGATTATACATAAAGCTTAGCCCAAAAAAACTTCAGTATTTAAAACTTTTGTGTCTTTTGTGGTTAAAAAATCAATATAAAAGATCAGACAGCTTCAGTCCAGAAAATTAAATTTTCTTAAACCGAACTCAGGGTACTTTATTCCACTCAGAATTAGGAATATCAGTTAATTTCTTTTTTGATACGGCTTAGCTGTGTAGGAGTAATTCCAAGGAAAGAAGCGATATGATGTTGCTTTAATCTGTTGTACAAAGATTGATTTTCAAGTAACTGTAAATACCGTTTTTTTGCAGTTTCATATTTCAGAGATACTTCCAGAGGTTCTTTTTTCACTACCCAGTTTTTTTCCAGATAATACATATGAAAAAGAGCCAGATCATGATGCTTTTCCAACAATTCTCTATACTGTTTTGCCGGATATTGGATAACTGCACAATCTTCCAGTGCAATAATATTGAAATCGCTGGGTACATTTTTAATAATGGCTGCAGTGGAGGCAACAAAGCTGTTTTCTTCAAAGAAGATTTTATAAATATTATCTCCCTGTTCATCTACCGTATAATACCCTATTAATCCTGATTTGATAAAATAATAATACCTTGCCATGGAACCGGATTCCAGCAGAAGATCATTTTTGTGATAGTACTCTTCTGTACAGATATCCAGTAAATCTTGAATTGTTTCTTCAGATAAAGGATAATACTGATTGATATGCTTTACAAATTCTGAATTGTTCATTTTGAATATTTTACACAATTATCAGTGAAAATTTGTGCTATCTGTGGGCAAAAAAAATTAATCCAACATTTTCTTCATCATCAGATCGGTCTGTTCTTCTTCTCCAAGTCTGAAAATATGTTTATCAAATTCAGCAAATCCATTTTTTCTGTAAAATTGTAAAGCCCTCAGGTTTTCTTCCCAGACACCCAGCCATAAGTATAATTTATTAAGCTGTCTGGCGGTATCTAAAGCTTGATCATAAAGGAGTTGTCCTACTTTTTTCCCGTGATGGCTTTTCTTCACATAGATTCTTTCAATTTCAAGGCTGGTATCATCCTGAAGTTCTGTCTGTGCATTTCCTGTATTCACTTTCAGATAGCCTACCGGATTGTCTTCTTCCCAGGCAATATAGAAAAGAGAATCAGGATTATTCAGCTCTGATTTTACCTTTTCTGTGTTGAAGCTTTCTTCCAGATACTTTTTCATAGATTCTTCAGTATTATCTTCAGCAAATGTTTCTGAAAATGTCTGAATTCCTAAGCTTTGTACCACGTCTAAGTCTTCAGCAGTCGCTTTGTTTATAATAATTGAACTCATGATAGTAAGAATGAATGTTATGAGAAAAGAATTTTCTTAAATGCTTCAGAAGCCAGGTGTACCTGTACACTCCAATCGTCTGCAGCATCACTTCCGGCATCATCAGAAATATATTTCAGACATAGAAACGGGATATTCTCCTGTTGGGCAATCAGTGCCAGTGGATAGGCTTCCATGTCTACAATATTATAATCCGTTTCAGAATGGTTCATTTCAAAACTGTCGCCACTTCCGCATATTCCTTCCTGCAAAGTTTCCATTTTAAGGCCATATTCTAATACAGGTGGTACTCCGGATAGAGGGGTTTCATATAATTTAAATCCTAATCCTCTTACATCCATATCTCTTTGGATGAATTTTGTACAGCATACCACTTCTCCTTTGTGAAATCCTTTACTACCTGCAGAACCTAAATTCACGATCAGTTTTGGTTTTCTTGTATGAATTTCTTTCGTCAATTCGATTGCGGCATTTACCTTTCCAATACCTGTAATTAATTTGTTTTTATCATCAAAAACAGTTCCTGCTTCGGAATCTAAGGCAAAAACAAAAAGGGTATCATCAATTGAATAATGGGTTTCGTTGTTAATTTTTATCATTGAGAAATTAGATTTATGCAGTTGTTGTCACTGTATTACAAAGATACAACAGGTTTTCTTTTTTTTGCATTAAGAATGATGAATATTAAATAGCAGGCAACAAATAGAATCAAGGGAATTTTAAATGCCAGATAATTAAACTTTTCTATGGGGACTTGAATCATTTTGCTTACAATTGGTGACAACATCATTATGAAACTCAAGATCGTTATTGACACTTTATTTTTCCATCTTGAAATAGTAAGAACAATACCCAAAAGTCCTAATACAGCAAAAACCTGATCTATATTTCCGAAATCAAAAGCGGTAAATACTAGCCAAAAAATAAATGGTAATCCCATCATTTGTCCCATTAAAACAATGAGCAGATAAGAAATAATTGATGTATATCTTAGAGTATTAATAGTCATACCATGAGTTATTTTCAAATATACAGATATCCTCTCATATTTCTAAAAATTCCAGGCATTTCCTATTAAAAACCCCAAAACAAATAAATGTTTTGGGGTTTTGATATCTTAAATACTGCATCCATCTGCATCACAGGAAGCTCCGCTGCCTCCCGAGAGATCTTTAAACGGACTTACAGTTTCTTTATAAGTCTGCTGAAGTGCATTTTCAAATACTTCTACCGGCTGAGCTCCGGAAACAGCATATTTACCATTCAGAACAAAGAATGGAACTCCGGAAACACCATTATTTCTTGCTTCCTGAATATCCTGATTCACTTTATAATCCAGCTGATCTGTTGTAACTGCCTGGATTGCCTCGTCTTTATCAATTCCCAAACTTTCAGCAAGAGCCACTAAAACATCTCTATCTCCTACGTTTTTACCGTCGATAAAATGAGCGATAAACAATGCTTCTTCCATTTCATTGGATTTGTTATGCTTTTTGGCTAAATGAAGCAATTTATGAGCGCTGAAAGTGTTGGTGATCAATGTTTTTCCAAAATTAAAATCAATTCCAGCTCCTTTACCCATTTGTGTTACCTGACCAAGCATTTGTGTAGCCTGGGCTTCTGCAACCCCCTTTTTTTCTCTAAAATACTGAATTGTATCCTGCGTTTCCTTAGGATCTAAAGTAGGATCCAACTGAAAACTCTTCCACTCTACTTCTACTTCATCTTTAAAAGGAAGTTTACTTAAAGCCTGCTCAAAATTATTCTTTCCAATATAGCAAAACGGACACATTACATCCGACCAAATTTCTATTTTCATTGTATTTAATTTTAAATCAAATTAATAGTGCAAAGGTACTATAATTTATTCAATGTAACAAAAATTGTTACAGTTTAATTCTGACAGGTGGAAAGTACCTGGCTGCGTTTTTCAACGATCCCTTTTAAGATCATCATCAGAAAAGCAAGAAGCCCGAAGATCACGCCTATCCAGGGAATATACTCTACTCCTTTTGTCACGATAACCCATCCTCCAATTGTGGTTCCCAGCGTCACTCCCAGATTTCCGAATGAAGTGGCAAGGCTGTTGGCAAACTCCAGCGAATCCGGTGCGGAAGAAATCATATAGGTAGAGGCATTCAAAAAGCTTGGTGAATACAAAAATCCCCAGATTCCAATGACCGCAATTGTTGCTAAGAGATTCCCATCAGAAAAATATAAAAGAACAGGCACTAAAATAGTTCCGGAAAGAAAAATAGCCGTTGTTGCTGCTACATTTTTATTGAGCATTTTTCCTGCTACTCCATTGGCTGCCACTCCGATAATTCCGAATAACAAAAGCATATAGCTTACCATTGAAGTATCCATTCCTTTGGCTTTGTTCAGATAATCTGCAAAATAACTATAGGTAGAAAACCAGGCTGTAATCATAAAAAAATTAGTCAGAGTACTCAGAACAAATGGAGGCTGTTTCAATATTCGGATCTGATTTCCATAAGATTTTTTCTCCTTCACAGGCATCGGAGGAAGAAGGAAATAAATGACAACCAGGGCAATCAAACTGACTATAGTTTGTATCATGAATGAATATTCCCAGGACCACAGGCCAGCAATCCATGTTGCAAAAGGAACTGTAGTGACCATGGCAATGGCTACTCCATTAAAAACAATCCCCATGAGTTCATTCTTTTTACGGTCATCCGCCTGAGAAACAGCTACAGATAATGCAGTCGCAATATATACAGGCTGGAGAAAAGCAGGTAAAATTCTTACCAACATCAGCAGCCAGAAAGGTGGTGAAAAAGAAGACACAAACCCTGTCACCAGAAACATAAAAATGGCCGTGAGCATTATTTTTTTACGGTCAAAACCTGAGGTAAGTAAGGTCATAAAAGGTCCTGTAAGAGCAATGATTAATGCAAAAGCGCTTAACAGATACCCTGCTTTGTCTATACTCATTTGATAATGTTCTGCAATTTGCGGAAGAATTCCGATAACGCCGAATTCTGTTGTAATAACGGCTATAAATCCCAGACATCCAATGTACGCATACTTCTTCATGATCCTGTTTATTCGTCAGATTTTAAATTTTGATGAGCAAAATCTGCCATTTCATTCACCGCCAATTGCATTTCCTCCAACAGATCTCCCATATGCATAAACCCATGAACCATATCTTTATAAAGGCTTGTTTTAAGGGTTACTCCTGCATTTTCCATGTTCAGAGAAAGCTGTTTCCCATCATCCAGCAAAGGATCATGTTCCGCCAGAATGATTAATGTAGGCGGAGTTTCTTTAAAATCTTTTATCAAAACAGGAATCGCTAGAGGATTACCTTTCTCTTCTTCGGGAAGATAGCCTGCCCACGCATCAATGCCTCCCTGTTTGTTAAGAACCGGACCATTTTCATATGTTTCCCATGATTTTGAGTTCAATTGATTGTCAGCGGCAGGATAAATCAGAATCTGAAATTTCAACTGTTTTCCTAACTGAGTGGAAACTACCGTTGCCAAAGCACCTCCGGCACTGTCACCTATAATTCCAATTTTATCAGGATCAATCCCTAAAGATTCTGCATTTTTGAACACCCAGTTTATCCCATCAATACAGTCATTCAAGCCTGCCGGGAAAGGATGTTCCGGAGCAAGGCGATAATCTATAAAAATAACTACAGATCCGGTTTTATTAGCCAGTTTTCGAACGACAGCATCATGGGTTTCATATCCTCCTGCTATAAACCATCCTCCATGAATATAAATAATAGCTGATGACTGTTGTATTTCTTTTCCATGAGGTCGGTAAATACGAACAGGAATCTGATGATTGTCCTGCTGAATACTCAGTTCTTCAATCATCGCTACTGATTCTTTTTTACCACTTAACTGCAACGACATCGTCTCAAGATATTTACGGGCACCGTCTAAAGAATCCTTTGGATTGAAAGGTTGTATTGTTTCTAAATGATTTAAAATCTGTGTTATTTTAGGGGTTAATTGCATTTCTATTTTGATTTAAGTTATTGTTTCTGCTGCGAACATGAGCGCTATTGTTCTTTATTGCAGTATATTTTCTGTTTTGAGCAACAAAATTAAATCTCAACCCTTACATTTGCATTGTATACAGCTAAATGTATGGTACTAACAAATTTGTAAGTAATGGGTAAGATAAAAGAAAATTCAACGAATAATATCAACAGACAGTATATACAGGGTTGTGATCTGAGTTACGCAGTATGTAAAATCGGAGGCCGATGGAAACTGATTATTTTAAATAAATTAAAAGATGGGAAATTACGTTTCAGTGAACTTAGAAACTCTATCTCAGGGATAACAGAAAGAATGCTGACGCTTCAGTTAAGAGAACTGGAGAAAGAAAGTCTGGTGAAGAGAACCGTACATGCGGAAGTTCCTCCAAGGGTAGATTATGAACTTACAGCTATTGCCAGAGAGTTGATTCCGATCTGGAAACAGCTCGATGAATGGGGCGGAAAGCATAGAGAATTGATGCAGGTACAAGAGAATGCAGAAGAGTATAAATAAAAAAGTTTCGGGGATTTTATCTACGATAAAATCCCCGAAACTTAAAAGAATCAGAAATGTAAAATAAATTCTGATTTATGCTTTATTCACTTTTTTACAAAACAGGACATGTGCTATGAGTGCCAATATTCCAAATGTTGTCCCTACAAAACAAACTCCTGTCCATTGAGCCTTTTGCCAGGCGATAGAAGCCAGCCATGTTCCCAGTGATCCTCCAATGAAGTAAGATACCATATAAACAGTATTCAGTCTGTTTACAGCATTAGATTTGATAAGGAAATAATTGGTCTGATTCATGATATGGCTTGACTGTACTCCTAGGTCAACAAGAATTACTCCTACAATCAATCCCCAATAGGTTTCCCCTGCAAAATAGGTAAAACCCCAGCTTCCAATAACGATCAATAAAGAATATAATATAATTCGGTTAAGATCCAGATACTTTTGAAGTTTTCCTACTTTTGCAGCCGCTAAAGCTCCTACCGCTCCTGCCAATCCAAAACTTCCTACTACAGATGATCCGGCGTTAAAAGGCGGTTTCTCCATGTGAAAAACCAATGTTGTAAACAGTGCACACATCGATCCAAATGCCATTGCTCCACGGAAAGATGCCAACTGAAGTACAGGCTGTGTTTTGGCAAGCTGAGCAACAGAACGCATCAGTTCTTTGTAAGTTCCTTTAAAATTAGGTGACAGCTCAGGTAGCATTTTATAAACTGCCAGCCAAACCAGAATCATCAATCCGGCAGCAATACCAAACATGGCTCTCCAGCCCCATACTTCCCCTACTATTCCCCCTATAAAACGGGAAAGAAGGATTCCCAACAATAATCCGGACATAACCAGCCCAATATTGGCTGATTTCTCTTTATCAGATGAAAGCTCTGCTGCAATAGGAACAAACAATTGCGGAATCACGGATGTAGCACCAATTAATAAGCTGGCAGCATACAACATCCACAATTGAGTAGCAAAAGTCATCCATAAGAGCGACCCGAAAACCAAAAACAAATCGATTAGAATTAATTTCTTGCGAAAGAATTTATCTCCCAACGGCACAATTAGTAACAGCCCTAAGGCATAGCCAATCTGTGTGAGTACAGATATTTTACTCGCTGCACTCTCAGAAACCTGAAGTTCTTCAGAAATAAGCGCCAATAAAGGTTGATTATAATAATTATTGGCGACCACAAGTCCGGAAATAATAGCCATAAGCCAGATAACAGTCCGGGAAATACCATGGGAAGAACTCTCCTGCATTGCGTATAAGATTTTATTTGGATTGAAAGATGTCCGACGGCAAATCATGATAGAGTCCGTCAGATTTTTAAGAAATCAAAGGTAATCATAAAAAAAAGAAATGATCAGTCTCTCATCTTTACATTTTTATGAATGATGGATGATTCTGTGATAAGTAGAATGATTCCAGCGTTCTGCTTCTATGATTGTTTTTATTGATAATTTATATCGATGAAAAACCTTTTGAATATTAGAAATATTAAAGAAATTTGCAGCATGAAAATCATTCCACTTAAAGAAGGTAATTTTTCGGCAAGCAAAACCAAAGACTTCACGCTTTTAACAGAAGACAATTTTGATAAAGTTGGAGGAATAAAAATGTCTGTCCAACCCTTTCTTATCATTACTGAAAATGATTATATCCTTCTGGATGCAGGAATTGGCTGGAAAAATGAATCCGGATCCACTGTTGTTTCAGAAATTCTGGAAAAGGAAAATATCCGGCCTGATCAAATTACAAAGTTATTACTGTCTCACCTTCATAAAGATCATATTGAAGGCGCTGTAAAGCTTACAGATAATGGTTTTGAAGCTGCTTTTCCAAATGCCCAGATTTATATTCAGAAACGCGAACTGGATTTTGCGATGGAGAAGAAAGGAAATCCTTCTTTTGATTTTGATATGCTGGAAAAACTGATTGAGCTCCCGAATATTACCTGGATGAATGATGATCAGGGACAGATCACAGAAGAGATTTCTTATGAAGTGGTTGGTGGGCACACCCCCTTTATGCAGGTGTTCTGGATCAGAGAAAATGGGGAAACTGTTTTTTATGGTGCTGATGATCTTCCGCAGGCTTCTTATTTAAAATATCATTTAGCCTATAAAAGTGATTTCGATGGCAGAAAAGCCATGGAATTAAGACTTACATGGGAAAAAGAAGCAAGAGAAAACCATTGGAAAATTCTTTTGTACCATGACCTGGAGAAATCTGTAGTAGAAGTTTAAATATCTATAAATGGTTTAAATTTCATTAAACCATTTATAGATATCAAATTCAGAAGGAATATTGAGTTTTTTTCTGATTCTGTTTTTCCTGTTTTGTATTGCTTTTGGGGTAACAAAAATACAGGTTGCAATTTCCTTTGTGGTCATATTGAGCTTAAGGTAAATACAAAAGATCAGTTCAGAATTTTTAAGGGAAGGCTGTATATCAGATAACTTTTTAAAAAAATCGGGATAAACCAGTCGGAATTTATTTAAGAGACGAGGGGAATTGCTTTTGGCTAATGCCATTATTTCGTCTTGTACAAGAATCTTTTTCGTTAAATCCTCTAAGTTAGTTTCAGTTTTTTTATTTTTCATAATACTTTTTCATCTCTACTCATTTCAGATGCCACATCTTTTGTGTATCTGTACAAAGCTTTTTTCTCTGATCAATCTGTAGGGTAATCTGGAGAACAAAATAATTTTTATGTATTCAAAATTTCATTGGCTTTTTCAATGATCATATCATCATTTAAAAACAGATTTCATGTATTAAAGAAATGAATACACGAAAAAATAGTGTCTATGAAATTTGTCCTATTTCTTAATGGCAAAGAAAGAAAAAATGATTAAAATTCTATAAAATCCGCGTACCACATAGATACCACGTTAATATTGTAGATAAAATACTATTCAATTTTTCAATTGCCTGCTTTCTCTTTATTGATAGAGTGTAAATCTAACATGTTATAGCCTTTACTTTTTATGATCTCGATCAATGTTTTGGGGCTTAGTAAAAACAGTTAGAAACAATGAATAGAAAGTTGATATGTGATAACAAGACAAAAAAATTCAAACAAATATTCTTTAGAAATAGAAAACCGAATTTATTTTAAATCCGGTTTTCTATTTCTAAAAATTGTTCTCTGTGATTTCCAAATCTTTGAGATAAGCATAACAGCCTTTAAGGTCGAAATATTTTTCTTTTAGCAATTTTATTTGATAGGTTACAGGAAGATATTTACCCCATTTTGAAAAGTCTATAATTTCAGGTCTGCTTTCTAATAAATCCGTCAGCACTTCATCAATATTCTGACCTATATCAGGTCTGGATAGGACTGTTTTTAACTCTTCCAGGGTACAGTCTTCTATTTCAAAAGCACTTTTTTGAGGATCTAATCTATTCTCTATATTCAGGCTATCCAATATCAGTTCTATCGTCCGGTTGATTTTTGAACTTGTAAAAGAATAAAAAGTAATTTTTTCGTTATGGTTTAACAAAGGCCTTTTCTTTTTACAATCATTGATGATAAAAGACGAAAATTCACTTCGCAAAAGAATAATGATTTGTTGGGCAACATCATCCAAAAAGTCGTATTGCTCTTTTGAAATAAGAATTTCAAGCATCTTTTCCCTGATCTGATGAGCTGTATCTGCAGCATCTCCAAAAAATTTAGGCTTTTTACCATCTTTGGCAGGAATTACCTCTATTTTTTTGGTTTGATAATCAATATCCTTTATACTCCATATTTTAGCAGACAGATAGATATTTTCATTCTCTCTTATCTGTGGTGATAATGGTAATTCTCCAATTTTCACTCCACTGCTGGATACTTTAAAAAAAACAGGGGCATCGAAAAGGCTATAGAATTCTTTTGTGTTGACTACTTCTTCTCCGTGTATCCCAATAATCAGTTCATTACCCAATTTTTCAAAAAAATCAATAGCAGTAAGGTAGTGGATGATTTCTTCTGTTTCCTCCATGCTGATCTCTGAAAATGCAGAATTTCTTGTGATTTCTTCCACAAGTTCAGGCAAAGAAATCACTGAAGAGCTTTTAACAGTAGATAAAAGCTGATGAACCATAATGTCATAAGGCTTTTTGTTAATGGAAACAGGCTCTATATATTGTTCTTTATAGAGCATCCAGCAGGCTAAAGATTGCAGTAGGCTCCATGGTTCTGTTGCGTAAAGTAATAAATTGCTCGCTTTTCCTTCCCTTCTGCCACTTCTTCCCACACGCTGAATGAGTGAGGCAATACTGTGGGTAGCATCTATCTGTACTACTTCATCCACATTACCAATATCAATTCCCAGTTCCAGTGTTGAAGTACAGGAAATACAAAAGTTCTGTAAAGCTGAATTTTTAGCAAAAAACTCAACATATTCGCGGACTTCTTTATCTACAGAAGAATGATGTGAAAAATAATTTTTATGTCCACCTATTTTCTCAGAGATCTGTTTCAGTTTCACAGCTACTTCTTCCACTCTTCCACGGGCATTCGGAAATATTAAAACTTTACTTTCTCTGGTTCGGATATAAAGGTCTTTTAATAATGGTAAAGGTAGTTCTTCAACAGAGCCTGGGAAATATTTAAAGACTGCATTGATTGGCTTGGGAGTAGTATCCCTGATAACTTTTGTATGCTCACTATCTCCTAAAAATTCTTTTAGCTCGGTATATTGATTGGCATCACTTACTGTTGCAGAAAGCCCTACAATACTGAATTTTTTGACATTTATTTTTTGAAGGCGGCTCAATAATGACTGCAGATGAGTTCCTCTGTCTGATCCTAAAAAAGAATGAATTTCATCAATAACCACATACTCCAGCCCAGAAAAAAGATGGCGTATATTGTAAGGTTTATTCACAAACATCGCTTCTATAGATTCAGGAGTGATAAGAACAATACCTTCCGGGCTTTTTAAAAGTCGGTCTTTTGCAGCTTTAGAAGCTTCCCCATGCCATTTTATGACAGGAACATCCAGGTATTCACAAAGGCTTTCCACTCTGAAAAACTGATCGTTGATCAAAGCAATAAGCGGTGAAATATAAAGTACTTTTACTCCGGGGACTTTAAAATTTACCTTAGACAAGATAGGCAGAAAAGCAGCCTCAGTTTTCCCTGAAGCTGTTCTTGATATTAAAATATAATTATTATCGGTAGAAATAATTCTTTGAATAGAAGCTTCTTGAATAGGTCTTAGGCTCTCCCATTTCTTATTCCGAATATATTTCCTGATGGGCTCGGAAAGCAGATTAAAGGCTGTCATAATTCTTCAATACTGTCTAAAAGAATAAGATCATTGGGTCTTTCGTCTGCAATTTCAATTTCCCCGAAAAGTCTTTTTTTATCCACTTCGGGATTTTGTCTGATGATATTAAGGATATTTAGAAAGTCTCTGATTACTTCTCTTGGCGTCAGAAACTCTGCAGCTCCTGGTTTGTTGAAAATTTCCTCCATAAAAGCAGAAATATCCTCATCTGTAATATCCAGCTCTGTTTTATAATTGAAATCAAAAATCAGTTTCAGTTTTTTTAGCAGAACAAAAATTTCATTATGATTCAAAGGCATTAGTTTGATCACCGGCTGGGCGAAATCACGCAGTTCAGAGGTTTCGAATTTATTGGCTTCAAGTCTGGATTTCAGTGCCTGATAGCTGAAAAGACCTCTTCTCTCATTTTCCAGAAACTCTTTTGTTCCGGCAAAATTAATGAAAAGGTTGGCTACTTTCCCCTGAAAACAGTCATTGTAAATAGACAGAATTTTCTCGTAATTTTTCTCACGGGAAGCCATTGTAGAAATTTTATAGAGATTGATCGCTTCATCCAGGTTGATCATGAAACCACTATAGCCCATGCTCACAAAAAGCTTGCAGAAATTCTTGAGCATATCATAATAATTGGAATCATTGATGATTTCCCTGATTCCTAAATCCTGTCTTGCTTCTGTTTTAGTGCTGTATTCTCCTTTCAACCATTTCAGTGCATTTCTGCGCAGTAATTCATCTCCGTTAATATAACCTTCATAGTATTTTACAATAGCTGAACCGAAATCAAAACCACCTATTTCTGTGATTTCGTTCACAGTTTTCATAATAGAATTCTGAATCAACCCCAGATACTGATCACTTCGGATTTCCATCAGGGATATGTGATTTTCCTCTGCCGTTTTTGCAATCACCTGTTCTATCCATTTTTCAAGTAAAGTTGGCAATGCTCCTCCCTCTGGTTTGGTCTGGATCGCAATATTATCCATAATTGCAGAATATAGCATCACACTTTTTCCATCATTGGAATACAGTCTGTTATCCGGTGTAAAATCTGCATTAGCCACAACAAACTTTTGTTTTAAAGTCACTGTATTCAGCAGATGAAGCATAAAAGATTTCCCACTTCCAAAGTCTCCAATCCAGAATTTCACAAGGCTCAATCCGTTTTTGACATCATCCAGAGCGCTGATAAAAGCATTGATTTCTTCAGATCTCCCTACTGTAATATGTTGTACTCCTATTTTCGGAACTACTCCGCTTACCAAAGAATTGATAATGGAAGTAGCTTCTTTAGGTTTAATATTGTCAATCATTTTTTAAAAGTTTTTTGTAATAATTTGTGTTAATAATAAAATATTCCTCTTCTTCCTCAATAAGAATATCGTCGAGAAGTTCAAAACAACATTCATTAATAGAATCTATGGTAGAGCCCATAAACAGTCCCTTTGCTTTGATAAAACCCTCAAACTCTTCCTGTAGGATATTGAAGCTGTGTTTCTCAAATAAATCTATAATATCTTTTTGAATTTCTGTTAAATGAAGATCATCCATATATTTGGAAACCTGAATCTCTGATAGATGTGGAATAGCGGTAATGGTTAATTCTTTTTCATCAGCAATTTCTGTCTGTTGCATGGAAATCATTTCCTCTTCGCTATCATTATTATTAAGAATATTACCTAATATATCGGCTGTTTCAGAATGCTGTTCCTGAATATTTTTAATAGCCTCAGGGTCAATCTTAATTCTCTTTCTTTTAGGAAGATAAAACTGAGTGATTTTCTCAAGAGCTTTTTTTAGATTCCTGTCTACAATAAACTCATTCAGAATATTTTCAAAGTCAGTGAACAATTCTGAGGTAGAAAACAGGTTTTTCTGAACATTTTTAGGAAGCTCTCTTTTATCAAATTTAGGGGAGTTAAGATCCTTTTCTAGATAGTAAATATAAAGCCTCAATGCACAGTCTTTATCATATTCTGCTACAAATTTTGAAGCTTCAAAAAATAAAGCATCTACTGACGGATTTTTGACATTCACATCCGAAAGCCTGAATATCTCTCTTTCAAAGGCCAGGGAGTTGGAATAATCATCCCGGATCATTTCAAATTTGGTCTTCCAACGGTTGGTATTATTCTCATTGAGGATAATATTGGTTTTGTAATCGGCATCAAGAATCTGGTGCTGGTTTTCACTCAGGAAGGTATCAAGCTTTGAAGCGATCTTTTTATTGTAATGATAAAGAATATCCTCCTCAGTATAAATAAAATCAGTATTAATTTTTCTTTTAATACCATACACTTCACGGACATTGTTTTCACTTAGTTTCAAAATATGATTGAAAATTTCTGTCTGTACGGAATTGTAAGTGTAATTGTAATTCAGGCTGTCTTTTCTGTAATTGTACCGGAGGCAGACGATAATTTCTGACAGTTCTTCAATGACAGTTGGATAGGATTTGTTGACAGGGATACAGTTCTGATACAGGTATTCAATGGATCTTAAAAACTGTTTAATAATCTGTATTTTACAATATTCAATCTCATTGAAAACATTACTGGAAAAAGACATGGTATCCAACATGGTGGATTGATCCTCGTTAAGATTGAGCTTTCTGCTGTATTTTTTTCCAATTTTCCACAAATCCGGATGAGAAGATCGGCTCTGATCCTGAGGAATATTCCCAGAAGCAAAATCTTCGTTTCCAAAATCAATCGGGCTTTCCAAATGTCCGGAAACATCAATAATAAAAGGATCGGTATTGAATGAACCTTGATTGTTAGGCATAGTATTTTCGGAGGTTATCATTATAGAATGTTCTGAAGAGGTTTCTCTTCAAACCGCGTCAAAAACATCAAACTCATGAACCAAAATAATAGTGTGCCCTGACTTTCTGAGATCTAAGGCTTTTTCCACTTTTCTTCCGTAACAGGAATAGCTCCAGCAAGCATTATTGGTATCTCCAATAATCAGATAATCTGTTTTTCTTGAAATGGTATTCACAGGAATTCCCCCTTTATTAGAAATTGCTTCCTGCAATTCGTTCCGGGTTCCACGACTTAAAATCCCTGTAATACAGAAGGTTTTATTTTCAAAAGTAATTTCAGGATCTACAGCACAGATACCAGATATAGAAACACCTTCTGTATCTTTTTCCACTTTTTCAGCGATCTCTGTATTTTTTAATTCAACAAACTGTTTAATAAAAGCTGTCAGCACAGCTCTTTCTTCTTCATTTATTTTTTTGTCAGCAACGATTGATAAAACGAGACTTCTGATCTCATCATACGGATAATGAGAATTCAGATGCTCATTCTCAGATAGCCATTCATGAAGTTTAAAGATTTCATCATCATTGAGAATACCATCAGCCAGTATACCATGGAAAATTCCTTGCAAAAGCTGCAAATCTGAAGTAATTCCATTGTAATAGATACTGTCATGTTCATATTTCTGGCATAACCAATACAAATCTTCAATGGCTTCTTTAGCCGGAATTTCGTTGGAGGCTGTATTTTCAATTAAAAGCATGAATTCTCGGAATGGATTTCTACTGATCAAATCATAATGTTCTTTGGCCCATAATCTGAGTTCATCCATTTCTCTGACATCAATAATGTTATCAGAAAGAATACCTAGTAAAAGCCCCTTTAAAGAATTGATTGCTTTATCTGCTCTTGCTTTGGAAGTAAGAACCTGAAGTTCAGGATTTTCAAAATTAGTCATCTTAATAAAATTGAGTTATGGTAATTAGTTTATTGATCGTAAATCAATGCTCTAATATAACAATATATTACCTCAAATGTATTGAAGATCCCGAAATATTCTTTACGGTTTTCCGTAAGAACGTTGATAAAAATGAAAAAGAAAGAATTCAAAAATGGAAACTGTAACCATCAAAATTATTTCCTCGTCCTCCTTTGTAATGTGTTACTGTTCCAGCTGTTTCTGAAACTCTTCCAGATATTGGGCAAGATGAATTCCGTCTGCCAGTCCATGATGCGCTTCAATCGAAACCGGAAGATATTTTCTACCTTCCCTGATAGTAAATTTTCCAAAAGCAATCTTAGGAACCGATTCTGTAGTATTAAAATCTGTAGGATGCAGTATAGCACTGAATGAATTCCATGGAATAGTCGTATGTCTTATATGATCTTTTCCAAGTCTCTCATTGCTCAATCTCAATCCTGAAGTCTGATGTACGCCTTTTATTTCCTCCTGCAGGGCAGTGTTGAAAGTTTCAAAATCCTCTGAATAAGGAGTAAATGAAAAACCAAAAGTACCATCAGGTCTTCCAATCGTACTGCCGGCATGAACTATATCAAACTGTATTACCTGACCATCAATAATTCTTAATTTTAATTCATCCACTGTATTGATGGCTACCATAGACTTGTGAAAATAATAGGCAAAAAATGAATATCCTTTTTCTTTCACTGTGTCATATGCTTTTGTACAGTCTACCTCTGTTGTAAATCCAAAATAAGGGCTTGCCATATTAGAGAAAAATTCGAAATGCTCTTTCCTGTTCCAGTTGTCTATATCTACAATCTTCATTGATTCTTATTTGCTGCAAATTTCTGAAAGTTTCTCCGGTTTTAAAAGGTTACGATTAAAAATATAATTAAAACTTAATTTTGTGAAGCGGCTATTTGGTAGATATTTTGCTGCAAAATACCCATATTTTAGAATCTTATTTGTAGATCTTCAGATAACTCCTTTTCATTCAGGAGTTAAAAATTTAATTAACAACAACATAAAAAATATCATAATGGAAAGAATCGGATTTATCGGATTGGGAAATATGGGACATCCTATGGCTAAAAATCTTGAAAAAGCAGGATTTCCGCTATCTGTTTACAACAGAACTTCAGAAAAAGCCAAAGATTTTGAAGAAAAAGCGACTGTCTGTACCCACATTAAAGACCTGATACAAAACAGCGATATCATACTCACCATGTTGACCAACGATAGTGCTGTAAAAGCAGTGTATGAGGAAATTCTTCCTTTAGATATTCAAGGGAAACTCTTTGTGGACATGAGTACGATTTCTCCGGAAGTTTCCAAAGAAACGGCAGCAGCTCTGAAAATAAAAGAAGCTTCCTTTATTGATGCTCCCGTAGCAGGCAGTACCCAACCCGCTCAGGAAGGTACGCTGATCATTATGGCTGGAGGTGAAGATGACGACATTCAGCGTGCCGTGCCTTATCTGTTGAAAATGGGAAAATCCGTAAAACATCTGGGTGAAAACGGAAAAGGTATTGCCGGAAAGTTATCAATCAACTACTTTCTTTCCACAATTTATCAGGGATTGGCAGAAACTGTTTTACTGGCTGGAAAATTAGGAATTGAAAGATCAGATATGCTTGAGATAATTAATGAAAGTGCCAGCGGAAGCGGTGCTACCAAAGTAAAAACACCGATGCTGATTGCAGATCAGTATGCTCCGGCATTTGCTCTTGATTTAATGTTGAAAGACATCCTTCTCGCTAAAAATGCAGGCGCTGATTTTCCTTTATCCGAAGCATTGATTCAAACCTATCAAAATGCCCATGATGAAGGCTTTGGTCAGGATGATGTTATAGGAATTATCAACTATTTAAAACAAAAATAATATGGAGATTATCAATTATAACGGTAAACAATGGTCAGCAAAAAAGGTAGATCATATCTATATCGTCAGCCTCGACAATCAGTCTAATATTGTAGAATCTTTAACGGATTTTATTCAAAACCAAAATATCCAGGCAGGAGAAGTTACAGGAATAGGCGCCGTGAGTGAGGCAACACTTCGTTTCTTTAATCCTGCAACAAAAAAATATGTGGATAAAACCTTTAAAGAACAGATGGAAGTCACCAATATTTCCGGAAATGTCTCTGAAATAGAAGGAAAACCAACTCTTCATCTTCACATTACGTTGGGAAGAGAAGATTACACTGCGCTGGCAGGACATCTTTTGGAAGCAAAAATTCAGGGAGCTGCGGAATTTATTTTCTATCCACTGAATACCAGAGTAGTAAAAATTAAAAACGAAGAAATAGGAATCAATCTCTATGATTTTGAGAAATAAAACCTTGATTGCTGTTGAAAGTAGTATTTTTGATAAAATATTTATTTGATGTTTGAGGTTCTGCTTTCCCATATCGAGAATAAGGTTGATATCACCGACGAACAGAAAAATCAGGTTAAATCTTTCTTTACCTTAAAAAAGCTTCGTAAAAAACAATATCTGCTTCAGGAAGGAGATATCTGTAAATCGTTGTCTTTTGTAAGTAAAGGGCTGTTAAAATCTTATTTTCTGGATGAAAAAGGAAATGAACACATCAATATGTTTGCCTTTGAAGGTTGGTGGATCTCGGACTTCAACAGTTTTATCAATCAGGAAAAATCTGTTCTGAATATTGATGCTATTGAAGAAACCGAAGTTCTGATGATCACCTTGGAAAATTATGAAAAAATGATGCTGGAAGTTCCTGTCATGGACAGGTATTTCAGAATTTTATATCAGAATAGTCTTGTTACAAAAGATTACAGACTTATTGTTTCCAATAGCTATACTGCTGAAGAAAAGTATCTTCAACTGGCACAAAAGAGTCCGGAAATGATCAAAAGAGTCCCCCACAATCTTATTGCCTCCTATCTTGGCCTTGCCCCTGAAACTGTGAGCAGAATCCGTAAAAAGAATTCTTTGAACAATACTTGATCCAGATCAATTCAAAGGCATGATCCAAATCAAGGGTAAAAGCTTCTATCCACCCATAATTTTGTACAAGAAATTTTACAATACTTATGGAAAAAATTGCATTGGTAGTAGGCGCTACCGGAATTACAGGAAGCAATCTTGCTGAAGAACTGATCACCCAGGGCTGGACAACATACGGATTATCAAGAAATCCAAATACCGGTATTCCAGGTCTTCGTCCCATTAAAGCAGATCTTACGAATGAGCAGAATCTTGCGGAAGCCCTTGAAGGGATCTCTCCTACTCATATTTACTTTACCACATGGATGCGTAATGACACTGAGGAAGAAAATATCCGCGTCAACAGTCTGCTGGTAAGAAACCTGTTGAATGTTTTATCTCCTAAAAAATCGGTTCAGCATGTGGCTCTGGTTACAGGGCTTAAACATTATCTGGGACCATTTGAGGCCTATGCTAAAGAAGGAATTTTACCTGAAACACCTGTCAGAGAAGAACATCCAAGGCTTCCACTTCCCAACTTTTATTATGCACAGGAAGACGAAGTGTACAAAGCTTCAGAAAGAGAGGGCTTCACATGGAGTATTCACAGACCTCACACCGTAGTTGGATATGCAGTAGGAAACCTGATGAATATTGGAGCTACATTGGCGGTGTATGCCAGCATCTGTAAGGAAACCGGAAGGAAATTTATCTGGCCGGGATCTGAAGCACAATGGAATGGAGTTTCGGATGTAACGGATGCCAGAATATTAGCACAACAACTCGTTTGGGCATCCACTACAGAATCAGCAAAAAATCAGGCATTCAATATTACAAATGGAGATGTTTTCAGATGGAAATGGCTGTGGAAAAGACTGGCAGATTGGTTCGGTATAGAAGCTGTAGGTTTTGAAGGAACCATAAAACCTCTTGAAAAAGAACTGGAAAATGACCACCAGATCTGGACAGCTATTGCCGACAAATATAATCTTAAAGAAAAAGATCTTCACCGTTTATCATCAGCATGGCATACTGATCTGGATCTTGGAAGACCGCTGGAAGTCATGTGTGATATGTCAAAAAGCAGAAAACTGGGTTTCACGGCTTATGTAAGCACAGAAGATTCTTTTATACATGTTTTTGAAAGACTTAGAGCAGAAAATATGATTCCTTAATGGAAAAGGAAAATACAAAGACACAAGATTTATTTCCTGTGTCTTTGGGTTTTAACAAACAAGCAATGCTTATGGTATAATTTTGTGTTTTTTAAGTTTAATTAAACTTCTGTAGTGGTAACCCCAAATTTCTTTTTAAAAGAAGAATAAAAATGGGATAAATTCTCAAAACCCAGATCAAGATAGATATCCGAAGGCTTTTTATCCCTGTTTTTAATTAAATAATACGCTTCCTTTAATCTTTTTTCTTTCAGCCATTGTTTTGGAGTCATCTCAAATATTTTGTTGAAATCCCGCTTAAAACCTGAAAGACTACGGCCTGTAAGCTTTGCAAAAGCCTCCACCGATACATTGAACATAAAATTCTTGTTCATAAATTCCTTAAGGTCAATTTTATGGGGTTCAGAAAAATCAAAAAGAAGATTTTTAAGATCAGGATTACTCAATAAAATAAGCTCTATCGCTTCTTTAACCTTTAAAGCACCCAATGTTGGCGGTACTTCTTTCGTTTTATGGATATAAGGAATGAGTGAGGCAAAATAGCTCTTAAAAAAATCATCAGGCTCAAAAAACAAACGCTGATTCTCTGGAAAATTAGCCTGCACAACTATTTTGTTTTCTGTGGCATATTGTCTCAGGGTTTCATCGTCAAGGGTGATAGAAACAAACTGATATTTTTCATTGTCTGAAGGATATTTAATCGTTCTGATCAGTTGATTTTTCCTTACCAGAACCACTGTATTTTCTTTGATCACCGTTTTACCCTGTTCATGAAAAGCATGCGTTTCCCCGGATATCTGAAATCCCAGAAAATGGTCCGGAATAAATTCCTCATAGCCTCTGTAAGATTCAAAAGCACATGAATAAACGAGTTTATCAAATATAATCTCAGAAGTATTTTCCATCATACAAATATCTGAAATTTAAGCAATAGCATGAGCTCCTGCCGCTGCAATTTCTTTATCCTGCTCGGGGGTTCCTCCTGAAGAGCCTATAGCACCAATGGTCTTTCCTTCTGCATCCTTAAGAACAACACCGCCTGCAATAGTCAGCAGTCCTTCATTTGAATTCAGCATTCCATAGCCATGAAAACCGGCTTCTGAGATTATACTTCCCATTACATCACTATTTACTCCGAACATAGCAGCTGTCTTTGCTTTTTTAACAGCAAAATCAATCACTCCATATACACTATCCAGCCTTGCCAGCGCAACAAGATGTCCCCCGGAATCCACCACGGCAATACTCACGGGAATATTCATAGATAATGCCCTTTCTTTTGCTGCATTTAAAACCTTTTCTGCAGTTTTATAATTCAGTTCCATGGTATTAACTTTTTGCTGTCCAGGCATCTGCCTGAAGCTGTTTTACAAACTCTTCAGTTTCCTTTGGATGTACATTTCTGAAATGACTGTCTTCGTCTAAAGCTACATTTACAATCACTTCAGCCATAGACTGTGGATCAAGCTGATGAGCCAAAGATTCTGCGGCTCCGTCAAAAGCAGATTCCGGAGTGAAATTGATTTTCGGGTCATACCAATGAAAAATAGAATCTACTCCCCTGTCATTAAATCCTGTTCCAAATACCCCTGGATTGCAAGTTGCAATTTTGATATTAAATGGAGCAAGCTCTGTCTTTAATCCTTCAGCAATAGATTCCAACGCATGCTTGGAAGAACAGTAGGCAGCCACATAAGGAACTGTCCATAAACCTCCCATTGATGAAGTGAAAACAATCTTACCCCTTCTTTTTTCGACAAACTTTTTGATGAAACCCTGGGCAAGATTCAATGCACCAAACACATTCACTTCAAACATAGAGCGGATAATGTCCACCGGCTGCTCAGCAATTGGACCGCCTTCCATAATTCCGGCATTGCTGATTAAAATATCTATTTCATATTTCTTCAGAATATAATCAATATCCCTTTGGCTGGTAACGTCCAGTTTATCCACTATAAGATCAATTCCCTGTTCTTTAGCTTCGCGGATTACATCACTCATCTGAGGATAAACCTGTGTAGTGGCAATTACCTTATGTCCTTTTTTAGCAAGCTCAAAAGCAGCAATCTTTCCGAATCCACTTGCTGCACCTGTAATTAAAATTGTTTTACTCATTGTATTCTTTTTTAATGTTGGTACAAATTTCAAAGATTTCCAAAAGGATAATATTGCCTGGAAGTTCATTTTTATATTGCTGAAAAGTTCAAAAAAAACTATTATTAAAGAACCATGAAAGTCAGATTTCAGATTTGAATGATAATAAAAAATAAACAGTTTATTGTAAATTGGTTAAGTTTTTGAAGCTTATCTCATAAAACCAGTCACACCATTGAAATTAATCACATTTACAAAAAAAGGAATTTATTGTCCACAGGGAAAATTCTACATTGATCCCTGGAGACCTGTAGACCTGGCGGTTATCACCCATGGCCATGCTGATCATGCCCGCTGGGGAATGAAAAAATACCTTTGTCATCATTTTACAAAACCTATTCTCCATCAAAGAATCGGACCCGATATCGAATGCCAAAGTGTAGAATATGGAGAAGTTATTACCATCAATGGAGTAAAACTTTCCCTTCACCCCGCCGGACATATTATTGGTTCTGCACAGATAAAACTCGAATATAAAGGATATGTGACCGTAATTTCAGGAGATTACAAAGTTCAGAATGATGGATTGAGCACTCCTTTTGAGCTTGTAAAATGCAATGAGTTTGTGACAGAAAGTACCTTTGGCCTGCCTATTTATAACTGGCTTGAAGTTCCGGATTTAAATAAAAAACTCCAAAACTGGGTACTGAAGAATAAAGAAAATCATAAAACCTCTGTTTTTATAGGCTATTCTTTAGGGAAAGCCCAGCGTATTATGAAAGCAGTGGAAGAATTGGGAAAAATATATGTACACTACTCCATCGGAAAATTGAATGAAGCCTTTGAAACAGTAGGAATCGACCTTCCGGACTATACTATCGCAGACTTCAGAGAGCGTCCAAAAGAGATGGAACATGAAATTGTTATTGTTCCTCCTGCTTTACTCGACAGCAATATCATCAAAAAAATACCTGATCCGGCTACTGCAATATGCTCAGGCTGGATGCAGGTTCGTGGTGCCAGAAGATGGCGAAGTGCAGATGCTGGATTCGCGATGAGTGACCATGCAGACTGGAAAGGATTATTGCAGACTGTAAAAGCTACGGAAGCCGAAATTGTGCATGTTACCCACGGCCAGACAGAAGTATTTTCAAAATATCTGAATGAAATAGGCGTAAAAGCTGATGTTGTAGAAACATTATTTGGAGAAGATGAAGAGGAATCTGAAAAAGAAATCACTGAAAATCCTGAATCATGAGACATTTTGCAGATCTTATCAACGCTTTGGAAACCACCAACAAAACCAATGCTAAAATTGATGCTATCATTGATTATCTGGAACGCGCTCCCGATGAAGATAAAGTATGGTTTATCGCCTTATTTACCGGAAAAAGACCTAAGAGAAATGTCAATACCAATTACATGAAAGAATGGGCGCTGGAAATCACAAAGCTGCCATATTGGCTATTCCAGGAATCCTATTCTTCTGTAGGAGATCTTGGGGAAACATTATCATTAATTCTTCCGCCTCCGGAGGAAAAAATAGAGCGCTCCTTATCAGAATGGATGAACGATATTGTCAATCTTAAAGGCAAAACAGATATTGAAAAGAAAGAATTTGTATTACAGTCATGGAATGGTCTGGATTACACAGAACGTTTGATTTTCAATAAATTAATTGGCGGAAGCTTCAGAATCGGGGTTTCAGATAAAACCTTAATCAATGCACTGACAAAATTTTCCGGGCAGGAATCTAGTGCGCTCATGCACAGTTTAATGGGAAAATGGTTGCCTGATGAAGTTTCTTTCAAAGAACTTATTGATGCTGAAAATGTGAATCCTGACAATTCAAAACCTTATCCTTTCTGTCTTGCTTATCCTTTGGAAAAAGAAACTCAGGAACTGGGAAATCCGGACGAATGGCTGGTAGAATATAAATGGGACGGAATACGCGGACAGATCATCCGGAGAAACGATGAAGTCTTTATCTGGTCAAGAGGAGAAGAACTTATTACCGAGCAGTTTCCTGAGATTACAGAGGTCGTAAAAGCAATGAAAGGCAGCTTTGTTATAGATGGAGAAATACTTGCGGTAAAAGATGGTAAAGTTTTAAATTTTAATGAATTACAAAAAAGATTAAACAGAAAAACTTTAACTAAAAAAATGCTGTCGGAAATCCCGATAGAAGTCTTTGCCTATGACTTACTGGAACTTGAAGATAATGATTTGAGGGAAAAACCAATCTCTGCGAGAAGAGCTTTACTTGAAGAGTTATTACTGAATGAAAATCCTCAGAATATCAGTATCTCTAAAAATCTGGACTTTGAACAATGGGAAGAACTGGATTCGCTTCGTGAAAATTCAAGGACAGTAAACAGTGAAGGATTGATGTTAAAACAAAAAAACTCACCCTATCATTCCGGCCGGAAAAAAGGTGACTGGTGGAAGTGGAAAATCAATCCGTTTACTATTGATGCAGCCCTGATCTACGCCCAAAAAGGCAGTGGCAGACGAAGCGCTTATTATACGGATTATACTTTTGCTGTGAAAAACGGAGATACTTTGGTCACCATTGCCAAAGCCTATTCTGGATTAACGGATAAAGAAATTATGGAAGTGAGCAGGTTTGTTACTAAAAATGCCATTGAGAAATTCGGACCTGTGAGAACCGTAAAAGCAGAACTTGTTTTTGAAATCGCATTTGAAGGCATTGGTTTCAGCAACCGCCATAAAAGTGGTGTTGCACTCCGGTTTCCCAGAATTGTAAGATGGCGGAAAGATAAAACCGTGGATGAAATTGATGATTTGGAAGAGATTAAAAAATTAATACAATAATATTTTTAGAGCAATGATCGTAAAGGCACCGTGTTCAGCTATTATGAAATGTTGTCTTTGCTGAGTGAAACGCCATTGCGAACAAAAAAAATGAAACCAATATAAACCCTTAGCGTCTTTTGCGTTAAAATTAAATTAAAATAGATTTGGCAGCATTCGAACATACCAACGGATTTAAGATCATTCAGCAATGGATGATCGATAAAGGTATTGAACCTTTTAAATTTCAGATAGAAACCTGGAAGAAATTTGAAAGCGGATACAGCGGAATGGTAGTTGCTCCTACCGGTTTTGGAAAAACGTTCTCTGTTTTTTTAGCATTAATTTCTAACTTCCTGAATCATCCTGATCAATATAAAAAAGGACTGAAAATGATCTGGATAACACCGCTTCGTTCTCTGTCCAAAGACATCGCTAAAGCCATGCAGGAAGCAATGGATGAAATAGGACTCGATTGGGCTGTAGGAGTAAGAAACGGAGATACTGATCCAAAAGTAAGACAGCAGCAGGTTAAAAAAATGCCTGAAATTCTGGTGGTAACCCCCGAAAGTCTCCATTTGCTGCTGGCTCAGAAAAATAATGAAGCTTTTTTCAGGGATATGAAATGTATCGCTGTGGACGAATGGCATGAATTACTCGGTTCAAAACGAGGGGTGATGGTAGAACTCGGCATTTCACAGCTTAGAAAATACGTTCCGAAAATTAAAATATGGGGAATTACAGCCACCATCGGAAATCTGGATGAGGCCATGGATGTTCTTATTCCCTATGATGGTAAAAAGACAAAAATTACAGCTAAAGAGCATAAAAAGATAGATATTCTTCCTGTTTTTCCGGACGAAATTGAAATATTACCCTGGGCAGGACATCTTGGAAATAAGCTTGCAGATAAAGTAGTCCCGATTATTTTGGATTCAAAGTCTACCATTGTATTTACGAATACCAGAAGCCAGAGCGAAATGTGGTACCAGCTTCTGCTGGATGCTCACCCCGATTTTGCCGGACAGATCGCCATCCATCACAGTTCTATCGATGCCCATTTGAGAATCTGGATTGAGGAAAATCTAAGTTCCGGTAAATTAAAGGCTGTGGTATCCACATCATCTCTCGATCTTGGCATTGACTTTAAACCTGTTGACACCGTTATTCAAATAGGATCCGCCAAAGGAGTCGCCCGTTTCCTTCAAAGAGCCGGACGGAGTGGTCACTCCCCTTTTGAAACTTCAAGAATTTATTGTGTCCCGACCCATTCTTTGGAACTGATTGAAGTTTCTGCTCTAAAAGAAGCCGTAAAACAAAAAGTCGTTGAACCCAGAGAACCACAGGTTTTATGTTTTGATGTTTTGGTGCAGTTTCTGATGACATTGGCGGTTGGTGATGGTTTTTATCCTGATGAACTACATGAAAGAATCAAAAAAGTATATGCTTTTCAGGAAATGTTGGATGAAGAGTGGCAAAGCATTCTGGAATTTCTTACCATTGGCGGCAGTGTGTTGAAAAGCTATGAAGAATTCCATAAAATAGTCATTATGGAAGACGGCCTTTATAAAGTTACTTCAAGAAAAATAGCAATGCTTCACAGGATGAATATGGGGGTTATTGTAAGTGATGCAATGCTGAAGGTGAAATTTATTTCCGGAGGTTATATCGGAATGGTCGAAGAATATTTTATTTCAAAACTAAAGAAAGAGGAGAAATTCATTTTAGCCGGACGTACACTTGAAGTTGCAATGATCAAAGATATGACCGTGTATGTAAGAGCGGCTAAAGGAAGGGCTTTAGTACCCAGTTATCTGGGCGGAAGATTGCCACTAAGCTCTAATTTAGGGTATTTTTTAAGAGAAAAACTTTCACATGCTTTAAATCCAAAAGCTTCAGAAAAGGAACTCAAATTTCTGCATCCTCTATTGATCAATCAGGAAGCAAATTCCCATATTCCCAAAGAAAATGAATTTCTTGTTGAAATGATTAAAAACCGTGAAGGCTATCATTTGTTCATATATCCTTTTGAAGGACGCTTGGTACATGAAGTAATGGCGGCTCTGATTGCCTACAGGATTTCAAAGCTTGCGCCTATTTCCTTTTCTATGGCGATGAATGATTACGGATTTGAGTTGTTCAGTGACAAAGAAATCCCGCTAAATGAAGAAAACCTGAAACAGATTCTTACCCGGGACAATCTGATGAACGATGTGATTGCAAGTATTAATTCTGCAGAAATGGCAAGACGAAAATTCCGTGATATTGCCGTAATTTCAGGAATGGTGATTCAAAATTATGCAGGACAGCAGCGCTCCAACAAATCATTACAAAGCTCTGCCGGATTGATTTTCAAAGTTCTGGAAGACCATGATCCCAATCATTTTTTAATAAAGCAGGCCTATACCGAAGTTTTTAACATGCAGCTTCAGGAACAACGGCTTGTAGAAGCTTTTAAAAGGATTGAAAAATCTGAAGTTATTCTAAAACATTCCCGTTCTTTTACCCCGCTCAGCTTCCCAATCAAAGTAGACAGTCTGAGACAAACTCTTTCGAGTGAAGGATTGGATGCAAGGATTAGAAGAATGTTGAAACTATCTAATATAAGTGATCTTTCATAAAGATTTTCTGATAAATTCTTCTGCAATTTTAATCTTATTCTTAGCCTAATATTCTAAGTTAATTTTCTTGATAAGTTTAAATAATCATTGTAACTTAGAGTATACCTTCTTAGAAGTTTAAAATAAAATGTAAATAATGGAAAAATTATTCTTGGTCCGTCACGGACAGTCACTCTGGAATCTGGAAAACAGATTTACAGGCTGGAAAGATATTGATATAACTGAAGCCGGAATTGAAGAAGCCAAAAAAGCAGGGCTTGCGCTAAAAGGAGAAAGAATAGATATTGCATTTACTTCTGCCTTGGTAAGAGCACAGCATACCCTCTCCATCATCCTTAACGAAATTGGAAATCCCAATATTCCGGTCATCAAAGATAAAGCATTAAACGAACGTTCTTACGGAAATCTCGAAGGATTAAACAAAGCAGAAACCGCACTGAAATATGGTGACGAGCAGGTTCATAGCTGGCGCAGATCATTTGATGTGGTTCCTCCGGGTGGAGAAAGCCTTAAAGATACTTACAACAGAGTGATTCCTTATTTTGAAAGTCAGATAAGACCTTTATTAAAACAGGGTGAGAATGTATTAATTGTAGCCCATGGAAACAGTCTCCGTGCCCTTATTATGTATCTGGAGCATCTTTCTCCTGAAGAGATTTTAGAACGGGAAATTGCTACCGGTATTCCTCTGACTTATGTTTTTGATGAAAAATTTCATGTAAGCCGAAAGGTCAGTTAATCCGATTTAAATAGTTTACCTTTAAGCATTAAATTTTCAATCCACCAAGTGTTTATAGCAACAAAAAAAATTTTCATCCAAAGTGAAACTTTTATTCTGACCAATCAACGGGCAGCATTCCGGGAAAAAGATAAAGCACTGATTCTTTCCGATCTTCACATCGGGAAAACCGCTCATTTCCGCAAAAATGGTATTGCATTGGCCAATCATATCATGAAAAGCGACCTGGAAAGATTATCCGCACTGATTGAATATTTTCAGCCTGAAAAATTCATTGTGGTTGGAGATTTACTTCACGCCGGAGACAATTCTGATGTGGATGAATTCTGTGTATGGAAAAAGCAATACTCTGACTTGCAGTTTTATCTTATTGAAGGAAATCATGACAGAATTTCAAAAGCTTTAGAGGAAAAATTATGTTTTGATTACAAAGCTGAATGGCTTGAAACTGATGATATCACTTTTATTCATGATTTTGATCCGGTCAGATTCGGATTTCAGATTACCGGACATATTCACCCCGGAATTGTGTTGAGTTCTGCGGTGAAGAATATCAGGCTTCCCTGCTTTGCACTCACCAGCAATCAATTGTTACTTCCTGCTTTTAGTGAATTCACAGGATTGGATACCAAAAATCTACCTAAGAAAAGTACATTTTTTGTGTTTACAGATGCAGAGATTTATGAGATTTAATAACCTCAGGTTAATCGGTCAATCTTGCAATACAAAATAAAGGCAGATTTTTATCTGCCTTTATAAAACCATCCTCTTCATGATCAACGTATTGATTCCCTCTTCATTTACATGCCTCTAACATCCTGGTTTGTATTATGCTTATCAATCTGATAAAAACGATTAGTGAAATCTTAATTTTTCTTACTTAAGCGGATGCTGTATACCGTAATCAAAACTGTTACCAGCAGGAACAATGCCCCGATCCAGGGTGTACTTTCCAGGCCTAAAGAAGAAGTCACAATCATTCCTCCTGCATAAGATCCGATTGCAATCCCCATATTAAAGGCTGCAATATTAATCCCTGAAGCAACGTCTTCCGTTCCCGGAAGTTCTTTTTCTGCAATTTGTACCACCAATAGCTGAAGTCCCGGAACAGAAGCAAATGATAATGCTCCTAAAAGGAAAAGGGTAATGATACTTAGCACCGGACTGCTTACGGTAAAATAAAAGGCAAGCAATACCAGTCCCTGTGCGGCAAACATCCATAGCAGTGCTTTCAAAGGGTTTTTATTCGCTACTTTTCCTCCAATCAGATTTCCTAGTGCAATGGCAATTCCATAAATCAAAAGGATAAAAGTAACGGTAGATTCCTGAAATCCTGTGATCTTCTGTAAAATTGGTGACAGATAAGTAAAAACAACAAATGTTCCTCCATACCCCATTGCAGTCATTAAAAAAGCAAAGATCAGACGTTTATTTCCCAATACCTTAAACTGGCTTTTTAATGAAGCTGTTTTCCCATTTTTCAGCGTATTGGGAACCAATAATAAACTGGCTACTAACCCAATGATTCCAAGGATTGAAACCCCGATGAAAGTCGCTCTCCATCCGAAGTGTTGTCCTATAAAAGTTCCCAGCGGAACTCCTGTTACAATGGCCAGTGTAAGTCCGGCAAACATAATAGAAATTGCTGTAGCTCTTTTTTCTTCAGGTACCAATGAAGCGGCAATGGTAGACCCAATGGAAAAATAAACCCCATGGGCAAAACCTGTTAAAATTCTTGCTAGCACTAAAGTTATAAATCCAGGCGCAATCGATGCCAAACCATTTCCGATAACAAACAGGAGCATAATGGAAACCAGCAGCATCTTGCGTGGAATTTTCCCTGTTAATGCCGTTAATATAGGAGCTCCGATAGCCACTCCAATCGCATAAAGACTTACCAATAATCCTGCTGACGGAATGGTAATCCCGAGATCAGATGCTACGGTGGGCAGCAGTCCCACAATTACAAATTCAGTAGTTCCTATTCCGAAGGCACTTATTGTTAATGCCCATAAAGCTGCAGGAAGACCTTTTTTAACCGTCTGCGTTGCCGTATTGATCTGTATTTCTTTTTGAAAATTCATTGTCTTATAATTTGTTGATATTGATAAGGCAAATTTCCGACGAATATTTGTATTATAAAAATTATTTAAATTGTATTAAAGTATCAGAATAATGATAGTTTTATTTTAAGTTTAAAATTTGTTCCTTTGTACAATAATCAGCAGTTTTAATGAAGAAATCAGAAGCAACCCGACTTACTATTCTCCAGAAAGCGTTCGAATTAATCTATGTAAAAGGTTTCCAGACAACAAGCATTGATGAAATTATCGCAACGACTCAGGTGACGAAAGGTGCTTTTTACTATCATTTTAAAACTAAAGATGAGATGGGACTGGCTATTATCAACGAACTGATGAAGCCTAACTTCAGACGCAACTTTATTGAATCCCTCCAAAACAACAGAAATCCTCTGGACAATATTTATGAGATCATCCATAATCTCCTGATGGAAAATGATTTTCTAAAAGTTGAGTACGGCTGCCCTACTTCCAATTTTGTACAGCAAATGGCCCCATGGCACACTGCCTTTACCCAGGCTTTACATGAACTTTCGAAAGAATGGGAAGAAGCTTTTACTGAAAGTATTGAAAAAGGTAAAAAGGAAGGAATTATTAAAAAGGAAGTCAGCGCAAGAGAAGTCAGTGTTTTTGTCATTTCCGGGTATTGGGGAGTCAGAAATTTGGGGAAGGTTGAAAATTCAAAAGAAGTATATCTTGTTTATTTAAAGGGACTTAAGTCTTACTTCAAAACGCTTCAATAATTTTTTTACTCAAAAACATACTAACTAGTATGTTTTTATTATACCTTTGTCCTGTTCTAAAAAATAACCCATGTACCAAACCCTTACTTTTTTACATTCATTAACCCGATGGTTGGTCTTAATAAGCTTACTCTATGCTATTTACCGTTCTCTCAAAGGATTTATGTCGGAAAGAAAATTTACAGGAACTGATAATGCTGTAAGGCATTGGACCGCTACTATAGCTCATATCCAACTGATCATAGGAATGGTATTTTATCTGAAAAGCCCGGTAATTCAATACTTCTGGAAGAATCTGAATGCAGCCAAAGAATCTTTTGAACATCTGTTTTTTGGTGTGATTCATATTTCATTGATGATTACCGCCATTATTATCATCACGGTTGGTTCTGCTTTAACCAAAAGAAAGCCTTCAGATAAGGAAAAATTCAAAACTATGGGCATCTGGTTTTCTATTGCGCTGATTATTATTTTCATTGCCATTCCGTGGCCCTTTTCTCCTTTTGTAAACAGACCTTATTTCAGATAATTATGATAGATTTATTTAAAACAAAAATCGGACGGCTGAGAATTCTGGCTATTTTAGAAGGGATCTCATTATTGACCCTGATAGGCATTGCCGTTCCTATGAAGTATTGGATGGGAAATCCTTTATTGGTAAGGCTTATCGGCCCGGTACACGGAACATTATTCCTGCTTTTCCTATTCAATACATTGAGTGTTGGCGTAGAACAGAACTGGAAGTTCAAAGAAATAACATGGAAAGTAATTCTTGCCTGCTTTATTCCGTTGGGAACATTTTATATTGACAAAAAAATACTGAGCAAGCTATAAAAAGTCTTTTTATATTCTGTGGAATTGCCCTTATTCTCTATGTTGCCTACAGAATATACCGATTCCAGACTTTAGATAACGGATTACCGGAGCTGCTCAAAAAAGGAGCGATAATTCTCGATGTAAGAACTGAAAAAGAATATGAAACGGGACATATAGAAGGTTCTGTAAATATTTCATTAGGAACAATCAGAGAGCGGTACGTAGAATTAGATCCGGAAAAAACATACATTACAGTATACTCTCATGGGCTTCGAAGTGTAAAAGCTGAAAATATTCTCAAAGAAAGAGGCTTCAGGCATATTCATAACGGAGGTGCCTGGACAGACCTTCAGAAAACAATGGGTCAATAAAGAAAAATCTCTCCTGCATATCATTTACAGGAGAGATTTATTTTTAAATGGTTTTATCGTCAAGCCATACAACTTTTTGTTCCGGTGAATGTTCCTGTCCTATGATGTCTCTGTACAATTCAGGTCTTCGGGCTTTAATATACCTGTATCCTCCTGCCTGAGTAAGCTTTTCGGGAGTAATGACAGCCGATTCAAAGCTATCTTCCCAAGAATGACATTCTGCAATAATATCTCCGAAAGGATCTATAATCATGGAACATCCGTTTTTCAGCTGGTCATCATCCATACCTACAGGGTTTGAAAAAACAATATAAGCACCATTATCATAAGCTCTTGACGGAAGCCACTTCATCAGCCAGTCTCTGCCTTTCATTCCCTTAAATTCCAACTGTAAAGAGGTAGGATCTGCGACCCTGTTTTCCCATAGCTGAGGATCCACAAACCCAGCTCCCGGCCTTGTAGAAGGGGTGCCCATGGTAACGTGTGGCATAAAAATTATCTCGGCTCCCAGAAGTCTTGTTGCTCTGACATTTTCAATGACGTTGTTATCATAGCAGATGAGAATTCCACACTTCCAACCCATAATATCAAATACACAATACTCATTCCCAGGGGTAAGGTTGGGATTGATAAAAGGATGAAGTTTTCGGTATTTAGCCTTTAGTACTGTTTTATCAACACATACATATGCTTTGAAAAGATTATCATATTGGTCTTTTTCAAACAGACCTGCTAATAGAGTAATATTATATTTTATGGCAATCTCCTGCAATTTTTGGATGCTCTCCCCTTCCGGAATACGTTCAGCAACGTCGAGGAGTTGTTCTTTGGAAAGTTTCCTTGCAAAAGTATAGCCTGTGATTGAACATTCATGAAAAACAATCACATGAGAGCCTTTGGATGCCGCTTCAGCAGCTAATTTTTCGATAACGGACAGGTTATAAGCCTTATCTCCGCTTTTGTTTTCAAATTGTGCGGTTGAAATTTTAATATTCATTGATTTTTTTTAAGCAAAACTAGAGAGATCCGCCGCTGAAAAATTGTATAAAACCGACATGTCCGGTTTACAGCTCAATGAAATTAACAGCCATCTTATTTTCTGTATTCAGATACTGCTTGGGAGTAAGCCCGATATTATTTTTAAATTCTCTGATAAGGTGTGACTGGTCAGAATATCCCGCTTCATATGAAAGCATCGTCATATTTTCATGATCAAATCCTTTATTCATAAGGCTTAAAAAGTAATGAAGACGGATAATATTTCCATATTTTTTGGGAGATATTCCCATATGATATTCAAATTTCCTTTCCAGATGCCGTTCAGAATATCCAGTGAAGCTTTGCAAATTTTTGGAGGATACAGAGCCTTTATTCTGAAGTATATATTGCTGTGTTGCAGCTATCATATGATGTTCAGCATGCATGCTTTCCGATAAAAAATCAGTAAAAAATGTATTCAGATCATTAATAACAGCTAACGGGTTTGCCTTATTAAACAGTTTTTCCTGAAATACTTCCAGTTTATTTTTCAATACATCTTCCACAGAAACAATCTGATTACTGATTTCCTTAACAGAAGTTTTTAAAAGGATATTCAGAAAATAAGGCTGGAATACAACAGCAATCAGAGAAAATCTCCCTTTTGAAGAAAAATCTTTATATCCGTTTAAAGCTCCGTAAAAAAAGGAAAGTGGCATACTATTCTCTGAAATGCCGGAATACAGATTCATATCCCCGGATAGAATAAGTCCGGAACTCCCATCAGTAAAGAGCCTTAGGTACCTTATATCACTTTCGGAATTTTCCAAAAAGATATAATGCCTGATATAAAGCGCTAAATGTTTAGGAGGCGAAATCTGCATCCATCAAATGTACGTAAAACATATTTATTGAAAAGAAATCAACGGAAGGTACCACATTTTATTCCCATTTGGTCAGGTATTTGAATGTTTTCACGTATATATTCATCATTTTCTATTGAAAATACATCTTTTAAACAAAACCAATCACTAAAATATTATATCATGTCAACACAAAATCTTACCCATCTCGAAGCGATCAAAAAGATCAAAGAATTATCAGAAAGTGCAAAAATATGTATGTTCTGTACAGAATTAGAAACCGTTCCTGTCAATTCCCGACCCATGACACTCCAGGAGACGGATGACAGTGGAAACCTTTGGTTTATCAGCAGTGGTACCAGCAATAAAAATTTTGAAATAAAAGAAGACCGCAGAGTGCAGCTATTTTTTATGAATAACAGTGACTCCCAATATCTTTCCGTATACGGAGAAGCGTCTGTTTATAAGGATAAAGCCACTATTGAAGATAAATGGTCTCCACTGGCAAAAGCCTGGTTTGACGGAAAAGATGATCCCAATGTAACCATTATTCGTGTAGAACCTAGAGAAACCTATTACTGGGATACGAAAGCCGGAAAACTGGTCAGTCTCTTTAGTTTTGTTGCTTCAGCAATAACAGGTCATAAAACTAATAATTCTGACGGTGTAGAAGGAAATGCAATCATTTAAAAAATAAAAAACGGCTCAAGAAATTGAGCCGTTTATACAAGATTAATAATGCTAATTTTTCACATCTTCTATAGATGCTCCAAAATTAATGTGAAGGACGTTCCCATTAGGCGTTACTAAAGCAGGTACAGACATCACGCCTGCCTTTTCTGCGTCTTCAATTTTGTTTTTGTCATTACCCAAATGGATAATTTCAACATTTTCCAACCCTATAAGGCTGATAATATCATGTTCTGCGCTGATACATACAGGACATCCTGCATGATAAAAAATGGATTTTTTCATAAGATTGTATTAATTAACAAGGGTTTTAATAATATTTTTTAGCTCTTCTGTTTCTTTTTCATGTAAAGGTTTTAAAGGACTTCTCAGGTTCCCGCCATCTTCACCCAGAATATTCAGACCTGACTTCACCGCTCTTGGCAATCCTTTATTGACAATAAATTTTAAAAGGTCAAACTGCTGATAGAAAATTGTTTTTGCTTTTTCAAGATTTCCTTCTTCAACAGCATTGTAAAGGCTGATATTAAGTTCAGGAATAAGATTGGGTGCAGCCGTACACCAACCTCTTGCTCCTGCAGAAAATGCGGCCAGAGCCAAGGGATTGGAACCATTATAGAAAGCAACCTCTTCTCCCAGTTCTCTTCTCAGATGATGCATTCTTTGAATATCTCCCGTACTTTCTTTGATCATGGTTACGTTAGGAATTTCAAGCAGCCTTTTCAACAGGGTTGGAGACATATCCACTCCGCTTGTTGCCGGATTATTGTAAGCCATAATCGGGATAGAAATTTTACGGGCAACCGCGTCATAATGGGTAACAATCTCATCGTCTGTGAGCTTCCAGTAGCTCATCGGAATGATCATCACGGCATCAGCCCCTGCTTTCTCTGCAAATTGAGCATGGTGGATCGTTTTCTCTGTGGTAAGATTGGAAACCCCTACCAGCGTTGGAATTCTTCCCTTTACCTGTTGCAAAGTAGCTTCTGTAACCTCTTCCTTTTCTTCATCAGACAGGTAAGGCATTACCCCTGTACTTCCCAATGGAGCAATACCATGACTTCCGGAAGTGATCAGCCTTTCTACCAAATGTTTGAAAAGAGGAATATCTACTTTTTCATTTTCATCAAAAGGTGTTATGGGATAGGCAATAATCCCTTTAAATGGCACATTTTTCATGTTTTTTGGTTTAAATGTTTAAAATAATTTTAAACCATTAAGAGCTTTTAAGTTGTTAAGAATATTAAGGGTAGCTTTCCTTAAAAAATCATATCCGATATCAATCCAATTAAAAACTACTCGCCTTAATGGTTTAAACAATTGATCCTAAAGGTCTCTGCCTTCTTCTTCTCTCAAAGCCACTCCTAAGTTTTGCAGTTGAGGAGCATTTTCGCAGGCAATATATTTGGCAGGTTCCGTATCACTTAAATTTTGGTGTTTATGCCAAGCCCATGAAGGAATATAAACCGCATCTCCAGCTTCCCAGTATACTCTTTCATCCTCTACTTCTGTCCAGCCTTTTCCTTCGATTACAAATAATACCGTTTCATAAGTATGACGGTGTCTGTTTGTTTGCTGTCCGGGCGTTAATCCACCAATGGTCATGCTTACATTTTTACTTGGAAGATCAACAAAGAAAACCGGATGCTTTCTCTCCGTTGAAAACTGGTTGTGTTCCCCTGCGTTCTCTACATTTTTATGAATTAAATGGCTTGGTTTTACATACTTTGGTCTTGCAAAAGTTTCGTGGAAATCTTTAGAACTGAATTGTTTCTTGTCCATGATTTTAAAATTATTATGGTTTTGTGCTTTATTGCATGACAAAATTATTCTATATTTGGACTGTTTAAATGATTCAGTTTTTACATAAACAGATAGTCCAGATGTTGCGCCCTTGGAAATTAGAATTAGAAATTGATAAAAAGCTTGATAAAGCAGTGTATCTACAGATTGCAGATACTATTATCACGGATATCCGCTCAGGAAGATTAAAAGCAGGAGATGCACTGCCCGGAAGCAGAAATCTTGCCCAGACTTTAAAAATTAACCGAAATACAGTGGTGGAAGCCTATCAGGTTCTGATTAATGAAGAATGGGTAATTTCAAGAGAAAGGAAAGGTATTTTTGTATCCGAAAAGCTTCCTCTGTTGCATGAAAAAAATGCAGATGCAATGCATGATTCTCAAAATCAACGGGCTATGCCTAACGGAGTTCTGATCAATTTTGATGATGGTCATCCTGATAGTAAAATTGCGCCTGTCAATGAACTGGCAAGAGCTTACAGGCAAATCTTCAGTATCAAAGCCAAATGGCAAATGATGGGTTATGGAGATGAACATGGCGATGTAGAGTTCAGGAAAATGATCTCCCAGATGCTTAATCATCAGCGCGGAATGCATATTCATGAAAATGAAATTTCTATTACCCGTGGCAGCCAGATGGGAATGTTTCTTACCGCCCAGACTCTTCTAACTTCCGGAGACCAGGTTATTGTAGAAGATCCAGGATATCAGCCTGCATGGCAAGCCTTTCAATATGCCGGAGCTCAGCTTTTGCGTGTGCCTGTGGATAAAGAAGGAATCAATATAGAAACTATTGAGAGACTTTTGACAGAGCATCAGAACGTCAAAGCCCTATACATTACTCCTCACAGACAATATCCTACTACGGTTACGCTGAGTCTGTCAAGAAGATTAAGATTGATTGAATTATCAAACCAGTATAATGTAACGATTATTGAAGATGATTATGATAATGAATTTCATTTTGGATATCGTCCTATTCTACCCATTTCGAGCTTTCCGGAACTTCACAATTATGTGTATATCGGAACATTGAGTAAAGTGGTAGCACCAGCTTTGAGAATTGGGTATCTGGTCACTAAAAACCAGGAATTGCTGAAAAAAATTGGTGATCTGAGAAAGATCATTGATGTTCATGGAGATGTCATCATGGAACAGGCAGTTCTTCAGCTGATCAAAGAAGGAGCTGTGAAAAAGCATATCAGAAAAGCAACCGTTCATTATAAAAATAAAAGAGATTTTGTTTTTGAACTGTTGAAAAAATGTATGATCGATATTGCAGATTTTACTTTGCCTGAAGGTGGTCTCGCCTTTTGGATTGTTCCTAAAAAACAACTGGATTGGGATGTGGTAACGCAATTATTACTGGATAAAAATATTAAGATTATTCATCCGAAACAATACAGTCAAAATCATGTGAATGGTTTCAGATTAAGCTATGGAGCACTTTCCGAGGAACAGCTGGCACAAAGTATTCCTTTGATTGCTGAGGTCATTTCTAAATTTTAAACAGATTACGCAGAGCATTAGAAACTCTGCGTAATCTGTTGGATCGGATATGTTTTTAGCTCATTACCTTTTCATTGAGGAATGCTATACATCAGTTATAAAACTACTCTACTTCAAAAACCGCCTGAATCTCTACGGAAGAGCCCACAGGAATAGATGAAGCACCTAAAGTAGCTCTGGCATGTTTCCCTTTTTCTCCGAAAACTTCAACCGCCAGATCAGAAGCAACATTCATTAGATCTGCATGTTTTGTATAATCATCTTTGGTATTGAAAATTCCTGTAAGTTGTACACACTGCTTCACTCTGCTTAAATCTCCTCCTACCGCTTCATTCAATACAGAAATAACATTCAGCATAGTCACTTTTGTTGCCTCCTTCACCTGCTGTTCATTAACTTCCACTCCTAATTTTCCGGGCTTGAAAATTTTGCCGTCTTTCAAAGCAACCTGATTGATAAATACCAGATTTCCGGAACGGACAAAAGGCTGATAATTCCCTGCCGGTTTGGGAACCTGTGGAAGCATAATATTTTTCTGCTTTAAGATTTCATTAAAATTCTGACGATTTTCAGCAACAGCTACCGTTTTTTTCGGTCGTATATCTTTTAATGCCCATACTACTTTTGCAAAATTTCTTCCCTGAAGTTCGGCAATATTTCGCTCTCCTTTGGTAGGCCTTTCCACATCTTTTAAAGAAGCCATACTGGTAACTCCCAATACTGTATTTCCCTGTGGAATTGCTTTATTCAATTCTTCTGTTCCGCGGATTCCATTAGACACCAGTACCATTCCGTGCACAGCAAGACTGTTCCAGAATGCCTGAAGTGCCAGTTCTTTTCCTGCTCCACTTCCTGCAGACATGAAAACGGTAGCCGGAACTCCTTCCAAAGCATGGCTGGTCCACAACTGAACAGTTTTCGATAAGAATTCGCTCATTCCGGTACTAATGTTCCCGAAATAAACCGGTGATCCAAAGGCGATTCCATCATAATTTGTAAGTTCATCTACTGTTGCCACTGGTATATCCTTCAGGTTGGGATTTTCTGAAGCTTTAACCAATTTAATATAAGGAACTGCATTATTTTCACTTTCAATTCCTTTGGCTATTTCTTTAGCCAGGTTGTAAGTTCCGCCATTGTCTGAATGGATAAGAACTAATATTTTAGCTTTATTTTGTGCCATGATATTGGTGGTATTAGATAATAAAATTAAAATAAAAAAAAGACATAGTTTTTTCATTCTGAATAAGATATAGATTATATTTTGAATTAATTATTTAGCATGATGTTGATATTACAAAATTACTACTGTCGTTTTTATTAAATTTGCCAAAATATACATACAAAACGACAACATGAAATGTGGACTGATTGAAAAAACGGAAAGCCAGTTTGTAGATTCTATCGAGAAAGAAGCTTATGTGTGGTGTGAAAAAGGCTGGAAGCATGACGATTATGAGCATATGCACAACCGTGCTCAGCTTACCTTTGTAGAAGAAGGTTATCAGTATTTCCATATCGACCAGAAAATTTATCTTGTTCCGCAGCATCATGTCATTTGGATTCCTTCAGAAAAAGCTCACAAAATAACCTCGGAAGCCCAAACAGTCAATCTGATGGTATTCCTGTTCAAGTCGGTTTTTGAAGAAGAATTTTACCAGCATGTTCAGGTATTTGCTGTTCCGCCTGTTTTAAAGGAAATGCTTTTGTATGCTTCAAAATGGAACCAATTACTGGAAGATAATGAAGAACAGGATATTTTTTTTAAAGCCATTTTAAAGAGCCTTCCCAACTTCTGTAAGGAAAGCAGCGGTCTGGAAATTCCTGTACCTACTGATGTAAGACTGATCCCGGTATGTAATGAAATCAATGCTCATTTTAAATATAATCTGGATATTGATGCTCTGGCTGAAAAAGCACAAATGTCTGTGCGAAGCCTGCAGAGAATTTTTAAAAACGAAACAGGAATTACCTTACAGAAATACCTGCAGCTGACAAGGATTTTAAAAAGTATTGAACTGATCGATACCCGACAATATACTTTGAGTGAAGTTGCTTATAAAGTAGGTTATCAAAGTCTGTCAGCATTCACGTCATCTTATTTTGCCATCATGCAGACAAAGCCAAAGGTGAATAAGAATTAAGGCTTCTACGTATCATTTCCGGCAACAAAAATCTGAAATTTATCTTAAAATTAAAACTCTGTTGAGCTCGCTTTTAAAGCACCCCAGAATAAATTCAGTGTAATATAACTGGGCATTTAAAGCCTGAGTTTTAGGATGGAGTTCCAGCTTTTTTGTAAGAATAACTTCGCCTTTATAAGCAAATGAAAAATAGGCAAACACTTTGTATCCGGAATTAATGATGGGGTTACAATAACCGGTTGTAGAAATAGACCAGTCGGATTCAAAAAGCTTAGCTACATTGAGAGCCATGGATTGAGAAATAGCTTCTGCTGCTCCGTCAAGATCATCAGGTCCAGGTCTACTTACTTTAAGGAGTCTTACTTTTTCCGGCAGTGTATAAGCTGTCATTCCGCCTTTGTAGAATAAAGGAGCATCCGGCATCTGGGAGAAAGCCAGCTGGAGGCAACCGGAAGTAACACTTTCAGCGATAGAAACAGATTCATCAGCAGCTACCAGAAAATGGCTTATATAATCGAGAAGGTTCTGTTGAAAATTCATAATATTTATATTTTGAGAGGTTCATTTAAAATTATAATAAAAGAGACCAAAAAGCTGCTGAATAAAACCATACAGCAGCTTTCATGATTAAATATTGTAAATGGTGTGAAAGGTATTTTAATCTCTTATTTAAAGACCCTTTCAATAAGGCTGTCTACAAATCCGTTTTATTGTTCTCCAGAATATCAAGAAATCTGTTGATGTATTCTTCTTCTTTCAAAACTTTATAGTATGCTGTTTTTGCATATAAGGTGAAAGAAGGGGATTCAAACCTTACTTCAGCTTCTCTATCAGCAGTATCCGATGTATTCCTGGAATGAAACTCACGGATATGAAGAATATATTCTTCCATGTAGGTGTTTATTGTACCTTTAAGGATCTCACATTTTGCATTGTTTTTAATCTTCTCCAAAGACTTGATCAGGAAAGCCGTCACTCCGTATGAATTGATTATAGGCGGAAACAGAGACTCATTCTCTATCATATTATTTTTATCATTCATCCCGGAATGCCGTAAAGTGTCGTTTTCAAATATCATGTTTAAAAGAGGTATTAGTTATGGGAAGCTTTTAAATATTGCTCGAAATAGTGGAGATCATTTTTATCTTTAATAGACAGATGAAACATGACCTGTTCCGGCTCTTTCAGTCCAATACTGTTGAAACAGTCAAAATGGGCAATCAGTGCCTGTATGTTTTCAATATCAATATCCTTCAGGATGATGAACAACAGAAAGATGTTTTCCTTAATCTCTTTAGCATAAACAGCGGCTCCATCTTCGAAGCAATTTCCCTTATGGACTATTTTTATAAATTCTTTGTGTTTCAGTGTAGTTATTATTTTCTGAGCGTCCATATATTTTGATTTCATGGTTAAATTAAGATGAGTATAAATAACTGATAACCGTTCCTTTTAATCCCCTTTCTTCTCATTACAGCGGTCACCTGTTTCATCACTATCATTGAGCTCACCACCTTCATTTTCCATATTATAAATACTTTTGACAGCACTTATAAAAAAAGAGTGAAGCAGCGCTTTATGCTTATTATTTTCTCTTGTTACTCCATGGTCTCCTTCCTGCTGTTCTTTGCTGGAATTCATATCCTCGGATTCATTGGTTTCATCGGCCATAATATGATATTAAAGTATGGATTATTACGGCCTATAACTGGCACGGATGGCAATTTCAAAAATGAATATTTTTATATTCACCTTAGGTAAGATCTTAAGAATGGTATTGAAAATTACTATACCAAATGTACATAAGAATAACTCACTTTTTTATGATCTGAGTCATCAAAATGAATATTAATATAAAATTTTCCGGTCTTTTAAAGTGATATGCCCTTCCTTTTCCATTTTTTTTAAGGTTCTGATTACAGTTTCCACCCTCAGGCCTGTAAGATTGGCAATCTGCTGGCGTGTAAAGGCAATATGGAAACACTGATGACAGTCTTCATCATGATAGCTTTTAAGATAATCCAATAAGCCCTTCAGTCTCTGCATCGGATTTTCTGATGCAAGGCTCTGCATCATTTTCAGTTTATAAAAAATTTCCTGTGAAAGGCAGGCATTTATTTCCAGCGAAAGCCCCGGATTCTCCGTGATCATTTCAAAGAAATTATTTTTGGGAAGTCTTATAATCCGGGAATCTTCAAGACATATAGCATTGATTGGATAATTCTGATGAAGGAAAAGCATGGCCTCTCCAAAGCTTTGTTTTTTACCCAGAATATTATGAATGAATTCTTTTCCATTTTCATTATAATTATTCAGTTTTACTTTTCCTTCAACAATCTGAAAATAATAAAGTGCATGATCCTCTTCTTTAAAAACAACTTCATGTTTCTTATAATTCCTTTCTTCTCCCCCGAATGAATACAGAAGACTTTCTTCAATATTCATACAACTTATTGTTTTCATAACTTTAATAGATTTTAAGTAAAGAAAGACACAAATAATATACCTAAAATGGATTTTTTAGTATAAAATTTTACGGTTTTCAATTCTTAAAATTTTATCCCTCTCCATATGCTTAATTGTTCTTATGGCGGTTTCCACGCAAAGCCCCGTCAGGCTTGCCATTTGCTGCCTCGTTAACGGAATCAAAAATGAATAAGGTGTCAAATCTTTTTGAAAACTCTTCAAATAATCCATCAAACCTCTAAGCCTGATAGATGGGTTTTGAGATGAAAGATTCTGCATCATAATGAATTTGTAATAAAGGCGTTCAGAAAGAAAACTGTTAACCTCCATGTATAATTCAGGATTTTGATTCAGTAAATTGAAAAAGACAGATTTGTGAAGCCTCAGAACACTACATTCTGTAATGGCTTCAGCATTCATAGGGTAAGGTTTTTCTATAAACAGAATAGATTCCCCACAGCTTTCTCCGTCAGATAAAATGTTTTGAATAAATTCTTTTCCCTCCTCATTGTAATTGTTGAGTTTTACTTCCCCTTTAATAATCTGGTAATAATAAGTAGGAATATCCCCTTCACAGAATATCACTTCTGAAGGGGTATAGTGTTTCGTTTCTGCTCCCGCTGAAATCAAAATATTTTCGTCGATAACCATAATAGTTGTTTTTGGCGTTGTTTTCTTCTTCTCCTCTTCTTAGTCTTAGTAAAAATATTGGTAATCGATTCTAAGATGTATGCAAAAACCGCACCTTAATTATTGTTTTTAAAGTTAAAAAACGTTAAAAATTTTAACAACTTCAATCATATTTTTCATTTATTGACTAAATATCGTTACTAAAAATGCAATTAAATTACTATTTCGATACCACATTTTTAAGCTAGAATTTTGACATTATATAGGAGAACAATACAATAAAACCCGTTTTCACTTAATGAAAACGGGTTTTTCAAAGTAATAACAGAAAAAACTACTATTTCTTTGGAATTTTATTTTTATGAGCTCCTGTAGTATCTGCAAGTTTTTTTGAGGAAACCGTATCACGATGTACTGTATCGGAAGGGATTGGACTTATAGGAGAAACAGAATCCGTCCTTATGGTATCAGCTATGACAGTGTCTGTTGTAACATGAGTTTCTGTCCTCGATTCTTTTTTGCAGCTCAGGACAATAATTCCTATCAGCAGGCTTGACATAATAAACTTCATAATACTCTATTTTGTGGTGATAGATCAAAGGTAGACTATTGTGAAGCAGCTTTCTTATGACTTAAGTCATAATGCTTTATATTTAATTATTTCGCAAATTTCTTAGTTCCAGCAACACATAAGATCACTCCTACCGTTACTCCCAGCATTCCCATGCTCACCTGCTCATGAAGAAGCCAGGCGGCCAAGGCCAAACCAAAGAAAGGCTGAAGCAGTTGCAGCTGTCCCACAGTAGCGATTCCTCCCTGTGCTAATCCTTTATACCAGAATATAAATCCAATAAACATACTGAAAAGAGAAATGTAGCCCAGCCCAAACCATCCCTGAAAACTAACATGTCCAATATCCTCAGGAAAATAAATAAAGAATAAAGGAATCATAACAGGCAATGCCAGTACCAAAGCCCAGGAAATCACCTGCCAGCCACCTAATGTTTTGGATAATTTCGCGCCTTCAGCATAGCCCATACCACATAAAATAACTGCCAGCAGCATCAGAATATCGCCAATTGGTGACGCTGATATTCCTTGTGAAACAGCATATCCAATCACTAAAAGACTTCCTACAATCGAAAAAAACCAAAATATAGGATGAGGCCTCTCACCCCCACGGAAAACTCCAAATATAGCGGTTGCCAAAGGCAGCATTCCCAGAAATACAATGGAGTGAGCCGAAGTAAGATACTGAAGAGCCAGTGCAGAAAGAAGCGGAAAACCTACCACACAGCCAAGAGAAACCAGAAGCACAGGAACGAATTGTTCTTTCACCGGTCGTTTTTCTTTGCCCACCCATAATACGATTAAAGCCAATACTCCGGCAACAGCTGCACGGACTATTGTTACAAAAGTTGGGCTCATTTCCATTACCGCTAGTTTGGTAGCAGGCAGCCCTCCACTAAATAATACAACACCAATGAAGCCATTGATCCATCCGCTTATATTTTCATCTTTTGTTATCTGATTTGTCATCATTGTAAGAAAGGTTTTAATTGATGGTTCAAAATTAGAAAGGATAATTTGATAAACACAGTATCAGTTTTGTATATTTGCATGAGCACAGTTTGAAAATATGAGCAAAGAATTTTTATACACAGAAATTGCAGACGGAATTGCAGGGCAGATCAGAAATGGCATTTTAAAGACCGGAGACAAGCTTCCTTCGGTAAGAATGCTATGTCAGGAACATCAGGTGAGTATGAACACTGCTAAACGTGTTTTCCTCGAACTGGAATCCCAATCTTTGATAGAATCAAAACCACAGTCAGGATATTTTGTAAGCCAGCTGCTCTCTGTAAAACTTCCTTTACCCGAAGTGAGCCGTCCGTCATTGATTGCCAATAATGATGAACCGGATGAGCTGATCAGTAAAGTGTATGAAAATATGGGCAAAAAGGACCTTACTTTTTTCTCTATCGGTATTCCGTCCGGAGATCTTTTACCTCAGGCAAAACTAAAAAAAGAAATAGTGAATGCCATCAGAGAATTAAAAGACGGAGGTACTGACTATGAAGAACTTCAGGGAAATCTGAAGCTCAGAAGAATGATTGCTATACGTTCTTTGCAATGGGGAGGAAACCTGAGCGAAAATGATTTGATTACCACCAATGGCGGAATGAATGCTCTTTCTTTCTGCTTAATGGCTCTGGGAAAACCAGGAGACACAATTGCTATTGAAAGTCCCTGTTATCCGGGTATTTTACAGCTGGCAAACGGATTAGGCCTAAAAGTACTGGAACTTCCCACCCATCCTACTACCGGAATAGAAATTGAAGCCTTAAAAAAAGTAATTCCCAAGATAGATCTGTGTCTGTTGATTCCCAACTTCAATTCTCCGCTGGGAAGTTGTATGCCTGATGAAAATAAAAAAGAAATTGTAAAAATATTGTCGGAAAACAATATTCCGCTGATAGAAGATGATGTGTATGGAGACCTTTATTTTGGTTCCAGCCGTCCAAAATGCTGCAAATCTTTCGATAAAGACGGAAATGTACTGTACTGCAGTTCGATTTCAAAAACACTGGCTCCCGGCTATCGTGTTGGATGGATTGCTCCTGGGAAATACAAAGACAAGATCATGAAATTAAAACTCTTGCATTCCACATCTTCTATTTCTATTGTGAATGAAGCTGTCGCCAACTTTCTGAAATCTGGGAAGTACGAAAAACACCTTCAGCAGCTTCGTAGAACCTTACAGTTCAACTATCAGAATTATGTTCAAACTATTGCAGAATCATTCCCGGAAGGCACCAAAACCAGCCGTCCACAGGGAGGATTATCATTATGGGTAGAATTTGATAAAAAGATCCGGACCACAGAATTATATGATCTGGCTATCAAACAAAACATCAGTATAGCTCCCGGAAGAATGTTTACCTTTCAGGAGCAGTTTGAAAACTGTATGAGACTTTGTATAGGCCTTCCCTGGTCGGAAAATACACAGGCAAAGCTCAGACAGGTGGGAAATCTTGCCAAAAAAATTTATTGAAAGTAAGGAGGCTGGAAGATGGAAGTTATTATAGTTTTAAGAATAGATTATGTCGATTCTTATTAAGGATGTTTGAATAATAACTATCAAGTTCTTCTGTGTTTACCAGAACTTCAAGCTTCCCTCTCCCATCTTCCAGCCTTCTTTATTTATTATCAGGAACAAAATTCTTTCTTGCCAGTTCTTTTCTTACACGGCTAAGACTCTCAGGAGTAATCCCCAGGTAAGAAGCAATCATCCATTGTGGAACTCTCAACAGTAAATCCGGATACATTTTAATAAATTTCATGTATCTTTCTTCTGCAGTCTCTCCCAATAAAGAATTGATCCTGTTTTGAAGACTTCTGATATGTTTCTGCAGCAGAAAATCACTTCTCTCAATACTGTTTGGGAATTGTTCCACCAATTTATTAAAGAAATCGGGATGTAAAAACAGTACCTCTGAATCTTCCACTGCTTCTATATAATAAATGGATTTTTCATTGAAATAAAGACTGCTTCGGTCAGAAATCAGCCAGCTTTCCGGGGCAAACTGTATAATATGTTCTTTTCCGTTTTTATCAATAGAATACATTTTTATCAGTCCTTTTTCTACAAAGAATATATGACGGCATATTTCGCCATACTGAAGAAGAAACTGGTTTTTAGGAATTTTCTTTACTTCATAGTGCAGGCTACAGGTGTTCACGTTTTGAAGCGGAACATTTAAAACTTTAGCTAAATAATTATTTATATTCTTCATGATACAATCTGGCTTAAAGAAATATCCTGGTGCGAAGCATTGTTGATGGACTTTCCGTTCTCAATTACAATCAGCTGTGGACTTTCGTGTCTGATTTCAAAATCTGCGGCTATTTTATTAGAAACAGGTCTGTGAGCCAGAAGATCCAGGTAATAAACATGAACCGACTGATCTGAACTTTCCACTTCTTTTTCAAAGTTTCTCAGTACTGTTTTACTGATGAAACAGCTTGTTGAATGCTTGAATATAGCAATTTTATTCTGAAAAGAGTCTTCTATAGCTTTTGTAAGGTCTTCTTCAGACTCTATCTTTTTCCAGAATGATTTTTGATCAGGGGTTTCGCTTTTTCCACCAAATATTTTATCAAAAAAACTCATACATTAAATTGTTTTAGATGGTGATCAAGATGTTTATATTCTAAAAATGTCCAGTCTTTTTCAGTCATTTTACCGAATAATCTGTGATGATCCGGCAGCCTGTTCTTTTCACAAGCTTCCCGGAATTCTTCCAGCGTTTTCAGCAGATTGGTTTTTGATACATCAAAATCACACTCAAAATTAACGATTAGTTTTTGAAAAGTAGGCATGTTTCTGGGAATTCCATTATTGAAAACATACATTTCTACTTTTGTAAAGATTCCTATAGTCTCGAATACCACATTAATACGGGGAAGTTCAATTTTCCGCAGGGCTACCTGAAGAACTAGATCACAATGCTTTACCATTTGACATACGCTCATTTTCCCCCATTTTCCAATGGAGTTTTCAGATAACAAAGAAATTCTCTTTACAATTTCGTTGTAGTATATGGGATTATCAAGACGCTTTCTTACCAACCTTTTTCTTTCTTCAGATTTTCAATATGAGCAAAATGATGATTACAATGCCAGACGTACAAAGCAAGGCTTTCTCTTAAATTATAACTTTTATTGTGCTCAGGATGATGAAAAGTTCTTTCAAACTGTTTATTGGTAAGGCTTTTAAGAAGTACCACCCATCTTTGGTGTGTTCCTTTCAACATTCTCATTGCCGGCTTTACAGGCATATGGAAACTGTCCTGAAGTTCTGCCCATTTCGCTTCATCATAGGGTTTTATTGTAGGATTATCTTCCGTAAGAGCCAGCTTAAAACGGATAAAACTGTTCATATGACTGTCTGAAAGATGGTTCACAAGCTGTCTTACCGTCCAGCCTCCTTCTCTGTAAGGAGTATCCAATTGGTCGTCTGCAAAATGTTCAATGAGATTTTTTAGCCTGCCGGGAAAGTCTTTAATCACTTTGATATAAGTATCCAAGGTAGTGTCACAGATGCTTTCGGGAGCTTCAAACGGTCCTATTGGAAACTTTTTTTTCTCTAAATCACTCATTGTTCAAGGGTTTTAATTTTTAAATATTGCCGATTTGTCCGATCATTTTCTTTTCAGACAATTTTCAAATATCAGCTTGTGCGAATTTATCAAAAATTCAAGGATTTAAAGTGAATAAAGCATTAATTATACCGATAATGATTTTTGTGGTACCAATTTTTCATTAAAAAAGGCTTCAATTGTATAAACTGAAGCCTGTATTATTTAAGATCAAGTATTAATAACCATGTAAATCAATACCTTCTGTTCTTTGCAGCGTTACTTTTCTTCCCATTTTCTTTTGAATCACCCTGAAATGCTGTAATTCATCATCCGTTAGAATGCTAATTGCTGTTCCTTTTTCGTTGGCACGCCCCGTTCTACCAATACGATGGATATAATCTAAAGGAGAACGCGGTAATTCATAGTTGATAACACATGGCAGAGATTCAATATGAATTCCACGGCCAATTAGATCTGTAGCCACCAGAATCTGAGCTCCATTTACTTTAAATTCTTCCAGATTATTTCTACGGGCCCCCTGTGACTTTTGACTATGAATCGCCACAGCTTTAATTTTATTCTTTTTAAGCTTCTCTACCAAATTGTCTGCAGATCTTGTGGACGAGACAAAAATAAGAGCTTTTTCAACTTTCTTTTCCTTAATTAAATATCTTAAAAAAGGACCTTTATTTTCCGGAGAAACATGATAGGCCAGCTGTTCGATATTATCTATCTCAACTTCTTCTTTTTTAATTTCAATAAGGGTAGGATTAATGGACAGACGTTCTTTCATCTCAGAAACTTTATCATTTAAAGTTGCTGAAAATAAAGTGGTTTGTTTGGCTATCGGCATCATCGCAAAAAGCTTATTCATCTCTTCACCAAAGCCCAGCTGAAACATTTTATCTGCCTCGTCAATCACCAGATGTTTAATTCCTGAAATACTCAAAGCATTATGATCAATTAAGTCTAATAAACGCCCCGGAGTTGCAATCAGAACTTCCACCCCAAACATTCCTTTCATTTGCGGGTTGATAGAAACCCCTCCATAAACAGCCATTGTTCGGACTTCTCTTTTCAGATTTTCTGTAAAAGCTCTGAAAACTTCATCAATCTGAATAGCCAATTCACGGGTAGGAACCAATATTAAAACCTGAACATTACGGTCTTTTTTAACTTCCGAATTCTGTAGTTTTTCTAAAATCGGCATCACAAAACAAGCTGTTTTACCAGAACCTGTCTGTGCAATTCCCATCAGATCTTTCCCTTGTAAAATTACGGGAACAGCCTGCTCCTGAATTGGAAATGGTTTTAAATACCCCAATTTGTTAACAGAACGAATAATATTGTGTGATAATCCTAAAGACTCAAATGACATAAAAAATACTTATTTCCTGCAAAGATACGTTATTGAGATTTGGTGTATGTCCCAAAAATGCCATACTTTTCAAAGAAAATACAATTATTTTAATTTTAAACCACTCATTTCGGGAGTATTGAAAATTTACATTGCCGATTTGTCCGATAATTCGGTTTTGGACAAATTTTTGTGGTTTAGTTTTTTTAAATTTATCAAAAATTCGAGAAATCAAAATATGAAAAAAGCATTAATAATAGTCGATGTACAGAATGATTTTTGTGAAGGCGGAGCACTTGCAGTCCCTGGAGCCAACGAAATTATTCCTTACATCAATCTTCTGATGGAGGAAAATGAATATGATCAGGTGGTTTTGACGCAGGACTGGCATCCTGCAGGTCATAAAAGTTTTGCAAGCAGCAATGGCAGAAAGGTAGGAGAAAGTATTATTTTGAATGGTGTTCCACAGTTTATGTGGCCGGATCATTGTATTCAGGGAACTTTCGGAGCAGAATTTCACAAAGATCTGAACAGAGATAAAGTAACCCACATTATACAAAAAGGTAAAAATATTGAAATAGACAGCTATAGCGGATTCCAGGATAATAATCATTTTATGAAAACCGGATTGGATGATTTCTTGAAATACCACGACATTCAATTGGTTGAAATCGTAGGATTAGCATTAGATTACTGCGTTAAATTCACGGCTCAGGATGCTGTGGCCAACGGATATGTAACCTGCCTTCATTTCAACGGAACACGTGCTGTAAACGTAAAACCTGACAATGCCAGAGATGCCATCTACGACATGATTGAAAAAGGAGTAACCGTGTTAGGATAATGATGAATTATAAATGATGAGCTATGAATTAAGAAATACTTTAATGATAGACTTCATCACCATATAAAACAAAAAGCGCAGAAAACAATTCTGCGCTTTTTTATTCTTTACACTTAAATATACTGTTTAAAAAGAATGAAATTAAGTTACAAACTGAAGAATCTGTCATTCATCATTTATAACTCATAATTCATCATTATTTTAAAGCATTTTAAGGTTATTTACTTCCAGTTCTGTAAGGATTCTCCAGTGTCCTCTCTTGATATTCTTCTTCGTTAATCCGGCAAACATCACTCTGTCTAAAGCTTCCACTTCGTATCCTAATCTTTGGAATATTCTTCTGATAACACGATTCCATCCGATATGAATTTCAATTCCGATCTCATTTTTAGGTTTTCCTTCAATGTACGAAATCTGGTCAACAACCGCTACTCCTTCATCAAGACGGATTCCTTCTGCGATAAGACGTAAATCTTCACCCGTAAGTTTTTTATCTAATGTTACATGATAAATCTTTTTAGCATCAAAAGATGGATGCGTTAATTTTTTAGTCATGTGTCCGTCATTCGTCAATAAAATAACACCCGTTGTAGAACGGTCTAATCTTCCAACCGGGAAAACTCTGTAAGGAGAAGCATTCGCTACAAGATCCATTACTGTTTTTCTGGCTTTGTCATCTTTCGTCGTAGAAATGTAACCTTTTGGTTTATTCAAAAGTACATAAACAGGTTTTTCCGGAGTAATACTTTGTCCGTCAAAAACTACTCTGTCGGTTTTCTGTACCTGATAACCCATTTCATTGACTACCTTTCCGTTTACTTCTACAAGACCCTGAGTAATAAGCTCATCAGCTTCTCTCCTACTGCAGATCCCTGAATTGGCAATATACTTATTGAGACGGATCGTGTCTTTATGAACATCCTTGTCAATTTTGTTTAACCTTCTTTTTTGTACAAAAGATTTTGCTCTGTCTTCTCTTTCATCTCCATTAGAGGGTCTTCTGCCATATTTCAGACTACCTCTTTCATATTTATCTCTTGCATCAAAGCTCTTTCCTCCTCTCTTTGGTTTTCCGAAAGATTTTTTCTCATAACTCTCACTTTTGTTCGTGATGTATGGTTTTCTTTCAGATTTTGATCCCATCTCATCGTTGGAACCTTCGGAGCTGTCTGTATTTCTTTTGAAAGGTTTCTTTTCAAATCTTGAGTTGGATCCCTGATGTTCTGCCCCTTTTCTTCCCCCGTCTTTAGAGAACGGTTTCTTAAAAGGCTTTGATCCTGAAGAATTTCCAGATCTGGAAGCACGAGAATCATCAGAACTTTTCTTGGTTGAAATTCTTGGTCTCTTTGGTCTGTCTGAATTATTATTATCTCTGCTCATTCTAAAAATTTCTGCAAAGATAGTAATTTAGTTACGAGTTAAAAATTAAGAATCATAACTTTGCACTATAGTTTACATTTTAACTTTACATAAATTTGAAGATGATAACAATATTAAACGATAATTTTTCACAGCTAAACGAGTTTCTTCACGAAAAATCTTTCAGTAAAATTTTCATTCTTGTAGATGAAAATACCCATGAATACTGCCTTCCTGTTCTTTTAGGAAATATGGAAACCGATCTTGGTTTTGAAATTTTAGAGATTGAAGCCGGAGAAGAAATGAAAAATATCCAGACAGCCAATCAGCTTTGGGAAATTCTCACGGAGATGCAGGCGGATAGAAAAGCATTGGTTATCAATCTTGGTGGCGGTGTAATTACGGATATGGGCGGATTTGTTGCATCTACTTATAAAAGAGGAATACAGTTTATCAACATTCCTACTACCCTTTTATCCATGTGTGATGCTTCCATAGGAGGAAAAACAGGGATTGATCTGATGCACTTTAAAAATATGGTGGGAACTTTTGCTTTTCCTGAACAGATCTTTATTTTCCCAAAATTCTTAGAAACATTACCTTTTAAAGAATTAAGAAGTGGCTTTGCTGAAATGCTTAAGCACGGATTAATTGCTGATAAAAATCATTGGGATCAGCTGATTCAGATCCGTAAGCTGGAAGTGGAAACGGTAATTCCACATATTCAGAGATCAATGAATATCAAGCAGAATGTGGTAGATCAGGACTTCCATGAGCAAAACATCAGAAAGACACTTAATTTCGGACATACAATAGGCCATGCTGTAGAAAGTTTATGCTTACAACAGGAAAATCCTATCCTTCACGGTGAAGCAGTTGCTATGGGAATGATCGCAGAAGCGCATCTTGCCTGTCTTGAGAATCTTATTTCTGAAGAAGATGCAAAAATGATCATTGAAAATATTCAGAGATATTATCCATACCTTGATATCAGCGATTTTAAAGATGAAGATATCACAGCGCTATTATTAAATGACAAAAAGAATACAGACAGTAAAATCAACTTTTCTCTGCTTTCAGGAATAGGCTCTTGTACGTATGATCATCAGTGCAGCCAGGAAAATATCCTTGAATCTTTGTCTTTTTATAGAAAATTAAATGATGCTTAACGCTTTTTTGGAAAAACAAATTCTCTTTAAAAGCTATTTTTGACAAAATTGTCAATTTAGACACTTTCTAAACAAATGTTTAATTTAATTTACAATATACTGAAAATTAAATACATAACAATAAAATCACTTAAACACTAAGTGATTTTTTTATTGATTTTACTCATAAAAAATATTTTTGGCAAGCAATTTGAAAGATACTCTGCGTTCAACTGAAAATGCTGAACAGTAGTAAAATTTAAAATTAAGAAAGAGTAAAATTAAAAAAATTAAAGTTATGAAAAAGTTAATTTTAGGATTAGCGTTAACTGCAGGAACATTCGCATTCGCTCAACAGACAGGAAATACATCTTCCAATCCAGTAACATTTGGGGTAAAAGGGGGAATGAACGTATCTTCACTTTCAAAAGACAGTGGTCTTGATGACCAGAAATCTAAAATAGGATTCAACGCAGGAGTATTTGCTAACATTCCATTGGCTGCATCATTCAGTGTTCAGCCGGAGGTTCAATATTCACAATATGGTAATAAATCAGATTATACGTTAGGAGGAACAAAATTTTCAGCTTCTACTAAATTAGATTATATTACTGTACCTGTAATGTTCCAGTACAACCTGATTCCAAATCTTTATGTGGAAGCAGGACCGGAATTCGGTTTCATGGTAAGTGCTAAAAACAAGTTCAAAAATGAATCTAACGGAGATTCTAACACTACCGATAACTACAAAGACAATCTGAATACATTTAACTTTGGTATCGGTCTTGGAGCTGGATATTATTTCACTCCAAACTTAGGACTTACTGCAAGATATGTTGCAGGTTTAACAGATGTAGCGAAAAACAGACCTAGTGGATCTGATGCTACAAGAAACAACCTATTCCAGGTTGGATTAGCTTATAAATTTAAATAAGCTATACATTCACTAACAAATTTTATATTCAATAGAAAAGATCAGATTAATTTTTTAATCTGGTCTTTTTTTATGTTAAAATAAGATGGAGTTAATAATTCACCATAAATACATCCCATATAGTTGATTTTTTCATTCGTTAAAAACACATAAAGTCTTTATTCATGAGGGTTGACGGCATATTGTTTGTTGTTTAGCCAACGTCAAACAATGTAAAATAAAACTAATCTATGAAAAAGATTTTTTTAGGCCTGGCAATTGTCGCAGGTACTTTTGCTTTTGCTCAAAGCACTTCCACTTCCACTGATGCAGCTACTCCATCAACATCTTCTTCCAAAATCAAATTCGGTTTAAAAGCAGGACTTAATGTTTCCAGTCTTTCTAATATGGATATGAAAGCAAAAACAGGATTCTATGGTGGTGTATTTGTAAATATTCCTGTAGCAAAAGATTTCGCTATCCAGCCGGAAGTATTATATAGTGCTGTTGGGGCAAAACAAAAAGGAGACGGTAATGCAAAACTTAATTTAGAATACATTTCCGTTCCTGTAATGTTTCAGTATAAAGCACTTCCTAATTTTTATGTAGAAGCAGGACCTCAATTTAATTTCCTAATGGGAGCAGAACTAAAAGATGATGTCGGAAGTTTGCAACTTAAAAATGCAACCAAGAGTTTCGATTTCGGAATCGGACTGGGAGCCGGGTATAATATTACCAAAAATATTGGTGTGAATGTAAGATATACTACAGGGTTATCTGATATTGTGAATGCGAAACAACAGAGATATCTTTATGGATATGGCAGACCGGGATCTGTAAGAAACAGTGTATTCCAGGTAGGAGTACATTACAAATTCTAACGCACGATCTCCTTTTTTGTCAAGTTTTTATAATTAAAGTGGAGCCGGATTAAAATTAATCCGGCTTTTTAAATTTCAATGGGAATTATATAGTAAACAGTAGATTTCCAGCACATTTCAATTTTGGCACACCATTTGATTCTTAATGAAATGTTAAACAAAACTTAATAACTATTAAAATATAAACTTATGAAAAAGATTTTTTTAGGCCTTGCGCTAGTAGCAGGTACTTTCAGTTTCGCTCAGAAGACTTCAACTTCTACTGCATCATCTTCTCCAGTTAGATTTGGGGTAAAAGCAGGTCTTAATATTTCTACTCTTTCTAACAGTGAATTCAACTCTAAAGCTGGATTTTATGGTGGCGTTTTTGCAAACATTCCAGTAGCACAAGACTTCTCTGTACAACCAGAAGTATTATATAGTGGTATGGGTGGTAAAGCTAAAACTAACAGTGATATAAAACTAAATATGGATTATATCGCAGTACCAGTGATGTTACAGTACAACCTGATTCCTAATCTATATGTAGAAGCAGGTCCTCAATTCGGGTTCCTTATCAGTGCTAAAGGAAAAGGTAACGGTGCCTCTGTAGACGTTAAAGACAATTTGAAAACTTTTGATTTCGGATTAGGTCTTGGAGCAGGATATTATTTCACACAAAATATTGGAGTGAATTTAAGATATACTGCAGGATTATCTGATGTTCCTAAAAACAATAACGGTGATGCTGCCAGAAACGGAGTATTCCAGTTAGGTTTAGCTTATAAATTCTAAGTAAATTTTCTATTCAATACAGAGCCGGATTATAGTTTAATCCGGCTTTTATATTTTATTGATATTTTGGCAAGAAATTTGCGTATTGAATACTGATTGTACTTTATTCCGGAATTTCCAATTTACAGTTCCTGTTTTTACAATGAATAGGTATTGATTCAGTTGATCATTCAATTGATTTTCAAGACTGAAATCTAACTATTACCATTAATTTTTAACGAGAACTTCCATAATTGGTTGGCATTTAGAGTGCATTACAGAATACAGGAAAGTATTTTGTTCCATAATTTAGATACATTTTGATTTCAATAGAAAAAGTCAGGTTTATTAATTTAGGCCTGACTTTTTCGCTTTTAGTATGATTTTTATCACTTCTCTCCTTTATGGCAGATATTTTGTCACAATGAAGAAAAATTAAATTAAACTTTAAATCATGAAAAAACTCTTTGCAGTCCTTGCCGTTGCGGGTAGCCTTTTCGCAAATGCACAAGAAAAAAATCAGTCAAAATCTTCATCTCCTGTTACTTTTGGTGTTAAAGCCGGATTGAATGGATCTACACTTACCAGAGGAGACGGTTATGAATATGACAACAATGAAAAAATGAAAGTAGGTTTTCATGCAGGAGTATTCGCGAATATTCCGGTTTCTGAAAAATTCAGTATCCAACCTGAACTTCTTTTCAGCCAGCTGGGGTCAAAATCAGATTATAACTACAGAACAAGCTCAGGGAACTACAGAAGAACACAACACTATGATTATAGTACAACCTTAAATTACCTTTCTCTTCCTGTGATGGTTCAATATAATATTCTTCCTCAGCTTTATGTAGAAGCAGGTCCTGAATTTGGATACCTGTTGGGAGGAAGAACAAAAGGAGATTTAACCACTATTGAGACTACCGGAAATTCAATTACCGTTAATCATACGGATCATATTTCGCAGAATATTTCAACAGGCCTTTTTAATCGTTTTAATCTGGGACTAGGAATTGGTGCCGGATATTACTTTACGAAAAGCTTTGGCGTGACCGCCAGATTTACTGCGGGTCTTACTGAGGTTTACAAATACAATGAGGACGACAAAGTAAGAAATAATGCCATTCAGATTGGCGTTGCTTATAAGTTTAAATAGCGATATTTATTATTTTCAAAACAGATACCGGGCTTTTTAAAGTCCGGTATTTTTATTTCTACTCATAAAAATAGTCCAGATAGCTTATAAATTTTTCTAAAAACTTATTTCTGATTTTAAATTTTCATCATTTCAATTATCAACAAGAAAGTATTTTTAGCATTAAACTCTTTTCAAAAATATAGAGATTGGCAAGATATTTATTCATTAAAAAGGGATAAATGATTAAAAAAAACCTTTAATGAAACCACGTGAAAACCTTTATAAATAGGCATTTTTCAAGTTTGGCAAGCAATTTGCAAAATAATTCGAGTCTGATTGGGAAATCATTCGACACAAATAGTAAAATTAAAAAATAAAATTATGAAGAAGTTATTTTTAGGATTAGCATTAACTGCTGGTGCATTAGCTTTCGCTCAGGAAACAGAAACTAAGACAGAAACAAAAACAGTAAGTGCATCACCACTAAAAAAAGATGTTCAACCCGTTAGATTTGGGATCAAGGCAGGAGGAAACTCAGCTTATTTCAGTCAGCAAAAGTTCGGAATCAACACTCAACAACTAGGTTTCCATGCAGGTGCATTTGTAAATATTCCCATTTCAAAACAATTCAGCTTTCAGCCAGAGGTATTATTTAACCAAATGGGAGCAAAAGATGTAATGTATTCTACAGAAACAGACAATGGAGTTACCAACGTAAAAACCAAAGCACAAAGTAGAGTAAACATGAACTACATTTCAGTTCCGTTAATGGTTCAAATGAGACCTATTGATAAGTTTTATATTGAAGCAGGACCTGAGTTCAGTTATTTCATCAATGGAAAAAACAAAGGAGAAACTACTGTAGCAAGTACTACCGGAGGTATTACTACCACTACTTCAAGTTCTCACTCTCAAGATATCGACAAAGATATGATCAATAAATTCAATTTCGGACTAGGTCTTGGTGTAGGATATGATATCACTTCCAACATCGGTATCAATGCAAGATATGTAAATAGCTTGACAAAGATTGATAAGAGCATGTCTGCAGCTGAAAATAACAACAGAGTATTTCAGTTAGGTCTGAACTATAAGTTTTAATCAAAAGAACCAATTTTTTAACCCTAGTGCAGTTATCTGCACGTATAAAATAGCCGGAAGAATTTCTTCCGGCTATTTATATGTAAGAATGGTTATTCGAATATTCTGGGATCATCACTGATAACGCCGTCTATTCCCATATCTTTTAATTCTTTCAGTCTTTCTTTGGTATTCACAGTCCATGGGATTACTTTCATGCCCAATGAATGGCATTCCTGTACTAATTGTGGGGTCACAAGATTATGTTCAGGGCTATAAATAGTAGGAGTAAAGCTCAGAAACTTCATATCTCCGGCTACTCCACTCAGATGATTGGGATACATTTTGAACTTTTCTACCGGAATATTTTTAAAATAAGCCTGTTGCTGAGCCAGCTTTTTATCATCTACTTTTTCTACCAGTAAAGCAGTCATCACCTTAGGATATTCTTTATGAATAATTTCCAGCGTTCTGGGGTCAAAAGACTGGATAATAACTCTGTCCTGAATCTTTTTTTCTACAATAATCTTCATCATCAGATCTACAAATTCTTTGGGTTCCGGATGGAAAATATTGTCAGAGAAAGGGCGTGTTTTTGTTTCTATATTATAAAAAGGCAGTGGTCTCTTCAATTCGCGGGCATAGGTTTCACAAGCATCTATAACATCCGAAAAGAGAGGTTTTTGAACCTTCATTTTCTTTTGGTCCGGATAGTTATTCAATTTTTTTAAGCCTGCATCAAATGTTTTAATCTTTGCATAGGGCATTTCATAAATTTTGTAGTAAAAACCTGAGTCTTTGGGGATATAAGTTCCATCTGGCTTTGTAATAAGTTCAGGAGACAGAAAAGCATCATGAGAAAGAATAACCTTTTTGTCTTTCGTTATAGCCAAATCCATTTCAAGGGTTGTAACATTCATTTTTAGGGCATTCTTCATTGCCGGAATTGTGTTTTCGGGGTAAAGTGATTTTCCTCCCCGATGTGCCTGCTTATCGAATGACTGTGAAGAATAAAGTTGGGCAAATACCAGAAAAATACCCGTAAAAAATGCGTTTTTCATATCCTGACGTTTTATTCTGACAAAATTAAAATTCCATTATATACTGTATAATACAGGAATATTAAGCTTTTGCTACATTTATAAAACAAAAGACCCGGGCTATTAACCCAGGTCTTCTATTTTTACTATTTCAATAAAGAGATTAATTGAATAAATCTACCTCTTCTCCTTTTCCTACAGGATATTCTTCAGTAAAGCATCCGAAACAGTGATTAGCAGATCCTAAAATAGTTTTCAGATTATCAATACTTAAAAATTCTAAAGAGTCTACTCCCAGATAGTTTTTAAGTTGTTCTGTAGACATATTTGCAGAGATCAGATCATCTTTAGACGGCGTATCAATTCCCAGATAACATGGTGCAATAATAGGTGGAGAAACACTTCTGAAGTGGATCTCTTTCACCCCTGCATCTTTTAAAATTTTAACCAGTCTTTTAGAGGTAGTTCCACGAACGATAGAGTCATCAATGATTACCACTCTCTTATCTTTCATCTCCGAGATAATTGGGTTTAGCTTAAGGTTCACTACCCTTTCTCTCATTTCCTGTGTAGGAACGATGAAACTTCTTCCGATATATCTGTTTTTGATTAAAACAGGGCGGAAAGGTATTCCTGAAGCCTTAGAGAAACCAATGGCGGCAGGAACTCCGGAATCCGGAACACCGATAACCAAATCAGCATCTACAGGAGCCTGTTCCCAGATTTTCTCCCCCGATTTTTCTCTGATTTCATATACATTGATATTTTCCAATGTAGAGTCAGGTCTTGCAAAATAAATATATTCAAAAGAACAGATTCTCTGCTTTCCTTTCGCTTCATCCATCATATAAGAATGAAGTTTTCCAGGTTCGTTTTCATTGGTATAAATGATCTCACCAGGAAGGATATCACGTACATATTGAGCTCCTACCGCATCCAGTGCAACAGATTCTGAAGCAACCACGTAAGATCTTTCGTCGATAGCTCCTAACACCAATGGACGGATTCCGTTGAAGTCTCTGAATGCAAAGAATTTGTTTCTGGTCATCCCTACAACAGAATAGGCTCCTTCAATTTTTTCCATGGTAGCTTTAATGGCTCCACGAAGACCTAAATCAAGGTTTTTCTGGATCAGTCTCAGGATCACCTCAGAATCGGAAGTAGCTCTGAAAACTACGCCTTCAGCCTCTAATTCTGTTTTTAATTCTTTTGCATTGGTAAGGTTACCGTTGTGTGCTATAGAAAGTATAATCTGGTCATATTCGTTTTTCGCGAAAAATGGCTGGAAGTTATATTTCTTTTTATCTCCTGCAGTAGTATAACGGGTATGCCCGATTGCAGAATTTCCCATAAAAGTTTCAGGTTCCTGAATTTCTTTATAAACATCCAAAACCAGTCCTTCGTCTTTCATATTTGTGATTCTTCCATCTTTTAAAACGGAAATCCCACAAGCCTCCTGACCTCTGTGCTGTAAAGCAAAAAGCCCAAATTGTGAAAGAGAGAAAGTATCCAGATCATTATCCGAATACAATCCGAAGATCCCACACTCTTCATTGGGAGCATCCAGTCTTTCCTCTTCCTGAGTTCTGAAAAGATTCCTTCCGTAAGTCTGGGTCTCAAACTGTTTTAAATATTCACTTTTATGAATGTCTAAACTTTTCATTTCTATTTTTTCTAAATTAAAAGATTAAAAAATTTAATGATTAAAAGATTACTGAAAGTTTAATTTTTAAATGATTCAATCTTTAAATAAATTAAATCTTATTTCTGTAAAAGATTTTTAAGACGGTTGTAGATTTCAACATAAGCCTCAGTAACTTCTCCTAAGTCTCTTCTGAATCTGTCTTTGTCTAATTTCTTCATGGTATCTTTATCCCAAAGTCTGCAAGTATCAGGAGAGATTTCATCTGCAAGGATAATTTCACCGTCTGAAGTTTTACCCAATTCGATTTTGAAATCTACCAGGATGATATTGATTTTGTCAAACAGGTCAATAAGGATTTCGTTGATATCTGAAGTCAGCTCATACATTTCGTCAAGCTCTTCATAAGTAGCTGCTCCTAAGAAAACGGCATGGTGGTCATTGATAAGCGGATCTCCCAACTCATCTTTTTTGTAGCAGATATCGAAGATGGTTACCGGAGATTTAATTCCTTCTTCCACTCCTAATCTTTGTGCCATGCTTCCTGCAGAATAGTTTCTTACGACCATTTCCAAAGGAATGATAGATACTTTTCTTACCAACTGCTCTCTTTCGTCCAATTGTTTGATGAAATGAGTTTTGATTCCTTTTTCATTTAAGTATTCAAAAATAAGGGTTGTGATCGCGTTGTTCATTTCACCCTTCAGATCAACCTGACCTTTCTTTTGAGCGTTAAATGCTGTAGCATCGTCTTTGAAACGTACTACTACTTCATCAGGATTATCGGTTGCAAATACCTGTTTTGCTTTCCCCTCGTACAACATTTCTTTCTTTTGACTCATAATTTTACTTTCTAAATTGTAGTTAGATTTATTGATTTATTTTATTATTATTCCTGTTAAGACAGCCAGTCCAAAACTTAGCAGTGTACCAATTAATACATATTCTGTAAGTTTTCTCTGTTTTGCCTGTGCAAGGTCGCTGAACCTGAAAACAGATTTGGCAGCTACCATGAAACCTACGCCTTCCCAGTGATTCACCATAATAAAAGTGAAAACCAGCAGACGTTCTAAAATTCCGATATATTTTCCGGCACTTGATAAAGATTCGGTTTGAATAGTGTTGGCGCCATCCGGAGCAGGGGTCCAGGATGACAGTAAGATTTTAATAAAAATAGAAGCAGGTGTTGTCAGAAACAATGCTGCCATGATGATTTTTAAAAACTCCTGATTCTGTAAAAAGCTGAAGCTGAATTCCTGAAAATAAAAGGAAACTCCGGCAATCACCAAAACATGCAGCAGCTGATCAATAAAAAACCATCTTTTTTTAGTCTTTACATTCTGAAATGTAAGTTTTGCTGCATCAATAATGAAGTGAGTAACTCCTACTAAAACGGCGACCCACCACAGCTGAAGATCCCAAAGAAAGAGAAGACTTAAACCCGTGTGAATCAGAATATGAAAGTATAAAAACTTACTTTTTAGTTTATAGTTCTCCTTATCCGCAACCCATGAATTTGGCTGAAGTATAAAATCTCCAAGTAGATGTGCCAATATGAGTTTGATAAAGATCATGCTTACAATTCTGAGATTTTCTTTCTGAAATACTGATTGGTCTCCACGATGAGCTCATAGTTGGCTCGCTTCAGTCTCTGGCTTACCGAAGACTGTGAAATAGCAAATCTCTTAGCAAGATCTTCCTGAGTGATATCCTGATTCATGATCATCTCATGAATAATCTCTGCTGTAGCCATGGTCCAGTTATCAAAGTCCTTGGAAGACCATTTCAACAGAATATTAAGATCTCTGTCAACCGGATCACTGGAGGTTTTAATGGCAACGGTATGCCCGTCATTTTTAAGATCATTAAGCAATCTTCCGGAATTTACATAAGCTGTACCATTAGATTCGGTGATTTTCTCAGAAGAGAAACTTTCTTCACCAATACCTATGGCCATCCTTACATCCAAATTTTCCAGGCTTTTAATAAGAGATTTTATGGCTAGAAAACGCCAGAAAACGTCATCAATTTTGCATTTGAACTGGAACTCATCTCCTCTGTAGATTTCCCATGTGTCAGGAGCGCTTCCCCATTTTTCGAGAAGATGTTTAAGCCTGGTAATCCAAACTTCAGTATCCGCATGCTGTGAATTTATAATATCACCGGTAATGACCGCTATCATACTGCAAATATAAGCATAATTACTTATATATAAAAAATATAAGCAGAAACACTTATAGATATTGATTATTAGCGAATCAGCTTATATCAATGATGCAGTAAACATAAGGTTTTGAAGGGTTTATATTAAATGACAAAATTAAGAAAAAACAAAAATCAGTTGAAAATTTTATTATTACATTAAGTTTAACTCTACTTTTTTACCTTTTTTTAGGCAAGAAGCTATTCCTGCTATCCACTCATACTCCTCGCACCAAGCTATCCCAGCCCCTTAACCCTCCAACTCTTCCAACCCATGCTCCGGGGTAACCGCTTCTATCAGGGCTAAACAGTCATTGCGAGCAAAGCGAAGCAATCTCATCAACTCTATTAAAAAATAAAACCTCACAGATTTTTAAAACCTGTGAGGTTTAGGTTTGTTACTAAAAGGATTTAGGTTTTACAATTGTTACCTTTTAATAAACTGATGGGCTTTTTCATCAAGTTTTAAGAAATATACACCCGCAGGAATTCCCGTCACCGGAATACTTTTCTTATATCTGAAAGGATCTTTCTCCGAATAGATCACTTTTCCGGAAAGATCTATAATCTGAGCCATTTTTACTTTTTCCCTTTCTCCATTTACATACAGATGATCAGAAACAGGGTTCGGATAAATCGTAAATTCATTGTTTTCCGCAATCAATTCTGCAGTAGACAATGTGCCGCCCAGGTTCTGGCAGTAATTGGACGGATAAGAATCCCATTCACCTATACTAAATGTACTGGTGGGTTGACTGACAGTACTCTTTCTATATAAAGATACATTTCCGTTATTATTGAGGCTGTATTTTATCCCGATAGCATCCACAGTTACGGTCTTATTATAAGCAAGCTCTACATAATTTTCTCCTGCAAACATCAGAGGATCAGAAGCTGTTACAAATTTCGCCTCATTACTGGTAAAACACGACAAAGTACCTTTTGGATTCAAAATCACAAACGTTTCATTGTTTCCTACTTTGCCCTCTAATTCATAAGTATCTCCATTATAGATCGCTCCGGAAGTATTGTTTTTAAACTGAATATTGATTCTGTAATTATTTAAATTAACTTCATGCCCTGTTTTATTAACGATTTCCAATGCATTATTCTTAATGAATTCCGTATTCGTTCCGGAAATATATTTTGTAATCATAAGATCCGGAGCATATGAATCAGAAGCAATCGTTGAAGTGGTGATCATATTACTGAACGGGGATTCCAGATAGGCTTTATCAAAAGCTTTCACTGTAAAAGTATAAGTTGTTGAAGGATTCAGATGGTCAATGCTTATAGAAGTTCCCTTTGTAACAGCAACAGGTGTTGTGGATCCGTTCATATAAATCCTGTATCCTAAAATATCAGCATCAGGAGCAGCAGTCCAGTTTAAATTAATAAAATAAGCATTCTGCTGTGTTGAAACCAGTGTTCCCGGAGACGCAGGGGCAATACTATCAGGCGTTTCGGACCAGATCATATCAATCCACTCAGGATGATCGATAAATGGGTTTCTGTTTTTTTGTATTGTATAGATGGCATTATTTCTGTCGATTTCCCTTTGTGAAACCGGATCTGCCGTACTCCACTGTTTCAGCATAGCAATATAAGCAAGATCAACCGCTCTTTCTTCAGTTCCATCCAGCGGACATTGGTCTGTAGCAGGAGTAAGATTCGCTGATGTAGTATAAGCCGTATTGAATGAGCCTAATTTCCCTTCATATCGAACCGCAAAATATAATAAACTCCTGGCGATATCACCTTTGAATTCATTAATAGGTTCATAAACTCTTCCTATATAAGGATAATTCGGAATGGCCGCATTGGAGATCCTTGAAGTATTGCTGAAGATATAATGATTCGTATTGTTTCCTATTCCATAAGGATAATTGCTCCTCCGCTGGTTGATATACCCGTCCACAGGAATAATAAAGTTAAGATCCGAATACATGGGATAATCACTGATTGAGGAACTTGTACTGAATGTACTTTGTGGCATCATGTGCTCCCTGTTGTATCCCTGACCTTCCATACTCACTCCTGCTACCATCTGATCCACTGTATATTCATAAGCATCCGGTCCCGAAGGAATTTCAGAATAGATATCCAGCAGATATTGAGTATTCGATGCATCGTGATCATAATATTTATCAAGATCAGTCTGCCCATATAACACTTTAAGATCGTTATAATGCCAGTTGACCATTTTTTCTGAAATAATATCGTGGAGTTTTGATTTCAGGGCATACCCCGTCAGCCCAGTTGTTCCATTATAATATCCCGCAGGAGCCTGAGCAGAAATATAAGAGGAAATCAAAATAATTGGAAGTAGAATTTTTTTCATACCTTAAAAATTGGAACCTAAAATAGTGAAATAAAAAACGTAAAAGACTGTATATTTTATTAAGAAAGTATTAATTTTCAAAATATAAAAATTTGAAAATTAAATGTATTAGCGCTTACTGTTGTCAATAAAATAATTTTTCTTTAGCATTCCATCAATTTGGTTATCTTTGGGAACTAACTATTATTATATGAATACAGAGACTATTGACAACATCAAAATGATAGCGGAAACGGCTAGAGAATTTGCAGAAAAGAACATTAGACCGAACATTATGGAATGGGATGAAAGCCAAACATTTCCAAAAGACTTATTCCACCAATTGGGTGAGATGGGTTTTATGGGAATTGTAGTACCTGAACAATATGGAGGTTCTGGCTTAGGTTATCATGAGTATGTTACTATTCTGGATGAAATTTCTCAGGTTGACCCATCTATTGGTCTTTCTGTAGCAGCACACAACTCACTTTGCACCAACCATATTTATGAATTTGGAAATGAAGAACAAAGACACAGATGGCTTCCTCAGCTGGCATCCGGAAAAGTAATCGGAGCTTGGGGACTTACAGAACACAATACAGGTTCTGATTCAGGAGGAATGTCTACTACCGCGGTAAAAGATGGTGATGAGTGGATTATCAACGGAGCTAAAAACTTTATTACTCATGCTATTTCTGGAGATATTGCCGTAGTGATGACTAGAACAGGAGAAATAGGTGCTAAGAATAACTCTACAGCCTTTGTTTTAGAAAAAGGAATGCCTGGATTTACTTCCGGAAAAAAAGAGAATAAATTAGGAATGCGTGCTTCTGAAACAGCAGAATTAATTTTTGATAATGTACGTGTACCGGATTCTCACCGTTTAGGAGAGGTAGGTGAAGGTTTCAAGCAGGCAATGAAAGTATTGGACGGTGGTAGAATTTCTATCGCAGCTCTAAGCTTAGGTACTGCAAGAGGAGCTTACAAAGCGGCTTTAAAATATGCAAAAGAAAGACATCAGTTTGGAAAACCTATTGCAGATTTCCAGGCAATCAACTTTATGCTAGCAGATATGGCTACAGAAATTGACGCTGCTGAACTTCTTATCCAAAGAGCTTCTACTCTTAAAAACGCAAAACAAAAAATGACAAAAGAAGGAGCTATGGCAAAATTATATGCTTCTGAGGCTTGTGTAAGAATCTCGAACAATGCTGTTCAGATCTTCGGAGGATACGGTTATACAAAAGATTTCCCAGCTGAAAAGTTCTATAGAGACTCTAAGCTTTGTACAATCGGTGAAGGTACTTCTGAAATCCAGAGACTGGTTATTGGAAGAGATATTACAAAATAAATCTTTAAATCCCAATACAAATGATTAAACAGGCACTTTTAGGTGAGTTTCTGCACGAAGCTGAAAACACCAGAAAAATTTTACAGGCAATCCCTGACAGCGCATTAGACTGGAAACCCTCTGAAAAAAACTGGACAACCGGTCAGCTGGCCTCACACATTGCTGAAGTATACAATTGGTACGAATCCACTTTCAATCAGGATACTTTTGATATGGGAGCGTACAAGTATGACAAAGGAGATATTTCCAAAGCGGAAAATATCCTCGCAAAATTTGAAGAAAATGTTGCCAACGCACAGAAAGTTTTGGAAAACTCGGATGAAAACACTTATTTTAATGAGTGGAAAATGGAAATGAACGGAAATGTACTTTTCCCGCCATCTCCAAGAATCCAGGTGGTAAGAGGCTTTCTTTATAATCATTTGTACCATCACAGAGGTGAACTGGTGGTTTATTTAAGATCCACCGGGAACAAAGTCCCTGGACTTTACGGTCCTACTGCTGATGATAAAATGTAAGTAAGGATTATATAAATATACGAAGCTGTTTCATTTTGAAACAGCTTTTTTTGTAGGCAGGATGTAGAGCATTTTGCAACAGTCGCCAAAATTCAACTTACTAATATTATTCACACATAATTAAATAATTAATAAATTTTATTGTCTCATTTTAATAAATTAATAAAAAAATACATCTATTTTATTTTTTTTGAAATTAAAATTCATTTCTTCACTTTCACTTTTCTTTTATTAATAAGCTTTTTCAATTATACTTAATGTATTGCATAACATTTTAAGACCACATTCTAAATTTCTCTTAAAAAATTTTGTTTTTGATAATATATTTTTCATTAGCTTTGATATTCCACAATCAAATTTAATATTTAATATGAAAAAACAATTAACGCTGATTGGAATGCTCCTTATTTCGGGTATTTCTTTCGCACAGACTGACCGTCTTTGGTCTGAAGGTTCCAGAAAAACTTCATCAGAGATCTTTGAAAACAAAGCCAGCATCAGCAATCCTAAGGTATACAACCTGGATATCAACGGATTGAAAAACATTCTGGCAAAAGCTCCCAAAAGACTGGCTGCAGGCGAAAAATCAGAACTCATTATTTCTTTTCCGAATTCTGAAGGCAGAATGGAAAGTTTCAAAGTGAGGGAGAATTCCAATTTTGCCCCTGAATTGGCAGCAAAATATCCGGATATCAAATCCTATGTAGGACAAGGTCTGGATGATCCTAATTCCACAGTCTATTTCAGTGTTTCTCCACTAGGACTGTCATCTATGGAAATTTACGGTGATAAATCTGCAGTATTCATCGAGCCTTACACTAAAGATCTTTCTTCTTATGTAGTGTACAGAAAATCCGACAAAAAAGATGATCTTAATAAGTTTGAATGTACAGTCGTTGATGCTGCACAAAAAGGAGTTTCCAACTCTGCTCTTGCGGCAAGACCTAATGCCGACGATGCCAAACTAAGAACATTCAGACTGGCACTTTCCTGCACCGGAGAATACACCACCTATTTTGGAGGTACAAAAGCTCAGGCTTTGGCTGCAATGAATACTACCATGACCCGTGTAAACGGTGTTTTTGAAAAAGATTTCGCAGCAAGAATGGTTTTGATTGCCAACAATGACGCTGTCATCTACACCAATGCTTCTACAGATCCTTATTCCGCAGCTTCAGGAATGAGCAGCTGGAATTCTCAGCTACAAAGCACTTTAACTTCTGTAATTGGTGAAGCCAATTATGACATCGGACACTTGTTCGGAGCTTCCGGAGGTGGTGGAAACGCAGGATGTATCGGCTGTATCTGTACAAACGGATCTAAAGGAAGCGGCTATACTTCTCCGGCAGATGCTATTCCTTCAGGAGATAATTTTGATATCGACTATGTGGCTCACGAAATGGGACACCAGTTTGGTGGAAACCATACTTTCTCTATGAGCAATGAAGGAACAGGCGTTAATATGGAACCGGGATCTGGATCAACAATTATGGGGTATGCCGGAATTACCAGCCAGGATATCCAACCTCATTCTGATGCCTTTTTCCATGCCGTAAGCATTCAGCAGATCACTAATAATATTAAAGCTAAAACCTGCTCTGTTAATACCAATACAGGAAATTCAATTCCTACAGCCAGCGCAGGCTTAGATTACACAATTCCAAAAGGAACTCCATTCGTACTGACAGGAACAGGAACGGATGCCGACGGGGATTCTTTAACATACATCTGGGAACAAATGGACAATGCTTCTTCTTCACAAACAGGAGCAAGCTCAGCAGCCAGTGCTACAAAAACTACAGGTCCTAACTTCAGATCATGGACTCCAACAACTTCACCTGCAAGATACTTCCCAAGAATGGCTTCTGTTTTAACAGGTGCAACCACTACTGCAGGTTCTGAAATCACCGTAGAAGCTCTTTCTTCTGTTGCCAGAACATTAAATTTCAGATTTACCGTTCGTGACAATAAAGCAGGAGGTTCAGGAAACAATTCTGACGATGCGGTAATCACAGTGAATGGAACTGCAGGACCATTCAATATCACTTCACAAAATTCAGCAACAACTTACGCTGGAGGAAGTTCTCAAACCATTACATGGAACGTAGCAGGAACTACAGCTAATGGTGTGAATGCAGCCAATGTAGATATCCTTTGGTCAACAGACAGCGGAAATACCTGGACTACCCTATTAGCAGGAACTCCAAATGATGGTTCACAGGCTGTAACAATTCCTAATGCTACGACAACTACAGGAAGAATTATGGTAAAAGGATCTAATCACATTTTCTTTGATGTCAACAATGCTAACATCTCTGTAAATGCAGGTTCCGGAACTCCTGACACGGTTGCTCCTACAGCTCCTACCCTTGCTGCTTCAGGAACTACTGCTACTACAACCAATCTTTCATGGTCAGGTGCTACAGACAATGTAGCGGTAACCGGATATGATGTATACCAAGGTGCTTCCCTAATCGGTTCTACAGCTTCTACTACATATACTGTAACAGGGCTTACTCCGGCAACAACTTATTCTTTCTCAGTTAAAGCAAAAGATGCTGCAGGAAATGCTTCTGTTTCCAGCAATACCGTAAGTGTTACTACTCTTTCCGGTGGAACCGTTACCTATTGTTCTTCTTCGGCTTCCAACACTGCTGATGAAAGAATCGGAAACGTAACATTTGGATCAATTAACAACACATCTACAGGAACTGCAGGGTATGAAAACTTCACTTCAGTTTCCACTAATGTTACAAGAGGAAGTGCTTATACGATTTCCATTACTCCGGTTTGGACTTCTACAAAGTATAGCGAAGCGTATGCTGTTTATATTGATTACAACGGTGATGGAGATTTCACAGACAGCGGAGAATTAGCATGGACAAAAGCAGGTTCTACAACCAGCCCGGTTACAGGATCTATTACCATCCCGGCTACTGCTACAGTTGGATCTACAAGAATGAGAGTAATGATGAAGTATAGCTCAATCCCTACTTCTTCATGTGAAGCATTCACTTATGGACAGGTTGAAGATTATACTCTTAATATTGTTTCTTCAGGAAAAGGAGATCTTCAGAATACAAAAGACCTGATTACAGATGTGAAATTGTATCCAAACCCTGTTAGAGATATCCTTTATATTTCAAATACAACTTCAGAAGACTACAGAATCTTCGATATGGGTGGAAAACTAATTGACTCAGGAAAACTTCAAAGAGGATCCGTGAACGTCAGCAACCTTATCAAAGGAGCTTATATGATTCAAATTGGTGAATCATCAAAAAGGTTTATTAAAAATTAATAACTTTAAAATTAAACGATGTGAAAAACTGCCCTGTAAAGGGCAGTTTTATTTTTTTACGTAAAATATAACACCAAAAACAATTATTACCGAAATAAATTACATAAAAACATTTTATTTAAAATAAAATAACTAACATTTAAGTTTTTTGATTTAAATTTATCGCATAACAATTTTCTATTGTACCGTTGACCCATATTGTATTTAAGGGAGCTCTAAGCCGTTTTTTAAGGTCGGATGCCCTTGCTTCTTTTGATTCTATTTTGGCGTGAATTGGTATTTTAATAATTTACCCGCCAGAAAAGTGTATTATTAAATCAATTTCAGTTTTGAAACCCCTGTTACAGACTGAACATTAATAATATTCATATCAGTATTTCCATTGAAGATTTCTGTAAAAATAATGTTTCAAAAAGGTACTCCCTCTAATCCCTCAATATTTTAAAATAATTTAAAATTTTTTATATGAAACATTTATTTAAGTACATTTTTTTTTTAGCAATCACTTCTTTCTCGGTTGCCTGTAGTTCGGACAATGATGACGTGATAGATACCAATCCTGACGTTACTTCGGTCTTCTACAAAAATGCTGATGAACTGGCAGTAACTTATGACCCCAATAATTCGGTAAGTCAGGCAATCAGAAATCAGGCATATGACCTTTACAAAAGAGGCAAATGGAGTGAACTGGAATCTCTTTTTAAAGCAAATAATTTAAATGGTAGCTGGCCGCCTGCAAACGGAGGTTATAATATTGTGGATGATGTTGCTTTACAGGTTGGGCAAAAATTTGACAGATACAGCGGCGCTGTAGGCAGCTATAACGGTACTGGTGTTCCTACATTAGGAGGAAGTTTCACAAGTCCAATCATCAATGGATATACCTATACATTTACTCAAAGAGCGTTAAATCAGCCTGAAGACAAATACGATTTCTATTATGAAATTGATGTATTGAATAATTCCATGCAGTTTAAAACCCAGACCGCAGATATCATTCCTTGGTTCGGGCAGGCAGGAAAAGGAAAACAAACCATGTGGAAAATCCCTGTTGATATCAATACAGGATACCAGAAAACCTGGAATAAGCTTGCAGAAGAAGGTTATATAAAGGTTACCATTAAGAAAACCCCTAGCGGAAAATATCCTAACTTAGTAGGCACAGTTATTCAGCCATAAATCTACCCAGATGTATTCAATATCAGAAAAAATAAACATTACCGAAAAAGCTTCTGTTGAAAAAAGTAACTTTATTAATGATGAAGCTCTTCCATCAGCCATAATAACTTTCAGCTGCGGCCATTGCAGCCACAAAAATACAGTTGAAATCGTTCCCTATGAATCAGGATTTCCTCTCTTTCAAGTATATAATGAAAATAAAGTACTTTCCAGAGAAGAATTATTAAAACACGGAATAGTAAACAAAACCTCTCAGAGAATGCTTCACTTTGGAGAATTGACAGTCAATGACCAACCAACATTATATTTTGGCACAGACTGTACTTCCTGTCATTCAAAATACATCTGTGTATTCAGCTTTGGAGAAAAACAGCCGGGATTGATGGTATTAAATATATCCGGCGTTTGGAAATATGAATAACTGAAATCATTTCTACCTATACAATAAAAGTCTACAGCTTGAAAGTTGTAGACTTTTTCTTAATTTAGCGAACAAACTAATTTAACCCGTGAAGCACATCTACCAATGAAAAAAATAATCCTTTTTCTTTTTACCCTATACTTTGGGTCAGCATTTTCACAAAAAACACTGGCTAAATATCCTGAAGGTCAATTTCCTTATAAAGAAGGCCCTATCCAAATGGCTGCAGACATGCAGAACTATTTTCTGACAACCGGCACAAAACCTTGTGATAAAAACGAGATGTATTTTGTAACCTTAAAAATTGATAACACCGGCAAACCTTCTTTGGTAAAGAAAAAGAGTGATGAAAATGCCATAGAAAGAAATAAATGTGCTTTCAATCTTGCTGTCAAATCTTTGGGGAGTTTAAAGAACTGGCAGCCTGCAGAAGAACAGGGAGAAAAAGTTACCGCATATTTTGATTTTCCTTTTTTAACAGAAGATTTTTTTGAAAATTATAAGTCTGATTATGATATTTCAAAAATATATCAGCCTGCTGAGCTACCCGGTGGAGTGAAAGAGCTAAGAAAAGAAATACATAAAAAACTGGAAGGATATTTAGATTCGGAATCTTACAACCCAAAAGGAAAATTTATCATATCCTTCATCATAGATGCAGACGGCAGCATTTCTACTGTAGATATCGAGCCTAAAGTAGATAATAGCGAACAGTTTTTTGAGGATATAAAATTTATTTTGAAAAAAATAAAAGTAAAATGGAATCCTGGAAAAATTAAAGGACAATCTATAAAATCAAAATTCAGAATGCCTTTTAATTTCAAATCAGCAGATTTAGATTAAAATTCTCAAAAAGCAGTTCTTTTGTGCTCTGCATTTTATTCCTGTACATTTCACATTTTACAAATCCTTTTCTATCTTTGTGGGAAATAAAAAAATTCATGGATAAAATTGATAGTCTGAACCAAGTAGCAGAATTCCATACTACTTTCAAAGCCCCTATTTTAGATACCCCACAAATTCCTTCTCCAGAAAGATGCAATCTTAGAGTGGAGCTTTTACAGGAAGAATTAAACGAACTGAAACAAGCCATTGCAGATAATAATATTGTAGAAATTGCAGATGCATTGTGTGATCTTCAGTATGTTTTGAGTGGAGCTGTACTGGAATTCGGACTTGGCAACAAATTTGTAGAGCTATTCAACGAAGTTCAGCGCTCCAATATGTCGAAAGCATGTGACAATGAAGAACAGGCAAAGGAAACTGTTGAATTTTACAAAGAGAAGGAAGTAGAATCTTTTTATGAAAAGTCCGGAGAAAAATTCAATGTTTACAGACAGGCAGATCATAAAGTGTTAAAAAACAAATACTACTCTCCTGCTGATTTAAAATCAATTATTGAAAAATAACATATGAAAAAATTTATTACCAATATTGTTGCCTTTTCAAGTTTATTTTTAGCTGCACAACAGCTTAGTGCTCAAAAAGTAGTAGTAAACCGTGAAGTTGAAACTCAGAAAGATGGCAAAATGCTTTTAGGAAACCAACTGAAAGAGCAGTTTTTAAAAGCTCCTTATGCAGATTGGTATGTAAAAGAACATGATGAGTATGTTCTTGACCAAAAAGCCGTCAGTGAATTAAAAAAAGAAAAAATTGGTACTTATGATATTATTGTATTCATGGGAACCTGGTGTGAAGACAGCCACAGAGATTTTCCAAGACTGATGAAAATATTGGAAGCCGTAAGCTATCCGGAAAATAAATTGAATATCATAGCAGTAAACCGTAAGAAAGAATCTCCTACCGGAGATGAAAGTCTTTACAATCTTCAAAAAGTTCCTACCATTATTCTGAAAAGATATGGAAAAGAAGTGGGAAGAATTATAGAAATGCCTACTACAGGATATATCGAGAGGGATTTAGTTGAAATTCTTAAAAAGAATGATTCGTCTGTCATCAAAGAAATTTTTAAATAGATTTTGAGAAATTATAGAACAATATTATCCTTTGCAGCCGGTGCCGGCGCCATGGTCCTTCTGTTTTTTGGACTGAAATCCTGCCTGAACCTTGGAAATAAAACTGAAAAGTCTGATTATTATATCCTGACCAATCAGATTTCCAAGATGAATAAAATGGTAGTCATGGAACAGAATACTTCCAGCATGCAGAAAACCAAAATGGGTTATGAAGTTTTTGGAAAAGAAATCTCCAGCAACAGCATTATAACTTACACAAAGACCAATGCACAGGTTTCTTATGACCTTAACAAAATGAAGATCGAAGTAGATTCTATCAATAAAAAATTGATTATCACCGAGCTTCCTGATGCAGACATAAGAATTACGCCAAGCGTTGAAATCCAATCTTTGGATGATTCTTTTATTAACAGAATTTCAGAAAAAGATATTAAAAATGTTACCCAGAAAGCTAAAGAAACAGCCGAAAAATCAATTGATCAGAATCAGCTGAGAAGTGAAGGCCGCAAACAGCTGATGGAAAATCTTAATAATATCTTTGTTTTGGCTAAGGCTTTAAATTATGAAATAGAAGATAAAACAGGAAAAATTGGTATTTTAGGACTTTAAGGTAAAATATTTCCGTTTGGCAAACCCTTTGAATGATACTATCATATTGTTGAAATTTAAAATTCAAAGTCATGGATACAAAAGGAAACACCAAAAAGAAAGAATCTGCCAACACCGCAGAAACCCAAAAGCAAAACCAGGATTTCCCCAATATTCCTGCGGCATCACAAAAGACCAATCCGCCTGATATTGCTAAAGAAGATGTTCAAAAGTCTTCAAAAAATAAATCAGGAAAAACGGATAATACCAAAAAATAAGAATAATATCCCTTACAGGTTTAAAAAATTGAAAAGTTCCGTCTCATATGAGGCGGAACTTCTCTTTCTAACTATCTAACTGAACTTTTTGTTTCTATACAATGGTAGATTTTCCGATCTTGATATTTTCAAAATTGTAATATGATTTCTCGGAATATCTGATATGGTCAGCGATAAAGCTTCCCACTTCACTCGTTGAATAATATTGTTTGGTATTAAGATCAATGGTAACATACTTGTTTTCAATAGCATGTTCTACAGATTGTCTCAATTTATCTGCGGCAGCCTTTACATTAAGATGATCCAGCATCATGGCCACACTTAAAATAGAAGCAATAGGGTTGGCAATTCCTTTTCCTTTTGCCTGTGGATAAGATCCATGGATAGGCTCAAACAGGGCATTCTTCTCTCCTACTGAAGCAGATGGAAGCAGTCCGATAGAACCGCCAATCACACTGGCTTCATCAGAAATAATATCGCCAAACATATTTTCGGTCAAAATAACATCAAAATGTTTAGGATTAAGGATCAACTGCATAGCTGCATTATCTACAAACATATAATCAAGCTGTACATCCGGATATTCTGGCGCAATTTCCTGACATATTTTTCGCCATAACCTTGAAGTGTCCAAAACATTAGCTTTATCAATAAGAGTAAGCTTTTTCTTTCTTTTCTGAGCCTCCTGAAAGGCCATATGGGCGATAGGAATAATATCTTCACGGCTGTATTTGCAGATATCATAAGCATAGGCTCCTTCCGGGTCTGTAAATTTTTCACCAAAATAAATTCCACTTACCAGCTCTCTGAAAATCTGGATATCCGCACCTTCGATAATCTCTCTTTTAAGCGGACTTTTATCAATTAATGATGCATACGTTTTCAAGGGACGGATATTGGCAAACAACCCCAATTCTTTACGTAGTTTCAATAATCCTTGTTCCGGTCTCACTTTCGCTTCCGGATTGTTATCAAAAATCGGATCCCCGATAGCTCCGAAAAGTACGGCATCAGATTCTTTACATATTTTCAACGTCTCCTCAGGCAAAGGATTTCCTGTCTTAAAAATAGCTTCTGCCCCGATCAATCCATAGTCAAAATGGAATTTACATTGAAAAGCTTCCGCAATAACATCTAATATTTTAATGCTTTCACTAATAATTTCCGGGCCAATCCCATCTCCGGGAAGAACTGCGATTTTAAAATAATTGTTGCTCATTTGCTTTTTGTGTTTTTAATTCAAATTCTGTGATGGTTTGTTTTCTGCTGATTAGAAAATCAATATCGTCATAGCCGTTTAACAGGCATATTTTTTTGTAAGAATCAATTTCGAAAGTTTCAGTGGTATCTTTAAAGCTTACAGACTGTAATTCCACATCAATGGCAATTTCATTGTCTGGATTTTCATTGATTCCTTCTAGGATTTCTTTTAAAAATTCTTCGGAAACCTTTACAGGAAGAAGCCCGTTATTTAAGGCATTTCCTTTAAAAATATCCGCAAAATAGCTGGAAATAATTACTTTGAAACCATAATCAGTTAATGACCACGCTGCATGTTCACGGCTGCTTCCACACCCGAAATTATTTCCTGCCACCAAAATTTCACCACTGAATTTAGGATTATTCAAAACAAAATCAGGATTCGGTTCTCCTGTATGAATATTGAACCTCCAGTCTCTGAACAGATTTTCTCCGAAACCTTTTCTGTCTATACTTTTCAGGAATCGAGCCGGAATAATCTGGTCTGTATCTATATTTTCTGCCGGCAATGGAACTGCGCGGGATTTTAAAACAACTAATTTTTGCATGTATTCTACATTGTTAGACTTTGAACCACAAAAGTTTTTTCACTTCAGTTTACTTAAGAAAGGATAAAAAGAACCCATATAAGAAATTCGCATAAGAATGAAAATCAAAGATTTTCAAAAAGCTTAAGTGCTCTTGTTATGCAAGCCAATGATAACTTCTTCTTACGTAAGCGTTACAACCTTTTGTGTCTTTGTGGTTTAAACATAATTTAAAATTACTTTTAGTTTACACTTTCAAAAGCTGAAATTTTACCTTCTATGGCTGCTTTTGCTGCGGTAAGCGGACTGGCAAGAATGGTTCTTGAACCTTGTCCCTGCCTGCCTTCAAAGTTTCTGTTGGAAGTGGAAACACAATATTCCCCTTCCGGAATTTTATCATCATTCATCGCCAGACATGCTGAACATCCCGGCTGACGAATCTGAAACCCCGCCTCATTGAATATTTTATCCAATCCTTCTGCGTAAATCTGCTTAACAACCTGCTGAGATCCGGGAACAATCAGAGCTTTTACAGCCTCAGATTTGCTTTTTCCTTTGATATATTGAGCCGCAGAACGGAAATCCTCTATTCGTGCATTGGTACAACTTCCTATGAAAACATAATTAACCTTGATGCTGTTCACAGCCTGTCCAGCTTCCAGTCCCATATATTTCAAAGCTTTCTCTTCGGATTCATTCTGTGGTACCGGAATCACTTCACGGATTGAAATTCCCATTCCCGGGTTGGTTCCGTAAGTAATCATTGGATAGATATCTGAAGCATCAAAGCTAAGTTCCTCATCAAATACAGCCCCTTCATCTGTTTTCAGAGTGCTCCAATAGGCTACTTTTTCATTCCAGTCTTCTCCTTTGGGCGCAAATTTTCTCCCTTGTACATATTCAAAAGTAGTTTCATCAGGAGCAATCATTCCGCCTCTGGCACCCATTTCAATACTCATATTGCAGACGGTCATTCTTCCTTCCATCGACATTTCTTCGAACACATTTCCTGCATATTCACAGAAATATCCTGTTCCGCCATCGGTTCCTATTTTTGAAATGATATAAAGAATAACATCTTTAGGCTGAACATTTTCATTCAGTGTCCCATTAACGGTTACTCTCATGGATTTTGGCTTGTTAAGCAACAAACACTGGCTTGCAAATACCTGGGCAACCTGACTTGTTCCGATTCCAAAAGCAATAGATCCAAATGCTCCATGGGTAGAGGTATGGCTATCTCCGCAGACAATACTCATTCCCGGCTGGGTAATCCCTAATTCCGGAGCGATGATATGAACAATTCCCTGATATTGATGTCCCAATCCGAAAAGTTCAATATTATTTTTCTTACAGTTTTCCGTAAGCTGCTCTACCTGATTTCTTGAAAGTTCATCTTTAATAGGCTGTTCCTGATGCAATGTAGGTACATTGTGATCTGCAGTGGCTACAATCTGTTCCGGTCTGAAAATTTCCAGATTTCTGGATTCAAGTTCCGCAAAAGCCTGAGGACTGGTTACCTCATGAATAAGATGTTTGTCTATATAAATGATCTGAGGTCCGTCAGGAATGGTTTCTACCACGTGAGCGTCCCATACTTTATCAAAAAGCGTCTTTTTATTGTTGTTCATTTTACTTTTATCTTGATTTAAATCAAACCTATCCTATTTTTCTACTGAAAGAATCCATCATCAGGCTCAGATCATCATTTCCTATTTCTTTTTTAAGATCTGCAATTTTTAAAAACTCCTGATACAGATAATCCAATTCATTTTTGGTAACCTCATATCCAATATGTTTGAAACGGTAAGCCAAGGCTGAACGGCCGCTTCTGGCAGTAAGAATAATTGAAGAAGCATTTACCCCTACTTCTGCAGGATCAATAATTTCATAAGTTTCTCTGTTTTTAATCACGCCATCCTGATGAATTCCTGAGCTGTGAGCAAAGGCATTAGCTCCTACAATAGCTTTGTTTGGCTGCACAGACATTCCCATCAGATCAGACACCATTGTACTCATTTCATTCAGCATTCTGGAATTGACATCGGTATGAAGATGCAAATCTTTATGCTGTTTTAAAATCATAACCACTTCTTCCAACGCCGTATTACCCGCTCTTTCTCCCAGTCCATTGATCGTACATTCAATCTGGCGGGCTCCGTTAATCGCTCCCGCAATGGAATTCGCAGTAGCCAGTCCAAGATCATTATGACAATGACAAGAAAGCACTGCTTTTTCAATCCCTTTTACATTTTCTCTCAGGTATTTTATTTTCTGACCATATTCTTCAGGGAGACAATACCCTGTTGTATCAGGAATATTTAAGACAGTGGCTCCTGCTTTGATAACAGCCTCGCAAACCTGCGCCAGATATTCATTGTCTGTTCTTCCGGCATCTTCAGCATAAAATTCTACATCTTCCACATACGTTTTGGCATATCTTACCGCTTCGGCAGCTCTTTCAATAATATCCTCTCTTGTGGAGTTGAATTTGTATTTAATATGAGAATCAGAAGTACCGATCCCGGTATGTATTCTTGGTCTCTTTGCAAACTTCAGTGCCTCTGCCGCTGTATCAATATCCTTTTTATTCGCTCTCGTCAGTCCGCAAACCTTAGCATTTCTTACCAGTTTTGAAATTTCTGAAACAGATTCAAAATCTCCAGGACTGGAAATTGGAAATCCTGCTTCAATGATATCAATTCCTAATTCATCAAGCCTTTCAGCAATAATCAGCTTTTGTTCCGTATTCAGTTTGCACCCCGGAACCTGCTCCCCATCTCTCAGTGTCGTATCAAAAATTTCAATTTTTTCGGAATTCATAAATGAAGTTTTTTACTTAATTTTGGCTCAAAACTACAGCTTGCAATATTTTTTCATTTTCATTTTTTCTGAAAATTACAATATTCAATAGCTGAAAAAATAGACGTATTTATTTGTTAATCAATAATTTAATTTCTAAAAATTTACAATGGCAGAATTGCAGAAAGATTTTTTGTTTGTATTGGTAAAGTCATTGACCACCTCTGAAAAAAGACAGTTTAAGCTCTACGTAAACCGTCTCGGAATTAATGTAGATGCCAAATTTCTTTTACTATTTTCTGAGATGGATAAAATGAAGGAATACGATGAAAGTGTGATTATTGAGAAGAAAATTTCTACGAAACAACAGCTTTCCAACCTTAAAGCCCATCTTTATAAACAAATCCTGGTGAGTCTCCGCATGAACCCGAGCCATCAGAACTACAGAATCCAGCTTCGGGAGCAATTAGATTTTGCCAATATCCTTTATCAGAAAGGACTTTACAAACAGGCTTTAAAAATATTAGACAAAACCAAACAATCTGCACTGGAACTGGATGAAAAAAGTATTGCTTCTGAAATTATAGATCTTGAAAAAGTAATTGAATCACAATTTATTACACGAAGTATTGAAGGCCGTGCCGAAGAATTGATCAAGCAATCTCAGGAGATTAGCAAACAGAACCGCTATACGACAAAACTATCTAATCTTTCGCTGAAATTATACAGTGAAATGCTGACTCATGGCTATGTAAAAAATGATACAGATCGGCAAGAAGTTATGGATATTTTCAATGCTGAGATTAAAAACATCAACCCTGAGAAACTGAATTTCACGGAAAAACTATGGTATTACAAAGCCCATGTCTGGAAAAACCAGCTTTTACAGGACTACAAATACACCCTGAAATATGCCTATCAATGGGTAGATCTTTTTCATAAAAAACCCGAGATGATCTACAGTCACCCTGTCTGGTATATTAAAGGAAATACTTATCTGCTGAAGATTCTTTTCCTGTATGGAAATATTGATATTCTGGAAGAGCATTTTGAGAATTTTAATACAATGGTACATGCAGAGAATTTTGTACAGAATGAAAACCTTCAATCTCTTATTTTCCTTACCCATTATAATACGCTAATGAATATTCACTTTGTAAAAGGGGAATTTTTTACCGGAACAAAGCTTATTCCTGAGGTAGAATTAAAAATGGAAAAACTCAGAGAAAGAATTGATGAGCACCATTTCATGATTCTCTATCTGAAAATGGCCGCTATGTTCTTCGGCAGTAAAATGTTTGACAAATCGATTGAATATTCCATGAGGGTTATAGAATCTAAGGGAAATGTACAGGAAGATCTATTATTTCATACCCGGATTTTAATTTTAATGGCCAAATATGAGTCGGGAAATGATGAAGACTATGATGAATTTATTGCCTCTACTTTAAAGTTTGCCAGGAAAATGAAAAAACCGGAAGAGTTCCATTTTGAAAGCATTCAGTTTTTTAAGAACCTTAATAATCAGGTGCCGGATCAAAGACAGAAAGCATTTGAAAGCTTTGATAAAAAGCTGGAAGAGTTTTCCAATAATGAATATTACCGTCGTTCATTATTCTATATTGATATTCATGGATGGATTAAATCTAAAGTGCAACATGTTGACGTGATTGAGATTATCAAGCAGAAAGTAAAGTACAAAAGAAAACATTAAATAAAAACACATAATATGCTATATTACAATATTTTACAATACTTTATTTAATCTAAAATAAAACATATAAAAAACATTTTTTATCTTATCATTAGGTATTAACAGGTCACTCCTCCAGAGCTCTAATTTTAAAACCAAATACTTTCTATTAACAATTAGCTCCTATTGGAGCTGGTATGATCCCATCGGGATCTTCTGTTAATAGACATTATGAAGTCACCGTGAAAATAAAGCTCCGGAGGAGCGACCTGTTAATTATGCTTTGATGCAATCAAACAAGAATAGTTTATTTATACAGATGCTCTATAAAATTCAAAGCATTTTTATGGCTGATCTTTTCTACCAATTCGGAAGAAAAGCGCTTTTCAATTTCTTTGTTGATGGAATTAAAAGCAGATGCATCATCATATCCTTCAAAAAAGAAAGGATGACGGGATTTGTCCGGATGGTTTTTGCAAAAGAAAAAATCAGCACCATAGGCAATAAAATCTTCTCCTCCTAAATCAAGACCATATTGAATATGTTCATATAGTACCTCAGGATTTTTCTCATCAATACAGTTACGGATAAAATTGAGTCCAATTAATCCTTTCCTTCTAATGACTTCTTTTGCCAGTTCATCAGGAAGATTTCTTTTTTTGTCATGTACAGGCCTATAGTTAGAATGGCTTGCTATAATAGGGATCTTATAATTTTTTTGGTCTATATAATTAAGAATTCCATAGGCAAGCTGATCACTGGTATGAGCCAGATCAATGGCAATATTTTTTTCTGAAAAGTAATCAAGCAGAACTTTTCCATCCTCTTTCAGTCCAACATCAGAATTATTTCCTCCTCCAAAGCGGTTTTCAGTATGATGGGTTATTCCCAGGTAAAGAATTCGCTGTGTTTTTTCAATGATCGCTTCCAGATTTTTAAAGCCAGATTCTAAGGTTTCATCTTCACTACAAAAGCCAGATGCGTTTTCAATAGAAGCAATAACTCCTACTTTGCCTGTATTATCGGTATTTTTATAGTTTTCCCCTTCAAATAAGAAAAAGTTTTCATTTTGCAGGAGATTTGAAAATATTTCGCTCTGTTTAGCACCGTAAACAGTACTATTTTCACCTGTTGATGAGTATATAGCCATCACCTGAAGCTTCACATTTCCTTCTTTTAAATAAGGAAGTGAACAACCAAGTTCTTTATCATCAATTAATGAGCCCGGCTCAAGTAAATAACATAATAAGTCGCAGTGCAAATCTACATTTATCGTATTCATATTGAATTGTAATTGGTTTGTTTTTAAATACTTTCGAAAAGAAAATGAGCTTTATTACTAAGAAAATAAATACCCGAAAATTCTAAAGTATTTTTCTGGGATAAAGTGAATATGGAATTCTATGAGACAAAAACCACCCTCGTCTTTTTCATTTTTAATATTAATTCTCATTCTAAATATATGCTAATATAGTATTTTATCTAAAAATTCCGTATTTTTGCCTCTTAAAATTTCTTAGTAAACAATGATAAAAATTACACTTCCAGACAATAGTGTCAAAGAATTCGAAGGAGCAGTTACTGCTCTAGATGTGGCAAAATCTATAAGCGAGGGATTGGCTAGAAATACCATTTCCGCAATCGTTAATGACCAACAAGTAGAAACGACCACACCTATAACCACGGATTCCACGGTACAGCTTTTGACTTGGAATGATGATCTTGGAAAGAAGGCTTTCTGGCACTCTTCTGCCCACCTTTTGGCGCAGGCAATCCTTGAGTTTTATCCTAATGCTAAGTTGACGATCGGTCCTGCTATTGAAAGCGGATTCTACTATGACGTGGATTTCGGGGATGAAAGCTTATCTGAAAAAGATTTTGAAAAGATTGAGAAAAAGATCCTTGAAAATGCAAAGAAAGGTTCTACATTCTCTTTATATCCGGTTTCAAAAGAAGATGCTTTAAAAACCTATGCCGATAACCCTTACAAAGTTGAACTGATTTCAAATCTTAATGACGGAGAAATCACTTTTGTAACGCATGATAACTTTACAGACTTATGCCGTGGTGGTCACATTCCAAACACTGGAATCGTAAAAGCGGTTAAGATATTAAATGCAGCAGGAGCTTACTGGAGAGGTAATGAAAAGAATCCTCAATTGACAAGAGTATATGGTATTTCTTTCCCTAAGCAGAAAGACCTTACTGAATACCTTGAAAGACTGGAAGAAGCTAAAAGAAGAGACCACAGAAAATTAGGTAAAGAACTTGGAATATTCGCATTCTCTGAAAAAGTAGGTGCTGGGTTACCACTTTGGTTACCAAAAGGAACTGCTTTAAGAAGAAAATTAGAAAATTTCCTTTCTGATGCTCAGAAAAAAGGAGGTTATGAATTTGTAATGTCTCCACACATCGGAGCGAAAGAATTATATGTAACTTCAGGACACTGGGATAAGTATGGGGAAGACAGCTTCCAGCCGATTAAAACGCCTAATGAAGGAGAAGAATTCTTACTGAAGCCAATGAACTGTCCTCACCACTGTGAAATTTACAAAACTTCACAATGGAGCTACAGAGATTTGCCTAAGAGATATGCAGAATTCGGTACTGTTTACAGATATGAGCAAAGTGGAGAGCTTCACGGATTAACAAGAGTTCGTGGATTTACTCAGGATGATGCTCACCTTTTCTGTACTCCGGATCAGCTTTCTGAAGAATTTGAAAAGGTAATTGATCTTACCCTTTATGTTTTCAAATCTTTAGGTTTTGAAGATTTTGTAACTCAGGTATCCTTAAGAGATCCTGAAAACAAACAAAAATATATCGGTTCTGATGAAAACTGGGAGAAAGCAGAAAGTGCGATCATCAATGCAGCTCAGAAGAAAGGTTTAAAAACAGTAGTAGAATACGGAGAAGCGGCATTCTACGGTCCTAAACTTGACTTCATGGTGAAAGATGCTTTAGGAAGAAAATGGCAGCTGGGAACTATCCAGGTGGATTATAACTTACCGGAAAGATTTGATCTTCATTATATTGGAAATGATAATGAAAAGCACAGACCGGTAATGATTCACAGAGCTCCTTTCGGTTCTATGGAACGTTTCATTGCTATTTTGTTAGAAAATACAGCAGGAGATTTCCCATTATGGCTGAGCCCGGATCAGTTTATTATTCTACCGATCAGTGAAAAATATGTAGATTATTCAAAAAAAGTTTCACAATTTTTGGAAAATCACGATATTAGCGGTCAGATTGATGACAGAAACGAGAAGACAGGTAAAAAGATCCGTGATGCTGAATTGAATAAAATTCCTTTCATGCTTGTAGTAGGAGAAAATGAGGAAAATGAAGGCACGATTTCTGTAAGAAGACGTGGAGAAGGAGATCTTGGAGTGATGAAGCTGGAGGATTTCGTTGCTTTCTTCAAAAAAGAAGCAGCCATATAAATTTAAAATTAAAAGATTGAAGGATTTAAAAATTAACAGAATCCTTCAATTTTAAATATTTGAATCAATTAAATTAAGTAATTAACCAATAAAATTATAATACAATAGCACAAAGATTTAACAACAGGGGCCCACAGAGACGTCCGGTACAAGAGGACTTACACTTGATCAACGATAAAATTCGTGTGAGAGAGCTTCGTTTAGTGGGCGATAACGTAGAGCCAGGAATCTATCCAATTGACAAAGCAAGACAGATTGCTGCGGAACAAGAATTGGATTTAGTAGTAATTTCTGACAAGGCAGAACCATTTATTGCGAGAGTATTGGAATATAAAAAATTCTTATACGAGCAAAAGAAAAAACAAAAGGAACTTAAAGCTAAACAGGTAAAAGTGGTAGTAAAAGAGATCCGTTTCGGACCTCAGACTGATGACCACGATTACGAATTCAAGAAGAAACATGCTGAAAAATTCCTTGAAGAGGGTTCTAAATTAAAAACCTACGTATTTTTTAAAGGACGTTCAATTATCTTTAAGGATCAGGGAGAAATTTTGCTTTTAAAACTTGCTCAGGAATTGGAGCACGTGGGTAAAGTAGACCAGCTTCCTAAACTTGAAGGAAAAAGGATGATTATGATGATGAGTCCTAAAAAACCAGCAAAATAATTAAATCATTATTTTACATATAAACCTCAAAGCAATTTGAGGTTTTTTTGTGTTCCTATTTTTAGGGAAAAAAATTTAATGATTGTTGATTCAGACTACTCTACCACCCGGATCAACAATCATTTTTAAGAAAGAAATTTACAGAGTTTTGTTATCCTTCAAAATCACCACAGTCATGCTCTGTAAAAAGAGGTAAAGCTTTTTTGGTGGTAAAATATTTGGATATTCTTTTGTTTTTCAAATCCAGTTTTTGCCCTTCTACAGACAGTTCGTAAACGGGTGCTTGATCTATTTGGGTTAAAATATAAGTTCTTTCTGATGTTTTAAAAATGGCTTTATTTCCGTCATTGGAGAATGAGAAATCATTAGTTTCAAAGGTATCCTTTTCATCACAAACATTGGTCCATATTATTTTCTTCTTTGTTATGGACAGGCTTGCCAAATCACATGAATAACAGTTCCCCGAGAACTCTATACCAAATTTTTCATACACATCTGTACTCTTGCTATTCAATACATCAATAGGAACTAATGTTGAAAAATCATTAGGAATCTCTGATTTCACGACCTTATTCTTTGCCGGATCAGGTGTAGAAATCTGATGTACTTTTGCATTTGCAGAATCTGCCTTGTTCACTTTTTTTTCTGTTGTAGGTGAACAGGAAACTAACAACATCATCACCATTGAAAAGCTGGTTATTACGTTTTTCATCTTTTTTAAATAATTAATAATATCTGGGTTATCGTTTTTGTAAAATTCTCCAAAATCTACCGTTCAATATATCCCTGTTTTCAGCCATTTATTCCCTATATCAGAAGGTTTTGTTGGCTACAGACCTGAATACAGATACATTTGCGGAAAAATATAAAATGAAAATCTTTCCAATCTTTATATCATCCGTGATAGTTCTTGCAGGATGTAATCAACAGAATAAAACATCGGACGCAGATAAAACCACAACTGAAATTAAGCAAAAAAAAATAACACTGGCTGATTTCAAAAAAATAAAAGGAGTTGATAATGTTCTGGATGTACCCTTTCAATTATTCACCAAGCTGGATTCTATACAGTTTTTTGTCACTCCCGGTAAAGATGCGGCCCATTTGAAAATGGCCTATAATAAACTCGATAATTACTATGGATTTGAAGAGTTTGAGGACTTCTATTCTATTCACTACAGTATTGATAACAATATTTCGAACAGCATTGAAGCTTTTGTCCTGAAATCAGAATTTACGCCTGCATTTGCCCTTACTTTAAATAGTGTGGATCTTTATGAGATCAGAAGCAGCACATTTAAGAAGTCTAGTGATTTTAAGAATAAATCTTTTAAGAAATTCGGTACCATTACTGAGATTTCAGAGCAGGAATTTAAAACCAACTCAAAAAACAGAATCGATGAAACATTGGTGAAGAATCCGAATATAACACTGCAGAATGACAACTGGGTATACAAAGAAAATGGCAGAGAAGAAGTTATTACCCAACATGAAAATATATCTACAGAAACCGGACCGCTTGCGAATGAATATGTAGGGCGATCCCCTTACTTAAACCTGGAGGTTTTCAAAGAAAATTCTGACGAAGTTGCAGATTCATTTTACTCTTTTTACCAAATAAAAAATGCCGTTATGTTTGAACTGGGTACAGATGGTTATCCCCAAATTCTCCCTACGAAAGGCTGGGTTACCTTTGTCTCCTCCAATAATGATGTGGGAAGTGATTTTCTTATTTCTCAATATTTTCCGCAAACCAAAAAACAGGATAATCTTTTATATGTAAATTTCACCAACTTCAAAATAGCAGACGAAAAAAAGGCATTCTGGACAGCTAATGACACCTTTTATGCAGAAGTCTATCCCCTTAATTCTCCTTCAGCCAATGGTAAAAAGCAAAAAACGGCTTATATAAAAATACAGTTGAAAGCTGATCTGTTTTAGTAAGAAAACTGAGAGAATTAGGATCTCAATGAAAATACAATTTACATTTAAAGGAATATGAACTTGTGTAAACTTTTATATTTTGAAACATTAAGATCGTATTAAGATGTTGAGAGTATTAAGATAAGTTTCGCTTTAAGCTTAAAGATAAGAATGATTCATCTTAACTATACTTTATTTCTTAAGCTCTTCTTAATGGTTTTATTAGATAAAAATTTTAACAATTTCAATAATAAAAACCCCTGAAATCAGCCAGTGCGTATGGGTATAAAGTCTAATATCTTTGCTGCAATTATTTAAAGAGATACAATGAAAAAATTAAGTTTGACACTCCTTTTTAGTTTATTAAGTTTTATGACTTTCGCACAATCGTTAAAAGTTGTGGTTAAACAGGACGGAAAAGTAATTCAGCCTGTCAATGATGTTTATGAACTGAAAAAATCCCCTTTCCTATTCGAGATTACCTCTAACAATCTGGAAGGTTTTTTAGTGGGAGCCACCACAAATAAAGATATTTATGCCGGAGCACTGGGTCTTTTGAACACTGAGGTTCCATGGTTTCAGAATACAGGCATGGCGGAGGAATTGTATAACAAGGACAAAGAAATGTTTTTAATGGATTCTGCACCTTCTTACTGGTATTATACAGATGCAAAAGACCATAGATTTGATAAAAACCCTAAAGGCAACGCAAAACAATGGACAGCTACCCGTACTATTACTAGGTTTTATGATATTATGGTGGATCAGCCTATCAATCTGAAGGATTTTGACGGCAGGGTTTTCCTATTAATGTATCAGCCCGAATATAATGATGAGTATGATTTAATAGGAAAGAAAAACCTGTTCCAGGCTGCACTCAAATTCAAAGATTAATAATTACACCTAATTTTAAATTTATATAAAAAAGGTCTGCTTTGCGATGTAAGCAGACCTTTTTGCTGGTTGAATATTTATTCGATAATTAATCCGTATTCTATGGCTAATTTTATGGCCGAACTCAGATTAGAAGTCTGAAATTTTTCAATAAGATTCTTTCTGTGGCTTTCTACAGTATGCGGACTGATGAAAAGCTTTTCCGCCATTTGATTGGTTGTCAAACCTTTTGAGGCTTCAGCCAGAATTTCTTTTTCTCTTCGTGTTAATTTCGGAACATGGTTTAATCCATCCGTTGATTTTTTCTCCAAAACAGACTTCGTTTGAGAGCATAAAAACCTGTTCCCGGCATATACAGCAGTAATTCCTTCCAGGATTTCGGAAACTGAGGCATTCTTTTGAATATATCCCAAAGCCCCTTCAGCCAGGGTACTGTTAATTACGGGCAGTTCATTGTGAACACTCAGGATAATAATCTGGAGGTTGCCGTACTTTTTCTTTAAGGGTTTAATCAGTTCAATGCTGTTGGTATCTACCAGATTGATGTCCAGCAATAAAATGTCGACCTCTTGTTTTGCAAGACCTGTATTCATCTCAGAAACGTTTCTGAAGCAATCTACTACATCTATCGTATCACTATTTCCTAAAATATTCTTCAACCCTTCTAATAGAAGTGGGTGATCATCTGTTATGGCTACTTTTATCATGTTTAATACATAGGGATTTGAAGTTCTATGCTGGTACCAATATTCAATTCAGAAGTGATATTCATGGTTCCTTTTAGAAATTGGACTCTTAGTTCTATATTATGAAAACCAGCTGTTTTTCTGGCATTTAATCCTGCGGGATCAAAACCTTTACCATTGTCTTCTACGGTAAGGTTTAATAGATTTTCTTCTTCGCTGATCTGAATAATAATTTCAGATGTATTGGCATGTTTTATCGCATTGTTGACCAATTCCTGAATGATCCTGTAAATAATCAATTGCTTTTCCTGTGAAATGGAATTACTGTAATTGATAAACTCAGTGTGAATGTCTAATGCATTATTGGATATACGGGAGGCAAATTCCTTAATTGCAACTTCCAAACCATATTTCATTAATAAATCAGGCATTAAATTATGGGCAACCCTTCTTAGCTCTTCTACAGCGCCATCAATCTGATCAATTGATTTTGAAATTCCCTCCTCTATATTTTCGGACTGATGAGGATTTAAATAAGACAACTGATGTTTCGTTCCTGAAAGCAGGCCTCCTAATCCATCATGAAGATCACGGGCAAGACGACCACGCTCCTGTTCCTGCCCTTCCAGCAATGCGGTAAGCGTAGAAATTTTTGAGTTTTGTTTCTCTTTTTCCATAGCCAAAGCATGCAGTTCATCTCTTCTCTTAATAGATTTTGCACGTTGTTGATAAGCATACAGCAATAAGAGGATCAAAATAATAAAGAAGATGATAAAAAAGATATAATAAGTATTGATCTTCTCTTTGAATGCCAGTAACTTTTTAAAATTATTAATATCGTTGTTCTTCTGTTGAGTTTCCAGTTTTGCCAACCGAAGCTGCTGTTCTTTTTTCTCGGATTCAAGTTCTGAAAACTTCAGTCGTTCACGTTGGTTTTCTTCCACCAGTTTTAAGTTGTTATATACCTGCTCACGCTGTGCCCGAAGGATGTTGATCAACTTAATTTCCTGTGCTTTTTTGTCGCTTTCCAGCTGTAACTTGATATATTTCTGTTCCTGGCGCTCTTTATCAAATTGAGATTCTAATCTTTTGGTAATATCCAGTTTTTCCTGGTCATAAACACTTTTGTATTGATCTACATAACTTTTATAGTAAGTGAGTGCTTCCTGGTAATTCCCCTGTTCTTCGCTAATTCTGGATAATGATTCAAGAATAGATAATTCAATATTATGATCACGCACCGGACTTTTCCCAATTTCCATAGAGGCTTTTAGAAAATAAGACTTCGCTAAATCATAATTTTTATCCTGTATGGCCAGCTCTGCCAGAATCCCGAATGAAGAAGCAATATGAATAGCGTCCCCAGTTTCCAGACTCACTTTATTAGCTAACTGGGCATAATGCCTTGCCTTATCACTGTCGAAACCAGTATACAGATTGGCTAAATTGATCGCTGCATAGGAAAGACTGCTCCTGTTAAGCATCCTGTCTTTATTTTTATTGAAAGTCGTGATAGCCTGCAAATAATATTGCTCTGTTTTATCTCTCAGCTCCGTATTGGATGGGTTTTGCGTATATTTTTGTTCATACACATAGCCCATTCTCATGTAGGCATCGAAGATAAGGTTGGGATCATTTTGTTTCGATGCTAACAACAAAAACTGTTTGCTGTATTTCTCTTCCAGCTGGTACTCATTGAGGTTGGAATAAATAGTGGACAATTCTTTCGCTACGTTACCAAATCTCCCATACAGTGTAGAGGTTGTTGGAGCATTTTCATAATATTCGATCGCTTTTAAATAAGCAGCAACGGCATCAGTTGTTTTATTATTGCGGATCAGAATCCAGCCTTTAGCGTAATTAAAATAGCCTTTAGCCTCATTATTATTCGTTTTTAAACTATATGCCTTTGCCATGTCAAGACTTTTTGAAGACTCAGCTGTTTTATTATCCAGCCGATAATTCATGGCTTGCACCGCGTATAATATGGTGGCATACTTTCCATCTGCCTGCTTTGCAGCAAGGGAAATGTTGGTGGCTAAAATCTGGTAAGACTTAGGTTTGAGGTTATGAAAAAATAAGGCAGTCGCATATTTGGGAGCCAGATTAAGCTGTTCAACCGTATTGTTTGAGGCATGGCTGTATTCCCTTTCTAACTTGCTTAAAACATCCTGTGCCTGAACAAAAAACGGAAAAACAAATAAAGCAAATATCAATAATAACCTGTGCATCAAACCCTTATCTTTATTAAGTTGTCATATTGTAAAGAACGCAAATATAGGTAAATACGGTTAATTGGTTTCAAAGCCATTTTCTTCAGCAAAAGATTTCCATTTCTGGAATTTCTTTTCATTTTTAAAGGTGGAATCATTACCATAATAATACAGCAAACGTTGGGTAGCGTATTCGTAGGCACTGTAAGCATTGGCCTGTTCGTAATATTTAACCGCTTTCTTCAAATCAATTTTCACTCCCATTCCATGTTCATAGATAATCCCATAATAGATGCCTGAATAAGATTGATCATAGTCCTTCTTTAAATACTCTAAAAGATTTTTATAATCTCTTAACTGATAATAGATTTCTGAAATTTTATCGTAATTGTAGTAATACTTTTTCTCTGCCTTCTGATAAAAAGCCAAAGCTTTATCATAATCCTGTATTACATGTTCTCCAAAATAATACAAATCGCCTAAATTGGTAAGAGCCATTCCATCCCCTAGTTCAGCACCTTTTTCATATGCCTGAATGGCTTTTTTGATATTAAAAGAATATCCTATTCCATTGTGATATAAGGTTCCGATATTGTTCCATGCCACAGGATGATTGTATTGGGCTGCTTTTTCATAATACATCATGCCTTTTTGCGGATCAAACAGCATTTCAATGTCAGGATCTGTATATAAAATACCCATTTCTACCCAACTATCCACATCATTTTTCTGAGCAGAAAGCTGAAACAGACGCAATGCCTCCTGATAATTTTGATTGTCCTTTGCATCAAAAGCCAGTTTTTTAATGACTTCTGTCTCCAGAAATTGTTCAGAATTGCTACCTGCCTGATTTTTCCATCGATTATAAAAGGAAATAAAGTGTTCCAGATCTTTTCCTCTAAAGGAATACCTATCCAGATAAATCGTACCATACCCCGAAGTTTCTACCTGCTGAATAGATTTATCTTCATTCATTCTCAACATGCTTTCTCCTTTATACAAAAACAAAAGTCCTTCTTCCTTTCTATAATTCAAAGGATTAGAGATGTATTCATACTTTTCAGCTGATAAACCCTTTTCAAAATCATACAATTGATAGCCATTATTTTTTTGAACCGATAAAAATCCATTTTCCAAATAATGAATCTGCTTAATTTCAAATTGAGGAGCAATGAGCCAGATATCATGCTCAGCATCGAAAAGTCCTGATCCATTTTGGGTTTCCAGAGTAAAGACATTGCTTTTATATCCGACATTGGATATTGCTTTTACTTTAGTAATCCTTTCATTTTCTAATAAGAACTGATGTTTTGAAGGGTCATAGAGCTTCCAGCTTTTATCTTTACGAACTGCCAGTGTATCAAAATTATCTATTACAATCAACTGATCTGCTTCGTCTATTATAGTATTACCATTTTCATCTATCAGCTTTCCTTTTTTATTGAATTTATTGGGTTTTACCCAAAAACAGGTGCTGGTTTTTAAAAGGCTGTCTTCTACAAAATCGCCCAGATAATTCCCTTCTTTTGTATAATATCTACGCTTACCGGTTCCTTGCTGTCTGCTAAAAAACAGCTCCGGAAAATAATCATATTCATAGGCGTTTTCGCTTTCCACAGGAATAATCAGTCCGTTTTCATCGCTGTAAACGCCAAATCTTCCGGCGATTTCTACACCTAAAAATCCATACGCTAGCCTCTCAACGGCATCATAATCAGCAGGAACCAACCAGGTATTTGAGTAAATTTTTAAAATACCCGACTTTCCGTTCACTTTTACTTCACCAAATGGCTCCAGAGCAAAATCAAACACCTCAAAGGCATCTTCATAAATGGGAGGAATCAGTTCTTTTCCATCACTTTGCAGGTAACCGAACAGTCCCTCTTTTTGAATCACTGATATGTTATGATGATAGTCCGCCTCAAAAATCTCGTCATAAACAGATGGCACCAAAACAACACCCTTTGCATCCTTCAATCCAAATTTCCCGTCTTTTTCAAATATTGAAGATGCTACCTTTTTATAGGCAAGTTCTTCAAAATATCCCAGACCGTAATTAATCCAGTCGGTTTGTAAAATCTCAAGAAATGAGGAGTAACCTGTGTGTGAAAATAAAGAATCCAGCAAAGAGAGATTTTGGGTTTCAACAGCCTTCTTGTATAATTTTCTTTTCTGCTGAATCTCAACTAACCATTCTTTTGCCTGAACTTTGTGCTTTTCTTCGTTCATATTGAAAACATCTGTAGCATTCAAGACGAAAGAATCGTAGGGCAACGCTTCCAGGAACTCAAATATTGTGTTAACAGGTTCGTAGTAAGCTTTTTTGTAATGCAGCTGATAGGTGTCTGCCAGTAAATTGAAAAAATAACGCAGCTGGACGATTCCCTGTTCTTTGTCAGAAATAAACTCAACACCTTCCACTTTACTATTTTCCGCAATGAGAGGATACAGCAATAGCGGTATTTCATAGTTCCACTCTCCCAGATGAGTATTAAATGATTGATTCGTTTTCTGATCATAATTATATAAATAAATCCGGTGTGCCATTCTTTAAAATTACTATTTGTTTTCCGTCTTTCCCATTTTCCGCTTCAGGAATACTTCATTTTGAGCCTTTCATTCCTTTTACAGCTTCTCCTTCACTCCATTTTGTTATTGTTTTTACCCACGCTTTGTGATTGTAATCTTAGTTCGAAATAAGAATTTATCATTTAATTATGGGGTGAAAAAGAAAGCTATAAAAGTCATAAAATCAATATGCATCTAAGAGAAATGTCTGTCAGTCATTATCATTAACTATTGTTCTCCATTGCTGATAAATCATCAATTTTTCACAATATTATTTTTAATGAATTCCGGAACGAAGGTAATAAAAGAGATTCCATAAAAATATCCCTGATACTGGTGGTTTTTTAAATTTTTTCTAGTCCTTATATGCAGTTTTAGGGAATTGTTGTATTCAACCTGTTATAGAAATATCATATAACAATAGAACACTGCCAAAACCACTCCGATGATTCCCGAAATCAGAAATACAAAAAAATAATACCGCGCTTTTTTATTTTTCTTTAGCAATGAGTTAATTATAAAAGTAATGAGCGTGACTAAAAATCCTGCTCCGAAAAATAAAATCAAAACAGCAAGAAACAAGGCTCGTTCTATATGTAAATCTGCAGATGAAAGCATATTTTAAATTAAAACTTTAAGTGTGAATATATTAAGTGGAAATTCTATAAGAAAGAAATTATAAAAATCATTCATCAATAGTAGAGAGAATTGAAAAATATGACAATCCCTGTTATCAGCTATATTTCATCATATACATCATCATTCAGAGGCTGTTTAAAAGTAATGCTGAGCCTTTTTTTATTCGCGGCTCGTCATAAGATAAAGATTTTCAATCCATTTACATTTTAATTAATGTTATTTATATCTTATTATTATTTAAAAATTATTAATCAAATATTATCTTAGATCAATATATAGTGAAGATTTTCTATCTACATTTGTGATTATAAAAAAGACAAATTCACTAATCATTAAAAAAAGAAACAATGAGCACACTTACATTAAAAGACGGAACAGAAATTTATTACAAAGACTGGGGAAAAGGACAACCTATTTTCTTTCACCACGGATGGCCATTATCAAGTGACGACTGGGATGCCCAAATGTTCTTCTTTCTAGAACAAGGCTACAGAGTAATTGCTCATGACAGAAGAGGACACGGAAGATCAGAGCAGACTCCTTACGGACACGATATGGACACTTACGCTTCTGATGTTGCGGAAATTGTTTCAGCATTGGATTTAAAAGATGTCATCCACGTAGGACATTCTACAGGAGGAGGCGAAGTGATCCGATATGTAGCGAAACATGGTAACGGAAGAGTGGCAAAAGCTGTTCTGGTAAGTGCTGTAACTCCTATTATGGTACAAAATGAGAACAATCCGAATGGAGTTCCTATTTCTGTTTTTGATGATATCCGAAATAATACAGCGAAACACAGACAACAATTCTTCATTGATATTACCTTCCCTTTTTACGGCTACAACAGAGAAGGTGCCAAAGTATCTGAAGGAATCCAGAGAAACTGGTGGAGACAGGGAATGAGTGGTTCTATTAAAGCTCATTATGATTGTGTAAAGGCTTTCTCTGAAACAGATTTTACAGAAGACCTTAAAAGCGTGGATGTACCGATATTGGTAATGCATGGTGAAGATGATCAGATTGTTCCTTTTGAAACCACTGGTAAAGTGGCTGCTACCCTGCTTAAAAACGGAAAACTCATCTCTTATCCAGGTTTCCCTCATGGAATGCCGACAACAGAAGCAGAAACGATCAACAGAGATCTTTTGGCATTCTTCAAATCTTAACAGATTAGGCTTATTTTAAAGCGCTTACCTATAAAAGGCAGACCAGTTTCCATGCAGGTCTGTCTTTTTAATTTACAGATCATTGTTCTTCCTGTTTAAGCATATTAAAAAATCCTTTCATGTCTCACTTATTTTTCTTAATTTTGCAGACTATTATTCCTAATGTCCTTAGGGGTAACCAAAACAGATATTGATAACAAAAACAATAAAAAAGCAAAACAATGCCAAAATTAAAAACGAAATCAGGTGCTAAAAAGCGTTTTGCTCTTACCGGTTCTGGTAAGATCAAAAGAAAAAATGCTTACAAAAGCCACATCTTAACTAAGAAAGAAACTAAGCAGAAGAGAAATCTTACTACTACTTCTTACGTAGCTAAAGTGGACGAGAAAAGCGTTCAACGTCAATTAGCAATTAAGTAGTTTTTATAAATCTATATTCGGTTTATAAGAATTCAAAACAAATTCAACAATTTAACCCTGAAACGGTGCAAATAAGAGTAACATCCGTTGCCGCCCTTTTCAAAAAAACAATTTAAATTATGCCAAGATCAGTAAATGCCGTAGCTTCAAGAGCTCGCAGAAAGAAAATTTTTAAGCAAGCTAAAGGTTTCTTCGGAAGAAGAAAGAACGTTTGGACTGTAGCTAAAAACGCGGTAGAAAAAGCAATGCAATATGCTTACCGTGGTAGAAAAGAGAAGAAGAGAAATTTCAGAGCACTTTGGATCACTCGTATCAACGCGGGAACTAGAGAGCACGGAATGTCTTACTCTCAATTTATGGGAGCTCTTAAAAAGAACAACATCGAACTTAACAGAAAAGTTTTAGCAGATTTAGCAATGAATCACCCTGAAGCTTTCAAAGCTGTTGTAGATCAAGTAAAATAATGTAGAATAGATTTTGTTATCAATATAGTCCCGGGATTTTCCCGGGATTTTTTTGTTATATACTTTTCATTTTTTTTAGTGCTGTTCAAAATCCAGCTGCCATCATGTGCATTTCAGGGTAATTACCATATCAACAGCCCTAGTTGCCGGATAGAAATTCTCAGATTGTAAAATATTTAAACCAAAACACATAAAACAAACGAAAAATATAAACATATCTCATCCATTAAATGAATTTTAATATAACATGATGATAAATTACATAAAAAGACATATTTTTATCAAAAAATGAAGCAAATAAACATTAATACTTGTGATTATTAATAATAAATGATGATTTATTATTATATTAGCAATCTCTAAAGAAAGTATCAAAATGAAAAAAGTTGCAGCTTTATTGCTCACTTCCATTGCCCTGCAGAATATGGGTGCACAGAGTTTTATTCAAGCGTATGAAGACCGAGCAGATATGGTTACCCAAGCCAATATTACGACCAACCTTCAGGAATTTGCAGGGTTTGGGGTAAAAAAAACAGGTACAACGGCAAACACCAATGCATTGGACTGGCTTAAAAACAAATATCTGTCCTATGGATATACTGCAAGTAATATGTCTGAAGATACTTTCACCTACGGGAGCAGCACTTCAAAAAATTTAATCATTACCAAGACAGGAAATGTATATCCCAACAAATATGTTATCATCTGCGGACATTATGATACCATTGTAGGTCCCGGAGTAAGTGACAACGGCAGCGGAACTTCTATTATTCTGGAAGCAGCAAGAATATTGAAAAATATTCCGACAGAATACTCCATCAAGTTTATTCATTTTTCCGGTGAAGAACAAGGTCTTGTGGGAAGCAGTCATTATGTAAATAATGTGGCTTATCAGAATGGCAGCCAGGTTCTGGATATAAAACTGGTTTTAAATATTGACCAGGTAGGTGGACTTATTGGAAATAATAACAATACCATTACCTGCGAAAGAGATACAGGCGGTGTATCATCCAATAATACAGCCTCTAACGCTGTAACACAGGAACTGATGAACTGTACGACTCTTTATTCTCCTCTTCAGACTCATCTTTCTTATGCCTACAGCTCCGATTATATGCCTTTTGAAGCCAAAGGATATACCATTACCGGTTTCTATGAGTATTTGAGAAGTGAAAACGAACATACGGTAAATGACACTTTTGCCAATCTGGATCCTGTATATATTTTCAATGTAGGAAAAGCAGCTGTGGGAGCTTTACAACATTTTGCTGTTGCCTCTACAGCCAGCAACCTGTTAAGTACAAACGACACCTCTTTACAAAAATCCGGTGAAGCCATCCGAGTTTATCCCAATCCGGCTAAAGACCTTGTAACAGTGGAATTTCAGCAAAAAGTAAAAGAATTCAAAGTTGAAGTAAACGATATGGCGGGAAACACTGTTTTAAGTTTTGAAAATCAGGAAAAAATAAATACTTCGGCATTAGAAAACGGAGTCTATACCTTTACGATTAAAACTGATAAAGGAAATACAACCAAAAAAATAATCATTAATAAATAATGTCAGGCTGGATATTCAGAATTAGGTTTATATTCAATGGATATCCGATGTTACTACTATAAAATGAAGAAAATCGCTACTTTTTTATTTGCCTCTGTTATCATTCAAAATATTGGAGCCCAAAGTTTTATTCAAGCTTATCAGGACAGAGCGAATATGGTGAACCAGACCAATATTACAACCTACCTTCAGGAATTTGCCAATTTAGGAGTAAAAACTACAGGCTCACTTGCAAATGCTAATGCGCTGACTTGGCTTAAAAATAAATACATTTCCTATGGATATACAGCCAGCCAAATTGTAGAAGATCCTTTTACAGCAGGCAGTTATAATTCTAAAAATCTGGTAATTACCAAAACCGGGACAGTATATCCTAATAAATATGTAATCATCTGTGGGCACTTCGATAGTATTACCGGACTGGGAATCAATGATAACGGGAGCGGAACATCTATCATCCTTGAAGCAGCGAGGATTCTGAAAGATATCCCTACAGAATATTCTATCAAATTCATCCATTTTTCCGGGGAAGAACAGGGACTTTTGGGAAGTAAACATTATGTAAACAATGTAGCGTATCAGAGTGGAACCCGTGTTCTGGATATTAAACTGGTCTTTAATCTGGATCAGGTAGGTGGTGTTATGGGAAACAATAATAATACGGTTTACTGTGATGAAGATCAGGGTGGACTTTCTTCCAATAATGCGGCTTCCGCTGCTGTAACCCAGGAACTGAGAAACTGTACAGCACTTTACTCTCCTCTTTTGACCGCTGTAGATCCGGCTGCAGATACAGATTATATTCCTTTTGAACAGAAAGGTGAAGTGATCACAGGTTTCTTTGAAAGAATCAGAAGTACCTATCCGCATACCGTCAATGATACTTTCGCCAATACCGATCCTGTATATATTTACAAGATAGGAAAAGCATCTGTTGGAGCGCTACAGCATTTTGCGGTGGCTACCGGTACATTGGGAACTCATGAAACTGATGTAAAAAACACTTTGGAAACGGTAAAAATCTATCCTAACCCTGCCAAAGATATCCTCAATATTGAACTTCCTGATTCCGGAATTAAAAATTTCACTTTTGAAATTACGGATTTTCAGGGGCGTTCTATTTTCAAGAGAGCTAATGAAACAAAAATCAATGTTTCCGGGCTTGAAAACGGAGCTTATATTGGAATTTTAAAAGTTGGAGACCAAAAGGTCGTAAGAAAAGTTATGATTGAAAAATAATTTGCATTATCATAAAACCTTATTGATATAAAAACCTTTGAAGCTGTTCAAAGGTTTTATTTTTCATAGCATTAAAAGAATTATAACATTTATAAAGCCATGCAGCATATTGATATGATATTCATAATAAATTTACATTTGTTTTAAAATATTAAACACATTATTGTGATTTATTTACTACATTCGTGTTACCAAAATAATATTTTAATATGAAAAAAATCACAACACTTTTATGTGCTGCCTTCATGATGCAGTCCATTGGAGCTCAAACTTTTATTCAGGCTTACAAAGACAGAGCGGATATGGTTACTCAAACCAATATCACTACAAATCTTCAAGAGTTTAGTAATCTGGGGGTAAAAACTACTGGTTCAGTAGCCAATACCAATACACTGAACTGGATTAAGAATAAATATCTCTCTTATGGCTATACAGCCAGTCAGATAGAAGAAAGCCCTTTTACTTTCGGAAGCACCAGTTCCAAAAATTTAATCATTACCAAAACAGGAACCCTTTATCCTAACAAATTTGTCATTATTTGTGGGCATTTCGACACCATTTATGGTCCGGGCGTGAATGATAACGGCAGCGGAACTTCCATTATTCTTGAAGCAGCGAGAATACTTAGAAATGTTCCAACCGAATACTCTATAAAATTCATCCATTTTTCCGGGGAAGAACAGGGATTAAAAGGAAGCAGCCATTATGTAAATAATGTAGTGTATCAGGGAGGTGTCCGTAAATTGGATATCAAACTGGTCTTCAATCTGGATCAGGTGGGCGGTGTGAAAGGAAATAACAACACAACCGTATATTGTGATGAAGATCAGGGAGGAGTCTCCAGCAATAATGCAGCGTCCGCAGCCGTTACTCAGCAGTTAAGAAACTGTACAGCACTCTACTCTCCTCTTCTGACTGCCGTAGATCCTGCTGCAGATACGGATTATATCCCTTTTGAACAGAAAGGTGAAGTGATTACCGGTTTTTTTGAAAGGATAAGAAGCAGCTATCCTCACAGCTCTAAGGATACTTTCACCAATATGGATCCTGTGTATGTATACAAGATTGGAAAAGCAACTGTGGGAGCATTGCAGCATTTTGCAACCGCTTCTACTACCATGAGCAAGCCTGCTTCTAAAAACGCACTGGAAGCCGTAAAAATATACCCTAACCCTGCCAATAATCTTCTCAATATTGAGTTACCAGAGTCTAAAGAGTTGAATTTCAGTTTTGAAATCAGCAATGCTATGGGAAGATCCATGCTGAAAGTGAATAATGAAAGGAAAATTAATGTTTCAGGGCTTCAGAACGGAGTGTATATTGGAGTTTTGAAAGTAGGTGAAGAGACACTTGTGAAGAATATTATGATTGAAAGATAAGGATCAATAGATTCATAATAAAAAAACAGCGGGAGTAATTTTCCTGCTGTTTTTATTTGTAGATTCAATCCTTTTATTTTAATACATTGTTTTTTAAAGCAAGTCCTTCGATTTTAGAAATAATATCCTGATCATTAATAAAGCCGTCTTTGATATCTGTCAATAATTCTTCCAGCGTTACTTTATAAAGATCCGCTTCATTATGTGATAAAAAATGTATAATCTCTGCCAAAGCGCTGTCAAAATCTTTAAGATTACAATAGGATAAATATTTTATCAAAGAAGCAAGTTCGTTTTGCTCATCTTTCTGTAACAATTTATCAGCGATATCAATGGCCCAATCATATTCTTTCAAACGATACCAACAATCTGACATAAATAACAATCTATAATTTTCAGACTTAGGTGATAATCCATTTAAATTTTGCAAAATAGTAATAGCGGGCATATACTGGCCATTATCCATCAAATCTTTAGCTTTTTGTAATGGAGTCATCTGCTAATTATTCCTGTTTTTAAGAATTTCTTCAATTTCTTCCAGCGTAAATCCTTTCGCTTTCAATAAAATTAAGAAGTGATACAGCAGGTCTGCAGCTTCATTTTTAAAAAGTTCTTCGTTATTGTCTTTTGCTTCTATCACGAGTTCTACAGCTTCCTCTCCTACTTTTTGGGCCATTTTATTGATTCCTCTTTGGTAGAGCGAATAGGTATAAGAATCCTCTGTTTTATTATCTATTCTCTGAGCTATTTTCTCTTCCAGTTCATATAAAAATCCCTTAGTATTCTTTTCTCCGAAACAGCTGAAGCTTCCTGTGTGGCAGACCACATTTTTAGGAATAACTTTAATCAATATGGTATCCTGATCACAGTCTATATCAATGCTTTTTACCGTTAAAAAATTACCCGATTCTTCACCTTTTGTCCAGAGTCTGTTTTTGGAACGACTAAAAAAAGTAACGATTCCCTCCTTTTCTGTTTTTTCAAAAGCTTCTTCATTCATATAGCCTAACATCAACACTTGTAATGTTCTGTTATCCTGAATCACTACAGGAACAAGTTCACTATCTTTATTAAAATCTATTTTCATCGTACTTCTATTTTTTGAGTTTTTAATTGTTGTTTTAATTCCTGAACGCCTATTTCATTAAAATGGAAAATACTGGCTGCCAATCCTCCTGTAGCTTTTGTTTCATTAAATACTTTAACAAAGTCATCTACCTTACCAGCACCTCCGGAAGCAATGACCGGAATACTGATATTTTCTGAAACCAGCTTTGTAATACGGAGATCAAAACCATTTTTAGTCCCGTCACCATCCATAGAAGTCAGTAAAATTTCTCCTGCGCCTAGGGACTCTGCTTGTTTCGCCCATTCTACGGTAAGAAGTTCGGTAGCTTCTCTTCCACCTTTAATATGGACAAGATCCACACTCCCGACTTGTCTTGTGTCAATCGCTACCACAATACACTGACTTCCAAACTCTTTGGCCAAATCGGAAATAAGAGTAGGATTTTTCACTGCTGAAGAATTGATACTAATCTTATCTGCGCCTGCTTCCAAAAGTTTTCTCACATCTTCTACCGAAGAAATTCCTCCTCCCACCGTAAAGGGAATACTGAGTTCTTTTGCAATATCTTTTACCAGTTCTATAAACGTCTTTCTGTTTTCAATAGTGGCGGTAATATCCAGAAAAACAAGTTCATCAGCTCCTTCTTTCTCATATTTTTTGGCAAGCTCTACAGGATCTCCAGCATTTTTAAGATCTTCAAAGTTGATTCCTTTTACCGTAGATCCATCTTTAATATCCAAACATGGAATAATTCTTTTTTTAAGCATTTTCAATAAAATTTTGAAGTTGTTGTAAGCTTATTTTTCCCTCATAGATTGCCTTTCCGATGATTGTTCCTGAACATCCTATATCTTTCATTTTATAGACATCAGCAATCCCTGAAATTCCTCCGCTGGCTACCAGCTGAACCGATGTTTTATATAAAATTTCAATATACAGTCCTGTTGATGGACCTTCCAGCATTCCGTCTTTCGAAATATCCGTACAAATCGTATTTTGTATTCCTTTTTCCTGATACTGAAGGATAAAATCAATGATATCATTGTCACTTTCTTCGAGCCAGCCGGAGGTTTTTATTTTCCGGTTTTCACAGTCTGCTCCCAAAATAATCTTCTCAGGGCCATATTTCCGTATCATTTCAAAACAGAACTCAGGATTCTGAACCGCAATACTTCCTAAAGTTATCTGTTTTGCCCCTGAATTAAAGGCTGTTTCAATATCTTCCTGAGTTTTTAATCCTCCTCCAAAGTCAATGTGTAACGAAGTAGATGCTGCAATGTTTTCCAGAACCTTCTGATTGACAATATGCTTTGATTTTGCCCCATCAAGATCTACCAAATGGAGAAACTGAATGCCAAAACTCTCAAATTCCTTCGCCACTTCTACAGGATCTTCATTGTATATTTTCTTTGTGTTGTAATCTCCTTTCGACAAGCGGACACATTTCCCGTCGATAATATCAATAGCCGGAATTATTTTCATCATTATAAATTTATAAAGTTTTTAACGATCTGATTTCCCACGATTCCTGATTTTTCAGGGTGAAACTGCACTGCATAAAAATTATCTTTCTGCAAAGAAGCACTGAAAGGCAGTATATAATCACAAACAGAAGTTGTAAAGTCTGAAAGCTCACAATAATAACTGTGAACAAAATAAACATCACTACTCTTTTCAATTCCGGAAAACAATGCCGATGTCTGTCCTGAAACTGTATTCCAGCCCATATGCGGAACAATATCTCTGGATGGAAATTTTCTGACATTGATATCAAAAATTCCCATTCCTTCAGTATCTCCTTCTTCATTTCCTTTACACATCAGCTGCATCCCCAGGCATATTCCCAAAACAGGTTGTTTAAGACTTGGAATCAATAGATCAAGTTCTTTTTCTTTCAACAGTTTCATGGTGGATGAGGCTTCTCCTACGCCTGGAAAGATAACTTTATCTGCTTTTAAGATCTGTTCAGGATCATCCGTAATCACAGAATCAACATTCAGCCTGTTGAGGGCATTCTGAACAGAGTTTACATTTCCTCCGTTGTATTTTATTATGGCAATCATATTTATAAACTTCCTTTTGTAGAAGGCAGGCTGAAGTTAGTATCTGTTTGGTTTACCGCCATTTTAACGGCTTTTGCAAATGCTTTAAAGATGGATTCAATTTTGTGGTGTTCATTATCTCCTTCTGCTTTGATATTCAGATTGGATTTTGAGGCATCCGTAAAGGACTTAAAAAAGTGATAAAACATTTCGGTAGGCATATCCCCTATCTTTTCTCTTTTAAACGGAGCATCCCATACTAACCACGGTCTGCCGCCAAAGTCAATAGCCACCTGAGAGAGACAATCATCCATCGGAAGAAGGAAACCATATCTTTCAATTCCTTTTTTCTTTCCTAAAGCTTTTAAAATGGCTTCTCCCAATACAATCCCGGTATCTTCAATCGTGTGGTGCTCATCTACAGCAAGATCTCCGTTTACTTTTATGGTAAGATCCATATTTCCGTGTCTTGCAATCTGGTCCAGCATGTGATCAAAAAAATGAAGCCCGGTTGAAATATCAGATCGTCCGTTACCATCAAGATTGACTTCAATTTCTATATCTGTTTCATTGGTTTTTCGGGATACTTTAGCTTTCCTCATTCCGGATTTTAAGAACTGATAAATCTCTGACCAACTTGTCGCAGAAAGCTCAGCTTCGCTATTTAAGTTTTGATTAAGATAAATAGCTTTAGACTTAAGGTTTTTAGCGAGTTGAACGTCGGTATTTCGATCACCAATTACATAGGAATTTTCCAGATCATAATTGCCATAGATGTATTTTCCAAGCATTCCAATTCCAGGTTTTCTGGTAGGAAGATTTTCGGATTCAAAACTTTTATCAATTAAAATATCACTAAAAACGATCCCTTCATTTTCAAATGCCTGTAGCATTTTTGCGTGGGGTTTTATGAAATCTTCTTCAGGAAAACTTTCAGTCCCCAAACCATCCTGATTCGTCACCATAACCAGTTCATAATCCAGTTCATTGACAATTTTTGACATGTTTTGGAAAACCCCGGGATAAAACTCAAGCTTTTCAAGAGAATCAACCTGGAAATCAGTAGGTGGTTCAATAATAAGGGTTCCGTCGCGGTCTATAAAGAGTACTTTTTTCATATGTTTTTATCAAATTGTTTTTAACCATTAAGCTTTTTTTAAGTGATTAGCATTAAGAACATAGTTGAAGCTATTAATTTAGCTTTGCATTTTATGCATCCTGATGAATCTTAACTTTTCTTATTATCTTCGTTTCTCTTAATGGGTTATATTTTAACAAGCTATAATTATATTCCTTTTAAAAGATTAATTAATTTTTCATTTTCTTCCCGGTTTCCTACATTGATTCTGATGCATCCGGGAATGGCAGGATCTCTTCTGCTGGTTAAAATCTCCTCCTCAAGCATTCTTGTATACACTGAATCAACATTTTCCATTCTGATCAGAAAAAAGTTGGCATCTGTTGAAAATACTTTTGAAATACATGCAATTCCTTCAAACTGCTCCTGCAGCCATGTTCTTTCTTCCAGAATACGGTTTACATTTTCCTGAAACCTCTTTTCATCATTCAATGTCTTTACGATCAATTCCTGGCTTAAAACATTCACATTATAAGGAGCTTTTACTGTGTTGATCAATCTGATAATCTCTCCTGATGCATATGCCATACCTACTCTTGCTCCGGCAAATCCCCATGCTTTGGAAAAAGTTTGTAGTACAATTAAGTTAGAATATTGATCCAATAGCTCCAAACTTGATTTTTTACCAGAAAATTCAATATAAGCTTCGTCAACAACTACAATTCCATTGAAGTTCTGAAGATAAAACTCAATATCATCAATACTGTTTCCTGTAGGGTTATTGGGTGAACATAAAAAGAAAACTTTAAGAGAAGGATCTTCAGCAATTTTTAAAAAATCATTTTTAACAATCTCAAAATTTTCATTCAAATCGAGTTTCAAAACTTTATTTTCATTAATTGCTGCATAGAAACCATACATAGCAAATGACGGATTCATCATCAGAATAGCATCTTTTTTAGGCTCACAGAAAATTTTAATGATAAGGTCTATCAGTTCATCACTTCCATTTCCTACAGCAATTTGTGAAGGAGAAATATTTTTAAGTTCTGCAAGTTTGTTTTTAAGCTTTTTCTGCGTAGAATCAGGATAACGGTTGCATTCCCCAAAAGGGCTTTCATTAGCATCCAGCATAACCGGAGAATTGAATTCATTATGATCCCTGAAACTTACATAAGGCCGTAGTTCTAATATATTTTTTCTTACTAAAGTATTGATACTGTTATTTTTCATTGTATTATTTTTCATTTTAAACTATTTTAAACCATTAAGATGAATGAGTGATTAAGAATAGTGAAGAAAATATCGGAGATATTTAATAAGCTGTGAGGTGAATTCAAATGTATTTGAATCTTAACGTTACTTAAAAGCTTCGTTTTCTTAATGGTTCAATTTTTTGGATAAACTTTACGTTTTCCAACATTTATTATTTTAATCTGATGGATACTGCATTTTTGTGAGCAAACAGACCTTCTGCTTCTGCCATGAGCTCTATCGTTTTTCCTAAATTCTGAAGACCTTCCTTTGAAAGATGCTGAAATGTTATTTTCTTTACAAAACTGTCCAGCGATACTCCACTGTAATTCTTTGCATAAGCATTGGTAGGAAGCGTGTGATTGGTTCCGCTGGCATAATCTCCTGCGCTCTCACAGGAATAGTTTCCGAGGAAAACCGAACCTGCATTCTGAATCTCAGGAATATATTTTTCAAAATCATTGATCGCCAGAATAAGGTGTTCCGGAGCATAAAGGTTACTAAATTCCAGGGCTTCCTCCAGGGAGTTCATTAAAATAAAAGAGCTGTTCTCCAAAGCCTGACCAGCAAACTCATTTCTTGGTAAGTCTCTGAGCTGCTGCCCAACAGCCTCTATAGTTTCTTCAAACACTTTAAGGTCTGTCGTAATAAAAACAACCTGACTGTCACTCCCGTGTTCTGCCTGTGAAAGAAGATCTGCAGCACAAAATTCAGGAACTGCCTGTTCATCTGCTATCACAAGAACTTCACTTGGACCGGCAGGCATATCAATGGCAACTCCGTAACGCTGGGCATATTCTTTGGCCGCTACTACAAACTGATTTCCGGGACCGAAAATTTTATTGACTTCAGGAATACTTTCTGTCCCCAAAGCCATTGCGGCAACGGCTTGTGCTCCACCAATTTTAAAGATTTCCGAAACCCCACAAAGTTTAGCAGCATACAGAATCGCAGGATTGATATTTCCATTCTTATCTGGTGGTGTACACAGTATAATTTCTTTACAACCTGCCAGATTTGCAGGAACGGCAAGCATCAGTACTGTGGAAAATAAAGGAGCTGTTCCTCCGGGAATATAAATCCCCACTCTTTCTACAGCACGATTTTCACGCCAGCAAACCACTCCTTTTGTTGTCTCGATTTTTTGAATCTCCTGTTTTTGAGAAGCGTGAAATGTAGCAATATTTTCTTTTGCCTGCTGAATAGCCTGTTTCAATTCATCATTAATCTGCTTTTCTGCCTCTTGAATTTCTACATCAGATACTTTAATACTCACCGTTTCTGCTTTATCAAATTTTCTGTTGAATTCTATTAAAGCTTTATCTCCGTTTTTTTCAACTTCCGTGAATATTTCTGTAATAAGACCTGAAATCTCTTTCTGCTCAAGAACCGGGCGTTTTACTAAATCTGTCCAGGTATTTTTTGTGGGATATCTGTATATTTTCATTGTATTATTTTGAAAGATTTTTTTTGAACCATTAAGATTCTTTTAAGTTGTTAAGTTTCATTAAGATCATAGCTGAAGCTATATTATTCAGCTATCTTAATTGCTATTTTTTTTGATAACGCAAAGACGCAAAGTTTTTTCTAATCTTTTACTTTTTTAAGGCGCAAGAAAATCGAAGATTTTCAGCAAGTGCGTGGGTATAGTTTTGTGATTTAAAACGGCATTCAATTTTATCGCAGATAAAATCTTTGTGCCTTAAAATAGTATTGGCTTCATTTTTATTGCGCCTTTGCGTTAACCAACATTATCATTCTTCAACTCACGTTATCACCTTAATGATTAGTTAGATTCTTTATATAACCATTTTATCAATCGGGATGATTAAAATATCCTGGGCCCCATTATCTTTCAGTTCATCAATCACTTCCCAGAAACGCACTTCATCAATAACAGAATGAATACTGCTCCAGCCTTCTTCTGCAAGAGGAATAACTGTAGGGCTTTTCAATACGGGAAGAACTTCAGATACTTTTTGAATTTTTTCGTTGGGAACATTCATCAGAATGTATTTTGAATTTTTTGCTTTTAAAACCGCCTTGATTCTGAACACAAATTTCTCAAGAATAGCTTCTTTTTCAGATGATAATTGAGGAGTTTGAGCTAAAACAGCCTCCGATTTCAGCAAAGTGACAGTCTCGCGCAATCCGTTTTTGAATAAGGTACTTCCGGAACTGACAATATCACATATCCCATCTGCAAGACCGATATTAGGAGCTATTTCAACAGATCCTGAAATCACGTGAATATCTGATGTAATTCCTTCTTTTTCTAAAAAGTTTTTGAGGGTATTAGGGTAAGAGGTGGCAATTTTTTTACCCTGGAAAAAAGAGAGTTCATCCGTTTCAACTTCTTTGGGAACAGCCAGTGAAACACGGCATTTTGAAAACCCAAGTTTCTGAATTGTTTTGATATTTTTACTTTTTTCAATCAGAAGATTTTCGCCTACAATGGCAATATCCACCACTCCATCTTCCAGGTATTGTGGGATATCTGAGTTCCGAAGGTACATGATTTCCATCGGAAAATTATCTACTGAAACTTTGAGCTGGTCTTTGCCGTTATTGACATAGATTCCACAGTCTTTGAGAAGCTGAAGAGATTCTTCGTAAAGCCGGCCGCTTTTTTGGATTGCAATTTTTAATTTACTCATTTTGCCTTTTTTGAGGTCTGAGCAAATAAAACTGATCTATTGAAATTTCTGAGGAGAATTCAGGAAACAAAAAAACCGCCTATTTACTCAGACGGTTTTAATTATTTTTGATTTTAGCACATACTTATATCAATCAATTCCGCCTAACAGAGATGATGATGATAATGATGTAATGCTAAAAATGTTGGTTTCATTGTTTGAATTATGATGCAAATGTAGGATTTATTTTTAAAATGCAAAGTTTTTTCAGATTAATTTTTGATAAAAATTCATCAGCTCCTTTGCAATAGGTTCGTCATTAAACTTTTGAACAAACTCGAAACCCTTTTCCTCACGGCGTTTTCTCTCAGATTCATTTTCCCAGAGAAATTTGATTTTGGCCCGGATGTCAAGATCATTATCCGGATTGATGTAAACGGAGTCTTTTCCTCCCGCTTCCGGTAGGCAGCTTGTATTGCTGGTAACCACAACGGTTTTGGAGAAAAGTGCTTCTATGACAGGGATTCCAAAACCTTCAAAGAAGCTTGGATAGACAAAAATATCTGCCAGTTTATAAAGACAAGCCAGCTCATCCATGGAAACCCCTTCAAGGAATAGCACCTGCTTTTCCATTTTGCTCTTTTTCAGAAATTTTTCTATTTTCTGGAAATATTTGGTCTTCCTTCCAACCACCACCAATGGAATTTCTGTACCGTTGATCGCTTTTACAACGTTCAAAAGATTCTTACGATCTTCGATAGTTCCTACGTTGAGTATAAACCTTTCCGGAAGCCTGAACTTCTCTTTTACCTCCTGCATCAGTTCCGGAGACTGCTGCTCTTTAAAAGCCTGATGACATCCCTGATAAATGACTTCAATCTTAGTCTCAGGAACTTTTAAATATTGAATGATATCTCTTTTGGTCTGTTCTGAAATAGCAATAATTTTATCAGCCATATCAGCGGCTTTTTTAAATTTCCAGAAGTGAATTCTCCTGTCAAAAAAAGAATAATACTGCGGATATCTTACAAAGATCAGATCATGAATGGTAACGACCTTTTTAATAGGTTTTGAGTCCCATTTTAAAGGTAGTTCACCGGATAATCCATGGAAAATATCAGCGTTTTGCTTCTGGGCATCTTTACCCATTTTAAGCTGACGGGAAAAGTTTCCTTTTGAAGTTTCAATAAAATGAACATTCGGGTGCTTCAGGATATCCTTTCCACGCTCCGATGTGTTTTTGTTCAGTAACAGATATTCGTTTTCCGGTTCATACTCGGAAAGTATCCTTACAAGATCTCTCGAGTAATTTCCCAATCCGGATGTATTATGGAAAAACCGTTTTGCATCAAAGGCAATCTTCATCGTTGTATCTGTTTTTGAAATTCCTGGAATGTACCGAATGTATGTCCTTTTTCTTTCAGCCAGCCTACAAACGCATCAAATCTTTCCACCATATCTTTTCCGGAGTTCTTTACAGTAAACCCAGGCAGTTTAAATGCTTCGTCTTTGATCTCTGCAAATTCCCACGGATGGAAATAGATGTTGAGATATTTATCTTTTTTCAACGTATCTGAAGCCAGTTTCTTGTAGAAAGACAATGGGAAATTGTGAAAGCTCAACCAAAACAAAGGAATCCTGAAATTAGGAGAAACCGAAGCCGGAACCTGGGTTACATTTCCTTCTTTAAAATAAGTTCTGGATACTTTTAAATTATTATATCTTCCCGGCAAAAATGTGGGATTAATAGATGAATTGTATGAATAGCCCGCTTTTTCCACTTCTTTGTCGTCTACGGGCATCATTCTTGGCATTCTCAACCCTGTTACCTTTGTGGAAAATAGTTCTTCCAGTTTTTCCCGTGATTCCTTCAGGTGTTTGTCTTCAAATTCTGAATGAAACCATGTATGAGAAGCCAGTTCATGGCCTTCGTTTAACAACCTTTCAATAAGGGATTTGCTGTTTTCTGCAAAAACTACCGTAGAAAAGAAAGTAGCTTTGGCATTATGTTTTTTAAGGATATCAAGAATTCTCTCTAATCCTGTTTGTGAAATTGAAATCTGCTTTTCAAAGGGAATCTCACCCTTATATTCTAATGGCATATCAAATTCTTCAATATCAAAACTCAATAAAACCATTCTAAAAATTTTTGTTTTTAATAATATAATTAGGTCTTTCTTTCACCTGTTTAAATATTTTACCTAGATAAATTCCCATGATTCCAAGGATGATCAACTGAAGTCCTCCAAAGAAAACAATGGTCATAATCAACGATGCCCAACCTGATATCTCCGTTTTGGCAATAAAGGAATGAATGACATACGTTCCATATCCCACTACCGAAAGCGCGGAAAATAAAAACCCAAGATATGCGGCTAAATAAAGAGGTTTTACACTGAAAGCAGTGATTCCCGTAAAGGCAAAAGTAAACATCTTTTTAAGGTTGTAGCTGCTTTGTCCGGATAGTCTTTCATTGGCTTTAAAATCAATTCCGGTCTGTTTGAAACCCATCCAGCTCGTTAATCCTCTCAGGAATAAATCATCTTCATTGAAGGTTCGCATTACTTCAACAGCATTGGCATCCATTAGTCTGAAATCTGATCCGCCTCCTTTTGTGAGGTTAACATCGGAAAGACTGGATAGTAATTTATAGAAAAGATCTGACGTTTTTCGTTTAAAATAAGAAATTTCTTTAGGATAAGTTCTTACTGTAAATACCACATCATATCCTTCTTCCCATTTCTGAATCATCTCCGGAATAAGCTCCGGCGGATGCTGAAGGTCTCCATCCATAGAAATGACTGCATTTCCGTGAGCATTATCCATCCCTGCTTTTACTGCGGGCTGATGTCCAAAATTACGGGAAAACTCAATGAATTTTACTTCATCATAGGTGTTGGAAAGTTCTTCTAATTTTTGTTGCGTATGGTCTCTGCTACCATCATTTACAAATATGATTTCAAAATCATAGTTGCTTAAGCCATCAAATACTTCTTTAATTTTCTGATGGATCATGGCAACGTTACCTTCTTCGTTATAGGCGGGAATTACAATTGAAATTTTCTTCATATTTATTAATTCAAGCTATAATTTTTCTCAAAATCTTTAGTCAGAAGTTCATAAGTTACTCTCAACCAGACCACAATACAAGGTACTGCTTTTAATGAATATTTGATGATATAATTTTCTTTTACAAATTTCGGGAATAGATCCGAAGTTGAAAAACAAGTGAAAATAATGACAAAAACCAGCAATCCAATAATAAGCGGTGTTCTTTCTTTCTGAAGGAAAAACCATATCAGCACTCCTACCACAGCAATAATGTATGTTGGAGATTCTGAACTGGAGCTGAACAGTACCAGAAACAGTAATGTTGAAGCCAGAATCATCAGTTGGAAAGCATAGTGTTTGTATTGCTTAATTCTGATATATGGCAACACAAAAAGCGGTAATCCGCCTGCCAAAAATACAAGATTGGAAATGGATGCATCCCCCAAAACTCTTCTTACAAAGCCCATTAATGAGATATCTTGCATATTTCCCAGCACCTGGTTTTCATTATTTTTTTCTACGATAGACTGAAACCAATCTGAGTAACACTGAATCACAAACTGCGGACTTGAATAGGCCATTGGAAGTACGAAAAATAGGATGGCAATGCCTACTCCTGAAAGAATAAATTTAGTCTTGTTTTTAATAAAGAAAAACTGCGTTAATCCTACTATTCCGTAGATTTTGACGAATATTCCTATTAAAATGGCAGTTACCGATTTTACTTCTTTTCTTTCGTAAATGTATACTGCAGATAACAGCAAAAGTCCTGTCAGTGCTACATTGAACTGCAAACTTAAAGCTGCTGTAATGTATTCCTGAAGACAAAGCAATCCGAAAATTGCTTTTTTGCTGTCTGAAAACGGCAGTTTATAAATTCCGTAGATAAAGATAAAGGTGTTGGCAATATTCCAAAGTGAAATTCCCAGCCAATCCGGCATCATGGCAAAAGGAGCAATCAATGCACTGAAAAATACGCCATAATGATTCAGGTCAAAATAGAGATTCGGATAATGGATAAACAGATTTTTCTGATGAATGGTATTAAAGAATACGTTTTTAAAAATCAGATAATTATTGATCGCATAATCTCCTCTCAGATATTTGGAAATAGCTGTAACAACGGATATAATAAGATAAACCCCAAATATATATTTAGGGTTTAATAATATTTTAAGAAATTTTTCTTTCAAGATTGTGGTATTAGATTAAAATATTAATCTTAAACTGCTACATTATTGTCTCTCAATGCATCATTCAGAGATGTTTTCTTATCTGTAGATTCCTTTCTCTGACCAATGATCAGTGCACACGGAACCTGATATTCTCCAGCCGGATACTGTTTTGTATAGCTTCCAGGAATGACTACTGAACGGGCAGGAACTCTTCCTTTAATTTCTATAGGAGTATCTCCTGTAACATCGATAATTTTTGTAGAAGCTGTCAATACTACGTTTGCACCCAATACGGCTTCTTTTTCTACGTGAACTCCTTCTACAACGATACATCTTGAACCGATAAAGCAATCATCTTCAATGATTACCGGAGCTGCCTGTAATGGCTCCAATACTCCACCGATACCTACACCACCACTCAGGTGAACATTTTTACCGATCTGTGCACAACTTCCTACTGTAGCCCAAGTATCTACCATTGTTCCGGAATCTACATAAGCACCAATATTTACGTAAGACGGCATCATAATTACTCCAGGAGCAATGTAAGCACCTTCTCTTGCTACTGCATGCGGTACAACTCTCACCCCTTTTTCAGCATAACCTCTCTTCAAAGGCATTTTATCATGAAATTCAAACGGGCCTACTTCAATAGTTTCCATTTTTTGGATCGGGAAATACATTACGACAGCTTTTTTCACCCATTCATTTACCTGCCATCCGTTTTCAGTAGGTTCAGCAGTACGAAGTTCACCTTTATCAACTAAAGAAATAACCTCTCTGATTGCCTTCTGGCTGTCTTCATTTTGTAATAGTTCTCTATTATCCCAAATATTTTCAATAGTTTGTTGTAACGACATGTTTCTTATTTAAATTAGTTTGAAAAATTATACCAGCCAAAGATACAAAAAAGTTCAGCAAAACAGTTTTTAAGATGATGCTTTTAATAAAGGCTAAACATCCTTGCAACCCTCTTTTTATATGTAACATATATTTGTTCATGCTGTTTTAACAGATACTCTTCTTCAATCCGGATTTGAATCTGCATCAAAATACTTCCAATCAAAAGAAAAGAAAAAGCAATTACCGTTGGAAAAACAAGAAAAAATCCGACAAGACTGATGGTCATCCCCAGGAATATGGGATTTCTTGAGAACCTGAATAATCCATGAGTAATAAGTTCTGTTTTTGTTGTGCTATCAACCCCGATCCGCCATGAATTTTTCATTTGCAGCTGCGCTATTATAACCCAAATCAGTGCGAAAATCATGATCACCACTCCCGTATATTGCAATGGAACATATTCCAGCATGGTAATTTTAAAAGCATTAAAAATCTTTTCTGGTAAAAAGAGTAAAAGCATTGTATAAATAAAAAGGACACACAAAGTCATCTTAAAATAGAATCCTACAAGTCCGTAGACAGAATCGTCTTTGGGAAGAACATTTGGGTTTTTACCGATCTGTTTTGCTACTTTATAACTGATTCCGACAAAGGAAATGGTAAAGAATACGATAAAATATAAAGGAATAAAGAATCTGATGAAATCAGCCATATGATAATAGTTTTGGGCAAATTTCCTGAGTTTCATGATGCAATACTATTGCAATGTCAGAGACTTTATTGGGGTTCCAGAAATTCCAATTGGAAAACTAGAAATTCCCCTCCTCCAAAAGAGTGGCAAAAATTCAAAGAATTTTTGATGGGGTGGTTAAAGAAGAAGATTTTATAAGTTTTGGCTAAAGCCGGTTGAAGTTTTTATTTTTCGATAAACGGGCTAAAGCCCGTTCCTATTGAATGTTTCACCATTTTCTCGCTGATTTTTAAATTTATTTAATCCAAAATAATAAACTCCATTGTTCTGGCAATATGCTTTTCCTGAATAATGCCCTGTGAATACTTAATATTATGGCCGGTATTATATTTTGTCAGATAGGCCTGATTAATTTCTTCAGTAACGTCACTGATATCTTCCGGAACGAGAGCTTTTATAGCATATGTTGTTTCGCCACATAGGATTTCACCTGCTGAATCTTCTAAAAAGGTATTATACCAACTTCTTTTGGCGAGTCCCCAGGATCTTGCAAATATTCTGTTCTGTACAATAACCATCCATATTTCCAGGAATTCAGGTCTTTGATTTCCGGCTTTTATTCCGATAATATTATTGTTTTGAATGTAATCTAATGCAGTGTCTTTGTTCATTGTTTTAATTTTTCAGTAAAACTAAAACATGGAAAGAGGAATGAAAATTTATTTATACATGAGATCAAAAATCTGATGTCGTTGGATCGTTTTCTGATGCAGATGAATTTTTAAAGCATCATTTTACCGAGAGCCGTTTGCAGACATTCTTTATAGCTTTTGGCTACTGTAATTTTTAAGTCGCCACAAATTAAGTGATTGTCTTCGAAAGATTCAATATTCATCAGATTGATAATATATGAATTATGAACCCGCATAAATTCGTCCGGCAGGCTTTCAATCAGATCTTTAAGTGTTTTGTAGTAAATATATCTCTTGTTGTCGATGGTGTGAACTTCCACATAATTTCCGAGCCCTCTGATAATACTGATATCTTTTAAGAAAATCTTAATCAGCTTCTTATCTGTTTTAATGAAGGCAAATGTGCGGTTCTCTATCATTTTTCTTGAAACTATTTTTACAGAACCCTTTGGGCATGAAGGTAGGCCTTATTCCAGTATTTTTCGTTCAGGGAAGAAATGATTACACCTTTTGAAGTAGAAGCATGAATAAATTTCACTTCTCCGTCAGGACCAATATCATGAACTATTCCTACATGGGATACTCTGCTTCCCCCTGCTGTTGCAAAAAATAAAAGATCTCCGGGCTTCACATCTTTAATATCGATATTCTTTCCTGCATCAGCCTGATCAGAAGATCGTCTGGGAAGACTGAAGTCATTTTCTTCGAATACTTTTACGGTAAATCCGGAACAGTCAAAACCTGAAGAAGTATTTCCTCCGAATTTATAGGGTGTTCCGATGTATTTTTCTGCATCTTTCAGAATATCATTGATTGATCTGGAGACATCCCCATTAAATTTTGAATCCAGCTTTCTGAGATTTTCAGCTTTCGCTACGTTCTTTGTATTTGATTTCTTACTGGCAGAAGCACTTTTCGAAGATCCGCAGGAAACTACAAAAGCAGATGCCATCAGTAAAACAGACAGCTGCTTTATCCTTATTCTTTGTTCAAATAATCCCAATCCCATATTCATCTGATTTATACTTAATTAACTAATTCATGACAAATATACATTTTATATTTTAATTATAATATAACTATACTACAACTATATGGTAAATATATGTTAAAATTTTGTTTTCCATTATTTATTGGTATATTTGATTTCTATTTTGAAGATATGGCGACATATGAAAGTGTAATTAAGATTACAGGAGCGGTAGGCGACCTGGTATTTTACAATCTGAACGGCAAGAATGTGGTTCGGAAGAAAAGCGGGTTCAATAAAACAGCTTTTAAAAAAAGTCCGTCGTATGAAAAAGTAAGACAGAACAGTTCGGAATTCGGGCACTGTTCAAAAATCGGGAAGATCATCCGGAAGAGTCTGGAAGGGTATATCAAAAAAGCAGGTGATCCCCTGCTCTATCAGAAGTTTGCAAAGGTGATGACAGCCATCAAGGATTTGGATATTATTTCCGAAAGAGGAAAAAGAACGGTTGAAAACGGTTTAAAGACTGAAGAAGGAAGGAAGCTGTTGAGAGCATTTCAGCTGGGTACTATCAAAACTGTTTCAGATTGTATCAGAAGTCAAAACCAGATTTTATATAAGAATAAGGGTTGTACCCCAGATGAAGGAGTCATCTTTACCTTAAAATTAGATTCTGAAAGTTACAGCATAGAAACTCATGAAGAAATAATAAGCTGGAACCAGCAACAGGAAAAGTCTTTTAAAAAATATTTTTCCGAAGATGATTTTCTACTTTATTTTGTAGCATTGAAGAATGAGAAAGATGAAATTACCCATATGGGATTTGTTTAAATAAAAAAGTCTGCAGTAGATCTGCAGACTTTCTTGTTTTATTTCTTTTCTCCTTTCCAGCTTCCTGATATCGCAGGGGTTGGAAGTGAGTTGGACCAGTTTCCGTTTCCTTTTTTCTCTGTCGTTAACGTTCCTTTGAAATCTCCTTGTGATGGAAGTCCTACTCTGGCGTTCAGATCTCCTGTCTCACTTAAATTTCCGGTAATGCTGTAATTTTCATTATTCACATCGGAATGCATTGTTCCTACTACTTTACCACTCTCGTCTACCACAAAGTTCCAAACTCCCTTATCGCTTCCTTCATAAGAACCAGACCATGTTCCTACATAATCATAAATAGTATCATCATCAGAGCTGCAACCGATAAATAAAAACGCCGTTAATAAAAGTAAAAAAAGTTTCTTCATAGTTTCAGTAGTTTTATAACCTAAAATCCTGTTATTCTCATATACTTTCCTCTTAAAAATCCAGTCACAGAGAATATTTTTTAATATGTATTATTTTTTGTTCCGTGCAAATCTACTAATTTTTTCATTCAAATTATCTGAATTTTAATTAGCACCCAATATGTTTATTAAAAAACAACATATTTCCGCTAAAATACAAATATTTTTCAAACAAATACAAGCTGTGTAAATTTTGAGTTATTTTAAAAATATACATAAAACTTGATATTATTAAATTCAATATTCGTTTACAATTACTTTATATCAGATTTCAGAGGTTTTTTCTCCCTATTTTAAAGATATTTCTTACATTAGTGAAAAATTTAACCTTTTTCAAAAAATAACATGAAAACAAAATCATTCTTTTTGGCAGCACTTGCTATTTGTGGGAGTTTAACAGCACAGGTTGGGATTAATACAACCTCTCCTACTCAAGCATTGGATGTTAATGGACTGCTAAGAGTAAGAGGACTTTCAAATGCTGAAAAAAAAATTGTTGCAGCAGATGCAGAAGGCGTTTTATTCCTTCTTTCACCTGAGGAAATTTTTGCACCGAAAGCATTATTAAACACTTCAATGTCATCTGCTGAGCAAAGACTAACCATTTATGAAGGAAAATGTTTCCAACCTGTTGACAATGCTTCTTCCTGCACTGTTTCAATAAATCATTACACCTCTTGCGCCGGGTTCAGTAATCCTGTAGATACTCAAATTGTGGTAGGACAAGGAATTAATACCAGCAACGGGCAGTTTTTAGGTACATGGACAGCAAGATATATTGACAATAAAGGGTTTGCAGGGGCAGCTCCTGTGGCCAACCAGACTGCTCCTGATTATCCCAGAATTTCTTATCCGGGAGCCAATACAGTCAACTATTTAGGAAACGGAAACTTTGCCGGTCAATGTAATACCGATTTGGTGACCACCATTAACCAAACGACCGGAGATATAAAAATAGAGTCTGTAAAGCGAAGCATGTACGCACACCTTGTGTACCTTATTAATATTGCGCGCTCCAGATCTTTATAGTATTCGATATTTGATTTCAAAAAGGCAGCCACAATTGAATTGTGGCTGTTTTTTATTTAAGAATTAAAGATTTCCATTTAGCTTAAGAATATTAACTTCCATATTCAATCAAAGACTTTAATAATTCTTATGTTAAGCTGTAAACAACCAATCCTGTTTTTTTTTGAATGAAAATGAAATACATCACTTAAAAATCGTACTATTATACTATGAAACAGATACTGACTGAAGAAACTTTTTCCTCACCACAATGGTTAAAAATAATCTGTTATTTTTTCGGACCTCTCCTAGTTTTGACCGGATTGGGCCTTCTCATGCAGAAAGATTTTCCACAAGAGATTATTTTTTTGGTGCCATTACTTTTGCTGATTGCTGTGAGCATGCTGATGTATACCCGGCTAAAATTAATCATTTCAAATACGGATATCCGCTTTACAGGAGGTTTGACACAGCATCAGTTTCTCTGGACTGACATTACAAAAATAGATATGAAAATGGTTGGAAAATATCAAACTCCAGTCTGTACTGTATATTATGGCAAAAAATCCCTGGAACTCAATAGAGGTTTTTATTTAAAAGGAAATTTCAATAGAATCTTATCGCTGCTGGAAATGAAGGTCACACCAGAACTTTTCTCTAGGCAATATCAAACGATCCGCCGTCACCTCATTTAGTTCAAATGACCCAACAGAAACGCCCCCTATTCGGAGGCTAAAACTATAGGATGAATGAAAAACTTTTCCCAAATGTATGAAATATTCATTCTGAGTTTTATGAGTACAGTCATAATGAAACATTTTCCCAATTAACAGAATAAACAAAGACTAATTGATAATGTCTCCCTTACTATTTTCTAATTTTTCCCGAAACTTCTGAAGATCTTCAGGCTTCGGTCTGTTCCATTCTGTGATCTCTCCTATTATTTTCAAAGGCATTTCGGAACGATAAGAGCGGGTGGGATTTCCTGGAAATTTTTTATCTGTTACATTGGGATCATTTTCGAAATTCCCTGTTGGTTCTACAATATAAACCCTTTCTGCTCCATCCCCTTTTGCCAGTGCAGCGGCAAGCCCTGCCCCTTGAGTCAAAGCAGTGAAGTAAATATGATTCATTTTAAATTCTGACTTATAATTTGAGTTTCCACCAGCGGTCAATAGATCTCCAATCTGCAACTCAGCTTTTGTTCCGTGGTAAAAAGGGCCTTTGTCTGACGGATGGTTTCTAAACAGTTCCGACAACTCAGCATTCTTTTTTGAATTTTCATGATCGCCTAAGTTCTGATAGCATTGGGAAATATTCAGATAAAGAGAAGGCAAGGCACTTTTAACAGTATCATCATTAATTTTTAAAGCAAACTCTAAAGAGGTTTCAAGCCACTTTAACTTATCTTCCACCGTTTTCTGATGACGTGATACATAATGAGATGCCAGAAACTTTTCATGGTCATCCGAAGCTTCTTCCCAAGCTTTTAAAAATAGTTGAGCCGCTTCTTCAGGCATTTCTTTCTCTTCAAAGCTCATTCCTTGCAAACAAAGCTTAATTACTGGATTAAAAGGAGAAAATTCCATGTTTTATTTTTTTCAAATCTAGGGTATTCTGTTGGAATTCTTTTGCTTAAGAACAGATTTACATTTTAAAATCTATTAGTAAACCAATAACCGTTCTTATTATCTTTTAATTTTCACCTAATAAAATCAACAAAATATTTGCAAATATCATTTAAATACTTACTTTTGTACCGCTTTAAAATAAAAGACGGGGGATTGGCGCAGTTGGCTAGCGCGTTTGACTGGCAGTCAAAAGGTCACGGGTTCGAATCCCGTATTCTCCACTGGGTACGTCTTCAAGTACCGCTAAAAGCCCACAAAACCTGCAAAAATTAATTTTTGCAGGTTTTTTATTTTTCAAGTAAAAACTGAGATTTTTCAATAAACTCGTAAAGTTTGTGGCAAAATTGCGGCAATTTTCAGATTAAAAGAAATCACGATAAATTTTATTAAATATCTGATTATCAAAACAAAAAAAGCTTTTTACGCCTTGGCTCAAAGAATCTCTAGTTCGACTTTCATAAACTTTATATGGATTTAGATACATCAAAGTTCTGTTGCAACAATTGTATAAACAAACCTAGGTCCATTACCAAACACTTTGATTTTCATTTCTGGATGAAGCTTTTGGGCCACTTGGGTAATATCGATATAGATAAAGGTTATATCTGATACATTTAAAATATATTGTGCCTATTATTAACAGAAGAAATCGAGCTCTATTTTTTTCATAAGTCTTAAATACTAATATATTTTTTGAGTACTTCAACAAGGTCTGTCTTTCTTAAAGGTTTGGGAAGGAAATCATTCATTCCGGCTTCAAGGCACTTTTCTTTTTCACCCAGGACATTTCCTGCTGTAACGCCTATGATAGGGATATCTTCATATCCCGGCAGCAATCTAATATTTCGGGTTGCATCAATACCACTCATTATCGGCATCTGCACATCCATCATGATAATGGAAAACTGCTTCTTCTTGCATTCCTCCAAAGCCTGCAGCCCATTGACCGCTTCCGTTAAATGTATATTGGGAGCAAGAGACTTCATCATTCTATTATTCAGGACCATATTCACTACGTTATCATCAACCAAAAGCACTTCTAATTCCGGGGCAAATAAATGCGAAACTTTTTCAGACTGATCCTTACTCATTTCTACTGCATAAGTTTGATCTACTTTTCTTAAGGTTTTGTAGAGTTCATGTGATTTGATAGGCTTCAACAGTAAATGTGCATTTTCTATTTTTCTAACTGAGGTAAGTATGCCCAGTTCTTCAGAAGAAGAAGAAAGTACTATAAACGGGGAAGTCTCTTTTCGCTCATTGAACATCCCTGTTATTTTATCTATTGTTTCCAATCCGGACATAAGAGGCATATGATAATCCATCAGAATCACATCGAACCGCTCACCTTTCAACAGGATCTCTAAGGCTTCCATTCCATTAGAAGCCAAGGTAGACTTTATATTTTTATAGGTAAGCATATGCTCAAGAATGATCCTGTTGGTTTCATTATCATCAACCACTAAGGCCGTTTTAATACTAATTTCCTCCTCCATCCTCAATTTAGGGATCTCGTAAGGAATCTCAATGTCAAAGAAAAACACAGAACCTATTTCCTTTGTGCTGCTCAGCGACAAATGGCTTCCCATATATCCCAGGATATTGTTCGAGATCGTAAGGCCCAGACCTGTACCACCGTATTGTTTACTGATTGAACTGTTTTCCTGAGTAAAGGCATCAAAAATATACTTTTGTTTCTCAACAGGGATACCGATCCCCGTATCTCTAACCGAGAAACGCAAAGCAATAGTCCTATCATCCATACGTAATTTCTCTACTTTTAGCTCTATCTCTCCCTTTTCTGTGAATTTCACAGCATTCCCAAGAAGATTAATCAAGATCTGTTTTAATCTTGCTTCATCCATAAAAAGTATTTTTGGAAGACCAGGCTCAATATTGAGAAGAAGTTCAATGTTTTTTTTCTGGGATTGATAAATAATAACATTGATTACCTGGCTCAACATATCATAAACATCACATTTTTCAATTAAAAGCTCCAATTTTCCGGATTCTATTTTTGAAAAATCCAATATATCATTGATGATGCTAAGCAGGTTTTCCCCTGATTCATTGATGTAATTCAGATATTGCTTCTGTGTTTCATTCAGTGGTGTGGTGAGGAGAAGGTCTGAAAAACCAATAACTCCGTTTAAAGGAGTTCTGATCTCATGACTCATATTAGCCAGAAATTCAGATTTTGCTTTGCTGGCTGTATCTGCCGCTTCCTTGGCATTTTTCAGTTCTTCATTTATCTGCACAGCATTGGTAATATTCTGGATGGAAATAATTACACCCCCTACTTCATCTTTTGTGAGATACCAGGGACCGACTTTAAGATCGTAATGCTGAATTTCTTCTTTTCCTTCCACCTTTAGCATAAAGTCACTGTTGATGTACGTTTTTCCCAAAAGCGCATTGTCATAGATATCTTTTCGTTCTTTGGGAATATTAGGTGATATCTCGAAAAGGTTATCACCGATAAGATCTACCTTATTCATACTAAATTCCTCTCTCCATCTGCTGCTTACAGCAACATAGTTAAGGTCTTTATCAAACATCGCCAAAGGAACAGGCACATCAGTGGCAAAAGACTGCATTATAGCCTCCTTCCGGGTAGCCTCCAGAAACATCTTTTTGAAGGCATCAATATCCTGAATGATTCCGAAAACCCTTTTACAGGTATCACCTTCAAATTCGGGAATACCTTTTACTCTTACCCAAATCGTAACACCATCATTACGCAGAAGCTGAAGTTCCTCATCAAAAGGAATTCCTTGTTGTATTGCCTTATTAAAAAGATATTTTATTCTCTCCCTACTTTTTCCTTTGTAAAATTCAAGGGCACTTTCAAAAGTAGGCTGGAGATCATCTTTTAGTTTGTGAATTTCTCTTGTACTTTGAGACCAGAAGAGCTTTCCTGTCGTCATATTGGCTTCCCATCCTCCCACCTGGGCAACCGAGCTTGTTTCCTCAAGCATTTCCTTCGTATAAAACAGATCTTTTTCTAACTTACCGCGACGGATAAGGTCAGATTTTAGTTGTATATAAACAAAAATAGTTACCCCAATAGCGGCCATGGCAGAAAAGACGATGAACAAAACGGTCCTGTTGGAAGAATTCTTCAGATCTTCATTTTTTATGGCAAGTTGGACTTCCTCATTTTTTACAAATTTCTGAACGAGCATACGGCATCTGTCCATAGCCTCCTTGTTTTGTACAAGATCTTCCGGACTCATTACTATTCCCTTTTTTCGATTCTCAATAAGCACTACATATTCCTTCATCACCATTTCTGAAGTACGCAGCAGTTCATTGAGGACATTAATCTGATCTTTATCTCTAAGATTAAGTCTATCTTTATTAGAAACAAGCAACGGATATTCATCCCTGCTTTTAGTGAAAGGTTCAAGAAAATCTTCCCGTCCGGTAAGCTGATATCCCCGATTTCCCGTTTCAGCATCTAAAAGAATGTTTAAAATATCTTTTGTTAAGCTTATAGATTCCTTACTTTTTAAGAAGTCTTCTCTATTCTCCATCTGCTTATGTATGCTTATATAAGATGCTATGGAACTAGCAATCAGAAGTATCAAAGAAATCACTACTCCTATTTGAAGATTTCTTATAATTTTTTTCGGCATTGAATAGTATTTTTGCAATAAAATACTAAAAATAGGTCATTTTATAATATTGACAAATTAATTTAAAAATTTGTCAGCAGATATTGAAAAATGAGTAAAATTTAAGTCGTTTAAAGATAAGAGATGCCTTTATAAAGTTTTATTTTGCCTGTATACCATTAGTATAAAAATTGTTCATGAATGTATTACTTTTCATTTTAAATACTAAGAATCCATAAATACATACTCATCATTTACCGTATCGATAAGCTGGTCAGAATTAATATTTCTTGAAAAAATAGGATAATGAAAACGATCTAGTTTATTAAGAATACGTATAAGATCCATCTTCTCATAATAATTGAGATTTCCTGCAACGATATTGGTAGCTTGCCGAATTTTTTCCATTTGATTTTCCAAAATCTGTAATCCCCTTCCGGTAATACGGATCAACTTACTGCGCTTGTCTAGCTCAGAATCTGTCTGTTCTACAAGTCCCTGCCGCAAAAGCCTGGCTATAATAAGCATACCAACCGGCTTATCATGGATATTTCTTTTGATAAGAGCCATTTTTGTCATCTCTCCAAAAGCCTTAAGATTTATCAGATAAATAAAGTCTTCCTGCGTAGAAAATTCAGAATCTGAGATGGCTGATTTCGAGTAGGTTTTCGCATATCGATTAAGATGAACAAGCAAGGTACTTATGGCACTTTCCGCAGTTCTTCCGTTCTCTTTACCTTCCCAATAAGGTTCTTCGAAATGTTCTTCCCGATGAACATTCTCTTTGTTAGAAATCCAATCCTTAAACCCCTGAATAGTTTCCGGATATAAACCGGGAGAGGTACGAATTTCTGTTTCAAATTCCTGCAACAAGTCAATAGAATCTTTAATAAGTTTATAATCCATTTTCATTAAAATAGTTTACAAATATACCTAATTTTAGATTATAATTGTTCCCTGATTATATAAAATAAGAACAATTTTGCAAAGAATTTAGAGTGATAATTTCCTTATTCTGAATTCTTAAAATCTTTTGTACGGCATAAAACTTGTTGAGAATAAATAATTATAATAATTGTTATGGACCGAATAGAAAGCCAACCATTACATTTAAAAAGTGATAAAAAAATAATTGATAAATATTTCAATTTAATTATTAAAAAGGAATTGAATATTGATATCAATGCCAGCACTGAATATGTAGTTGTTCAAAATATTGTTTCAAAAAAATTAATTCTTGTCAAAACATTTTCGGACAGCACCATAGAAAATCCATCTTTGTATCTTTTATTATCTTCTTTAATTCAGCAAATCAACACCTGTTCGTTAACGAAAAGACAGATTATTACAGTACTGGAAAAAAAATAAAAAATCTCTCAACGTTTTGAGAGATTTTATTGATGAACTATTGAGTATCTGTTATGCAGGTTCTTGTATATGTTTTGCTACCATTGCTTCAAGATCATCCAGGTTGAATGGTTTTGAAACATAATCATCGGCACTCGCTTCTGATGCTAAAGCCACAATATCATTATTCGCTGTAACATAAATTACCGGAATGTGTTTAAATTCTTCCGTACTTTTAAGAAGTTTTGTAGCTTCTACACCTCCTATTTTTGGAATCCAGTTATCCATCAAAATAACATCCGGCTGATAGTCTGCCACTTTCTCAAGAATATCGTGTGATGTTTCTGAGATTCTGACTTCATACCCGTTTTCTTCAAATATGATGGTGATTACTTCTAAAATAGCTGTATCATCATCAAAAATTAAAATTTTCTTTTTACTCATATTATTTATATTCTTACATTATAACTGTTTTATATAGCTCGCTAAAGTATCAGGCGTGATAATTAAATCATAATCAATTTCTTCTATAGCATGTCTGGGCATATAGTCTACTTCTGCTGTTTCCGGATCCTGAATCCAGACTTTTCCGTTATACTTTTTAATATAGCTTAGTCCCTCAACTCCATCAGCGTTAGCCCCTGATAAAAGGATACCAATCACATTTTCGCCATAGATCTCAGCTGCAGATCTGAATGTCACATCTATAGAAGGACGGGAATAATTCATTTTCTCTGAGCTATCCAATGACATATTTTTATTATTCTCAAACAATAAATGATAATCGGCAGGAACAATATATACTTTATTCTCTTCCAGTTCTGTTTTATCTTCAACCTCCACAACAGCTATTCTGGTAAACTGCTGCAGTAAGGTTCTAAGAATATCTCCAGATTGTGCCTTACGATGAATCACCAATATTATGGGAATATGAATTTTATTATCCAGATTTTTAATCATTTCAATAATAACCTGCAGACTTCCCGCAGATCCTCCGATAACAATTAATTTCATATTAGTTTGTGAGTTCATCGCAGTAAATTAATGGTGGTCAATTTTCTTCCAGATCTTCTGATCTTCCATCTGATGATAATTTTTGTCAATAGTAGAAAACCGAAGAGTCTCTTTTGCTCCCAGCGCAAGAAAACCCAAATTCTCCAGGCTATTATCAAAAAGCCTAAATACTCTTTCCTGAAGATCTCTATCAAAATAAATCAGGACATTTCTACATACTATCAGTTGAAAGCTATTAAAAGAACTGTCTGATACAAGATTGTGAGTTGATAAAATTAATTTTTCCTGCAGGCTTTTATCAAACCTTACGCTATCGTAATTAGCTGTATAATAATCAGAAAAATCTTTTACACCACCGGAAAGCATATAGTTTTCTGAATAAAGTTTCATTTGCTGTAAAGGAAAAATACCGGCTCTTGCTGTTTCAAGAACTGCGGGATTAAGATCGGTACCATAAATCAAAGACTTATTATAAAGGCCAGCTTCTTTGAGCAGAATAGCTATAGAATAAGCCTCTTCCCCGGTTGAGCAGCCTGCAATCCAGATTCTGATTAGCGGATAAGTACCCAACTGAGGTAATATTTTCTCCCGTAAGGTTTTAAAAAAAGAGGGATCTCTGAACATTTCCGTAACATTCACTGTAACTTCCTCTACAAAACGTTTTAAATATTCAGCATCATTTATAATGGTGTATCTGAGCTCTGCAAAGCTTGTAAACCTGTCCAGGAGGCATATACGGTTTACTCTTCTTTTAAAAGAAGCTCTGCTGTAGCCAGAAAAATCATAGCCATACAGATCATAAACATCTCTGATGAGATATTCTATTTCTTCATCTTTTACGATACTTGGTTCCAGCATCTATGAAATTTTTTCTATTGCCATTATTAAAAGATCTACATCAATCGGTTTTGAAACATAATCATCTGCTCCTGCTTCCAAACATTTCTGACGGTCTTCAGGCATTGCCTGTGCAGTAACTGCAATTACAGGAATATGTTTGATTTCTGAAGTATTTCTTATCATCCTGACTGCTTCATAGCCATCTATTCCCGGCATCATCATGTCCATCAGAACAATATAAGACTGGGAACCCGATTTCAGGGTTTCTAAAGCCTCCTGAGCCATTGTACAGGACTCAACGGTATATCCACGCGCTTTAAGAGTTAATTTCAATGCAAATATGTTGCGTGGGTCATCATCCACGATTAAGATTTTCTTATTCATCAGAATTTTATCTGTTTAACTTTCATACAACCAAACACGAAGGAGTGATAATAACTGATCAATATCTACTGGTTTTGAGATATAGTCTGAAGCTCCTGCTGTAATACATTTTTCACGTTCTCCAATCATAGATTTGGCAGTAATGGCTATAATAGGCAGCTTTTTAAATGCCTGCATTTTTCTTAATTCCTTAATGGTTTCATAACCGTCCATTTCCGGCATCATCATATCCATCAAAACCACATCTACATCTGGATTCTGGTTTATTTGTTCCAGAGCGTGCTTCCCATCCATCGCCACAATTACTTCAACTTTATACTTTTCCAGGGCTTTGGTTAAAGAAAAAATATTACGTACATCATCATCAGTAATCAATATTTTTTTACCACTCAGAACTTCTGTTAAAGAACCCAGCATTCGGCCTCTGTTATTTTCAGCAGAGCCATTTTTCTCTTCTACCAGATGTAAGAATAGCCCTACTTCATCCAACACTCTCTGATAAGAATGTGCTGTTTTTACGACAATGGAATCGGCATACTGTTTTATTTTGAGCTCTTCTTCTTTAGATAAATGATGCTCAGTAAAAATAATGATCGGGAGATTCTCCAGTCCTTCATAACTTTTAATTGACTCAATGATATGGTAATCATTTCCTTTTGCACTTCCAACATCCAGAATTACACAATCAACAAGGTTTGAAGTCAATACTTTTACACTATCTTCAACAGTGTGTTCCACCGATAAAGAAATATTAAAATTACTCAGAAAATAGGATAATGCATTGGCATGTTTGGCATTTTCTTCAACAATCAAAACTTTTTGAGGCCCTTTTTGTAATGCTTCTTCAATTTTCCTGAACACATCAGTCATTCTATCAAGCGCTACCGGCTTATTGATAAAATCAACAGCTCCTTTCATGAGACTTTCTTTTTTCACATGCAGGGCAGACATCATGTGGACCGGAATATGCTTCACATAAGGATCCGACTTCAATTCATCCATTACTTCCCAACCATCTTTTACAGGAAGCTGAACATCCAGTAAAATCGCATGAGGATGATATTGCTGAGCTGCTGGAAGAGCATAATCTCCTCTTACGACCACAATACCTTTATAGTCTTGTAAATGAGCATATTTTAATAAAGCTTTTGCAAAATTAGTATCATCTTCAATAATCAGGATAATCTTATCTCCTTCCTGAATATTCTCTCTGTCATCCTCTACATCATCAGGAATTTCCAGCGTGTTCAACGGAACAACTTCCCCCTCATCAAGAATGTTCTGAATTTCTTCAACGTCTTCACGGATAATCTCTACCAGATCCTGATCAGTTTCGGAATGAGCAATTTCAGTTACGGGATGTACAGGAATAGTAAAACTGAATTCACTGCCTTTATTCACTTCACTTTTCAGAGTCAATTCACCTCCTAAAAGCCTTGCAATTTCACGACTTATTGAAAGTCCGAGTCCGGTACCTCCAAATTTCCTTTTTGTAGATCCATCAGCCTGCTGAAAAGCTTCAAAGATAATTTTTTGCTTGTCTTCTGGGATTCCGATACCTGTATCTTTTACTGAAAATATAATAAATTCAGGCTTTTCAAAATGCTTTTTGATATGAAGATCAATACTTCCTTTTGTTGTAAATTTTAACGCATTAGAAAATAGATTTCTTAACACCTGATCAATTCGGAGACGGTCACTTTCAATCACTTTCTGGACGTTTGAATCTATCTGAATATTGAATGGAAGCATTTTCTCCTGAAATACAGGACTGAAAAGGTTTTTCAGATCTTTTACGATATCTTCAATAACCACCTCCTGATATTCCAGGGTCATTTTGCCGGATTCTATTTTTGCGAGGTCAAGAATTTCATCTATTAACGTCAATAAACTTGTTCCTGAACTTTGAATAACTTTAGCAGATTCCACCTGATCTTCATTAAGGTTTTCCTCCGGATTTTCTGCCATTAACCTTGATAAAAGAAGGATTGAATTAAGAGGGGTACGTAATTCATGGGACATATTGGCCAGAAATTCAGATTTGTACTTGGTACTGAGTGCCAACTCCTCTACTTTTTTCTGAATCTCATTATTCCGTTCTGCAATTAAATGATTTTTTTCTTCCAGCAATCGCGAACGTTCTTCCAGTTCCGCATTGGCCTGCATTAATTCTTCCTGCTGTACTTTTAATTCTTCTTCCGAGGCCTGAAGTTTTTGGGTCTGAGCTTCCAATTCAGTATTGAGATTTTCAAGTTCAGAGTGCTGTACCTGTAATTCTTCAGACTGTGCCTGGGTTTCTTCCAGGAGCTGTTGCTCTTTTTCTCTTCCTTTAGCAGAATTCAGAGCAATTCCTATATTCACAGAGCATTCTTCAAAATAGCTGATTCGGTCTTCATCAAAATTAGAGGTAGATCCCAATTCAATAACTCCTATTGCATGTCCATCTGCGAAAACCGGTATCAGAACTATTCCATAGATCTTAATGGTACTGCTGGCAAAAGTTACTACAAAATCATCTTCATGAAGATTATTGTATACCTGCGTTTTAGCATTCATGAAAGCCTGCCCTACCATTCCCTCTCCGGGATCAAAAGTTCTTTTCATATTGGCTTCTAGTCCAAATGCTTTATTAAGCTTTAGAACCCCTTCATCAAAAAGATATAATGAACCATTGATGCAATTTCCATATTTAATCAACTGATATAAAGCTTTATCAGAAACTTCCTTTACAGATTTATTTCCTACGAGGGATTCATTCATTAAAGCAAGTCCTTTCTGACGCCAGTCGCTTTTATTAATTTTATCAAAAGATATTTTAAGGGATTCGGTCATATGATTAAGAGATTCCACAAGGTCTCCGAGATCATCCTCAGCATTATCTACTGCTTTTTCACTATAATCACCATTGGCCACTCTGTTTGCTATTTTTTGAATAGCACTTACACGCCTTGTCATTTCCTGATCTTTATCTCTGAGCATTTTCTCAAGTTCATCTCTCCGGATGAGATCTGCACGCATTTTAAAATAGAAGAATGCAGTTACCACTACTGCTGCCAATGCAGAAAAAACAATGAACAGAACTGTTGTTTCTGATGAACGTGCTAAATCTTTATTTTTGATTTCAACCTGATTCTCTTCATATTGCACAAAATCTCTTACAATTTTACGGCACTCGTCCATATAAGCTTTACCAGTAACAATCTGCTGCTGGGTCATCACAATTCCTCTTCGTCTGCTTTCCACCAAATTTTTCAGATTATCCATCACTTGGCCGACTGCTATTTTTAATCCGGCCAGTCTTTCCTGCTGGTTCTTATCCTTTACTCCAAGTGATTCTGCCAGGACCAAAGCTTTAGAATATTCTCTTACTCCACGCTTATATGGTTCCAGAAAGTCTTCCCTTCCGGTAAGCTGATACCCTCTGTTTCCTGTTTCCGCATCCAGCAGGGCCACCAGAACATCTTTAACTGCTGTTACAGAACGTCTGCTTTGGGAAAGGCTTTCACGATGGTTCATCTGATTCTGAATACTCCAGTATGAGGCCACTGAGCTGGCTATTAAGATCAGAAGTGAAAGACCTATTCCAAATTGAAGATTTCGTATAATTTTTTTCGGCATGAAAATTAATTTAAAGGTAGGGTAAAATAAAATGTAGACCCCTCATCTACAATACTTGAAACGCCAACATTTCCATGATGCTGCTTAATGATTTCAGCGCATATAAACAGGCCGATTCCCATTCCCTGGAACTGCAATGAAGACTCTTCTACACGATAGAATTTTTTGAATACTGCATCCTGTTTAAAATCGGGGATTCCAATCCCAAAATCAGTCACATTTACTCTTACTTCCTGGGCTTCATCATCTACAAAGGTGGTCACAATCACCTGGTTATTCTTCGGGGAATATTTAATAGCATTCGTCAGAAAGTTAATCAGTACCTGCTCGATACGGATCTCATCCAATGGAATTAAAATGTCTGGTTTTGTTCCGTGACGATCAATTCTTACCTCCCGTTCATCATGGGTCTGTAATATTGTTTCGACCGCATTACTGATTACACTTTCAAGATTAACGGGCTTTTTATTAATCTTCAGTTTTCCATTTTCAATTTTCGATACATCCAGAAGATCGGTGATAAGGGTATTTAACTTTTCAATCTGCCCCTGAACTTTTGTAACAAATCCTGCTTCCGGACTTTCTTTATCTAATTTCAGCTTTCTTTCCAATAGCTGAACGTATGCTTTAATACTGGTTAAAGGAGTTTTTAATTCATGGCTTGCGATGCTTAAAAATTCATCTTTTTCCTTTTCTACTTTTTTCTGATCATCAATATCAGTAAAAGTTCCTACCCAGTTTTTGATACGATTTTCATCATATACCGGAGTTATTCTCAGCAAATGATAACGGTAATTACCTGAAACTATATTTTTAATTCTGATCTCTAATTCAAGAGCTTTTCCTTTTTTTCTACATCGCTGCAATTCTTCTATGATATCATGATCATCAGGATGTGTCTCAGGAAAAACCTGTTCCTCTTCAGAATACTGGTACCATTTACCATTAACAAAATCAACGATTCCGTCTTCATTAAGGGTAAATGCAATCTGAGGAAGTGACTCTAGCATCAGGTGAAAATGATCGATCTGAGATTTCATGGTAACCTGAGATTCGCGTCTTCCTTTCACTTCAAGCTCAAGATTCTGCTGTGTTTTTTTCATCTCAAGATTCTTCTCCTGAAGATTATAGAATGTTTTTACTTTAAGCAGAAGAATTTCAGGATCTACCGGCTTGGTTACATAATCTTTACCCCCCGAAGCGTAGCCCTGGGTTATAAATTTTTTATCTGTATTGACAGCGGATAAAAATATAATAGGAACATCTTTAGTTTTGCTGTAATCTGCAAGTGTTTCCGCAACTTCAAAGCCATCCATATCCGGCATCTGAACATCTAAAATAATTAAGGCATAGTCATTCTTCAGTGCTTTACCAAGAGCCTCTTCACCAGAGCCGGCCGTTTCTACCTGAAAATCCTTAGATTCAAGTAATTTTTGAAGTGAATAAAGGTTACTTTGGTTGTCATCAACAATTAAAATCATACAAATTAAAATCAATAATTAGTTACGGATACTTTAGCTTCAAAAATACTCACAATATTTCGAAAAGCAGTAATTTTTAAAGGATAATCCTTAAGAATTCCATACCACATTTTACATCAAAAAAAATCCCTTGCACAGGGATTGGGATTGTTGATCCTATTTTAAGAAAAACGTTCAAAATTTCAGAAAAAAAATACCTTGTAAAAAACAATATACCAGATGAATATCGATGAAAACATTCTCTATTCATTCTGATATGAACATTATCTATATAAAATCAACCATATAGAATATTAGTAAACTAAAATTCGTTCGTGATGATAAAAATGACCAGAACTTTAAAAATTCTGGTCATCTATTAAACTAACTTTAATTGGTTTTCTTTTTCCATTCTGCTTTTACATCTTCAGCGGCATCTTTTGTCTTTTCCCATGCTTCATCGGCCTTATCTTTAATATCTTCCCAAGCATCAGAAACATTTGATTTTACTCGATCCAGCCAGTCTTCCTGAGTAGCTTCCTGATCATTATCTCTTTTTTCATTGATATAATCTTTAGCTTTATCTGCTAAGTCGCTGATCTTCCATTTTGCTTCATCAGCTGCATTTTTTAAAGAATTTTTTGTTTGGTCTACTGCATTTTCCGCTTTGTTGTAATCTGAATTGTTCATAATATAATATTTTAGTAATTGGTATATAAATAAACAATCATTATGCCTAAAGAAGAATTATTCTGTTAAAAAAATCTTAAAAGAAATCCTTAAATATATAGATCCCTGTTTTACAGGTATTAAGCCTGCTATATTTTTTCAAAGAGATGCCCGAAATAGTTCTTTTTCTTAACGAGATAGCTTTCATTCACTTCATTAGAATCAATTTCCAAAGGAATTCTGCTGTTGAGAATGATATCGCTATTCTCTACAGCTTTGATTTTATCGGGATTATTCGTTAATAAATTGATCTCTTTTATATTTAAGATACCCAACATTTCAACTGCAATATCAAAGTTTCTTCCATCTGCAGGGAACCCCAGTTTTAAATTAGCTTCAACGGTATCCCAGCCCTGTTCCTGAAGCTCATAAGCCCTCAGTTTGTTAATGATTCCGATATTTCTTCCTTCCTGACGCAGATAGATAATTACTCCTCCATTATTTGATATATATTTCATAGCAGTATCCAACTGTTGTCCACATTCACATTTTTTGGAGTGAAAAATTTCTCCTGTAATACATTCTGAGTGAAAACGGACATTGACTACCTTATTAAAATCAGTATTATCCGCCACTAAAACCAAATGAGGGCTCCAGTTTTCTTCATTTTCTGAAAATGCATACATCGTGAATAATCCATAATCTGTAGGGATTTTTGATTGTGCCTGTATTTTAAGCATAAGTTTAATTTAAAATTAATTGATCATCTATTTGTCAAACGGACTTTCTTTATCCTGTTTCACCCAGATAAGCTTTGAGGTATCGTAGCCGATCTCCTGAGCCTTGTTGATGAAACGTTGTTTGATATTTTCAGGAATATTTTTTTCGCGGGAAAGAATCCACAGATAGTCTAAATTTTTTCCGGCAACCAATGCATATTTATAATCCTCAAGTGCAACTACGTTATATCCGGCATAAAAAGGCCAGAAAAAACTCACTTTCAAAGCTGCGATATTTTTTTCTCCTCTAAATTTAGCCTTACCATTTACTGAAACCCATTTGTTCTTTTTAAAATTATATCCACTGTTCATTACATTTACGCTTCCGTCCTCATTAAGACTGTACTGAGCCATCGCATTATCAAGATCTTTTTCAAACCGATAATCAAATCTTGCTATTTCATACCATGTTCCTAAATACCTGTTGACATCAAACTGATTGACTGGCTGAGCTTTTTCAGGCATTGAAAAACATGAGGTCAGAATATTTAATAATCCGAAGCTCATTAACAAGACAAAAATTATTTTATTTTTCATTTTTAGTTATTTTTTTAAAGAAATAAATATTTAATAAAAACTGAGTGTATCCATAAACAGCATCCTCAATAGGAATTGTTCCCATTCTTATTCCTAAAAATTCATCAGGATTATAGTTAACAACCGGCGAAGGAATTAAAGACCCTGTCAGGATTCCATTTACTGCAAAAAAGCCCGGCATCAGAATCAGATATACAAAACTAGCCTTGGCTATCCAATCTTTTTTAGCGATAAAATGCAGATAGCAAAGCGTGAGTATTGTTACCACTACTGTTAATAAAGTATATATTTTCTCATAATAAAGAAGCCCTGCCACACTCAGAACAATAACTGCTGTAAAAACAATAAGATTATTAAAAACACTCACCCACTCCATCTTAAAAAACTTTTCCAGACAGTAGTAAGTAAAAACACAGGCAAATGGAATACAGTAAAAAAACAACCATTCTTCAATGGGAAGTTCTGCAATTTTAATCCCAAGGGTATAATGAAGATCAAACCACCATACTCCTTTTCTCGTAAACCATATATCCCAGAGAATAAATGGAATGGCTACAATAGTGGATGACAACAAAAATTTTCCGAAAAGCTTATTGAATTGTATCCTCCTGTCAAAAGAAGCCAAAAAGCAGATAATGACAGTGAAAAAATTAATCAGTAAATAAGTATAGTTCATCATTTTTTATTGAAATACATTTTAAAATATTTTACAGGAACCCATAGAAATCCAAAACATTCTCCATCTTCTTTTCCCAAATATTTATGATGTTGTTTATGTGCTCGTCTTATTGCAAGTAAGTACGGATTATTTGTTTTGGTAAAAACTTTTGCTCTTTGATGAATAAAAATATCATGAACAAAGAAATAAGCCATTCCGTAAAGACTTATTCCCAGACCGATAAAAAACCAATAACTGAATTCCTGTTTTACTCCCAGATATAATAAAGCAATAGCCGGGCTGGCAAAAATGAAAAAGAACCAATCATTCCTTTCAAGCTTGCCATCATTGCTATGATCATGATGATCCCGGTGCAGGAACCACAGAAAGCCGTGCATAATATACCGATGGATCAGCCATGTTGCTCCTTCCATTGAAATAAATACTCCCAAAACGATCAGAATATTCATTTTAATTATGTTTATCGTTAAAAAAATCATTGAGCACCCTGTATCTGAAATCAAAAATACTTCTGAGCTTTTCTTTTACAAATAACTGATGGGCTATTTTACCTAAAATCCCCATTGGGAGTTCATAATCCACAGTATCTTTCATAAGTACTCCGGAACCGTTGGGAATAAATTCATGAAAATGATTCCAGTATTTATAGGGACCTTCTTTTTGAAAATCAGTGAAGCTTTTATGGCTTTCTACCTGACTGATCACTGTTTTCCACTTCATCGGAATTCCCAATACGGGAGAAACTGTGTAATCAATCTCCATTCCTTCGAAGATAGGTTCATCATTAATTTCTGAAAGAACCACAAAATTCATACGTTTAGGGGTTATTTCAGATAAGTTATAAGGAGATGAAAAAAATTTCCACGCTGCCTCAATATTGCAATTAAGCTGTTGCTCTCTGTATAATCTGTACATTATTGATTCTTTTTTGAATAGTTCTACAACCTTAAAAATTAATCACTCACTACAATTTAAGTATTAGAAATAAGCAGATTTGTAACGTATATAACTCTTGAATGCTACCAACAGTTTTTTTGAGTTTGCAATTCTTATCCTTTGCTGCAACATTTTTTGAGAACTTGTTTTTTTTATTTTTTCAAACAGCGACAAGTAGTATCTGTATGCCAGATAAACTCCGAAAATAGACGAGCTCGGTAATTTTTTAATTCCCAATAATGCTTCTTTAAACTCTTCTTCAATCTCTTTTTCAATACGCGCTTTTAGTGTATTATCAAATACTGACATATTCATAGACGGGAAATAGGTTCTGCCCAGAATCTGAAAGTCATCTTTGAGATCTCTCAAAAAATTAACTTTCTGAAAAGCAGATCCCAGTTTCATAGCGTAGGGTTTCAGCTTTTCATATTGCTGTTTATTACCTTCAGTAAATATCTGCAGACACATAAGACCTACCACTTCAGCAGACCCATAAATGTATTCTTTATATAATTCCGAGTTATAATCAATGGTTTGAAGATCCATCTCCATACTGCGCAAAAACATACTGATCAATTGTATATCAATATTATACTGACGTACTGTTTCCTGAAATGATTGTAAAATGGGATTGAGTGATATACCATCTTCCAGTGCCTCATAGGTTTCTGTTTTTAATCTATTCAAAAGCTTTTCTTTATCATAACCATGAAAGCTGTCTACAATTTCATCCGCCAGGCGTACATAACCATAAACAGCGTAAACAGCAGGTCTGATGGAAGGCTTCAATGCCAGTATCCCCAATGAAAAACTGGTGCTGTATTTTTGTGTCGTGTACTTACTGACTTCGTAAGACAATTCATCAAACAATTTTTTCATATTATTTTATTTTTAGTTTACTGACTTCAGTTGCTACTATTTTCCCTGAAATTATCGAAGGAGGAACACCCGGTCCCGGAACAGTTAGCTGCCCTGTATAAAAAAGGTTTTTGATTTTTTTATTTTTGATTTTAGGTTTCAGGACAGCTGTTTGTGACAAAGTGTTAGACAATCCATAAGCATTACCCTGATAAGCATTATAGTCTGAAATAAAATCACTTACACAATAACTTTTTTTATACTCAATTCTTGAAACAAGATGACTTTCTCCTGTGTGTTTCTCAATTCTATCAAGCATTTTTATAAGGTATTTTTCCCTTACAGCTTCTTCATCATGTATTCCAGGTGCAAGAGGCAGCAACAGAAAAAGATTCTCACAGCCTTCCGGGGCAACATCCGGATCTGTTTTTGAAGGACAGCAAGTATAAAAAAGTGGTTTAGAAGGCCATTTCTTATTTTTATAAATACAATCTATATGATTGTCAAGTTCATTTTCAAAAAAAAGGGTATGATGTTTTAAATGCGGGATTCTTCCCTTGATTCCAAGATAATAAATAAGGCACGAGGGCGCAAAGGTTCTGGTTTTCCAATATTCTTCCTTGTAGTTTCTGAGTGATTTAGGTAGTAATGTTTCTGTATGATGATAATCTGATGAAGCAATTATGGTGTCAAATTCATAATTTTCGCCGTCTATTGTGATTGAAACTACTTTTCCTTTTTCTGTATTTATTTTCTGTACTTCACGGCTAAAATGAAAAGTTACCCCTTGTTTCTCTGCCACTTCTTTCATGGCGACAACCAGCTGATAAAACCCTCCCATTGGATACTTTGTTCCCAAAACATACCCTCCATAATTCATGAGACTATACAGAGCAGGAATATTTTGCGGAGAAGCACCAAGAAAGATAACCGGAAATTCCATTAGCGATCTGAGTTTTGAATCAGAAAAATAGCCCGAAACATATTTCCTGAAATCACTCAAAAGATTAAGCTTCATTGCGCTGCCTGCTATTTTTAAAGAAGCAAATTCAAACCAGTTATAACAAGGTTTTGTTACAAAATCTTTCATTCCTACCTCATATTTAAACTGAGCTGATTTCATAAATTGATCATACCTATTACCCGCTCCCGGCTCTATTTTTTCAAATAAATTCCGGATTTCATCATTGTTTTCAGGTATTGAAACTTTTTCTTCTGCAAAAACCATTTCAAACTGCGGGTCTAAAGAAACCAGTGTAAAGAAATCAGATGCCTTATAACCAAAGTCATTGAAAAAGCCTTCGATAATATCAGGCATCCAGTACCAGCTGGGCCCCATATCAAAAACAAATCCTTCCTCTGTTTTAAATTGCCTTGCACGCCCTCCCGGCTGATGATGCTTTTCAAATACATGTACTTCATGTCCTGACTTTGCAGCATACGCAGCTGCAGAAAGCCCGGAAAATCCAGAACCTATTATCGCAATTTTCTTTCTTATATTATCGGCATTCATTGTTATTGAGTCGTTTTATTCAACACTTTTTACGATTTATTCAATTCAGTTTTTTATACGCAAGATCCAAAAGATCTCTTGATTCGAGATTCATCCGGTAAAAAGAATGATGAAATTCATCCAGTTTAGAAAGTATAGCAATGAGCAACATCTGTTCAGGATGAGTAAGGTTTCCTGCCACCACCTTTGAAGCCATACGGATCTCGTCCATACTATTAGCTAATACAGCCAGTCCTTTCTCTGTTATTTGAATCACTTTTTTTCTTTTGTCTTTTTGAACAACGGTCTGTGCAGCCCAGCCATTACGAAGTAAACGGTTAATGATAAGTATACCCGAAGATTTTTCATGAAGATTGCATCTGATGAGTTCCATTTTTGACATGGTTCCCAATACCTTAAGGTTTATAAGATATATGAAATCATCCTGACTTGAAAAAGCTGAATTGCTAATTACAGAGCGTGAATAGGATTTTGCATATCTATTCATTCTTATCAATAAAGTAGTGATAACACTATCAGAACTTCGTCCAAATTCTTTTCCTATCCAATCAGGGTCTTGAGACTCAAAACCATCTTTATAGGATATATTGATCCATTTTGTGAACCCTTTAAGGTCATTGTTATATAAGGATTTACCCTCATTTTGTTTCATGAATTGCTGAACAAGTTCTATAACCGATTTTATAAGATCAAAATTCATATAAAACATTTAGTACACAAATGTACTAATTTTAGAATATAAATATACTTTTATTTTATTTTTATTTGATAATAAACCGAAATGACAAATAAACGTGCTTAAAAAGAGGTAGAAAATCAATATGATCTTTAAATAAATAGTAATAAGAAAAGTATTAAATAGTAAATTAATAAACCAAAATGATTTTTATAAATTGTTTGTTGATGACGGAATGATCATAAAGACAAACGATTGTGATTTATCGTAAAATGTGTAACCTACCAGATACCTTTATTATCTTCTTAATTTAAAGTTTTTCGTGCCTTCCAAAGAGGTAATTGATATAAAAACAGTAATTTAAGGGGATTCAAAACAAATTATTTAATTAATATCTTCATTAATAATTGAAAACACAGTCATTTTACTTTTAAATAGCTATAATTTGATTAAATTTACGTCAATAACGTCTGTTTATTCAGGCATCTTAAAAAACGCTCAGAAAAAAAGGTATGAATAAAAAAAATGCCACTATTTATGACATTTCCAATAAGCTCAACGTAAGTGTGGCAACTGTTTCGAGAGCATTGAATGACCACCCAAGAATAAGCGTAGCAACCAAAGAGTTGGTTCGTAAAACGGCTAAAGAAATGAACTATAAGCAAAATAATCTTGCTAAAGCCTTAAAAAGTGGTGAAACCAAAAATGTAGGGATCATTGTTCCGTACATCAATACCAACTTTTTCTCGTCAGTGATCCGAGGAATTGAGGAAGAGCTTTCTCCACTCGGTTATCATGTGATTATCTGCCAAAGCCATGAAGATGTCAATATTGAAAAAAGACAGCTTAACACGTTGCTGAATGCCCAGGTTGACGGTATTTTCATGTCCGTATCTAAAACGACAACGGATATTGCCCACATTGTGAATATTCTGGATACATCCAATACACCGATTATCTTTTTTGACCGTAAAAAGGATATTTCAGGGGTCAGCACAGTGACTATTGATGATTATCGCGGGGGATACATGGCAACAGAACAACTGATCAAAGAAGGTTATAAAAATATCTGCCATTTTGCAGGAGACCTTAATCTTGAAATTTACCAAAACCGTCTTAATGGTTATAAACAAGCCTTAATTGATCATAACCTTCCTATAAAAGAAGATAATATCATTCTTACAGGTAGTTCCATTGATGAAGGTATGGAAGCTATCAAAAAACTTTGGGGTAAAAAATCTGTTCCTGATGCTATATTCTCTTCCAGTGACTTTGCCGCTTTAGGTGCCTGTCAGGAATTAAAAAAGAGAAAAATAAAAATTCCTGAGGAAGTTGCCATTATCGGTTTTTCCAACGAACCGTTCACTCAGTTTATGGAGCTTCCGATCAGTTCGGTGGATCAGACTCCTGTATTGATGGGGAAAATGGCAGGACAGGTATTTTTAGAAAGCGTAAAAGAAAATGGTTCCGGAGTTTCTATTGAGAAAAAAGTGGTGCTTACGCCACAACTTTATATCAGGAAGTCGTCAAAGAAAAAATAGTTTTTTCTTGAGATTACTACGCTACGGAAGTCATCAAAAACCTGTTTGTCATTCTGAGAAAGGACGAATCTAATTATAAGTTTTGGCTAAATCCAATGATCGTATTTCTTTTTATTAAACGGGCTTTAGCCCGTTTCTATTGAAGCAAAGTTTTACGGTTTTTTTGATAATTTTGCTAATAAGAAATGTTCACTTCTCTAAATATTCCCCTTTCGGATATTTCATTATTATAAAAAGAAAATGCCTCCTACAAAGTAGAAAGCATTTTCATCCCTAATTAATATTTATAGTCAAAAAACATTTTACAAACTCACCCCTCTTCTCCAGGGGATAAAATCATTTTGGTTTAAAATGGCAGCTTTGGTCTTTACTTCTCCACTGGCTATTTTAATAATAAACTCCAACAGTTCTTCAGCTTTTTCATCGATCGTTTTTTCTCCGGTGATGACATCGCCTGTATTAAAATCAATAATATCCGGCATTCTCTCAGAAAGAGAAGTGTTGGACGATATTTTTACCACAGGAACGACAGGATTTCCAGTAGGAGTTCCAAGACCTGTTGTAAACAAAACAACATTAGAGCCTGAACCTACCAAAGCAGTGGTGCATTCTACATCGTTTCCGGGAGTACATAGTAAGTTCAATCCGGGTTTCTGAATATATTCGGTGAAATCAAGGACGTCATTAATGGGAGATGAGCCTCCTTTTTTAGCCGCTCCTGCAGATTTCATGGCATCAGTGATCAATCCATCTTTAATATTCCCCGGTGACGGATTCATATCAAAGCCAGATCCTGCAGCAACGACTGATTTTTCAAAGTCTTTCATTAACTGTAAAAATCTTTCTGCATCTTTTTCGTTTACACAGCGGTTTACCAGTTCCTGCTCTACTCCACATAATTCCGGGAATTCCGAAAGAATAGTAGCACCTCCGATTCCTGCCATTACATCTGATAACCGTCCTAAAACCGGATTGGCAGAAATTCCTGAAAAACCATCTGAACCACCACATTCCAATCCTAATACAAGCTTTGAAAGAGATGCCGGTTTTCTTTGGATTTCATTGGCTTTTTTAATGGCTTCATAGGAATCCTTAATGATCCCGCTCAGCATTTCATCCACTGTTCCCGATTTTTGCTGTTCATAAACGATAATCGGTTTTTTATTGTTGGGGCTGATCTTTTCAAGGGCATCTTTAAAAATCTGAACCTGCAAATTCTGACATCCCAGGCTCAAAACAGTTGCTCCAGCCACATTTGGATTGTTAACATAGCCTGCCAATAAACGCCCCAATGCTTCCGCATCCTGACGAATTCCACCGCAACCACCCTGATGGGTTATAAATTTAACGTCAATATTTTTAAAAACTCTGGAGTCCTGATCTTCTTCAGATACAATTTCTTCCTCTGAATTATTGATCAGAGATCTCAGCAATAGCTGATGTTTTGTGACTTTTTCAAATAAAAGTTCTTTTTCAAAAACCTCTTTTAAAATCTCTACATTTCTGTTTTCACAAAAAACCAAAGGAAAAAACAGCCATACATTTTCTGTTCCCACCTGCCCGTCTTCCCTGTGATAGCCTATGAAAGTTCTGTCTTTCCACTGATCTACATTGGGAGCCGTCCAGGAAGTGGTTTCTGTTTTGCCTTCTACTTTTGCGCTCTGATGTTTTACATTTTCGGTGGTAATCACCTCTCCTTTTTGGATGGGCTGACTGGCTTTTCCCACCAAAACCCCATACATAATAATAGAATCTCCTATCGAAAGATTTTCTGTAACAAATTTATGTTTGGCTTTTGTATCTTTTGCAATCACATAGGTAAGATCACCTAATATAACATGCTCACCCTTTGTCAGATCAATGAGTGCAACTGCTACATTATCATCAGGATTTACCTTCAGTACTTTCTTTTGCATGATTTTTAAGAATAGAATTGAACAAAATTATGATAGGCCGTTTCAACATCATTATGGTCAATTTCCCATAATGCTTTTGCCACCGCCTCTTTCAAGCCTTTAACGTGGGTAAGATCAGTATCCCAGAAAGCAATTTCACTTAGTGCCAGTGCTGCTACCTTTTCATAATCGTTTGTTGTCCAGATATCTTTGAATCGGTTGATAATTGCCTCTTCATCATTCAACGGAAGGGCTGCCTCATTAAAATTTCCCTGGTAGAATCTTATTAAACTTGCCAGAGAGAAAGTTAAATTAAGTGGCAGCTTCTGATTAATTTCTACATACCCCAATAAACTCGGAAGGATTCTTACTTTAAATTTAGAAACAAAATACAAGGCGATACTTGCCAGATAATGCTTGATAAAAGGATTTCTGAATCTGTCAAACACTTCTTCCGAAAAATCTTTCAACTCGTTCTCATCCAATCCTAAGGTTGGGTTGACTTCATCGAAAACTGCGTCACGTAAAAACTTCCCGATAAATGGATTGTCAATGGATTCTTTTACTGTTTCTTTTCCTGATAATAGTGCTGGTGCCAGCATTAAAGAATGTCCGCCGTTCAATATTCTTACTTTTCTAAGACGGTAAGGCTGAATATCATCCACTACCAGAATCTGTTCGTTGATCTGATCAAAGGGAATTCTCTCTTTCAGATTTTTAGCATCCTGAATGACAAAAAGTAAAAATACTTCGGAAACAACCATCATCTGGTCTTCATAATCCAACTGGTCTTCGTAGGATTCTGCATCATCTTTAGGATATCCCGGAACAATCCTGTCTACCAATGTATTGTGAAAATAATTACATTGTTCAATCCATTGCACAAAATCTTCTTTTAAATTCCATAATCTGGCATATTGAATAATGATATCTTTTAAGACAAAGGCATTATCTTCAATGAGTTCACAAGGAATAATTCTTAATCCTTTTTCTGGTGCTCCTTTGAAATGTTTAAATCTTTCATATAGTAAAACCGTCACTTTCGCCGGAAAGTTTTTGTGCGGTCCGGAATACTGATCTTCAGTTTCGTCATACGCAATTCCTGTTTCTGTAGTATTGGAAAAAACAAATTCCAACTCTTCTTCTTTTGCCAGTGCAAGGAATTCATTATAATTTGTATAGGGATTGATGGACTTCTGAATGGAAGAAATCACCTGTTTTTCATCAATAATTTCACCTTTTTTTATTCCTCTCGTAAAAAGAGTGTACAGATTATCCTGCTCTTCAAGCTTGTGAACAGAACCTCCCGGTGTAGGTTGAACATTCACAATTCCCGCGTTGAAATCTGTCTTTTTATTTAACTGATCTATAATATAATCTGTAAATCCTCTCATGAAATTACCGCCTCCAAACTGTACTATTTTAATAGGAAGTTTTCCCGGGGAATTATAGAATTCACGATTTAGTTTTTGTTTTATCTGATTTTCCATTTTTTTCTAATTTGAATGAAACTATCTTTAAATTTGATAGTTTTTTATTTCTACTTAATTACTTTGTATTTCGGAACCAAAGTCTTCATGACACTCCAGGCAATCAGGTAAGCCACTGCACATACGGAAAAGATAATCATGTATCCTTTATCAATTCCATCGGAAATAATAGCTCCGGATTTTTCCAGATCATGAACAAAATTTTCGGGCAGACGTTCATTGAGATATTGAGGATATTTTTCCAGTAAAGGCATTCCATCCACGGTAGTCCATACTTTATGAGCATGATCAAACAGAACTCCAGAAGATTTGTTAATTAAAAATGAACCGATTCCACCAGCCATTCCTCCGATTCCGGTAATGGTTGCGATGGCTTTTTTAGGAAACATATCGCCCACCGTAGAGAAAATATTGGCAGACCATGCCTGATGTGCTGCTCCCGCAATTCCGATAATCAGAACCGGAATCCAATAGGAAACAGAACCTAATGGTTGTGCCAACAAAGCCAGCAGAGGGAAGAATGCGAAGATCAACATCGCTTTCATCCTTCCGGAATAAGCATCCATGCCTTTTTTCTCCACAAAGTATTTTGGAAGCCATCCTCCGATAATTGACAATAAAGTAATCATATAAAGAACGAATAGGGGAAATGCACTCTGTGTAGAATCCATTTTGTAAACAGAACTTAAATAAGCCGGTGTCCAGAACAGGAAAAACCACCAGATTCCATCTGTCATAAACTTTCCAAAGGCAAAAGCCCAGGTCTGTCTGTGACTGAAACATTCCCTGAAAGAGAATTTCTTTTCCGGCAGCAACGCATTTTCCGATGGCAGATCATCCTGGTCCTGCTGAATATAGATAAGCTCACGCTCATTAACCTTATGATGTTCGTGTGGCTTTTTGTAATAGAATACCCAAAGGCCCATCCATAGAAAACCTAATGCTCCGATAATGATAAATGCCCATTCCCAGCCCATCGATTTTGCAATAAACGGAATGGTAACCGGTGCCGCTAAGGCTCCAACCGTCGCTCCCGCATTAAATATACTAGTTGCCAGCGCTCTGTCTTTCTTGGGAAAATACTCTGCAGTGGTTTTTATTGCAGCAGGAAAATTACCTGCTTCCCCAACAGCCAGAACGAAACGGGCAAAAATGAACAATGTCACGCTGGTACTGATAATAGCTCCCACATTATCTACCCTTCCGATAATCTCTTTGGATTCTTCAAAACCTACCCACCAGCTTCCTGTCAAAACCCCTGAAGTAGCAATTCCGCAGAAAGCATGAAGTACTGCTCCTACAGACCATATTCCGATAGCCCAAAGAAATCCTTTTTTGGTATCCATCCAGTCTACAAATTTTCCGGCAAAAAGCATACTTATTGCGTAGAAAATAGAAAATAATGCAGTGATATTTCCGTAATCATTATTGTTCCAGTGAAATTCCGGGGCGATGAAATCTTTCCAGGTGAGAGACAGTACCTGCCGATCCATATAATTAATGGTTGTTGCAATAAAAAGGAGCAGGCAGATCGTCCATCTGAAGGTACTCGGTTTCGGAGATATTTCTTTTTTCATATCAATCGTTAATAGTATTGATTTTTATTGATTTTAACAACAGAACAAGACAAAAACTATCCTTTCCATGCTATTCTAGCACAGAATCAATTAATTTTTTAAACCATTATTATTTAATTATAGAATTAAAAACAATTAACTTGAGTTACAATGCAATGATTGCCTCATGAAAGTTTTTACTTAGTTTTTAATTTTCTTACTGGTTTAAACAAAATATAAGGATCTCGTTATCTTAATTCATTAATAACCTGAATCGAATGAGCTACTGCTTCTGTAATCTTTTCATAATCATATTCTCCTTCCTCATTTTTTACAAACAGCTGGGAGCCTAATCCTACACAATAGGCTCCTGCAGAAATCCATTCGGTAATATTTTCTTTTGTGGGAATTACTCCACCTGTAGGCATAATGTTTGACCATGGCATCGGGCCTTTTACCGCTTTGATAAATTCCGGACCTCCCACCTGTGTTGCCGGGAATATTTTCACAATTTCAGCTCCCAGTTCTTCGGCATAAGAAATTTCAGAAACTGAACCACAGCCAGGCATCCATGCAATTTTTCTCCGGTTACAAACTTTTGCCACTTCAGGATTTAAAATGGGAGCTACGATAAAGTTCGTTCCATTCTGAATATATAATGAAGCAGTTGCCGGATCAAGAACAGATCCAATTCCAAGGATGATTTCAGGGATCTCTTTGGCAGTGTATTTCAACAGCTCAGCAAAAACTTCGTGGGCAAAATCTCCTCTGTTGGTAAATTCAAAAACACGGGCACCACCATCAAAACAAGCTTTTACAATTTTCTTGCAAACGTCCAGATCTGCATGATAAAACACTGGTACAATCCCTGTCTGCTTTGCCATTAAGGCTACTTCTATTCTATTAAATCTGGCCATAATTATCTTTTTATTCTTCCTCCTGAATTTCCGTTCATCACTTCCAGGATGTCTTCTACACTTGAATAGTTAATATCTCCCGGAATAGTATGTTTAATCGCACAGGCTGCATTGGCAAAACTCAACGCTTTTTCGTCATCAAAATTCTTTAAACCATAGATCAACCCTGCAGCAAAAGCATCTCCTGTTCCGATTCTGTCAACGACAGGATTGATTTCCAGAAGATCGGTTTCAAAATAGGTTTCATCTACCCACGCTCTTCCCTGAGTTTGCTGAGTGCTGGCTGTGACCCCAATTCTTACTTTATCAAAAATCCTTTGAACGGAAGGAACCTGTTGTTTTAATTCTTTACAGGCTTCAATAAAACCTTCTTTGTCTGAGGAAAACTGAGTTTCGAGAATTTCATTGATTTCGTTTACTCCTCCGATAAAAATGGTGGAATAAGAAACCAGTTCTTTCAGTATTTCATGTCCTTTTTCACCATATTTCCAGAGATTTGAACGATAAGCTGGATCGGCTGTCACTTCAATTCCCATGTTCTGAGCGGTTTTCAATCCCTCTTTTAAAGCTTCATAGGCTGATTCCGAAATACCAGGACTAATCCCTGTCCAGTGGAAGTATTGACATTCTTCAAGTGCTTCTTTCCAAGCTATTTTTTCAGGTTGAATATTGGCAAAGGAACCATTCAGCCTGTTGTAAGCAATTCTGCTGGCACGAACTGATGATCCTACTTCAAGAAAATACAGTCCCAGAGGATGTTCGTTCTTGTTGATAAAAGTGGTATCAATACCAAAACTCTGAATGAAAGAAACCGCAGATTCTCCGACAAAATCATCGGACACACAGCTGATATGTTGTACTTCACAACCCATTGTTGCCAATGAAGCAGCGACATTCAACTCTGTTCCTCCAAAAAAGAACTCCATTTCATGACTTTGTTTCATGGTTCTGTTTCCGGGTGGAGAAAGCCTCATAATGACTTCACCGAATGTGACTATTTTGCTCATGATATTCAATTAAAAATCAAAATAGTTTTTTGCGTTATGATAACAGATATCTGAAATAGTTTTCCCAATCAGTTCAATGTCATCCGGCAGTTCTCCATTCTTCATTTCTTCTCCGAAAAGATTACACAATACTCTTCTGAAATATTCATGTCTTGGATAAGAAAGGAAACTTCTGGAATCTGTCAACATTCCTACAAAGCAGCTAATCAATCCCATATTGGAAAGGGCATTCATTTGTTTGATCATCCCGTCTTTCTGGTCGAGAAACCACCATCCTGAACCAAACTGTACTTTTCCTTTGATGCTTCCATCATTGAAATTCCCGATCATTGTCGCGAAAATTTCGTTATCAGCAGGGTTTAAATTGTATAAAATGGTTTTTGTCAGTTTATCTTTTCCGTCTAAAGTGTTCAAAAATCGGGACAACGTTTCCGCCTGCACAAAGTCTCCTATGGAATCCCAGCCGGTATCCGGTCCTAGAATTCTGTGCATTCTTTCATTATTATTTCTCAAAGCTCCCAAATGGAACTGCTGAACCCATCCGTGTTGGTGATAAGCCTCCCCTAAGAATAATAAAATGGCTGTTTTGAATTGGTTCACCTGCTTTTCGGCAATCACTTTTCCGGCTAATTTATCATTGAAAATAGTATTCACTTCAGCTTCTGAAGCTTCTTCAAAAGAAATATTATTTAAGCCATGATCACAGAGTCTGCATCCGTTTTCGTGGAAATACTCAATTCTTTTAAGCAAAGCATCACACAAAGTCTGATAAGAATTAATCTCAATACCTGCTGATGCTCCCAGTTTTACCATATAATCTGCAAAATTGTGATTTTCAATCAAAATGGCTTTATCCGGACGGAACGCCGTACTTACTTTGATACTGAAATCGCTTTTCGCCAGATCCTGATGGTAATTCAAAATATCTGTAGGATCTTCTGTCGTACATAGAGATTCCACATTCATCATTTTCAAAAGACCTCTGGTAGATTTTTCAGGCGTTTGAAGCTGGGCAGTGATGTTTTCATAGATCTCCGATGCATTATCTTCATTCAACAGTTCATCAATTCCGAAATATCTCTTTAATTCCAGATGAGTCCAGTGATACAAAGGATTTCTCAAAGTATACGGAACTGTTTTTGCCCATGCCTCGAATTTCTCCTTGTCAGTAGAATCTCCCGTGATGAATTTTTCATTCACTCCCATGGTACGCATGGCTCTCCATTTGTAATGGTCGCCGGCAATCCATACTTTGGAGATATTATCAAAAACAGTGTCTTCTGCAATATCTTTAGGAGTCAAATGATTATGATAATCGATGATCGGCTGCTTTTCTGCAAATCTGAAGTAAAGTTCTTCAGCGTATTTATTTTGTAATAAAAATTGATCTGTTATAAAAGGTTTCATTTTTTGTCTAATCTGTAGTTATTCATTAGCAGGTTTTCCAATGGTGGCAAGAATTCCTCCGTCAACGTAAATAATCTGTCCGTTGATGAATCTGCTTGCGTCAGAAGCAAGGAAAATAGCTGTTCCTGCAAGGTCTTCCGGATTTCCCCATCTTCCTTCCGGAGTTCTGCTGATGATAAAATCATTGAAAGGATTTCCATCCACACGGATGGGCTCTGTCTGGGAAGTAGCAAAATATCCGGGACCTATTCCATTCACCTGAATATTGTGTTTTGCCCATTCTGTTGCTAAGTTTTTGGTAAGCATTTTAAGGCCGCCTTTTGCTGAAGCATAAGCCACTACATTATCACGTCCTAGTTCGCTCATCATTGAGCAGATGTTGATGATCTTCCCGGATTTCCTTCTGATCATATACTTCCCGATTAATTTCGACATGATAAAAGGTCCGGTAAGATCCACATCTATTACTTTTCTAAAGTCTTCCACTTCCATATCAATAGCCGGAATACGTTTGATAATTCCTGCATTGTTGACAAGGATATCTATTTTTCCATGGGTGGCTTCCATTAACGCTACTTTTTGGGCAGCTTCCAGTTCATCCGTCACATCAAAAATATAGCCTGTTGCTTTATACCCTTTTTCGTGGTAGTAATTCAATGCTTCTTCCAGTTTTGATGGCGTTGTACTGGTGATTGCCAGTTCGGCACCAGCAGCAGCAAGGCCTTCTGCCATTGCCATTCCTAATCCGTGAGTACCGCCGGTAACGACAGCTACCTTACCGGATAAATCAAATAAATTCATTGGGAAAATTACTTTAGTTCGTTTGTTTTAATACCGTCCATATCACCGTAGTCCATATTTTCTCCGGCCATACCCCAGATAAAAGTATAATGGGAAGTTCCTACCCCAGAGTGAATAGACCATTCGGGAGACAATACTGCCTGCCTGTTCTTCATGAACAGGTGACGGGTTTCGTTAGGCTGTCCCATAAAATGGCTTACCGTCTGCCCTTCTTCGAGGTCAAAATAGAAATAAGCTTCCATTCTTCTGGCATGAGTATGGGCCGGCATTGTATTCCATACACTTCCGGGGTGTAGTTCCGTCATTCCCATCTGAAGCTGGCAGGTTTCTACAACAGAATTCACAATCAGTTTGTTGATAGTACGCTTATTCGCATATTTTTCCTCACCCAATTCCACAATTTCTGCTTCATTTTTCGTGATTTTTTTTGTGGGAAATGCATGGTGTGCCGGTGCTGAATTGATGTAGAAATAAGGTTGTCCTTCATCTGTCTTTTCAAAGATTACTTCTTTAGTCCCTTTTCCGATGTATAGAGCTTCCTTGTTTCCAAGCTCGTATACATTCCCATCTACCGTCACTTTCCCGGCACCTCCTACGTTGATGATTCCCAGCTCTCTTCTGTCCAGAAAGTTTTCTGCTTTCAGATCATCGGTAGGCTCCAGTTTCAAAGCTTTTGACGAAGGCATTACCCCTCCTACAATAAACCTGTCATACATAGAATAGACAAGTTTTATCTTATCCTCATTGAATAAATCATTGATCAGAAACTCACTCCTAAGATCTTCTGTAGTATACTTTTTAACATCTTCCGGATGATGGGCGTAACGAAATTCTGACTGTATCATACTCCTATTTTTACTTTTCTTTTTTGCGGTTTTCTCAAACCAGTTAAATTAAATGTAATCGATTGCATAAAATTACACTAAAATTGGCAGAAATACTTGTGGGATAAATATAGAATTATTCTTTAATTAGTTAACAAAAAATTAATTTAATTTTCAAAGTGATTGATTTTCAAATATATAAAATTAAAAACAATGCTTGTTTTGATTGAAATAAAAACTTTTCATTCGGAAAAAATTAACCAAAAACAGAACCAATAACCTTCAAAAATATAAAATCATGCCAAAATAAAACGATAATTACAAGATATTAAATTGATAAAAATTAAACACTTTAACAAAACATACTATATACATTATGATATATTATTAAAAACAATAAAATACAGATACAAAATCCTGTGAAAAAAGATGACAAAAATCAGAAAATATTACAAAATTTTGTTCCAAGATAATAATTCAGGGATTTTTTTGATGCAAAAACACATGAATTTTAAGTTATTTTTAAGTTTTCTAAATCTTAAAACATTAAAAAACTGAAAGATTTATGCTTAGTAACATAACATTCAAAAAAAATAAATATTATATTGATTTACAGTGTTTTAATACAATACCAATCTCCCGAATTGAATAGTTTTTTTTCATTTAAACCATCAAATTAATAAAAAAATAACATTTTTTTCTTTGCATATTGAAAAATAATATTAGTTTAGGAGCCAGAATAATGTTTTATAAAAAATTACGCAATCGATTGCACAAAAGCGTAAAAAAATATTAAAAGCTTCATGACCACTAAAGTCCGCAGAATACTTAACAGTCCTAAACAAGAAAGATTGAAAAAACTTTCAACCAAGAATTAAAACTATAAGGATATACAATGGATAAAAGAGTACAATCAATAAAGTGGTTATATTTAACTGTTTTTCTGCTTCCTGTCCTTGCAATGGCTCAAGAAAAAGAAACAAAAAAAGATAAAGAAACCAAACTGGATGATGTGGTTTTAGTGGGATATACAAAGGTTTCTAAAAAAGATGTTACCAACGCTGTTTCTTCGGTGAAAGGCGAAGCGCTTAAAGATATGCCGTCTACCAATGCTGCTGAAGCTATCCAGGGAAGACTGGCCGGAGTACAGGTTTCCCTGAGTGAAGGATCTCCCGGAGCTGATGTGGATATTGTAATCCGCGGTGGAAATTCCATTACCCAAAGCAATGCCCCACTCTATATTGTAGATGGTGTACAGATGGATAATGCCCTGACGATCTTATCACCAAAGGAAATAGAATCAATTGAGGTTTTAAAAGATGCTTCATCAACCTCTATATTCGGTTCAAGAGGAGCCAACGGTGTTGTTCTGATCACAACAAAAGGAGGCCGTAAAAAGGGAAAGACAACGATCAATTATAATGGTTTTGTAGGGGTAAGAAGCATTCAGAATAAGCTTAATGTTCTGGATCCTTATGAGTATGTACTCTATCAGTATGAACAATATTATAAGAACGGAGACCTGAAAGATATTGAAACTTTTAACACCCGTTACGGAACATTTGACCAGCTGGATAAATATAAATCTGTCAAGAATGTAAACTGGCAGGATAAACTCTTTGGAAGAGAAGCCTTCAACTTTACCCATAATGTATCTCTATCCGGAGGAAATGAAAATTCGGCATTCTCTTTAACTCTGAATAATGTAGAAGAAGACGGGATTATGATTGGTTCCGGATTTAAAAGAAATATGGCCAACTTCAGGTATGATTATGATATTTCAAAAAAACTGAGCATTGGTCTTAATGCCCGTTATAGCCGCCAAATGATTTATGGTGCGGGAACTTCTGCTTCCGGTTCGCAAACGACCAACAGATTGAGAAATGCTATAAGGTATCAGCCTTTTGAAGGAGGTTCTACGGTAGATGTTGATGAATTTGATCCTTTATTCGCTGATCAGACCAACCTCGTCAATCCAATTCTCCTGGCCAATGATGAAGTAAAAGAAAGCGGAAGAAATGATTTATTGCTTAATGCAACGCTCGATTATAAAATCAGTAAAGATTTCACTTTCCGAAGTGTAATCGGATATGTGCAGAGAGATCAGATTGTCAACCAGTTTTCCGGCCCGGTAACCAACCTTGCAAGACAGAATAATGATCAGCCTGTAGTATTTTTAAGCAATGCTCAAACCAGAAGAATTACCAATACCAATACCCTGAATTATAGAAGAACGTTTGGAAATCACAAGCTGGATTTGCTAGCGGGTCAGGAAACGGTAAGAACAGACGGAGAATCAACGTCTATTAATATCAAATGGTTCCCGAAGTCTTCTTCGGCACAGGAAGCATTTGCCAATTCACAGCTGGCTTCACCTCCGTCAGGAATGGTTCAGGATGCTCCTAAAACCGCAAGAGAAGTAGACCGTCTGGCGTCTTTCTTTGGAAGAGTAAATTATATCTATAATAATAAATATATCGCAACGGTATCCATGAGAGCTGATGGCTCAAGTGTTTTCAAGCCAGGTCCCAACCAGTGGGGATATTTTCCTGCAGCCTCTCTGGCATGGAAAATCAAGGAAGAAAATTTCTTAAAACAAAGCAATTTTGTCAATGAATTGAAACTTCGTTTAGGATATGGAAAATCAGGAAATAACAGAATCGGAGCTTTTTTATATGATACCTTCTTCACCTCTTCTTCAGACTATGGATATGCTTTTGGAACCAGTGTTACACCTGGTGCCACAACCGGAAATATCATGGCAAACCCTAACGTGAAATGGGAGACGGCAACTTCTTATAATGCAGGAATAGATTTTGGTTTATTTAAAGGAAAACTTTATGGTACCCTTGACGTCTATAAGACTCATACGAAAGACCTTTTATTACTGGCTAAAATACCCCAGACTTCCGGATATGAGTTTCAATATCAAAATTCAGGAAGCAGTGAAAATAAAGGGATCGAATTATCAATGGGAAGTACCATCATCAGTAAAGAAAACTTTTCATGGAAGATTGATGCCAATATCTCCTCCAACAGAAATACGATCAAAAGCTTAGGAAACAATGCTTCTGCAAGTTCCAATTCTTACTACTACCCTTCCGGATGGCAGAATAACCTCTTTGATTTCCTTGTTCAGGTAGGCAAACCGGTAGGAACTTATTGGGGATATGTTACGGCCGGAAGATATGAAGTGAGTGATTTTAATTATGATGCAGCCACTCAGATCTATACTTTAAAAAACGGAATTGCAAGCTCTGCCGCTGTGGCCAACGGTGCCAAAGCCATACAGCCGGGGGATCTTAAACTTCAGGATCTTAATGGCGACGGTGTCATTGACAGCAAAGACATGACTGATCTTGGAAGCGCACAGCCTAAATTCTACGGTGGTTTTACTCAGACCTTCCGTTATAAGAACTGGGATATGAGCCTTCTTTTCAATTTTTCCATCGGAAACAAAGTGTATAATGCCAACAAAGTAGAATATACAACCCAATATCTGTATAAGGATAATAACATGCTTGCTGAAGTGGCAGACCGATGGAGATGGTTTGACAACGCAGGAAATAAGGTAACAGACCCAACCGCTCTTGCCGCCCTTAATGCCAATACAACGATGTGGACTCCGCCTGCAGGGGCTTATTTCCTACATTCTTATGCTATTGAAGACGGCTCTTTCTTAAGACTGAATAACCTTACGATTGGATACAGCCTTCCAAAAGGATCTTTAGAAGCCATCGGAGTGAAAAACCTGAGACTGTATGCTACTGTGAATAATTTATTTACAATTACCGGCTATTCAGGATTTGATCCGGAAGCCAATACAAGAAGAAATCCATTAACTCCGGGAGTTGATTATTCAGCTTATCCAAGAAGCAGATTTATCTTATCAGGAGTAGATATCACTTTCTAAAACGAACGCTATGAACAAAAATAAATTTTCAAGTTTTTTCTTATCTCTTGCCTGCGTGGTTACTCTTAATTCCTGCAGTGATTATTTAGAGGTAGAAAATCTTTCCAATACCGCAGAAAAGCAACAGTTTGACTCAGCGCCGGATACTTTTGCTGCTCTTGTAGGAGTTTACAACAGTGCTATGGGTGACAATACCTATGGACAGAGAATGAACCTTATTCTTTCCCAGTCAGGAGACGATTTCAGGACGTCAGGAGATTACAATGCCAATGACAGAAGAGGAGTCAGCTGTTTTGGAGCAATTCCTACCAATACAGAATTATTAAGACCTTTCCTTGATACTTACACGGGTATTGAGAGAGCCAATCTGGTTATTAAAAACATTCCACTTTCTCCTGTGTATCAAACAGGATCCGCAGCTGATAAAAAACTGATGGACCGTTATCTTGGGGAAGCGTTGACATTAAGAGCAATGTTCTACTTTGATCTTATTAAAAACTGGGGAGATATTCCCTTTCAGGACAAACCTTCAGCTGATCTTCCTTCGGTATATTTACCTAAAACGGATCGCGACATCATTTATGATCAGATACTGGAGGATCTTGCTCAAGCTTCAACTTTAGTTCCATGGAAATCTGAAGGAGGAACTACAGCACAAAGACTTTCAAAAGCTGCTGTAAAAGGATTAAGAGCGAGAATCGCCCTGGCAAGAGCAGGATATTCTCTGAGAAGAAGCCCCCAATTAATGGTACAAGGCACCAATCCTCAGAAGTATTATCAGATCGCTTATGATGAGTGTAAAGAAATCATCAATTCCGGACAGCATAAGCTAAATCCTAGTTACGAAGGTCTTTTCAGATCACTGCATACCAACAGCCCGGATACAACGAATGAAATTATTTTCGCTATCGGAGCATTTGGAGGAAACTCACGAACAGATTCTAAAATCGGATATTATAATGGGTTAAGGCATGATGACTCAGACTGGAAATCGGCAGGAGGAATCAGTGCTATTCCTACTTATTTCTATGAATTCGGTAAAAATGATCTGAGAAGAGATGTCAATATTGCTATTTTTAGAGTAAGTACGAGCAAACAGGAGGATCTTCAGACTTCTATTAATTGGAATGATGGAAAGTTCAGAAAATCCTGGACGAGCATTACAGGAACATCCCAGAATTTAGGAATTGACTGGCCGCTCTTGAGATATGCAGATATTTTATTAATGTTTGCAGAGGCAGATAACCAAATTCACAGTGCTCCTTCTCAGGAAGCCATTGATGCTGTAATGGCTGTCAGACAAAGAGCTTATGCCGGAAATATTGGCCAGGTGGGAACCATTCCAACTTCTAAAAATGACTTTTTCAAATATATTGTTCAGGAAAGATTATTGGAATTCGGAGGCGAAGGTTTAAGAAAATATGATCTGATCCGTTGGAACCTTCTGGAAACAAAGATCAATGAAACCAGACAAAAGCTTACAGATTTCATGAACGGCACCGGAGCTTACGCGAATGTTCCCGAGTATATCTTTTATAAAAAGCCAGCTTCTACTGTTGTTAATTATGTGCCTACAAAAACGGCTCAACAAAATGTACTGGATATGGATATTTATGTCAACGGAATCAACAAAGCCGATGTTTTCTACAATCCTAACCAAAGTGTTGCCACGCCTTCAGGATATACGAAAATCAACTGGAGACTTGCCATGACACAGCCTTACATCAACGGAGATCCTGTGAAAAGTTATGCTTATTATTTCCAGCCCAACAAAAAGGAACTTCTTCCTATTGCGCTGGACGTAATCAATTCAAATTATAATCTTACTCAGGATTACGGATACTAGACAGTTTAAGTTTACATTCATATCAAAAATACAGGTTGCTCTCTTTTGGGACACAACCTGTATTTTAAACCAAAATTGCTTTATGAAATATTCCATTTTTTTAAAAAACACGGCTCTGTTTTCTGTTGCTTTGATTGCTTTATTTAACCTTCTTTCTTTCAAAACAAAGGATAAAACCATCGTGGTTTCGAAAGACGGAAAAGGTGATTTCATAACCATCCAGCAAGCCATCAATTCCATTGAAAACAGTTCTTCAACGAGAACAAAAGTTTTTATTAAAAACGGAATTTATAAAGAAAAGATTACCATCCCGGAAACAAAAGGAGCTATCCTGCTGGAAGGTGAAAATCCAGAAAAAACGATCATTACTCACGATGATTATGCCTCCAAAAAGAATCCTGAAGGGAAAGAGATCGGAACTACAGGTTCGTCTACGATATTTATTTATTCAAATGATTTTACGGCAAAAAATATTTCATTTGAAAACAGTTCCGGAAAAGTCGGACAAGCCGTTGCCGTATTAACCTCCGGCGACAGGATTGCGTTTGAAAACTGCAGATTCCTGGGAAATCAGGATACTCTATATGTAAAAGGAGCACAGGATCTTGAAGACAAGACAAAACCATCAAGAAATTATTTTAAAAACTGTTATATAGAAGGAACAACGGATTATATTTTTGGAGCAGGAACTGCCGTTTTTGAAAATTGTATGATCTACTCCAAAGAAACGGCAAGTTATATTACAGCCGCTTCTACCCCACAGGGAAATGAATTTGGGTTCGTTTTTATCAATTCAAAGATTATTGGAAATGCAAAAGACCATTCCGTCTATCTGGGAAGACCATGGAGACCTTTTGCCAGAACGGTTTATATTGACTGTGAGCTTAACAAAACTATAAAGCCAGAAGGATGGCACAACTGGAACAAGACGGAAGCAGAAAAGACCACATTGTATGCAGAAAGCAACTCAAAAGGAGCTGGAGCTACTATTGCTCAAAGAGCTTCATGGTCACATCAGCTGACCCAGCAGGAAAGAAAAAAATATACGGCAGACAATATCCTTAAAGGCAAGGATAACTGGAATGCAAAAAAGAGCTTACAATAATTTAACCTACTCCCAAAGAGAATTTTAAAATCATGGCAAAGAGCTTAATCACACTATTCGCTACCGGAATTGTATGCAGTATTTCTCCGCTGATCAATGCGCAGGAAATATTGAGTTTTCCAGGTGCTGAAGGTTTTGGAAGATTCACAACAGGCGGACGTGGCGGAAAAGTATATTTTGTTACCAATCTGAAAGATGATCATTCTGAAGGGACATTAAGATATGCCCTGAATCAGAAAGGTCCGAGATATATTGTATTTAAAACCAGTGGAACAATTTACCTGCAATCTCCTTTAAAAATAAAAGAAGGTAATGTCACTATTGCCGGACAAACCGCTCCCGGAGACGGAATTACCATTGCCAATTATGAAACATTTGTAGCAGCTGACAACGTTATTATCCGTTATCTGAGATTCAGAATGGGAGATCAGAAAAAATTTGAAGGCGATGCTTTGGGAGCCCGATTTATCAAAAATCTGATGATGGATCATTGCTCTATGAGCTGGTCTACAGACGAAACCGTTTCCATCTATGCCAACGAAAACACAACCTTGCAGTGGTGTATTGTTGCGGAAAGCCTCAGAAACAGCTTCCATCAGAAAGGGGCACATGGTTATGGCGGAATTGCCGGAGGTAAATGGGCATCATTCCATCATAATATCTATGCACATCACGACAGCAGAAATCCACGGTTAGGTGAATACGCAGGAAGTAAATTTGCATTCACCGACCTTACTGACTTCAGGAATAATGTGATCTACAACTGGGGCCACAACAGTATCTATGGAGGTGAAGGAATGAACGTGAATCTCGTTAATAATTATTACAAACCGGGCCCTGCAACCATCACCAGACAACGGATTGTCGCCATCGATAAAAATGAAAATCCAAAAACAGAAGTCTATGATATATGGGGAAAATACTACATCAACGGAAATGTGATGGAAGGAAATCCAGAAATTAGCAAAGATAACTGGACAGAAGGTGTTTTCAGCCAGATGAAGCCAAGCTACAACTTAGTAGAAAAGGATAGAAATTCTATTAAAATCAATCAGCCTCATGATATTGAAAATAACATCAAAACCCATTCTGCGGAGGAAGCTTACAGGAAAGTGCTCAAATCCAGTGGAGCAAGCCTGGTAAGAGATGCTGTTGATCTTCATGTTTTAAAAGACATTCAAACCGGAGGCTTTACTTACACAGGCTCAAAAGGAAGTAAAAACGGAATCATTGATTCTCAAAATGACACAGGTGGATTTCCCCTTTTAAAACAGGCAGTACCTCTCCTCGATTCGGACAACGACGGAATGCCGGATGAATGGGAAATAAAACATCATTTGAACCCAAAATCAGCCAATGCCAACGGAAGGGATCTTGATAAAAACTATGACAATATAGAAGTCTACATGAATGATATTGTCCGTACAATAACCGATGAACAAAACTAATAACCATGAAAAATCACCAACAGAAATCGGTAACCCAACAGGAAAAAGTATGAAACTCAGTTTATTTAAAATAATTATAGCAGGTGCTTTTATCAGCACAAATCTTTCAGCGCAGACTTCTGTGATTGAAGCCATTAAGAAAAACCCAAAAGCTGCATTTTCTTACGCTGAACTGTCTGTAAAAGAAGGCGGAAAATGGGAAGGGAATCAATACATTGGAGGGACTTTCAAAAATGTTCAGGAGCTTACAATTCCAGAAGCCCACACAGATCATTCTTCTTATATCAGATACGAAGGAATTGGTCTTGAAAATAATCAGGTTGGCTACAGACTCTATCTGGACTGGAGAAATGCCACCGACATTTTCGGTAAAAAAGTAACGGGACTCGTATTGCCTGAAGTTGGCCAGGACGGTTTTGAATCTTATCATCACTATGCTCCGTGGGGACAGGATATTCTGAAATCCGGACGTACCATTGGAATAGGCTCTTACGGAAGATATGATGAGCAGAATGATTATGTTGAAACCTTTAAAATCGTAAAAAATACGAATGTAAAAGTAGTCAATGAAAAAGATCAGTCTTATGCCCTTATTGCTTACAAAGGCTGGAAAACCTGGGGTAATCCCGTAGACCTGCAATCAAAACTAACAATTTTTCGAAAAGACCGTTTTGTAAAAGTAGACTTAAATCTGAGCAACAGCCTTTCAGGTCTGTGTACCGGAATCGTTGCTTTCAAAGATATTCCCATGAAACAGGGAATCAGTAAAAATAAAAAATGGGGTTATATTGCGACTTATGGACCGCAAACTTTAGCCAAAAAAGAAGACAATCTGGGAATGGCAGTCTTCTACCCTCTTGAAAGTTTTGATAAATACGTAAAAACAAAATCTACTCATACCATCGTTTTCAAAAAAACTAAAAATGTATCCTATTATTTTATGGGCGCATGGTCTCAGGAACCTAACGGCTTAACAACCGAAGAATCTTTTTACCAGGATTTGGATCAAAAACTGGATATTCTCGATCAAACTCACCAACTTTAAGGTTTACAATCATGAACTTTATCAATAGCTCTATTAAAATCTATGCGCTGGCAACTGTATGCTCCGGATTCTTTTTTTCCTGCGCACAAAAACCATTACAAAAAGCATCATCAGAGATACGAACGGAAGCCAATGGAAAAATTTCCTCTAAACTTCCATGGTCTCAAAGAATGCTCCTTTCTGAAATAAGCCGATTCCCACAAGCATGGATGCTGGATTACAACAAAGCCCCGAAATGGAGCTATCCCACAGCAATTGTCCTGGAAGGCGCAGAAAGATTATACGAAAAAACCGGAAACAAAGAATATTATCAGTATATCACAACCTTCGGTGATACCATGGTAAAAGAAGATGGAAGCATCGTTTCTTATGATCTCTCCAAATACAATATCGATATGCTGAATTGTGGAAATATCCTTCTCTACCTTTACCAACAGGAGAAAAAAGACAAATATTTAAAAGCTTTACAAACCCTTCGCTCTCAGATAGATGGTCAGCCAAGAACTTCAGAAGGCGGTTTCTGGCATAAGAAAATTTATCCTAATCAAATGTGGCTGGACGGATTATACATGGGTGAACCATTTTACGCACATTACACTCACTATTTTTCAAAAGGTGAAGAAGCTGAAAAAGCTTACAGTGATATCATCAACCAGTTTGATCTGATTCAGAAGCATCTTTTAGACAAAAAAACAGGGCTGCTTTATCACGCCTGGGACGAAAGCCGTCAACAGCAATGGGCCAACAAAGAAACAGGTCTTTCACCCAATTTCTGGTCGAGAGCAATGGGCTGGTATGGAATGGCAATAGTAGATGTTTTAGACCATTTGCCTCAAAATCATCCGGGAAGAACAAAACTACTTACCTACCTCAAATCTTACTGTGATGCCGTCATCAAAGTACAGGATTCCAAAACAGGACTTTGGTATCAGGTATTGGATAAAGGCGGAGAAAAAGGAAATTATCTGGAAGCTACAGGCTCATCTATGTTTGTATACACCATGATAAAATCTGTCAACAAAGGATATCTACCCCAATCGTATAAAGCATCTGCAAAAAAAGGATACGAGGGTATTATCAAAAACCTTATTACAGTAGATGAAAACGGTATTGTCAGCTTAAATAAATGCTGTGCAGTAGCCGGACTAGGCGGAACACCCTACAGAAGCGGTTCTTATGAGTATTACGTGAATGAAGAAGTACGTTCCAATGACCCGAAAGGAACAGGACCTTTTATCCTGGCAAGTTTAGAATTTGAAAAATAAAAAAATTGGGAAATTATCATCCTTGTCAAGGATTGGTAAGTCAGGTAAAGTATAATTGATTGTATGAAGACAAAAAGTATTGTAAATATTATTGCCATTACAGCTTGTTCAGCGGCTTCAGCATACCTTCAGGCACAGGAAAAAAACTATGTTTCCGAAGTCTGGACTGCTGATCAGGGAAAAAACTACAGAAATCCTATTTTATATGCAGACTACTCTGATCCGGATGTTATCCGTGTGGGCAGCGATTATTATATGACGGCATCCAGTTTCAATGAAACTCCAGGGCTTCCTATCCTTCATTCTAAAGATATGATCAACTGGAAATTGGTTAATTATGCCATTCAGGACATCCTTCCTCTTGAACATTTCTCGACCCCGAAAAGAGGTGACGGAGTTTGGGCACCAAGCATAAGATTCCACAAAGGAGAATTTTATATTTATTGGGGAGATCCTGATTTCGGAATTTATATGGTAAAAACCAAAGATCCGTTGGGAACCTGGGAAAAACCGGTTTTGGTAATGGAGGGAAAAGGATTAATAGATTCCTGTCCGTTCTGGGATGAAGACGGAAACGCTTATCTTATTCATGGGTGGGCGGGAAGTCGTGCAGGAGTAAAAAGTATTCTGACTCTGAACAGAATGAATCCTGAAGGAACAAAAGTTCTCGATAAAGGAATTCATATTTTTGATGGGCATGACACTCATCCTACCGTTGAAGGACCTAAACTATATAAAAGAAATGGCTACTATTATATTTTTGCTCCTGCTGGTGGTGTAGCTACAGGATGGCAGTTGGTATTGAGATCAAAAAACATTTATGGTCCTTATGAAGAAAAAATAGTATTGGAGCAAGGCTCAACAGCCATTAATGGACCCCATCAGGGAGCATGGGTAGATACTCCTTCCGGTGAAGACTGGTTTTATCATTTTCAGGATGTGGATGCCGGAGGAAGAATCATTCACCTACAGCCGATGAAATGGGAAAAAGACTGGCCGGTAATGGGAGTGGATTATAATAAAAACGGAATAGGCGAACCTGTTTCAACCTATAAAAAACCTGATATTGGACAATACTACCCTGCTTTAACACCTCCGGAAACCGATGAATTTGATGGTGAAAAATTAGGATTACAATGGCAATGGAGTGCGAATGAAAATATTGTATGGTCTTCCAAAATTCCCGGACAAAAATTTTTAAGACTCTTCTCTATAAAAGTTCCGGAAGGAGAAAAAAACCTTTGGAATGTACCTAATCTCTTAACTCAAAAATTTCCAGCTCCCAATTTTGCAGCCTCCACAAAGGTGAAACTGACTCCGGAAGATGCCAAAGAAGGAAAAACAGCAGGATTATTAATCATGGGGCTAGATCATGCATCTTTAGTGATCACCAACAAACCTGATGGGTATTATCTCCAACTCAGGAAAGCAGAAAAAGCAGAAAAAGGCGGGGAAGAAAAAATACTGTTTGAAACTCCATTAAAAAGTAACGAAGTCTATTTGAAAGTTAATGTAAATGAACCTAATGGTTTATGCCAGTTCAGTTACAGTGAAAATGGTAAAAATTTCATCAAAGCTGGTGATATTTTTCAGGCAAAACCAGGCAAATGGATTGGAGCAAAAGTAGGCCTGTACAGCATTAGTACAGCAAAAGCACCTCGTGGAGGACATGCAGATTTTGAATGGTTCAGAATTACAAAGAAATAAAAAGTCATGAAGAAAAATCTACATAAAACCGTTTACTTTTTGTTCAGTCTAATTCTCTTATCAGCATGCCAGTCCCAGGATAAGGCACAAAAAACGATTACAAAACAGTATAAAAAAGTTACCCATATCTACCTCATCGGAGATTCCACCATGGCCGATTACACCGGAAATTATGATCCCGGAAAAGACTATATGAAAGTGCGGTATCCCATTACAGGTTGGGGGCAGGTTTTTCAGCCTTTCTTTGCAAAAGACAGCATTGAAACTCTGAGACCAGCTTTCACAACTGATTCGGTAGTCATAGTTGACAGAGCTCATGGCGGAAGAAGTACACGAACTTTTTTCCAGGAAGGAAGATGGCGTTATGTGTATGAGCATCTTCAGCCCAATGATTATGTGATTATGCAATTCGGACACAATGATGGTTCAGAAAAGCATCCCGAACGTTATGTGAATATTCAGGGATATAAAGAATTTTTACGGTTATTCGTTTCTCAGACGAGAGAAAAAGGAGGAAGTCCTGTTATTGTAACTCCTGTAGCAAGAAATTATCCGTGGAAAGACGGAAAACTTGAAAATGTACACGGTGAATACTGGCAGGCTCCTATGGATGTCGCTAAAGAAATGAACGTTCCTTATATTGATTTAAACAAACTATCCATGGAGTATTTTACTAAAAAAGGACAGAATTTTACCACCAGTCATTATTTTATGAATCTTCCGGAAAATACGTATGAAGCCTTTCCTAAAGGGCAAAAAGACAATACTCATTTTCAGCCTGAGGGAGCAAAGATAGTTGCTGCCCTGGTCTATCAGGAATTTAAAAATATAATTAAAACTCAAAAAAAATAACATGAAGAAGTCACTTACCATTATCAGTTTAGCAGTAACCATGATGTTTTCCGGGCATGCCTATGCTCAGAATCTGGATATTTATAAAAACATTGAGTTTACAATGCCTCAGGTTGTGGAAACATCTTTTCCAGCCTATACGGTTTCCATTACCCAATTTGGTGGAGTTTCAGGCGGAAATGTAAAAAATACACTTGCTTTCAAAAAAGCAATCGATGACCTTAGCAAAAAAGGAGGCGGAAAACTGGTAGTGCCAAGGGGAATGTGGTTAACAGGTCCTATTGAACTGAAAAGCAACATTAATCTTCATGTAGAAGAAGGAGCGTTTATTATTTTCAGTAAAGATAAAAATGATTACCCATTGGTAGATGTAAGTTTTGAAGGGTTAAACACTACACGTTGCCAATCTCCTATTTCAGCAAAAAACGCCACCAATATCGCCATCACAGGCAAAGGAGTCATTGATGGAAGCGGAGATGCCTGGAGAGCCATTAAAAAAAGCAAATTGGCAGAATCTGAGTGGAAAGAAATCGTAAAATCCGGTGGAATATTATCTTCCGATGGCAAAACATGGTATCCTTCAGAAAGCTATAAAAAAGGATTTGAAAGCAGCTCAAGCTTCAATGTTCCCGATAAAATCTCAAAAGACGAACTGAACACAGTAAAAGATTTTCTGCGTCCGGTGATGGTAAGTCTGGTGGGTTGTGACAAAGTATTGTTAGATGGTCCGACCTTTCAGAATTCCCCGGCGTGGAATCTTCATCCTCTGATGTGCTCCAATCTGATTTTAAGAAACCTTACCGTAAGAAACCCATGGTTCTCTCAAAACGGTGATGGTGTAGATCTTGAATCTTGTAAAAATGTATTGATCTACGACAATACATTTGATGTGGGTGATGATGCAATCTGTATTAAATCTGGAAAAAATGAAGACGGCAGAAAAAGAGGAATGCCTACTGAAAATGTCATCATCAAAAACAATATCGTATATCATGGACATGGAGGATTTGTCGTAGGAAGTGAAATGTCCGGAGGTGCCAGAAATATTCATGTTTCCGACTGTACTTTTATCGGAACAGATATCGGGCTTCGTTTCAAAACAACCCGTGGAAGAGGCGGAATTGTAGAAAATATTTACATCAAAAATATTGATATGATTAATATTCCGACACAGACAATCGGTTTTAATATGTTTTATGAAGGCTCTTCCCCCGTTTTGGAAGACGGACAGAAACAGGAAGGCAATAAAACCCCGGAAAAAGTATATCCTGTAACAGAGGAAACTCCGATTTTCAGAAATATATTCTTTAAAAACATCAATGCGGTTAATTCGTATGAAGCCATTACCTTATTTGGACTTTCCGAAATGAACCTTAAAAACATAGTGATTGAAGATTCAAAATTCGATACAAAAAAAGCATTGACTATTGTTGATGCAGACGGAATTCAGTTGAAGAATGTAACCCTGAAATATACGGAAGGAACGGGAGCAACGGTTTATAACAGTAAAAATATCAACCTGTCTACTGTGAAATTTGAATCACCAATAAAACCTTATATCAAAGTCTTAGGAAACAAAACCAAAGATGTAACAGTACCTAAAGATTTACTATCTGATAAAAGCACTGTTTCTATAGGAACGAGGTAGCTAGAAATGCAGTAAAATAAAACTGAAATTATACAAACCATTAAGATGAGTTAAATCTTTAAGAATATTAAGCAGGACTTTGCACTACAAATTCCACTTAAAAATCAGAAGGATTTTCTTCATTCATCTTAATAGCTTAAAATTCTTAATGGTTTCAATGTAAAAATCTGACAAAATGATTTTTAACAAAAGACATACTTATATTTCTATTTTCTTTGTAGGGACGATGGCATTCGGGCAGGTAAGCAGACCGAATGCTACTCCTTACACCAATGAAGGAACTTTTGAAAAATTAAAGAAAAAACATCCCTCCATTAGCCCTATTGATCGTCCTGTTCCCCCCAATATTAAAATCGACAAGGATATTGAATACAAAAACATCAACGGAACATCATTAAAAGCCGATGTATACTACCCTCTTGATGATTCAAAAAAGCATGCAGGAATTGCAATGGTTCACGGTGGTGGATGGATTTCCGGAAGCAAGGATAATGAAAAATATATGGCTATGGAATTAGCTTCAAAAGGATTTGTAGTCATTGCTGTTGGTTATCGCCTTGCGGATGCTGCAAAATATCCTGCCGGAATTGAAGACATAGAAACCGCTATTCAATGGTTAACTACACATCACAAAAAATATTCTTTAGACAAAAAGAAGATAGTTGTTTTTGGGGAGTCTGCCGGAGCGCAGATGGCAACCCTGGTAGGCGTAAAAGCCAAAAACAAAATAAAGGCAATCATCAATATTGACGGAATTGTTTCGTTCATCCATCCTGAAGCTGAAGAAAGTACTTACGCCTCCTATTGGCTGGATGGAGACCGGAATACCAATCTCAAAAACTGGACGGAAGCTTCACCGCTAGAATATGTTGATAAAAATACTCCGCCTACTCTTTTTATCAACAGTTCACAGCCCAGATTTCATGCAGGAAGAGATGATATGATGAAGAAGCTTCAGATTTATAAAATTCCTGCTGAATTTCATGAGATCAAAGATTCTCCACACTCATTCTGGTCTGCAGAGCCATGGTTCACTGAAACATTGAACTATACTGTTGATTTTTTAAATAAAGTGTTGAAATAATTTTTAACCGGATCTTATGAAAAAATTATTTTTAATTCTGTTCCTGCCAATCGTTCAGTTTCTATGGACACAGAGCAAACCTTACATCACCATTACAGTGGCTCAGGATGGAAGCGGAGATTTTACCACCATTCAGAAAGCAATCAATTCAGTAAGAGATCTTGGACCAGCAGAAGCTTTAATTAAAATCAAAACAGGAATCTATTATGAGAAAGTGATTATTCCTTCTTCGAAACATAAGATCACACTGGAAGGGGAAAACAGAAACAATACGATAATTACCAACAATGATTTCTCCGGAAAACCTGATGCTTTTCATGAAAAGATGACGACTTTCAACTCCTATACTCTTCTGGTAATGGGTGATGATATCAAAATCAGCAATCTGACCGTTCAAAACAGTTCATGCAATGAAGGACAGGCGGTTTCGCTTCATGTAGAAGGAGACCGTTTTGTAATGAAAAACGCTGATATTATTGGTTGTCAGGACACTTTTTATGCTGCAACCAACCATAGCAGGCAGTATTTTGAAAACTGTTATATAGAAGGAACTACCGATTTTATTTTCGGGCAGGCAACCGTTGTTTTTAAAAACTGTACGATTAAAAGCTTAGCCGATTCTTACATCACTGCTGCCGCCACGGAAATTGACAGAAAATACGGATTGGTATTTTTGGATTGTAAGCTTATTGCTAAAGATGAGGTGTCTAAAGTGTATCTCGGAAGGCCATGGAGACCGTATGCTAAAACAGTTTTTATCAATACGGAAATGGGAAAACACATTCTGCCCGAAGGCTGGAATCCCTGGAAAGGAGACAAAATGTTTCCTGATAAAGAAAAAACCGCTTATTACGCAGAATACAGAAGCAAAGGTGATGGTGGAAATCCTTCAAAACGGGTAAGCTGGTCTCATCAATTGACAAAAAAAGATCTTAAAAATTACACCTTAAAGAAAATCCTTGATGGCTGGAACCCTAAATAAATAATTGTTGGATAATCGCAGAGGCGCAAGGTTTTGAATACATCATGCTCTTTTAAGACGCAAGAAAATCAGAGATTTTCAGCAAGATGTTACTACCAATTTTATCAGAGATAAAAAACTTGCGTCTTTACGCTTCCCCAACCTTTTTGCTCAACAATGTAGGATCTTCGATTTCAAGACAAAAGAATTATAATAAATAAAATAAAAATGAATAAAAAACTTACCCTTCTCATCCTCTTCCTGTCCATCCTCACTTATGCACAACAACCTACTTTATTCCTCATTGGTGATTCTACCATGGCCAATAAAGAAAATCCGGATAAAAACCCGGAACATGGCTGGGGGCAGATGCTTCCCTCTCTTTTGACCTCTGGAATTTCCCTTCAGAATCATGCAACTAACGGGAGAAGTTCAAAGAGCTTCATAGCGGAAGGAAGATGGAATAAAGTGATGAATCAGCTTAAGAAGGGGGATTTTGTGATCATCCAGTTTGGACATAATGACCAGAAAATCAATGACTCAATACGATTTACCAATCCGTATACTCAATACAGAGCCAATCTTGAAAGATATGTAACTGAAGCGAGATTAAAAGGTGCTATTCCTATTCTGATGACGTCTATTGTCAGAAGAAATTTTAATGAGAACGGTGTTTTGGTGGATACACATAAAGAATATCCTTTGGTGGTCAGAATGGTTGCCAATGATCTTAAAGTTCCTTTTGTGGATTTACAATTATTGTCAGAGCAGCTGGAAATTTCCTATGGTCCGGAAAACTCAAAAAAACTGCATCTGCATTATAAAAAAGGTGATGAACCTTATTATCCGGAAGGAAAAGATGACGATACCCATTTGTCAAAGCTGGGTGCAGAATCTATTGCAAAACTGGCTGTAACTTCTTTGAAAGATCTGAAAACAGGCTTAGAGAAGTATATTAAATAATACGAATTGTACAGATCGTACAAAATTTTAATTAAAAAAGATAAAATGAATTTCAAAAAAGAACCATTCTTTAATGGGAACACTGCATGGGAAGATTTAGGAAATGGTATTTCCAGGCAGTTTGTTGGATATAATTCCCAGATAATGATGGCGATTGTAAAATTTGAAAAAAATGCTGTAGGAGTTTTGCATCAGCATTTTCACTCTCAGATCACATATGTCGCTTCCGGAAAGTTTGAAGTTACAGTAGATAATGAAACAAAAATTTTACAGGAAGGTGATGGCTTTTTTGCACAGCCCAATATTTTCCATGGGGTAAGGTGTCTTGAAGAGGGAAAGCTCATTGATTCATTTACACCTTTTCGGGAAGATTTTTTTGTTTAATAAGATAAATAGAGGTTGGAAAAACGCAAAGGCGCAAGGTTTATTTGAAATACTATCCGTTTTTAAGACGCAAAGATTTTATCTCCGATAAAATTGAACAACAAATATTTTATGAGTTTCTTCATGTTTTGCAAGTCGAGCCGATCATCATGAAAAGATCCGCGAGATCTGTGAAATCTGTGAGAAAAATTTAATAAAAACAAAGCATTAAAAATATAAAATACTGCCATTTTTAATGAACAGTTTAAAATAACAAATCAATATTTAAACAAAATATAAAATGCAACCGATTGATCAAATAAAATATTCAACATTATAATTATATAAATATTAATATATTAAAATATAAAATACTTTAATATTAATACTATAATTTTACACCAGAACAAATCACAAAATATAAACTATGAAAACAACGTTTAAGACGGCCTTATTAACAGCCGCTCTAACCTCTGCTTTTGCTTTAACCGGATGTGGTCAGGAAGAAATCAACAATGACCTTACACAAAGCGAACTCAACATTAAAAATGCTCTCGCACAAAAGATTGTTCCTCTGGCCAATTGTGTAGCTCCGGGATGGGCTTCTCAAAATGGAGGAACTACCGGTGGCGGAACAGCAGCAGAAACAACCGTTTCCACCTACGCTCAGTTAAAAGCGGCTATTGAAAATACAGCTGTGAAAGTGATCAAAGTAACAGGAACCATTACCATCACTACCCGTTTATCGCTTCAGGATCAAACAGGAAAAACAATCTATGGAACAAGCGGAGCCAAACTGGTTTCTACAAACCAGACCAAAGATGGTTCAGGCATTATCAATATTAAAAGATGTAACAATATTATTATCCGAAATCTGATTTTTGAAGGTCCGGGTGCTTATGACACCGATGGTTGGGATAACGCTATTCTTGACGACTGTAGAAATGTATGGATTGATCATTGTGAATTCAGAGACGGGGTTGACGGTAATTTCGATATCAAAAACAAATCCGACTATGTTACGGTTTCCTATACCAAATTCCATTATCTGAAAGCCCCAAAACCAGGAGGTTCGGGAGGAACCGATGATCACAGATTCTCGAACCTTATCGGATCCAGCGACGGCGCCACTGCTGATGCCGGAAAACTGAATGTCACTTTTGTCAGATGCTGGTGGGCACCTGGATGCAGAGAGCGTATGCCAAGAGTAAGATTTGGTAAAATTCATATCCTGAACAGCTATTTCAACAGTTCTGTAAGCAACAAATGTATTGCAGCAGGAGTTCAGGCGAATATTCTGGTAGAAAGAAATGTTTTTGAAAATGTAAAAGAGCCTATCAACCTAATGAGTGGATTTACAGCAGTAACCCAATCCGGAAGCAGTTTCATCAATGTTACCGGAAATACAGCAGGAAGCGGAACAGCATTCACTCCGCCATACAGTATCACAAAACTTAACGTGGCAGATGTAAAGGCAGATGTAACAGCTAATGCGGGCGCTACTTTAGGAGGAAATGTTTGTGATCAGTTTTAAAAGAAGGCTTTAATAATAGCAATAATAAAAGGAAGAGGGCGTCTCAGAAATGAGATGCTCTTTTTTTATTTGAAAAAAATAAGCGGGTTGAAACCCGCTCCTGTTAAAGATCTATTATTCAATCAGTTTATTTTTCTCAAGCCATTTTGGATATTCTTTAGCTAAAAGTTTTTCTGCAAAATCACCAAACCAGCTATATCCGTTTCTTCTTTCTTCCGAAACTTCATTATAATTGTATTTTACACTTCCGTCACGGTCTCCAAACAAAGGTTTATTGGTATGAATATCATAAAACCTTGCCCAGATCACAGAATTTTTATCTTCAGCCAATACTCTAACTGCTTTACCATTCTGTTTGGTAACATTGTAGCTATATCCCTCTATTTTATTCTGCTTAAACCACGCTACTGCTGCTTTTATTGACTTTTCTATTTCGGGAGTCACGGGTTGCTGCATCAAAAACCTTATAATTCCTACTGATTCTCCCGTAGCCAATGAAACAGGTTCAAAAGCTCTTGCCTTATCCGGTTGCAAAGTAATTTCATGATACTGATCAGCCCAGATGGAAGGATTTCCCTTTTGAACTACCTGAGTTTTTAAAATACATCCAATACCTTTCTGAACAGCTATTTTTGATTTTTCTTTTAAAGAAGATGAAATCACATCAAAATTATTCTTGCCTTCCGCAGCATTGTACAAAACAGTAAGAGCATTGATCATCGCATTATCGTTGTAAGTCACCTGCTTTCTATAAAGCCCTGTATTGGGATAATACTGTGGGAATCCTCCATTTTCATACTGCATCAGAAGGAGATAATTGATTCCTTTTTCTGCAGCTTTTAAATATTCTGGATTTTTGGTAGTGGCGTACGCTTTAATCAAGCTGTTGATTTCTCTGGATGTTGCATTATTATCAATCGTTGCATGATCATCCCCGGTAGATTTTATCTTTCTTAAAAGATTTTTATCAATCGGCAGACTATAGTTTACCACCGACTTATCTTCCAGCTGTTTTCCCCAGCCACCATTAGGAAGCTGATAGATCAGCATTTTTTCCGCCAGAGTATCCTTAATCTGGGCAGAATAAGTTACCGACAGTAGTCCTAATGCACATGTGTATATTTTTAGATTCATTTTATATTATTTAAAAAATTACCACTTCATTACTCTCCTACTTCCACCACTAATGGTTTTGCAATGATACTAGCCTGCTTCTGAAGCATTTTCTCCCAGTCTTTCTCTGTTTGAACCTGCCCACTTTTCTGCCAGGCAAACCCGGCATAATAAGTTAAGGTTTTATAAGGCTTGGTAATAACATATAAATTACTTTCATCAGGAACATTAGAGGTAAAAGCAATTGATTTTTCAACGATTTTCGGATTTATAACAATTCCTTCTCCCACAAAAGCATCGTCTATTTTCTCCCAGTGAAGATAATATCCGTTTTGATCATTCAGTTGGGTTTTTCCTTCATTTTTATGCAACGTAATTCCGATAGTATAATTAGGAACAGGTTTTTCTGATTCAAAAGCAGATTCAAACTTAGAAAAGTTGGAACCCAGATCCAAAGAAACTCTTTTGGTTTCTTTCACTTCATATTCACTCCATGGCTGATAAGTCAGTTCAAAAACTGTTCTTAAAGGACCTTCAGCAATTGTTCTGGAAGTAACAAAGTTTTGGGAAACCTGAAGTTTTTCATTTTTCCAGATTCCAATTCCACCTGTTCCTCTGCTATTTCCCACATGGTAAGGGTCATAACCTTCCCCTCTTGTATCTTTATGATAATACATAGGATCTGTAAGATAACCTTTATACCATTTGTTGATAACAGGCTGGTCTGTTCTTTTCAGCCAGATGTCCACACCGCTTGAAAGTGTACTGCTTTTTATTCCCTGCAAAGCTTCCTGCTGGCCTTTTGGACCATATACCCTGAAAGCAATTTTATCATTTTCCCAGGCGTAATCATCTACTCTTTCCGGGACTAATCTCGAATAGGTAGAAATTCCGATTCCCGGAATTTGAACACTCCCATCCGCAACAATAGAGTATACATTGGTCTTTCCTGCATCAATATTCACCAGAAAAAGTAATTCTTCATTTTTTCCATCAGCATCATAATCTATCCATTGAATTGGTAACCATTTCCCTTTTGCATCTTTTATTCTAAGTTCCTCCTCACTGTTTTTATGTAAGAATGACTTCAGCATAGTCCTGGGAATTGCCACTACCTCATTTCTGGAAAAATCCAAAGAATTAACAACCTTTACAGATCTTTGACCATATAAAAAACACGAAAAAATGCAACCGATTGCGCAAATTAATTTAAAACTTACTTTATTCATACATAGAGGTCTACAGTTTCTCCAAAAATAGAAAATATTTTCAATATAGAGATTATAAACTTAGAGTTTCATCATAGGCAATAGTAACTGATAGCTCATAAATGATCCTACTCTTCAATTCCTCCATCATCATCCTGTAAATAATTTAAAGTTCAATAAAACCCAATGACACCATTTTAAAACAAACAGTGTCATTTTTATTTCGACAGAAAATAATCAACACCAGAATAAATAACTAATAACCAAATATTTAACTATTAAACAACTTATCCATAGAACCATTAGGACATGAGCGAAAAATAACACCATATGAATGAAGCCTGCATAAAGTACATTTAAACCATAATTTACCGAACGGCTTATCTTTATTAAACAACTACACTACATTGAGTCACAAATTCCTCAAACTTCCGATCTCTATTTTGCAAGATTGGTCCGTGACCGAAGCAGAGTATGGCTGGGTTCAGTTCTGCCAGTTTCTGAAGCGATTTGATGTTACGCTGCTGATCTGATGTGAATATGTTTGGCGGAAGCCGCAAGCCCGTCGCTGTTGTGAGCAGGTTCATATTGGTCGCCGCATCTCCGATGATCAGTACACCATCTTGCTCACGGAATAAAGAAATATGACCTGCCGAATGTCCGGGAGTTTCTATTACCCGAAAGTTTCCGATCCTATCATTTTCAACGATTGTCTGATCTACTTTGTGTCCCTGCCCTGCCCAATATTTTTGTTGAAGCTTTGCTACCCAATGCCGGGGAGTTGGATAGTCATTGGTTACCCTACCTGTTTCGGTTCTAAAAACTTCATCAGGATGACAGAGCAAAGGTATTCCGAACTCAGCGCATATCTGATCGCTGCAGCCTTGGTGGTCTGCATGAGCATGGGTCAGCACATGTTGATAAACGGGGATTTTCTGGAGAGCTTTCCTTATAGTGGCATACGAACTCCGTATTCCGGAGTCTATCAATACACCTTCGATAATATAGCAGTTGATACTATTTCGTGGCATCAGTGAAATCTGGAATACCTCGGGAGCAATTTGACGTAACATCGTTTTTTTTGTGCAAATCTACATCGCTGATCAGAGCTGCATAAGGACATTTGTCCTATAATATACCGGGTCTGTGGATTTGTCCCTTCGCCCGTGTAAGTGATCGCTGCGTAATGCCCAGATACGATGCCAGATCCTGTGTTGTTACTCGCTGAATGAGTATCGGTTCATTAGATAAGACATGAAGATATTTATCTACCGCCGACCTATTATTATAATTCAGCATATAACGTTCCTTTTGGTTATACTCCTGCTCCATTACCGATTTTATAACTTCATTCAAAGCCACCAACTGACCAAGCAGATACTGATAGTCCAGGTAGTTTATCCTATAGATTATGCTATCCTCAATAGCCCTGATACTCCTTCTGGATTTTTCCTGTGCCATAAACTCAGGAAACGAGGTAGCAAATTCATTTTCAAACTTGAAGCAGGTTATATTTTCCTTTCCTTCTTTATCAGTTGCATATGCTTTTACAGAGCCACTGGCGACAAATCCTATATAACGGCAAGGCTCATCTTCACGAATAAAAAAATCACCTTTTTTTAAGTTGATCGGTTTGAAGAACTTTGTAGCAAAGGTAATTTCCTCAGCAGACAGTCTTCCTATGGAGGATAGGTAATTTTCAAATACGTCAGTCATTTCGCACTCTTTTTATTATTTTATTTCTTCTTAACCGTCTATGGGTTACTCAACAAATCCAACATACAAAACTAGCAATTATTGCACACTAAAAAAGGATCGATGTCCTTTACTATTTCAACTTTATGGATGTGGCTATCCAAAGCGAGCAATGTTTCTGGTGTAGCTTGAATCTATGGTGTTATCTCTGTATCTTTCATCCCATTTTAATTATTGCATTGAAGATATATAGGAAATGTAAAATTAGAACTATAGGGACAGTTTTGGCTCAGCCTTTCTTTTTTATTAAGACAAATCACATAAAATCACTACTTTTTCATAGTACCGAAAAGGGGTTCGTTTTTAATCCATAAAAAAATACTGCAAGGAATAAATCCCTGCAGTATTTTTTTATGTGTTTTTAGAATCTCCGAACCTTATTATTTCTATAAAAAAGTAGCTCTATTAGTTTTGGAATTTTACAAAATCCAGATAAAAAGAAGGATTTCCGGCATTGAATGAGGCTGGAACTATTCCGTTTGTTTTTCCAGCTAACACAGTATAGGTTCCGGGTGTAGCAAAATATAATACACGGTTCTGATCTCTTGGAAACATGAATGCAGCAGTGTTTGATCCACAGTAGCTTCTCCAGACATCACCAATACCATTAATATAAAAAAAGTAATCATTACAGTCAGAATTGATAGCAACTCCACATCGGAAAAAATACCAGCCCTTTGCAGGAATAGTGACCTGAATTCCCGTATTCAATCCGGCAGCTCCGGTTCCTCCCGTATAAGGATTTACCAATGTTCCGGTATAGGGCGTCCAATTATTGGCAAATGCTGTAGTAACAGTAGATGACCATGTTGCTAAACCATTACCATCACTTGTGAGTACATACCCCAGCTGCTGAGTACCATCTTTAATCTGAAGAGCTCCATTAGTAGTTCCATTATCAATAATAACTTTTGCATTTGCTGCCCCCGAGGGTACTGTATTGGTCCCCATCAGGACTTTTCCGGCACCATTAATACTTAAATTGTTTCCCGCCATTGCAATATCTGTAGCTTGTGAAAGGGTTCCTCCCAGCTTTACATCGGTACCTGATAATGTAAGACCATTGCTTGCGGTAATATTGTTATTAATAATCGTTGTTCCTCCGTTACCATTACCTCCTGCAAGTTCTGTAACAGTCATAAATCCTATTTGAGGATTCAACTGAGCTGTTCCTGCTCCTCCTAATCTTACTTTTACAGAGGTATCAACCGTAGGTCTGTAAATAGCATAGGCTTCTGGCTGGCCTCCTATTGTAGTGGCAGGATAATTATTGATAGCATCTACAACACCGGTGGTACTGGAAGGAAGAACAGAATTATTTGAAGCATCCACCCATTCATAGACAAAGAAACCTCCAGCCAGTGAGAACTCTGTAGCATGCAGTTGGCAACGAAGCACATAGGTTTTCCCTGCCTTCAAATTAAAAACACCGGCATTATAAGTAATATTATTGGTTGCAATTACAGACCCAAACGTAACATCTGATCCGGTAGATACTGTTTGAATGGCGTTTGGTTTTACAATAATATAATCTCCTGTAGAAGAAGTTCCTTTTGAAAGTACTTCCCATGTAGAAGCAGCTCCTGTAAGTCCGGTATTGATTAACTCTACACTTTGATTTGCCGGTACAAGAACATTGGGATTTCCATTAATGGTCTCTGGAGTTGCAGAATTTACTGTAATACTAAAGTTTGTATTATTTTTAATCCTATAAATACGTCCTTTATAATTTCCAACCCCACTGATTGCCGAAGGAAGATTAAAAACAGCATTGGAACCACCGTTATAGGAGACATGGAAATCTGATGAGTTCAAATTATAAGAGTTCGCATTGACCGCATTATAATTTGCTGCTAATGATCCAGCGATATCCATAGTAGAACCTGGATTTGCAGTATTAATACCAACATTTCCTGCTTGGGCAAAAGCAAAAGTGGGACTTAAAGCTAACACTGCTACAATTAATTTTGTATAAATTTTAACCATTCATTATTGTTTTACATATCTTAATTGATATTATTATGGGGTAAAGGTATCCTAATATAGATGTAAAAAATCTCCGAATGCCGTGGAAATACATTTACTGGCTTGTGGAAAAATATCCACAACTATAAATTCCCGTTCAGATGCAGAAACCAATATATTTCAAAGCTGGATTCCTGAAATTCTGAGAAAGAGGTGGAGAATTTTATCCAGAGAAATGCGAAAGAATTCAACCAACCTGAAACTGTTAATCACTGATAGTGAAACAACAGCGGTTGTAGGTGATATCGGAATTCATTGTATCAGAGGGGAGAATGCACAGGCAAAACTGGGAATTGCCTGTTCTGGAAAAATGAATGGGTTGAAAAATAAAAATAGTTTATCAAGGCACTACTGTACCGTATATTTTTCGTAAAATGGAGAGAATTTTGTTCTTACAATAGTTAAAGCAACTAAATCATTGCATATCAAATAGGATACAATCATGGTGTGATACCACTTTTTAATGATAACGATAATCCAATTATCATTCTCTATCAATGGATACATCTCTTTTTTAAAGTGCCTGATAACATGATCCTTCCTCTTCCCGTTGAGTGAAAATAAGTCTTTCATAATCTTTGGTAATCTTTAATAATTTTTAGTTTAACAAGTTTTTATGTTGGCTTATTACATGGCTAGTTTTATTATTCCAAATATAGTGAAATACATGGCATTTGTTTTATGACACAAATCATAAAGTATCTGTTAAAATATCCTAAAAAAGGCACATTCCAGTTATTTTTTTCTTAAACTTTCAATTTCCAAAGTATTTTTTGTGAGTATCATCCTGAACATTCCATCATAGGAAATAAAGCTTATACAACTTACGCAATAGATAAAAAGAGCTGAAATTGAATATTTCAGCTCTTCTAATTCTTAAAAATAAAGTTTTTTACTTTTCAAATAATGGATTAGTTCTTTCGGACGGTCAGTCTGAATGATATTGACACCTTTATCAATATACCAGTCATATATATTGGGATGATCCAGAACCAGATCATCATTATTTCCGGCATTATGATGCGGCCACAATGAATTTACCCAGATTTTAACCTTAGTTTCTCTGAGTTTTTTAAAATCAATCAGGTTCTTTTCTGTGGTTCCGATTGTAAATTCAAAACCATAAACTTTATAGCTCTTAAGGTACTCTGAGATTTTTTTCAGATCTTCCTCTTTCCCCAGCTGGATAATCGGCATATAGTGAATTTCATTTTTTATATCACCATATTTTTGATTGAACTCTGAGTAAGATTCATGACCTTTAAACAAAATCTGATCAAGCATATTTCGTTTTTTCACTAAAGGATATACCTGTTTTATATACTCAAAACCTTTGTCCAGATTCAGAAGTATTTTCCCATCAGAAATCTCTAAAATTTCCTGTAAAGTAGGAACACTCATTTGGGTTTCCACTCCTAATCCGTCTCTCAGATGGAGTTTTTTAATCTCGGCTAATGTAAAATCAGACGGCTTTCCTTTCCCTGTTGTCGTTCTGTCGATGGTGTTGTCATGCATCAGGATCAAAACACTATCTTTCGTCATGGCAAGATCTATCTCAGCCATATCTACTCCTTTTTCAATGGCTTTTTTTACCGCCCACACCGAATTTTCCGGAGCCTCTCTCCAATCCCCACGGTGGGCAACCACCATTACTTTGTTATCGGGAAAAGCGGAAAGTGAAATTTTCTTTTGCTGAGCAAAGTGGAGAGACGAAATAATAAGAAGAAACAGTTTTAATAATTTATTGTTGAGCATAATTTTAAAGTTTAAATTAATATCCTGGATTTTGTTTAATTGCGGGATCTGTATTGATCTGTCCTTGTGGAACAGGCATCAGAAGATGATAGGGTTTTATTTGTGCCGTGCTGTATCCGGGATTATTGCTAAAATGAGTTGTCATCACCGAAATAGCCTTTCCCGTCCTGACAAGATCAAACCACCGATGTCCTTCTCCTACAAATTCAAGCCTTCTTTCGCGGTCAATTTCATTCAGTAATGTCTCTTTTGTGGAGAGGTTTACAGAAGCAATACCTGCTCTGGTTTTAATTTTATTCAGCCATACATTGGCATTGGCAAAATCATTCTGCTGAGCAAAACATTCCGCCATCATCAGGAAAACATCAGCCAATCTCAGCACCACAAAATTGCTTCCTCCATCGGCAATGGTATTGGATGTTTTCACCAGTTTTTTACTGAAAGGAATTCCGTTTGACGTAAGCCCGATATAGGCAGACCGTCTTGTATCTCCTGCCAAATAAAGATTGTAGACTTCTTTGGTGGGAAGATTATGGCCTTTCGCTCCTGAAACTGATCCGGAAGGACTGAACATCTGAAATGCCGAACTTCCTTCTGAATTTCCGTTCAATCCGGAAGTGAACTGTACATCAAAAATAATTTCAGCATTATTTTTATTAGTGACATCAAAAATTTTATTGACATCCGTCAAAAGTTGATAGCCTAAAGATTCAATCTGATTTAAATACGTCAGTGATTCTGCAAACTTGTTCTGTGTCAGAAGCACTTTACCCAAAATTCCCAAAGCCGCTCCTTTGGTTACTCTACCCTTTTGCGTTGTGGTGATTGGTAAAAGATCAATCGCTTCTTTCAGATCTTTTTCTATTGCTGAATATACTTCTGCGACAGGCGTTCTTGGCTGCCCAAAGTAATCGTTAACATTCGTGGTTTCTTTTAAAACCAATGGAACATCACCATAAATTCTTACCAGATTAAAATACATCAGCGCTCTCAGAAACTTCATTTCTCCGGTTCTCGTATTTTTCAGGGCATCGGTCATATCAGGGATTTTTCCAATCCTTGTCAGAATAATATTCGCCTGCTGAATTCCGACATAATTGTCCTTCCAGGTACTTGCAATAAGGCTGTTGTTAGGCTGAATAGTGAAAAAATCCAGCTCTCCATACGTAAAGGCATCATTGGCTGGAACCTCATCATAGGTGTTGTCAGAAGGCAATTCTCCCAACGCAGGCATTGCCAGCTGATACTGTCCGGTGTACTGAAGCGCTCCGTAGACTGAAACAATTCCCTGCTCAATTTCAGAAGCATTGGTATAGAATTGTGAGGAAACTTTCTGGGCTTCAGGATTTACATCCAAAAGATCAGACGAGCAGGAAAACATCACAGAAAGACTGAATATTGTAAAGAATATTTTTTTCATGATTTTAAAATTTAAGGTTAAAGCCTACAGAATAAATTTTAGCGACCGGATAATAAGCCTGATCAAACCCCTGCGTAAGAACATTGTCTGAAGTAGCATCGATATTCATTCCTTTATATTTTGACAGCGTGAAAAGATTGTTTCCTACCAGATAGATCTGTGCGTTTTCCAACCCGATATTTCCAAGCATTGATTTTGGAAAATTGAAAGCAAGACGCAGTGATCTCAATCTCACATAATCGGCATTTTTAAAGTAAAGATTTGAAGTTCTGGCTTCTTTTCTGTTATTGGAAAAGTTCATATTCGGCATTCCGAAAAATCCATTGGGATTGGTTGCTGCATTATAGCGGTTGTCAAAATAATACTGCGAGGCCATTCCGAAACCTTCTCCTGATTCTAAGGTAGTGACAGCATCAGCATTGTAAATTCTCTTCCCTATTTCGCTGTATAATGAGAAGCTTAATTCAAAAAGTCCGTATCTGAAATTATTATTGAAACCAAGAATGTATTTGGGAACGCCGCTTCCGAAACTTCTTTTATCATTGACATCAATTTTCCCATCACCATTGAGGTCTTCCATAATATAATCCCCAACCATTGTTCCCGTAATGTGTGGTGAATTGTTGATTTCAGCCTGAGTTTTATAGATTCCGACAATATTGTACCCATACATTTCACCAATAGAGCCGCCCACTTTTGTAACAGAGAAATTATTTTCACCCGTGATAATCTGGTTCTGTCCGTTTGCCAAGGCCAAAACTTCATTTTTATTGGTTGAAAAATTAAAGCTTCCCGAATAGGTAAAATCGTTTGCAATATTGAAAGTTTTTGAAGCAATCTGTAGTTCAAAACCAGAGTTTTTGATCTTCCCTATATTTTGAAGCGATGTACTGAAACCAGACTGCTGTGGAACGGGAACATCGAGTAACAAACCGTCTCTGTTCAGAATATAATAATCTGCAGAAATATTCAGGATATTTTTAAACAGAGAGAAATCAATTCCGAAGTTGTTTGATCTGGACTTTTCCCAGGAAATATTAGGATTGGGAGCCGTTGCCGTTGTATACCCTGGTGTTAGAACGCCACCAAAATTATAATTATCAGGATTCATCAGCGAAAGTGCCCCGAAATTAGGAATCTGATTATTTCCGTTGCTTCCAAGACTATATCTTAGCTTTAAATCCGTTACAATAGTATTTTCAGGAAAGAAATTTTCATTACTGATCGTCCAGCCTGCAGAAAATGCATAGAAATCTCCCCATTTGGAATTCTTCCCGAAACGTGAAGAGCCGTCTCTACGATAAGAAGCCATCAGATTATACTTATTATCAAAGGTGTAATTAACTCTGGTAAAATAAGACATCAATCTCCATTTGTATTGTGTCAGCGTGTTTTTAAATGAAGTTCCGCCTGCAATATTCCGGATGCTGTTGTCTGGAAATGCGGTAGCTTCGGTTAAAAGCTGAGTATTATCTTCCTGCTGAAAAGACTGTCCGGCAATGGCATCTATTCTATGCTCACCCCATTTTTTATCAAATGAAAGCAGGTTTTCAATCAGATAATTTTTACGGATATATTCTGTTCTGTTCGCAAAAGTAACATCCGGAGCGGCCGCTCTGTAGGCTCCCACTGTAGAAGGATCAAAGAAATTATATTCGTAATTGGTGTAATCGCCGCCTACTGACAGTCTGTATTTCAATCCTTTCAACAGCTCAAGCTCAGTAAAAATATTTCCGAAGGTTTTAAATAAAGTATATTTTCTGTTCGTCATTTCCTGAATCGCAACGGGATTCTCTACCAAAGCACCATCCGTTGCTGTATTTCCTAAGATTTGTTTGGAAATAGCCAAACTTCCGTCATCATTATAAGGTTTAAAGAAAGGATACATTGCAGTAGCCATCTGCAGTGGATTATAACTTCTCGAATTTTCTGCGGCATTGATGGTTCCCGTTGCATAAGACGGTGTCATTGTTACTCCTATTTTCCATTTATCCGTAAGTTCTGTGGAAAGATTAACGCTGGTGGAAAATTTTTCGTAATCTGTCCCGATCACCAATCCTTTCTGGTTAAAATAGCTCATGGTAAATGCATATTTGCTTTTATCACTTCCTCCCGTAACATTTAATGAAGTCTGGCTGATGGGTGCCGGTTTCATTACAGTATTCAGCCAGTCGGTATCTGTTAATCCCGGCTGCTTTGCCAGATAAGGGGCAAGATAATCAGGGATTAACTCCCGTAAAGATGCTCCCTTACTTATTCTTGTAGCATTATCATCAGAAATACTTCTGTTACTGCCCTTGGAAAGATAGTTGTTATCTCTGGCTTCTTTCAGAAAAGTGGCCATATCGTAAGCATTCACCAGTTTTACATTATCGCTTCTCATCTGCATTCCGTAATAGGAATCAAAAGAAACAGCCATTCTGCCTTTTTTCCCTTGTTTTGTTTCAATGATAATCACTCCATTGGCTCCTCTGGAACCATAAATGGCTGCGGAGGCGGCATCTTTTAAGATATCAATTTTTGCAATGGAATTAGGATCAATAGCATTCAGATTGGAACCTTCGGTGAGAGGAAGTCCGTCAACAACGATCAAGGGATTCGAACCCGCTGTTAATGTTCCGATCCCTCTTACTCTGATAGAGGGTGAACCTCCCGGCGTTGCATTAGCCTGAGTAATCTGAACTCCGGTAGCTTTTCCGGCAATAATATCCCCGAAATTGCTGGATGCAATGCCTTTCATCTGTTTCTCATCAATAGAAGAAATAGAGCCGGAATTGTTTTTCTTACTCTGTTTTCCATACCCTACCAAAACAACCTCATCAATATTTTTTTCTCTGGATGTTACCGTGTCTTTTATCGGATTTAAATATTCCGCAGACTGTTGAACATTATTCCTCTGAATTTTTGCCATTGCTCTTGCATTGAGACGAACGGTGACGGTTTTCTGATCTACATTAAAATCCAGACCAATATTTTTCTTCAGATAGTCTAAAGACGATGATAGTGACTGATAGTTAACCTGAGATTCATCCACCTGAATATCCTTAAGGTCTGAAACCGAATAAAAGAATTTTACGCCATGTTCTTTTGAAAGTTTTTCAAAGATTTTAATCAAAGGCGTTTTCCGCTGAATGACGGACTGTTGAAAACATTTGTTAGCCTCTGCGTAGGTAAACTGTGGCGCACACAAAAGACCCAACAACATCATGCTAATTGTTGTTTTTTTCATAGCTTTGCTGAAATTAGTTGTTATTTGACTGATTTATATTCAATGCATCGGTAACCCCAATTACTGGTGCATTATTTTTCTAAAATGATATGATAATCTGATTCTTTTCGTGTATTTAAACTAAATGGAAATCCTATGGTTTTAATAACTTTATTAAGGTCTCCGGTGATATCTCCATCAATAACATTCTCTTTATACTGCTGAGGATAGCTTATCGAGATATTGTACGTCTTCTCCAACTGTGAAATGGCCTGCCCGAATTTCATCTCATTAAAATCAAATGTCCTTACGACATCCTGATCATAGAAATGTTTTTCATTTCCGTCTTTATCTGCCAGCCAAGTTTCTTTAGGCAAAAGATAAGTGGTGTGACCTTTATAATCAATTTTCACTTTTCCTTCTTTCAGATAAACTTTTTTATCTTCAGATCTTTGATCAAGCAGGAATTTTGTTCCCAACACTTTTACTTTAAATCCATTGGCATCAATGATAAAGGGCAACGCTTTATTTTTAGCAACACTGAAGAATGCCTTTCCTTTAAAAGAAACATTTCTGGTTTTCTTACCGAAATTTTCTGTCAGGTTCAATTCACTTTCTGGTTGCAGGATAATAATACTTCCGTCCGGCAAGGTGAATTCCTTTTGCATCGTTTCCGTTCTGAAAACCATTTGCTGATGAGATGAAGAGCTTAGAGCATTTTCAGTAAAGAACAGAGTCATCACGGTAAACAAAGGCAAAAGAACAGCCGCAGCCCACAAAAACCTTTTTGTCTTGTTTCTGGATCTGATTTTATTTTCAAGTCCATTCCAGATTCGCTGATCTGCAGAATCCTTCATTTTCCTGTTTTCTTCTTTGACTGATTTCCATTGATTTTCGAAATCCATACGCTCCTGTTTGATCTTTATTAGAGAATACGCAGGAAGTGCAGAATCGTCAACCTATATTTTTTTGATTTAACGATTTGTTCATATTGGGTGATATTGAGTTAAAGTTAACTCAAGCCTAACTAATTTAAAGAAATTAAATGATGAAGGAAATTGGAATAGTAAAAGTATAATCTAAAAGAAGAAATTCAAATTCGCTCTCAGAAACTTCAACACCTTATTCACATGTTTTTCAACAGCTGTTTTGGAAATATCATTTTCCTGAGCGATGGTAAAAAGGCTGAGATTCTGGATTTTATTTTTGATGAAAAACTCACGGCTTTTTTCTGGAACCTGTTCCAGAAGGCTTTCTATCTTTTTGAGTTGGTCTTCCTGCTGTATTTGTTTTTCTATTTCTGAGTTTTCTTCATCCTGACTTTCCGGGGAACTTTCAAGAGGAACGAAAATCATTTTTCTTTTACGGTAGAAATTGGAGACTTCCTGTTTGGCAGATTTAAAAATAAGCGCTTCGATTTCTGACGGAGAATGGGTTTTGGACAGGTATTTCCAGACATGCATAAAAATATCCTGTACTATTTCTTCAATATCTTCTTCTTCCGAAAGGTATTTGGCCACAAAAAAATACACCCTGTGCTTGTAACCGGAATATATTTCTTTAAAATGATCCATTCTTTAATACGTCTTTGAACTCAAAACTGGTGATACAAAAGTATCTAAAAGCTATGGCAATCATATTAAATATATATTAAGTTTAAATCTTTAGCACTCATTCATCGCCGGATTTTCAAAGAAGTATTCTCTGATTATTTCTCAGAAAGAAAAGTTTACATCATCCGCAGAAGGCCTGAAATTGGAATGCATAGCTGCTGTAAAATAGTCGCAGAATATCTGATATACTGCCGAATGGGTATTCGTAGCCCGGATTCCCAACTGTGTATAAACGGTAAGGATCTGATGGGATAATTTTTGAACCAGTTCTACCCCATATTGATGAATCTCATGTTCTTTATCGTCTGAAATTCCTTTGTGATCACCGAGTATATTTTCTACTTCTCTGGCTATGTTTAAAACTTTTTCCAAATGCTTTTCAACGGATTCTGCAAAACCTTTGAAATGGATCTCAGGACGAATACCTTCTGCTTCTTCAATAAAATGAGAGGCCATTCCCAAATAATTGACCAATAGCGTCAAATCCGCAAAAACCCGAAACGGAATGCTGTCCAGAATATCATTCGTGAAAAAATGATCGTACACAAAACTGTAGTCTTCGCTTACCATAACATTTTCAATGGTAAAGGAATAGGTACCGCTTGCTTTCATTCCCATAGATTTCCAGTTGGGGATAATTTCAGCATGTTCTTTCGGAATGATGAATGAGCGAATCACCTCATTGCCGTTGTTATCCGTTATAGGTTTCCCGTTTTCTGTAATCTTGGCATTCAGTGTAAAATGGGTCAGATGAGGTGCTCCTGTTGCAAAATTCCATGAACCGTTGATCAGATAGGTATTATCATCCTGCTTTTCTGCAGTGCCACCAACCATTCCGCTTCCGCCAAAACAGGTTTTGGTATGGGTGAAGAGTAACTGAGCAACTTCGGGTTTACTATTTCTGGAAAAATAGTTGGCTCCGGCACAAAGTGTCAGCATCCAGCCAAAGCTTCCATCGGTTTGCGCCCAGCCAAATAATGCTTTAAGCCCTTCTTCAAAACGATAGCCGAGTCCACCATATTTTTTGGGAACCCAGATTGTAAGCAATCCTTCTTCGTGAATATGCAGCATCACTTTATCAGAAATTACAGAAGCTCCCTGAAGTTCTTTTCTGATGTCTTTAATACTGAGCATGAGCTTTGGATTTAATGATTTTTTGCCATTCTATATAACCGGAGATTGCCACTAAAAATAAGAATGATGTCAAAACAGCATAGAGATATAATTCCTTATGAATCATTAAAGGAATGGAAATAATATTACTGATATTGAGGATCACCCAGTTTTCAATTTTCCGTCTTGCCATCAGCCACATTCCTGCCCAGGCAAAAGCACTTACCAGGGAATCCCAAACAGGAACATCCGAATCGGTAAAATGAGTGAGAAAAGACCAGAATAAGATAAAAGTTCCCAAAACAATTCCTCCGGTAATCCATTTTTCATTGGTGGTAGTAACGGAGATTTCCATTTCGGATTTCTGTTTCCCAAATTTCCAGTACAACCATCCGTAGATGCTCATGATCAGGTAATAAAGATTTAAGGTAAATTCAGCATAAAGCTTTGATGTAAGCATTACGTACAGCGTAAACAGAATACCTGCAATTCCGAAAAGATAGTTGTTGACATTGTTTTTACGGGCCAGTAAAACCTGAATCACTGAAAATAAGACTCCGAACCATTCCGGTAAGGTAATTTGTTTTAAAATGTCCTGCATCATATTAATTTTTAGAAATCAAATGATGAGATGATAAGTAAGCAATCCCTACGCCGGCATTGTCCGGATCAGGTGTGGAAGTACATTCCTGGGTATCATCTCAGCCACTGTTATCTGTAGCACCCCATTGTTGGGGCAAAGGTGCAGTTTTTTTGTGGAAAAAGAAAATACATCAACCTTTTTATTTTGAAATAGCATTCCCTTCAGAATTATCAATAATTTTTATATTTGTCAAACAATACCTTATAAAACGACAACCATGAACTTTTTCAAAAAACTTTTTTCAAAAAATACGGACACAACTGGTCAACAGCAGTCTGATACTCCAAGAATAGACGGAATATATACGGATGAATATTTCAAAAACAGATATACTGAAGATCAGCTTTTGTCCGATAATACTTTGGTTGATGGCTCATTCAGAATGCTGAACAGCTATTTCATGGATAACAAAATAACACCAGCTCTTGAAAATCCTATTTATCATCCTATGAATTTGGATAAGGCTGTTACTCAAGAACCCGGATTTTATGAGTATTGTAAATCATTTGATCAGGAAGACAAACAGATCGGACTAATGCTAACGGTAGCATTTTCATATTATATGGTTCATGAACTTGGGTTTAAACTGTACAGAGACAAAACTCCTGAATTTCCTTTACGATTTATGACTCTGAAATATGACAATAACGGAGGTGTTATTTCTTTATATCCGTTTGAATATTCTTTGAAAGTTTTAAACGGAGAAGCTTTATTCAATGATCTTCTGGAAAGAATTAAAAGCAATTTAGGAAATATCCCAAATGCAGAAGATTTAATCGCTAATTTTAAACAGAATCTGGCTCAGGAATAAATTATTACCCTACTCTTCACGAACTAACCGGAATGTAAGATTAATACGCTCCTTCATAGAAGTTACAGATTTAGCAATCCTGTGTTCCCAGTTTTCCTGAAGATCTCCTTTCATAATCAATAATGAACCGTGAGGAAGTGGCAGACTGTATTTACTCTGATGATGGTCTTTTTTCCTGAAATCAAAGTTTCTGGTCTGCCCCAGGCTTACTGATGCAATCACAGGACGTTTTCCGTATCTGCTTTCTTTATCTCTGTGCCAGGCAACAGAATCATTATGATCTCTGTAAAGGTTAAGCAATACAGAATTGAACTGGTAACCGAATGTTTCTTCTATCCTTTCTTTTAAAGAAAATAATTCGGGAGTCCAGACGTTATTATCCACTTCACCATTTCCTAATGGATAATCCGTTTTCGGATCCCCATACCATGCCGTTAAGCGTGGGGTCAGAACCGTTTTATCATACATTTTCTGGGTACGTTGTTTCCAGGGTGCTGTTTCAAGCAGATGAGCCTTCAGTTTATCTGCTTCATGCGGACTCAGGAAATGCTCACTGTATTCCAGAAGGTCTTTTGGAAATTCATATAAATCTTCTGAGTCGAACAAGCTGAGCTGAGTCATATTTTTATTTTTTAAATAAGAGAAAAGCTTATGGTATTTAAGCAAATAAAATTGATACAAATAATATCTACAAATATATTAATAATGATACATAATAAATCATTCACTGAAGATCATTATAAAAAAGTACACATGAGGAGATTTTTCACATGAGTTACATAATTATTTTTTTTTCGTTAAAAACAAGCCAATTATAGTATAATTCACTTTTATAACAAATTGTAAATTAAATATCTGAAATAATTAATACATTCAAAAAAACGAGTAATAATGCATTATCTGCATACAACAGGAAGTCACTTCGCCAAGATTTAATACTTAATTCAAAAATAATTATTCATCTTTGCAGCCTTAAAATCAAACACGCTAGTTTATTTCATGAGCATTACTTTTAAAAAGCGACTTATTATAGCGCTTGTATTACCTACGGCCGCCATATATTATGGGCAGAGTACGAAGGATTCTTTAGAGAAATCTAAATCTATTGATGAGGTTATGTTGGTAGGTAGAAACCTTTCCCAAACAGCCAAAGAGAGAAAAACCCCTGTTGCGGTTTCCAACATTAAGGCAGCAGAAATTCAGGAGAAACTGGGAAACAGAGAATTCCCTGAAATTATGAAGTCTACTCCATCCGTTTATGTTACCAAAGTTGGTGGAGGATTTGGAGACAGCAGAATCAACATGAGAGGTTTTGACGGAGCCAACATTGCAGTCATTATCAACGGACAGCCGGTGAATGATATGCAGGGAGGTACAGTGTACTGGTCTAACTGGACCGGGTTAGCTGATATTGCAAGCAACATCCAGATTCAAAGAGGTTTGGGAGCTTCTAAATTTGTTGTTCCTTCTGTAGGAGGAACGATCAATATCGTAACCAAAGCTACCGATTCTGAGCAAAAAGCAATGATTAAAGGAGAAGTTGGAAATGATAACTATTCCAGAATATCAGCCATGTACTCTTCAGGATTAAAAAACAAATGGGGAACAACCGTATTGCTTTCCCGCTGGCAAGGTGACGGATACATCAATGGAACAAAAGGAGAAGGTTACTCATGGTTTTTCTCTACAGGATTTAAGCCTAATGAAAAGCATGCGTTCAATCTAATCGCTACCGGAGCACCTCAGGTACACGATACGAGAAGATCTTCTGCAACCGGAGCTAATGTGGCAACGCTTCAGCAGTTTGAAACTTACGGAAGAAGATACAATCCACAAACAGGAATGCTGAACGGTTCTCAATTCAACCTGGCTCCTAACTTCTATCATAAGCCCATTGCCTCTTTGAACTGGGACTGGACTATGAATGACAACCTGAAGTTATCTACCGTTCTTTATGGTTCATGGGGACGTGGTGGCGGTGGTACCGGATTGAACGGTTCTATAAAAAATGCAGGCGGACAAACCATGAATTTCATGAATTATGGTGCAGGCGGAGATGGTACCATCAACTGGGATATGATTTATCGCTATAACAGAGGTGGTATGGTAACAGATTATAATGGAAATACCTTCCAGAAATCAACCTTTACTGCTCCTGCAGGTTCTCCAGGTGATTACAACGGACAATATGTAGCAACGCTGAACGGAACCAGTGGGATCGTGAGAAAACAAAGTATCAATGCTCATGACTGGTATGGTGTGATTGCTGACCTTAATTATAAAAAAAATAACTGGACTTTTAACGGAGGTATTGATCTTAAGACCTACAAAGGAGCATTATATGATATTGTAACTGATATGTTAGGATCAGATGCATTGTTTGTTCCTGGTACAGCCAATGCTCCAAAAGGATATTATATCAATCAAACCGTAAAACCGGAACCGCTTACCAAGCTTAAAGATGCTCAGAAAGTTTCTATTCACAACGAAGGGCTGGTAAAATGGGCTGGAATCTATGGAATGGTTGAATACAGCTCTGAAAAGCTAAGTGCATCTGTTCAGGGATCTGTTTCTGAGCAGTATTACAAGAGAAGAGACTATATGCTGTATACTCCGGGAAATCAGGAGACAAAATGGTATCACAAAACAGGTTATATTGTAAAAGGAGGTGCAAATTATAATATAGATGATCATCATAATGTATTTTTCAATACAGGAGTTATTTCAAGACAGCCATTATTCAACGCTTTATTCCCTTCAAACCAGAATATTTATAACGATGCGAAGAATGAAAGAATCTTCTCTGTAGAGTTAGGATACGGTTTCAAATCGCGTTATATCGATGTGAATATCAACGCTTACAGAACACAGTGGGATGACCGATTCATTTCCAGAACATTCAATGCTACTGCTGCGGATATTGCAAAATTCCCTCAGTTAAGTCTTGGAAATGCCTATTTCTACAATGCCCTGAATGTTGGTCAGCTGCACCAGGGAATTGAACTGGAAGCAAAAGCAAGACCTTTTACCAACCTTAGATTAAGAGGAATGGTATCATTAGGTAACTGGAAATATAAAGGAAACGCCAACTTCAATATTCTTGATGTTCAGAACAACCAAGAAATAGCTGGGGCAACCGGAACCATCAATATCAAAGACCTGAAGGTTGGAGATGCCGCTCAAACAACGGCAAGTATCGGTGCAGATTATAATATCACCAAAGCTTTCAGTATTGATGCTAACTGGGAATATTATGACAAACTTTATGCTCAGTTCAACCCGATCAACTTCCTTACTGAAGCGGCAAGAGAAAAAGGTATTGTAAAATTGCCAAGCTATCATTTATTTGATGTAGGGGCTTCTTACAAGTTCACTATTGATGCAAAAAAATCTTTAACATTGAGAGCGAATGTATACAACTTATTCAACAAATATTATATTTCTGAATTAAGCTCCAATATCTTCGCCGGAGATAAAATTGCCAATGGTCCGGATGCCGGAAAAACGTATCAGGAAACTGGCAGAGTATATCAGGGTGTTGCAGACGGGAACACTGGATTCCTAGGTTTTGGAAGAACATGGTCTGTTTCAGCAACTTTGAGATTCTAAGATAATATCATTTCAATAATGAGTCAAATCAATAGGCTGTCCTTTTTGGGACAGCCTATTTTTATCTTAATCATAAGTTCTACAATAATAATATATAAGTTTTTACAGTCTAAAAATTCTTAGGTTTCTTATTCTGAGCTGCCTGTCTTGCGATTTCATCAATCCGATTTTTTCTGGTTTCGGGTCTTTTGGCAAGTACAATCCATTGCAGCAACATTTTTTTTATAGATTTACTTAGGCTTAGAAAATAGATTTCGGAGCCTTCATGAATTTTAAATGCTTCATTCAGATCCTCCGGAACCTCCAGTTCTTCCACGCTGTCTAAAATATTCCAGGAACCATTCTCTTTTGCAATGCTGATCGTCTCGAATCCTGCCTTAGTCATCAGATTATTCTCTATCAGTTTCTGAACCTTATCCTTATTAATTTTTGACCAGGTACTCTTCGGCTTCCGTCTACTGAATAACTGCATAAACGAACCTTCATCAATCGTCTTCCTCGTACTGTCAATCCAGCCGAAACAAAGGGCTTCATCCACCAGCTCAGTCCAATGAACAATGGGTAAATTTGATTTTCTGGTATTACAAATAAGCCATACAGACTGTTCTATATGGTGATTCTCTTCCAGCCATTGCCGCCATTCTTCCTTTGTATTGACATAAAAGGTTTTTTTCTCTGCAATTTTACCCATAGTTTTTTTTATTGATACTGTAAAATTAAAAGACTTTAGTGACAATAGTTTGTCAGTATTAAAATTTCAATTTCTTACTTGTGACATTCCATGATGTAAGCCTATCTTAAAGAAATAAATGATAAATTAGGCAAAACAAATTACTAAAAAAACATTCTACCTTTTTCAATCGGATATGGAGAGAGAAACTATAGATTATATTATCAGATATTTTGGGAAATTAATGACCGAAAACGAAGCATTAGCCCTGAATAATCATATGTACACTTCAAAGAGTTCCGAAAATGCTTATTTGAGAAATCTGATGATGGAACGTGGCTGGATAAAGTCTGATCCTGAAATAACAAAGCTATTAGAAAATGGAAATGAGGCTTTTCGACAAAACGTTGTAATGAGGATATTGACTGAAACTCCTGAGAAAGTTTTTTTCAATAATTGCCCGAAGTGTAATAAGCTTGCCCGTACTCCCTATGCAAAGCAGTGCAGACATTGTGGATACAGCTGGCATGATGTTACTGCTAAATTTAAGATTGACAGTGTCTTTCAGCTTACCAACAGAAGCTTTTATCTGCTTGGAGAAATTATAGAAGGAGAAATACATCCAGGTCAATTGATGGATCTAACGGTACTAGGGCTTCATAAAAAAATTACAATTGGATCTATTGAATTAGCTGATAGAATAAATAACGGAAAACCATGGAACGGGATTGGCCTTGGAACCAATGAACTAACGGAAGAAGAAAAACAACATTTAAAACAAAAATCTTTTCTTAATCCTATCATCAATATTTCTCAATCATAGTGTATAGCTCTTTAAAGGGTTGATTGTTAGCCCTATTTGTTTAAAACTAATTATTTACTATTTAAATCCATATCAATTAAATAAGCCAGATGTTCATGCATTTTTTCTACAAAATGAAGTTCAGCGTTCAGGATCTTAGCTGTTGATTTTTCAAAATTGTATTTGGTTTTGATACTGAATTCAAACTGGTCAATAGAAAAATCCTTCTCCTTTTCATAAAGCTTTTTGATATGGCTTTTCATAAGTTCATCCTGGTTGTTCAGTACGGAATGAAACTCTACAAAAAGGTTGTCGTTTTCTTCTTCAAGTTTTACCAGTTTCAACTGATAGTGATATTCTACCCCATCAATCAGCCTGGAATGGATGTTTGACGGACTGAATAAAAAACTGTAATATTCATTAGGAGGAAATATAAGGTTATAAACTTCCGGCAGTAAAAGAATGTATTGCAGATTTTTCTTCAATTCAACATCAAAATTTTTCAATCCCTTTTCATAATTTGTAATCAACTTATTTTGATCCTTTTCCTCCGGGAAAGCACTCGTCAGCTTATTCTCTTTCCAATTTTTCCAATTTTTCCAAAGATCAGGTTTATTCTCAATAGAAAGTATTTTCCCGCTAAGATTTCTTTTCAACTGAATATTGCGGGAAATATCTGCAAGAGTAAGACTTTGCAACAAAAAAGGCTTCATCAAAGTATCATCAGTATCACCCGTGATTTCCTGTAGCTTTATGGTGTTATTGATATCATGATCTCTTTTTTCCTGTTCAATAATAATATCCGATGAGGTTTTTAATGAGATTGGTTTGTTCTCTTTACCCATCATAAAAGTATTCTCTACCTTCAGGGTGTATTCCTGTGAGAACTTTTCCAGTTGAAAAAGAGGAATATTTTCCCCGAATAAAAAATTTGAAATACTCATTTCATTACTATTGTATACTCTGAATGCCTTTATTGCTGAAAATGAATTTTATATATTTTATGATTCTAACTCCAGTTTCTGATTGGTAGTCATATTTACAATAAATATTTATGCAGGAACAGATGGAAGCTGATTAAAAAGATTCTGATAATCTAACAATGCTTCATAATCTAAATAATTTTTAGGAGTATCGAACCAATGTTTGGATAAGTCTGCAGTTCCAAATTGCTCAACTAGTTCAACATTCCCATTAGTTTCAGTAAACTCTTCTGAAAAAACATTATTTTTTTTCTTTTGTGAATAAAAGAGTATCGTTTGTCCTAAACCACCTATTCTGTCAATTTGACTTAGAAATATTTTATTATTATCATAAGGAACAAATCCATTGTCTTTTGAACCCGTATCAATATAACCCTTCATAAAATTTGTACTTAAATATACTTTCAATCCATTTTCCTTTTCCTCATAATATTTAATACTTATTGAAAGAGTTGTATTGCTTACTGTAGCATACGGTTTCTGATCCTTATAAAATGTGATAACATATTCCAGATTATTCTCAAATGCATATTTAGCCCAATCTTCTGGAGAAATATTTGAAAATTGTGTAGGGACTTTCAATCCAAATTCATTGGATAAAAGTACCTCAAGAGTAGTTTCCTCACTCATGATTATTTCTCCCATAGTAGCATTATAATCTGCAAATTTCGTTGTATACATAATATTTTACTTTATAAATTGTGACATATCATCAACAATAGTAACTCCTTTTTTTGCTGCATGGTCTAGTATTTCTTTACTTAAATTACCTTTATTTTCCACATGCAAAATCACACTACTTGCTGATGGTATTTTCTTACCTGTTTCTTTAATGGTAGATTCAGCATAATGAGCTGCATCATTAATATAACTTTTAATGGTTTTATCTGTTATTTTGCTCAAATCACTTGCTTTACGCTCAATTATTTTATAGGTACCATCTTTTAATCTTATTAAGCCATCAATAGCACCTTCTCCGCCATTCTTTAATAATACCCTTACTTCTTGTGAATACTTAAACCCTTTTTCTAGTGCTTGCTTACGTAATTCACCATTCCATACTAAATTAAAAAAATATCCACGTCTAACTTTCTGAAACCATTTCTGAGATTCCAAAAGCATCTGAGACAAGCATCTACCAGAATTATGTACCAGTAAAGCTAACAGGCCTACAAAATAGGTATGAAAATGAGCTACCGTAAAGTTATAAACTTTTTTAGGTTCATAGCTATATTCAGTTTTTTCAATGGTGACTTTAGTGTCATCTTTGGTCCAAATCTTTTCGCCAATTTCTAATTCTGAAGCATCTTTCCAACCTTCTTCAGTATAAAAAGGATGTATTGCCGTTGTTTCGATCACTTCAGCTTCAGTATAAATACTAATGATATGGTCACTTTCATTGATGATAAAATCAATAACCGGCTGAAGAGCGACAGTATCTGTATCTTCATCATAAGCCCACACCTGATCTCCGATTTGGATATCCTCAATATTTTTAATTCCGTGTTCGGTATGCACGGGTGTTCCGGCTGGAAAACAGGCAAAAACACAGGTCTTGAGCAATTTTTTGGCTACATCATCCACACTTTTCTTTAAAGCTTCTTTACTCAGCTTTTTTAGTGCCGCTTTCCCCATCTGTTGCAGCGCTTCTTTAGATATAGCTTTTGCTCCTGCTTTTATAGCGCCTTTTACTCCTGCTTTTGCTCCCTGCATGGCTACTGTTCCGGTTCCGAAAGAAACCACACCTACAGCTATGGAAGCGACATCCCAAATTAAAAATCCGGCATTCATAAGGCCACCGCCTACATCTCCGGTTTGTATATCATTGATGAGGTCACGACCGCTTCCCCAAACCGGAATCATACCTTCTACAAAGCCTGCCTCTCCTACACTATCACCATGTCCACTGTCGTCAAGTTCACGCTGTGCCTGATCCTGCATATCTTTTACCTCCTTGGCTGCATCATCCGGAAGAGGAACCTGTCCACTGGTCATAAACTCTATCTTCCCGCCTATAGGACATTGACAGGTACTTTTTCCTATCAAAGAACGGATCCCGTTAATTTTTACCTGCCAGGTATCCTGCCAGGTCATAGGAACAGTAGTAGGGGTGCAAGGTCCTCCACTGATTTTACACACTTTAAAGGAAGGGATATTAATAAGAGGAGTAGCATCCTGATTGGTTGCCACAAGACAGCCATGGATTTTCACCTTCGTATTGAACGTAGGTTTAAAGAAATCCGGAGCTGCCCCCTGATCACACATCATCAGGGCATTCAGGGTTATGTATTCTAACTCATCCATGATTTCGGTTTTAGAATTACATAATATTGGTATCTCCTGATGACATCACAGCGCTTGGTCCGCCGGTAATAGTAAGTGGCGAATCTGTGCTGATATCCATAGGGCCGCCTTTACTTGACAATCCCAGAGCTCCGGTAAGTGCAGTGATATCAATCATTCCTTTTCCTGCTGAAGCCATAATACCTGCTTCGGATATGGTGATAGAATTATCTCCTACCTGTAGGGTAATACTTGTTTTTCCGTCAAGGGTAATATTTCCGCCTGCATCCATTTTTAACAATGATTGTGGTGGAGCATCTTTTTTGCCTCCCACATTGATTACATTGGAGCTTCCTGCATTCACAGTATGGTTGCTATTTGCATTGGTCGTAGCGTTTCCGGTTCCGTCAAAATTCATATTGGCACCGCCCTGATCTTTAAGATTCATAGATCCGGCTCCATTGTCATATTTTAATTCGGCACCGCTTCGCCCACTGAAGCTCATAACATTATTTCCATTACCGCCACCAGCTCCAATTCCGCCATGATACATTCCACCCATCACAAAAGGACGGTCCGGATGAAGATGTACAAAATTGATAATGACCTGATCTCCCACTTCAGGAATAGACATAAATCCTCTGTTTTTACCTACCTTTTCACTGCTTCCGGCATCAGGAGACATTACACGGATAAATTCTGTGGTGTCCTGACCAGTTTGCCAGTCAAGCTGAACCTGCACACGGCCTTGATTTTCAGGATCGGTATTGGAAACTACTTTTCCAAACTGAGGTTCCGCCACCGGAACAGTAAATTCGGGTCTTGGAATAAATCCGGTATCAGAAGCTATGGCCTGGAAAGATCCGTCATAGTATCCGCGGGCATCCACCCGATGGGTTACCTCTATAAGCATTAATTTAGTGAAATAAGAGGTCTCGTTAGTATCTGTTTTACGCATCTGGATATCCGCGATACATCCTGGATAAAGAAAAGGAACGGTTGTATTACCGGAAGTTACAAAAACTTCTGAAGCTTTACTTCCTGCAGTTCCCTTTTGAGAAGCATCAATATCCATAAAAGATGATGCTTTGATAGGAGCCACTCTTAAAGATGGGGTTTGAAAAGTTTTTTCTGAAATTTCATAAGCCCTCTTCGCAATATCTGAGGTATGCGTTATTTTTGAGCTTCCGCCTTTAAATTTTTCGTTTTTACTACTGTTATATCCATAAAATGAAGGATTCACATGTTGAGCTTTCATTTTAATTTTAACATCCGTGAGATTACTGCCATAGGTTAGCAACACAGGCTTTTCCTGCGGCGGCAATTGTCCGAAATGTAAAACTTCTCCATCATAGAAAAATTGTTCTCCATAAGCTTCAGCAATTCTAGCCAGATAGTTATAATGGGTTTCTCCGTATTGAGAACTGTAAGATACATTACCATGGCGGGCATCTATTCTAAAGTCAAATTTCCCCTGCCCTAATCCTTCTTTAATCACTTCATTGGCGATGCTGTTCAAACTAATAGGTTGTGCTCCGCCGAAGCTTTGAATATGTGGGGCAGCATCTAACAAAATTGTTGGGCTGAAACCGGACAGCACAAGATTACCCAGGCTTCCTTTTTCCTGGCTGAATCCAACTTCCGTGATCACTCCTACAAAATTTCGCTCAGCTCCGCCTTCCACATCTTTATATTTGAAAACCACAGTAATCCTTTTTCCTAAGAAATTCTGTATTTCTTCAAGATTATGATTCTCTGCACTTCCTAACGTATCATGAGCAAGAATGAGCTCAAACTCGTGATGTTTGGTAGCACTTTGAGTAAGGCTAAAATGTTTGAAATATTTGATAGGTTTACCTTCCACATGGATATCAAGCTTTACGACCCGGTTGATTCCTACGATAGCACTCTCCGGAATACTGTCAGCATTGAATATTTTAGAAGTAGGCTGTTTAACCCAGAGCTTATCCTTAATTATGGAGGGTTCATTGGGCAGTAAAGGCTGGTTTAGGAATTGTTTTCCTGTATTCACCGTATTGACTGCGTTATTCACTTTTGAAGCAGCTTTCTTTACTTCTTTAACTTTTTTATTGTCTTTGATTTTGCTTACAAAATCTGTCTTGTCTGAATCTATTTCCGGCTTGGGAAGATTATTCTGTTCCTTAAACATGACATCTTTTTTTTAGTGTATGGCTTAATTGAATAAGGTGAGACCCTTCGGCTCAAGGAATCAATCTAAAAGCATGTAACGGTCTCTTGAACAAGCTTTTCAATGATTGACCTGAGATGGGTGCAGTGGGAATTTTCAGAAAAATAATTCCGCTTTAGATACTTAGTAACACTTTAAAAAGTGGTTGATTTCGGTATTTTTTCATAAGTTTTTTTAGTGATTTTGGTATTGCAATATATAACCTTAAATATTCACTCCAAAATGAATTACCGATTATTTGGAAAATTGTCGTAGTTCTACGACAATGAGTTTTCAATAAAGCTTTTTCACATTATTGAACAAAAAGACCTATTATCATTAGATGATCAGTGAGAAGGAATTAAATTTTTTTATTTTTTACACCTTATTATTTACTAAAGTAAGTAGAAGAAATGCTCCGATATTTACTTGGAATTTTTACGTTGCAGCGCCCTCTGATAAAAAGACTGGCTGGCAATTTTCTCTTCTGCTTCATCAATCGCAGTCAGCAGATTGTTTTTATTATCTGCAATATCTCCTAAAATCTGAGACATCAGCTCCCAAACAGGTTTCATTTTTTCAATAAGTTCCTGCCCTTTGGAAGTCAGCATAAACAGCCTTTTTCTTTCATCCTGTTTGTCTTTCTGCCATTGAATCAGTTCCAGTTTTTCGAGTTCTTTGAGTAAGGTTATGGTAGATGGATGAGTATACCCTATTTCGTTGGCGATCTCTACCACACTCGCTATTTCTTTTTTATAAATCGTAAAAATAACCGGAAACCATTTCAATTCAAAATCAATTCCGAATGCTTTATAGATAAGCGCTCCATCTTTTCTCAATTGTTCACTGAGGCGATGAAGTCTGGTTGATATGGCAAGAATGCCTGCTTCGTTGATCACATTCATATTCAGTCAATATTTAAATGGTAAAAAATATCGTCAGCGCTCATTAAAGGGAATTTCACAGGAAGATCACTTTTTCCAATCTTCCCAAAATCGTTCCTCTCATAGAAACGCTGTGCTGCTTTCAGTACCGTTATGGTTCCCAAATATAGATCGTTAATTCCGTTTTTGCGACAGAAAGAAATTAAAACATCCAACAATTCCTGTGCAATGTTCAGTTCTTTACCTCTGAACTCTTTTTTAACGAACATTTTTCTGATTGCTCCTGCCTTTTCATCAAATTTCACCAGTGCAATGGAACCTACCAGTTCGCCATCCACAAAAGCACCCCAAAAATTCCCCCCGGCTTCCTTATAAAAACTTTCAATCTGCAATAAATCGGGTTGATCCTGTATCGTAATCGGAATATTGAATTCTTTCTGCTGAATCGTCAAAATCAAGTCAATAGCCTGTTCTGAATAAGAATTTCCTATGGATTGTATCTCTAATTTCATAGTGTTTGTATTTTAAAGTACAAAACTACGTAGTTAAATACATATATACAAATCGATTTCAGTTTTTAAAGAAATTTAACACGGACTATCCAAAACCGTAACTTCTATAGATCAATGATATATATCCATTTTTTTACACAAAAATTAATATATACTCACAAAAATAGAAATCCTGAAGCGATAACACTGTAAGACTACAATCACAGTAAAACTATTACAGCAAGCCGGAATTGGACTTTCCGAACCTATACTTTCATCTCTTTGAATACGAAAACAATGGACTTTCCATTCATCGGAAACCAAATAAAAACTCCCCTGTAATTGATCACGGAATCCTCTTTTATAATTTTACATTAAAACGCATGAAATAATGAATAATATCAACAATGACAAACAAAACCAATAAATAAAATAAACAAACATATAAAAAAAGTTAAAACATTGATTAATTTGTAAAATATACTTAAATTATTTGAAAATAATATATACTTTTATATGATAAATTTTAAATAATACATTTATGAAAAATCTAAAATTATTCGCTATCGTATTGGGAATGCTATCCCTGTCTTCATGTAACAGAAATGAAGAAGAGCAAAACACTCAGCAGCCTAACAAAGAAAATCAAGCAATGCGTTCATTAGGAGCTGTATTAGTAGATGAGAAAACCTACGATTCATTTGCTAAAGCTGATATAGAAGCATTAACAATGAAATTTAAAGGTAAATCAGCAATTACTGTAGCAGCTACAATTCCGTCAAGTTACAGCATACCAAACACTCCTCCAATAATAAATCAGGGACAGGAAGGTTCATGCGTTGCTTTTGCTACAGCGTATGCTGCTGCAAGTACTCTGGAGCATAATTTTAAAGGGATAACTAATCCAAGAAGTCCAGAATACGTATATAATCAAATAAAATTAAGCAGCTGCCCTAATGGAACTTATGTATCCCGTGGATTAAATTTAATAAAAGATCAAGGAGTGTGCAGCTGGAATGAAATGCCTTATACAGATGTTGAGTGCTCTACACAACCCAATGACACTCAAAAAAGTGCAGCGAGTACGCATAAATTTACAACATGGGCTACTGTAGATAAAACAAATATCAATAATGTAAAGACCCTTCTAAGTATGAATTTACCAATTATCATTGCCGTTACGGTAGATGGAAGCTTTGATAATTTAAGTTCAGCAAACAATTGGATATGGAAAAGCCATTCTGGTGCTGTAAGAGGTGGGCATGCTATTTGCGTAGTGGGTTATGACGATGCTAAACAAGCCTTTAAAGTACAAAATTCCTGGGGGACAACATGGGGAGACAATGGATTTTTCTGGATAAACTATGCATTCTTTGCCAAGACTACCAAGGGAGCTATTAATGAATCTTATGTAGCATATGTACAATAGAAAAAGAGTATAAAATTAATCGTGGCCGGGGGATTTTATTCCGGCCATTTTTATGGTCTTTTACACCTGAATCATTTACTTTTATCCGTGAATTCTGATCCACTATAACTTTTTGGATGTTTGTAAATAAAAAACGTATGCCATTACTGACATACGTTTTTATGATATTATATTACAAAACACGGCTACTTCCAGCCTCCGCCTAAAGCCTGATAAAGCTCTACAGCAGCTTTCATTTTACTGTATCTTGCATTGGAAATGTTCAATTCTGCATTCAATGAATTTACGCTTGCATTCAACACTTCAAGATAGTTAGCCATACCATAGTTTACCAATTCCTGAGAATAGTCAACCGATTTTTTGTAGGCATCCAGCTCATGCTGTTTTAATTCAATAAATGAATCCTGTACAGAGAAAACTCTGATAGCATCTGAAACTTCTTTTCCAGCAGTAAGTACTGTTTTTCTGAAGTTCAGATAAGCCGTTTCCTGATTGGCAAGACTTACGTCATAGTTGGTCTGGATCTGTCTCTTGTTCAGAATTGGTTGGGCAAGTCCTGCCACTACATTGGCAAACAATGAATTTACACTGAATAAGTGGTCAATATCTACAGACTGAAGCCCTCCACTCCCTGTTAATTTTAACGTAGGATAAAACTGCGCTTTGGCTGCATTCGTCATTTGGAAAGCATTCATTAAGTTAAATTCTGCTCTCATTACATCGGGACGATTAGCCAGAAGCTGGGTCGGATATCCCAGTTTCAAATCGATCGGAAGCTTTTGTCCTTCCAGAGTAGATCTTTCAATAGAATGAGAAGACTCACCCATTAAAAGACTCATCGTGTTTTCAAGCAGCTGGATCTGTGTATCAATATCAATCAATAATGATTTGGCATTGAAAACAAGCGCCTCGCTTTGTTGTACTGCGACTTCTGTTACCGTTCCGGAAATCTTCAGTGCTTTTGTAGTCTCTAAGTTTTTCTCACGTACAGCGATGGTTTCCGTGATAATTTTCTTCTGGGCATCAAAAGTAAGCAACTGATAATAGGCAGAAGCAATGGATGAAACAAGACTGCTTTTTACCGCTTTATGGGCAGCAACAGTTCCTAAATAAGTCGCTAACTGTGCTTTTTCCTGTGCTTTTAATTTCCCCCAGATATCAGCTTCCCATCCGATACTGGCTGTAATGTCAAACTGGTTCACATAACGTCTTGATCCGATAATCTGCCCAAACTGTGTATTGATAGACTGGGTCTGAAACGTATAGTTGGGTCCTACAGAAAGTGTCGGCTGATATGCCGCTTTGCTTTGCTTCAGATAAGCTTCTGCGGAATTAATACTTTCCAGGGCAATTCTGATATCAAGATTATTTTCCAGCGCCTTAGAAATATGCCCCTGCAGTATCGGATCAGTAAATATTTCTTTCCATGAAATATCTGCGATACTGGCACTGTCTGAAGGAAGCATATCTGTACGGAACAGCTTTTCGTCTACAACGTTCTTCGGTCTTTCATATTCTTTTCTTGCCATACAAGATGAGATGGCTCCGAGTATGAACACTGAAAAAGTGATTCCTTTTATGATGTTTAATAAACTCTTCATTATTTAAAATTAGAAATTAGATGTTAGAGGCTAGAAGTTAGATAGGGTTTTAGACTAAATTCTAAATATCTAACTTCTAACTTCTCTAATTAATTTTATTCTGCTAAATTGATATCTTCTTTTTTGATAGGCTTAATTTTTTCCTGTAATGTCTCAAAGATGACATACAATACCGGAATAACAAATAATCCTAAAACCGTTCCTATCAATAGTCCAATTGCTGCACCTGTCGCAATAGATCTGTTACCTACTGCACCAATTCCACTGGCCAAAACTAACGGCAATAAACCGAAGATAAAGGCAAACGATGTCATTAAAATAGGTCTCACTCTGGCCTTCGCTGCATTGATGGCTGACATGACAATCGTTTCGCCATGATGCCTTCTCTGAACAGCAAATTCAACAATAAGGATTGCATTTTTCGCCAGTAGTCCAACAAGCATGATCAGGGCAATCTGGAAATAAATATTATTTTCCAAGCCCATTATCTTCTGCCCGAAATAAGCTCCCATTACCCCAAGAGGAAGGGAAATTACAACAATCAGCGGAAGAATATAACTTTCATACTGTGCAGAAAGGATAAAGTAAACAAAGACCAAACTCAACCCGAAGATCAGAAGGGTCTGAGATCCTGAATTTAATTCTTCTCTGGTCAACCCGGTAAATTCTACCGCATAGTTTTGATTCAGCGTTTCTTCAGCAACCTGCTGTACAGCGGCAATAGCATCTCCGGAGCTGTATCCGTCAGAGTTGGCTCCTGTCACTTTCACTGAAGTAAAGAGGTTATAACGGCTTACAGATTGTGGTCCGTAGGCTTTTGTCAATGTTACAAACTGTGAAATCGGAGACATGATCCCTGAACCTGTTCTTATATAAAGTTCGTTCAGATTTTCAATGTTCTTTCTGTTTTCAGGAAGAGCCTGCACCATTACTCTGAACTGTTTCCCATACTTGGTAAAGTCAGCGGTATAAACACCTCCGATATACCCTTGCATGGTTGCCAGAATATCATTTACAGAAACTCCAAGCTGCTTGCTCAAAGGAACATTAATTTCCATCTGATACTGAGGATATTTTGTATTGAAAGAGGTCTGCGCAAACTGAATTTCCGGTCTCTGCATCAGCTTACCGATGAATTCATTGGTTTTATTATCCAGATCGGCATATTCTCCACCTGATTTATCCAGCAATACCATTTCAAAACCGGCACTGTTACCAAATCCTGGTACACTTGGAGGTTGGAAGAATACCACTTTTGCATCAGGTACAGATCCTACAATTCCAAATAATTTTTTGGTAATATCTTCAGAAGTCTGACCATCTTTTTTTCTTTCTTCGAATGGTTTTAGTTTTACAAAGGCAAGACCGTTGTTACTTCCGTTTCCGGACAAGAATCCTCTCCCTGTAGAAATCGTTACGTTCTGAACTCCCGGCACTTTCAATGCTTTAGCCTGAAGTGTTTTCAAGGCATTATAAGTTCTCTCCATAGAGGCTCCCGGAGGAAGCTGAACATCGGTAAAGATAATTCCTCTGTCTTCCGTAGGTACAAACCCTTTCTTCATACTGCTGCTTGCCCAGAATAAAATACCTCCGGTAACAGCGAAAATAATAAGGGTTACCCATTTATGTCTTAACAAAAATACAAACCCTCTTCCGTAACGTTCAGTTGTAGTTTTAAAAGCTATATTGAACTTATAGAAAAACTTCTGTAGAAGGTTTAAATTCTTATACTCTGCATGATGTGCATCGTGAGGTTTCAGGAATAATGAACATAAAACCGGACTCAGTGTTAATGCATTAATTGCTGAGATAATGATTGCAATGATCAGCGTAATACCAAACTGTTGGTAGAATACCCCAGTAGGACCTGTAATAAACGTCACAGGGATAAATACCGCTGCCATTACCAAGGTAATAGAGATAATGGCTCCTGTAATTTCATCCATTGCTTCCACCGTAGCTTTTTTCGCATCGGAAATACCGTGCTCCATCTTCGCATGGACGGCCTCGACGACCACAATGGCGTCATCCACCACAATACCAATGGCAAGTACCAATGCAAAAAGGGTCAATAGGTTTAATGAATATCCGAAAAGATTCAGGAAGAAGAACGCCCCTACAATAGATACCGGAACTGCAATAGCCGGAATCAGGGTAGATCTGAAATCCTGAAGGAAAATATATACAACAATAAATACTAAGATGAATGCTTCAATCAGGGTATGCACTACCTTTTCAATAGAAGCTTCAAGGAATTCATTGGTATCAAAGTTAAAGGTATATTTAATTCCTTTAGGGAAAGTACCTTCTGCTGATTTCAGATAAGTTTTGATATTTTTAATAATCTCCTGTGCATTGGATCCCGGAGTCTGGAAGATCCCCATACTGATGGAAGGATTGTTTCCGTTTTCCCCGATTCCCGTGTAAGACTGACCTGCCAGTTCTACCTTAGCAACGTCTTTCAGCATCAGGTTTTGTCCGTTTGCAAGAGATTTAATGATGATATTATCGTATTGTTCTTTATCGTTGAATTTACCTACATATTTGATGATATATTCAAAAGAACTTCCACTGTTCTGGCCAATTGAACCTGCAGCCGCTTCTCTACTCTGCTCGTTGATGGCATTGGTAACATCCGTAGGAGTCACACTGTAGGCAGCCATTTTTGCCGGATCCAGCCAGATTCTCATCGAGTAGTTTTTACCTCCGAAAACGTTGGCATCCCCTACACCATTTACCCTTTTCAGGTTTGGAATAATATTAATATTCAAAAAGTTCTGAAGATATACGTCATCCAGATCTTTATTTTCAGAATAGAAAGACATATACATCAAGGCACTTGTCTGCTGCTTCTGGGTAACAACTCCCGATCTCGTTACTTCGGATGGAAGAAGTGGTGTTGCTCTTGCGACACGGTTCTGTACGTTTACCGCTGCAATATCCGGATCAATTCCTTGTTTAAAGAAAACCTGGATTTGGGCAGAACCATCGTTTCCGGCACTGGAAGTAATATAATCCATTCCTTCCACCCCGTTGATCTGTTCTTCCAAAGGCACCACTACACTTTTCATCACCGTCTCAGCGTTGGCTCCCGTATAGTTTGCGGAAACACTCACCGTAGGAGGTGCGATGTCCGGATACTGTGTAACCGGTAACGAGATCAGTCCTAGCACACCGAGAATCACAATCAAAATTGAGATTACGGTAGATAAAACCGGTCTGTTAATAAAGTTTTTTATCATTAGAATTTCGGTTTTATTGATTGAACAAGACTATCCATTTTAATGGGCTTCGGCTTCACTGCTGTTCCCGGTTTCAGACCTCCGATACCAGCTGCAATAACAGTTTCACCTTTATTAACTCCTGATTTGACAAGAGCCATATTGTCGATTCTGTCAATAACATTAATTACAACGTTTCTTGCAGTATCTCCTTTTTCTACTTTGTATACGTAAACAATACCTTGTTGTTCGTAAGTAGCACTTTCAGGAACGACCAAAACATTGTCATAACGTTGAGGGAATCTGATGGTTCCACTGTTACCGTTGCTCAATAATTTCTGAGCATTGGAGAACGCCACTCTGAACTGAATGGTTCCTGTAGTAGGATCAATCTGACCGGTAATGGCTTCAATTTTTCCTTTTTCAGGATATAGGCTACCATTTGCTAACTGCAGTTCAACCATTGGTAAGTTTTTGATTTTCTCAGACATAGAAGCCCCCGGAGCTTTTTCAAGGAAATCAAAATAAGCTTTTTCATTCATTGCGAAATAAGCAAAGATCTCAGAAGTATCCGAAATCGTTGTCAGAGGAGTCTGATCAGACGGTCCTACCAAACTTCCGACTTTTAAAGGAAGTCTTCCGATCACCCCTGAAATAGGTGCGCGAATGATGGAATATTCGATATTTGCTTCTACTCCTTTATAATTGGCTTCAGCTTGTCTCTTAGCAGCATTGGCCTGCTGTAACTGTGCCTGAGCCTGAGCCAACTGAGCCTGAGCAGTCTGTAATTGAACGTTACTGATGATATTTTTCTGAACCAAAGGCTTTAGTTTGTTTACTTCAACCTGCGCAGCATTTACAGAAGCCTGAGCAGCAGCCACACTGGATGCAGCAGCACCGATTCCGGCTTTGGAAGCTGCGGCGTTTTCATTCAGAATATTGGTTTCCAGACGGAACAAAGGCTGTCCTTTGGTAACATATTGTCCTTCATCTACCAATACCTGGGTAATATACCCCTGTATTTTTGCACGTACATCATTGTTTACCCTACCCTGAATGGTAGCCGGAAACGTCTGATAACCCACTATATTTTTCGACTCCACGGAAACAACCGGATAGGGCTTGGCACCATCCTGCTTCGGAGCTTCTTTTTTGCAGGCAGTTAGTGAAAACGCTGCAAGGGAAAGTATAACTAGCTTATTATTCATTTTATAGTTTATTAAGAGATTCCTGTATATTTTCTATGTTTTTATTTAAGAGTGCTTTGTAAACTTCTATTCTTTCGTTGTATCCATCGTCTTTACTTTTTTTAAAATTGTTTAAATCATCTAATAGTTTTAGTTCGTCCTGCATTTTTTGGACAATTTTCTCGAATCGTATTTTTTTGTATTCATCATTGATGAAAAAATATCGTTTCCGCTCATCCATCTTATTATGATCAACAATAAGCTGGGTATTCAACAGCAACGAAATACTGGTGGAAACAGAGCTTTTGCTAGCGGATAACACTTCAACAAACTCGTCAAAAGTAATTCCTACTTTCTCATAGTCAAAAAGAAGGTAGGAATAAATTTTCGATGCTAAAGGGGGTAAGCTGAACACGGTGCCATAGAACTTTACGGCATCCTGAAAAATTTTCTCATCAATTTCTATACTTTGGTGCATAATATAAAAATTTGAACAAAAGTAGAAATTAGTTCAGAACCAAACGAACAAACCTGATAGAGTTTATAAATACAGGGCGTTTTAAAAATTCAATGAAAGAGGATTTAACTTTTGGCTTAAAATATAATCTTCTCAAAAGCTTTTCTCATTCCGTCTCTTAAAAGAACTTCTCCGCAATAAGAATAACCTCTGCCTTCCAGGATTTTCAACATAGCAATATTGTCATGGTTCGTATCTACTTTAATACTCTGAATTCCATGGGATTTTGTAAATTCTTCGATATGGTCAAAAAACTTTTTCACCATACCCTGTCCTGCAAATTTTTCATCTACAGCAACTCTGTGAACCACTACAAATTCACCATCACTCAGCCATGCGCCTTCAATAGTACTGTAAGCAGGTTCATCATTTAAAATCAAAGCTGCATACACAGCAATCTCTCCATCTACCGTCAGAACATGTCCGAATCCTTTGGCAATATCACTTTCTACGGTTCCAAGATTAGGGTATCCGTTCTGCCATTGGGTGCTGCCATCCTGTCTTCTTCTTTCGATAGATTGCTGGATGATTTCCCAAATAATGTTCCTTTCTTCAATTTCCGCTTTTCTTAGTTTAATCTCTGGATTCATGTGGTAAAATTTGATTAAAAGCCTGAATGATGTAAAAATTAAAAATCAGAATAGTTTCTGGTTTGTTCAATCTTTGAAACATTCATCTTTTAATGGTTTGTAATTAATTAAAAAACCGAAAACTAATAAGATTAATTTTCGGTTCGAAGTAGTAAAATTTAAAATTATGAAATTGTTTATTGATTTTCACTTTGTTGAAGGTAAGCATCAATAATTTCAAATGCTTTTCTTTCATCTTCCAAATCTACCATTACCTTCAGCGAAGTAGCTGTTGGGGTTGTAGTAAATGTAAGATAGTTATTTTCAACGGTATTTGTAATTTGAGCGTCATCCAATTTAGACTTAACCAACTGAATTTCTGAAGGATTATCACTTACATAAACTGATACTCTCGTACTTCTTTCCATATTCTAACTGTTTAAGTATCTAAATATACGATATATTTTTTTAAATTACAAATCCCGAGTTTTAAATTTTATTAATGTTGTTTTCAATTTTATCTAAAGCAAGTTGGATTTCTTCTTTAGTAACATTCAAATGAGGTCTGAAACGAAGAGACTGATCTCCACAAGGAAGAATAATCAATCCATCGTTAAAAAGCTCATTCATCAGGTGGTTTCTCTGCTCTGCAGTTGGAAGATCAATGGCACACATCAAACCTCTTCCTCTTGCATTTGAAATTTTTTCAGGATACTTTTCAGCCATGGCTTTTAAGCTTTCTAATAAGAAATCTCCAACCACTCTTGCATTCTCCACAAGGTTTTCTTTTTCGATAACTTCCATTACCAGTTGGAAACGAAGCATATCGATAAAGTTCCCTCCAAATGTAGAATTGATTCTTGAACTTTCTCTGAAAACATTGTTCGGAACTTCATCAAACTTCTCTTTGTTGGCCAAAACACCACAAACCTGAGCTTTTTTCCCGAAAGAAATGATATCCGGTTTTGCTGTAAAATGCTGGAAAGCCCACATTTTCCCTGTAATGGCAATACCTGTCTGAACTTCATCAAAAATAAGTAAGATTTCGTTGTCATCACAGATTCTTCTTAATCCTAATAAGAATTCGTCTCTGAAATGATTGTCACCTCCTTCAGCCTGAATAGGTTCAATGATGATACAAGCCACTTTATCAGGGTTCATCAGAATAGCCTCTTCAATCTGAAGCAGCGCAAGGTTTTCATTTTTGATAGTTTCTTCAAGGTTCTCTTCTGTAATCGGGAATTTTAATTTTGGATTTAAAATCCTCGGCCAGTTGAACAATGGGAAATATTGGTATTTTCTTGGGTCAGAAGTGTTGGTTAAGCTTAAAGTATAACCGCTTCTTCCATGGAAAGCCTGTTTGAAATGGATACAGATTCCTGCTTCTGTTTCCAGTCCTTTTGCAAAGTTTTTGCGGGTTTTCCAGTCGAAGCATGCCTTCATAGCATTTTCAACGCCCATCGTTCCGCCTTCGATAAAGAACGCATATTGTAATTCTTGTGGGATAACCACTCTTTCGAATACTTCAAGGAAATGAGCGTATTCTTCTGAGTAAACGTCAGCCAAAGTAGGTTTGTTTACAGCCATTCTTCCTAACCACTCTGATCTTTCTACAAGATAAGGGTGATTGTATCCGATGGATGCTGATGCAAACATAGAGAACATATCCAGGTATTCTCTGTCTGTCAATTTATCATAAAGCCATGATCCGTGTGATTTTTCAATGTCCATCACAAAATCGAAACCGTCTGCAAGAACATGTCTTCCTACTGTTTCTTTTACTTTATTTGCTTTTATATCTAATGTGTGTTCCATAATAAATTTGTAGTGTGATTTAATAAGTGAATGTTCAAATGGCTCAAAGAATGAAACATATAACCATTCAGGTTATTAATTTTTTTTATTTTTTAAGTGCTTTAAGTAAAGCTTTTATAAATCGAATTTAATACCTTGTGCTAAAGGAAGTTGAGCGGTATAATTTATAGTATTGGTTTGTCTTCTCATATAATACTTCCAAGCATCAGATCCTGATTCTCTTCCTCCTCCGGTTTCTTTTTCACCTCCGAAAGCTCCACCAATTTCAGCACCGGAAGTTCCGATATTTACGTTGGCAATACCACAGTCTGAACCAGCATGAGAAAGGAATAACTCCGCTTCTCTCAAGTTCTGAGTCATGATCGCAGAAGATAATCCCTGAGGAACATCATTCTGAATAGCGATAGCTTCTTCTAATGTTTTGTATTTGATAAGATATAGGATAGGTGCGAAAGTTTCGTGCTGAACAATCTCATAAGAGTTTTTCACTTCTGCCACGCAAGGCTTCACATAGCATCCGGATTCGTAATCTTTTCCAGTTAAAACGCCTCCTTCAACAACGAATTTCCCGCCTTCTTTTTTACATTTTTTGATCGCTTCTTCGTATTGGTTTACAGCATCTGTATCAATAAGTGGGCCCACATGGTTGTTTTCATCCAATGGATTTCCGATTTTCAACTGCCCGTAAGCTTTTGTTAATCTTGTTTTCACTTCATTGTAAACACTTTCGTGAATGATCAGTCTTCTTGTTGAAGTACATCTCTGTCCTGCAGTTCCTACCGCTCCGAAAACAGCTCCGATGATTGACATGTCGATATCAGCTTCTTTAGTAATGATGATCGCATTGTTTCCACCTAATTCAAGAATAGACTTCCCGAATCTTTCTGCTACTTTCGAAGAAACCATTCTCCCTACTCTTGTAGATCCTGTGAAAGATACCAGCGCTACTCTTTTATCATCTACTAATTTCTGTCCGATTTCGTGGTCCGATACCAATACACTTGAAATACCTTCAGGAAGGTTATTTTCCTTCAGAACTTCCATCATAATATTCTGGCATGCAATAGCACAAAGTGGTGTTTTTTCAGATGGTTTCCAGATGGTAACATTACCACAGATCCATGCCAGTGCCGTATTCCAGGACCATACAGCCACCGGAAAGTTGAATGCAGTAATGATTCCTACTACTCCAAGCGGGTGGTATTGCTCATACATTCTGTGTCCTGGTCTTTCAGAGTGCATTGTGTACCCCTGAAGCTGTCTTGAAAGTCCTACCGCAAAGTCACAGATGTCAATCATCTCCTGAACTTCACCAAGCCCTTCCTGCAATGATTTACCCATTTCATAAGAAACAAGTTTACCAAGGTCATCTTTATATTCTCTTAATTTTAAGCCCAGCTGTCTTACGATCTCTCCTCTTTTGGGAGCCGGGATCAGCCTGAATTCCTGAAATGCCTTTTGAGCAGTTTCAATTACTTTGTCATAATCACTTTCTCCGGAAGTTTTTACTTTAGCGATTAACTTTCCGTCTACAGGAGAAATGCTTTCTATCACCTTTCCTGAAGCGAAATATTTCCCGCCCACTGAAGTCCCTTTGTTCTCTTCTTTAATCCCAAGATTCTTGAGTGTTTTTTCAATTCCGAAATCCTTTACTTTTTTTGACATAAAATCTTACTTTTCGTTCTCTCTAAAGATAAAAATATTATGTGAACCTCAAAACTTTAATTTTTAATACGCTTTTTATTTGGACTAATTATAAACATGCTTATCTTTGTAGCGTAATCTTTTTGATAATCACCAATGGAAAATTCACAAGAAAACAACTCAAAGCTTAAAAAGTGGTTCAAGCGTGTGGGATGGGCAGGATTAGCTTTCTTTACCATTAAAGGCTTGATTTGGCTCGTTATATTCTACGTTGGAGCAGATAGTCTCCAGAGTTGTATACAATAAAAAAGCAGAGAAAATTTCTCTGCTTTCTTTTTTAGGCGAAGGTTAACTGAATTGTTATTTCTTTATTGAAAAGCTAAAAAAGGAGGTCTTTTTTATACTTTCTGTAATTTTAAAAAGGGGAAAAATATTCGATTTCTGTGCGCGTATTCCCCAAAAAGATTATTTTTCTTGTTTGATCCACCCTTTTAAACTACTCTTTCTTCTTCCTCCCTGCGTTGACAAGGCTCTGATGCAACAGGTATTCTATCTGTCCGTTCACACTTCTGAATTCATCATTGGCCCACTTTTCAAGGAGTTTATAAGTAGACTCATCTATCCTTATCACAAAGGATTTTTTACCTTTGCTTTCCGAAGAGTTCTGAGCTTTTTCCGATTTCATTTTCTAAATTCTCTAACATTATTTCTAACTATTTTAGTGCAGAAATATCTTCACTAAAATCTAACTGTTAATTTTCACTTTTAATTGTAAAGTGTTCCTGCATTTAATATTGGAGTTGCAGCTTTTTCACCACAAAGAACTACCATTAAATTGCTTACCATTGCTGCTTTTCTTTCATCATCCAATTCAACAATATTGTCTTCTGAAAGTTTTTTCAATGCAAGGTCTACCATTCCTACAGCTCCTTCTACAATTTTGGTTCTGGCAGCAACGATTGCTGTAGCCTGTTGTCTCTGAAGCATTGCACCTGCAATTTCAGAAGCATAAGCCAGGTGTGAAATCCTTGCCTCCTGAATTACAATTCCTGCTTTAGAAAGACGATCTGTAAGCTCCTGTTCCAAAATAGAATTGATTTTATCACCTCCTTCTCTCAATGTAATCGGAGCATGATCATCTTCTAAATTATCATAAGGAAAGCTCATCGCTAAATGTCTCACAGCTGCTTCACTCTGCATTTTTACAAAGTCTGAATAACGTTCTACATCAAAAGCAGCTTTATAAGTATCTCCTACTTTCCATACGATTACAACGGCAATTTCAATAGGGTTACCCATTTTATCATTTACTTTCAAAGTCTGACCCTGTAAATTTTCAGAACGTAAAGATATTTTCTGTGATGAATACAAAGGATTGATAAAGAATAATCCATTCTCTTTTACACTCCCCACATACTTTCCAAAAAAGTTTAACACTCTTGAATGGTTAGGCTGAATAATCATTAACCCTTTTAAGAAAAAGCACGAAAGAAGAAAGCAAAGCATAGCGATAGCCACATAGACGATACTTTGATCTACTCCACTAACAAAGAAGTAAACTGCTGCAACAAACAGGGCAAGGCAGATGACCAGTGTAAGATAGCCCGACATGGGTTTTAATGTTTTTTCCATGATTGAATTTTTAATTTGATATTATTTTGATATCATAAAGATACTAATGAATTTTGAATTATAAATGATAAATTATGATTTTTTTGAGGTGTGAGTTTCGGGGTTCGGGTTACGAGTTTCGGGATATAAGATTCGGATATTTTTAACTAACGCAAAGTTCGCGAGGTTAATTTATTAGAATGCATTATATTTTTGTTCGCAAAGCCACTTCGTTTAGCTAAGACCACTAGTTTCTATGCTGAGTGAAACGCCTTAGAGAACGAAACTCATCATAATATACATCATTGCGAACGTATTATTAAAACAACTCATCCCAAAGCCAGAATCACCATACATAAACAAAAAAAATCCCGGAAAGTAAATTCCGGGATTTTAATATATAGAGTTAAAAGTCTATTTCTTTGTAAGGGTTTTAAACTTGAAATAAGAAACCGCTGATAAAAGGATCATTGTACCTATTCCAATGTATACCCATGCTGGTACTGGTACCGGATCTCCTGCTGCATACGAGTGAAGTCCGCTTAGGTAATAATTTACCCCAAAGTAAGTCATTACCATTGAGCAGAACGCAAACATCGTTGCTACGTGGAATGCCCATCTGCTTCTCAATCCAGGTACTAATCTCATGTGTAATACAAATGCATACACCATGATAGAGATGAAAGCCCATGTTTCTTTCGGGTCCCAGCTCCAGTATCTTCCCCATGATTCGTTGGCCCAGATTCCTCCTAAGAAGTTTCCTACAGTTAAAGCAAACAATCCGATGGTTAATGACATTTCAGAAACGATTACCAATTCCTTCAATGTAGTATCATGGTGAATTTTATAGGTTTCTTTATTGGATATAATATAGAATACCAATGAGATTACCGCAATGATCATCGAAAGGGCGAAGAATCCGTAACTGGAGGTAATAATAGCCACGTGAACAATTAACCAGTAAGATTTCAATACCGGAACCAGTGGTGTAATCTGTGGGTCAAGTGCAGAACCTCCGTGGGCAAATCCCATCATAATAACAGCCACCATAAATCCTGCCGCAGGAATCAATGCGTTGGCATTTCTGTACAGAATTAAGCCTGCTGTAATACCTACCCAGGAGATAAAGATAATCGCTTCGTATCCGTTACTCCAAGGCGCGTGTCCTGAGATGTACCATCTTGCAACAAGTCCTAAGAAATGACACAGATAGCCAATTAAACCAATCGCAATGATTACCTTAATTATTTTGTTTAATTTTTGGTTTGATTTGAATAACTCAACAAAACCTAAGATCAGAAGAAGACCTCCGATAAGGGTGTAGAAGATTAACAATTTAAAGTTAATGTCTACTTTATTCATAAATACTTCCAGATCAACTTTGGATTTAGCAGGAACAACTGCTTTCCCCCATTTCTGCTGATAGTCTGAAAGCTTTGCCAATTCTGAATCTGCTTTGCTCCAGTCTCCGGTTTTCTGTGCTGTAAGGGCTTCTGCAAAGTAAGGTCCCATTACCTGCTGAGATTCCATGTCTGGTTCAAATTTCTGATCTAACCATGAGTGCCATGTGTGATTCGCATCATTTTTCACAGGAACAATTCTCATAAACTGACCGCTGAAGAATTCATTGAAGATCTGTACTCTTTCGTTTACAGCAATTACTTCTTTATCATAATTTGTTTGTTCAGCCGGCTTCTTACGGAATGCAGTGTTGTAGTCATGATCCAGAATATAGGTAAGATTACCGTTGGCATCTGCAGGGAAAAGGTTCATCAAAGAGGTATAGCCATCTTCATCTGCTTTTGTTTTATTCTTCAGTTCGTCACCTCCTTTAGTTCCTACCTTAATCAAAGGAACCATTGTCCAGCTTGGTGTATCAGTATTGATAGAAAGGAACCATTGGTTGGCGGTAAGAGACTTTCCGTCTGTTCCTTTGAATTCGTCTTTTTTGTATAATTTTCTTAAAATATCTAATGCTTCTGTATTGATAGGAACAATTCTTCCTTCAAAATTCTGCACCAATAGATATCCGAATTTATCCGCATGCTCTTTGCTGATTTTGTTTCTTGCAATGATTTCATCCGGTGAAATAGATCTCATTTTCCCCATTGGAGTCGCCAGAGAGTTCTGCTTTGGAGCAGCACCATCAAGAGGCTGAGCAGATGGAGCCGGAGCGTGAGAATGGTTGTCTCCTTCCACATGAATATGTTCTCTGCTTCCGTCAGTTGTTCCGTGAGTTTCAATTTTCTGAGCATTTAACCCTAAACTTAAGAATAGTAAAAGTACTGCCGCTGTTTTCTTTTTGTTAACATCAGCCAGCATTTTATTCAATTTCCAGAAGTGAGTCCCTTTCCAGAAGAAGATTACAAACATTCCTAAGAACAGAAGTCCGTATCCGATATAAGAAATCAGAGTTCCCCAGTAGTCATGGTTTACAGAAAGAACGGTTCCCATTCTGTCCGGATCAAAACTCGACTGGAAGAAACGGTAACCTTTATGGTTAAGAACATGGTTCATATAGATTTTATAAGGAGTTTCTTTACCTTCATCAATGATTTTCACATGACTTTCATAAGCACTTGGAGATGAACTTCCAGGATACGTTTCCATTACGAAATCATCTAATTTCAGGGCGAAAGGTGTGTTGTATACTTTTGGTCCGAAACCTACCATGATGTTTAATCCATCCATAGTCACCTGCTTGTAAGCATTCGGGTTTCCTTTTTCAACAGAAAGGTCTACAATTTGTTTTGTTTTTGGTCCCTGAAGCTCAATCTGAAGCATATCCGGAACATTAGCATCTTTCTTTCTGTCTCCTTCAATAGCCATCAGTCTTCCTTTTTTAAGACCTTCAGGAATTACAAGTTTCAGTTCATTGATCGTATATAAACTTCTTAGTGCCAAAGGCTGGAATTCATCTTTCACGGTATTTCCTGTAGCCTGAGTCGCCATGGTCATATAGCTTGCATCTACAGGAGTTTTAATGAATAATTTTCCTCCTTCGTTTTTGAATTCAACTGCGCCTTCAATCGCTCTGTTGAATGTTACCAAAGTTCCGTTGATGGATTTTGTTTCCCCCGGTTTGATGTAAATATTTTGTCTTCCCGTATTTCCGGTAGAAACCAAATGAAGATACTCAGCACCATTAGGTTCAGCAATAAGGCTGTCTTTTTTTCTTTGGATGTATTCCTTTGCAGACACTTTCACTTCTTTTCCGTGGAAGTCATAGGTTGCATTGAAATCTTTGTGTAACGGAGACATCAGATAAGGAACATCCTGATAGTTCAGCACATCACCTTTTTCTTCGATCTGAATTTTAAAGAAGTTTTTATCGGTTACGATTTCATTGGACGTTTCACCTTCTCTGATGTGCATTGTCCCTTCGAAACTGATATATCTGGTGATGGCACCACCAATAAAAATAAAAATAAAGGCAAGGTGGAAAACAAGAACCGGCCACTTATCTTTCTTCCAAAGTCTGTATCTTCCGATATTTCCTATGAAATTAAGAATAAGCAGGACCATGATCAGTTCGAACCACTTGGCCTCATAAATTAATGCTTTTGCTGTAGGAGTTCCGTAGTCGTTTTCTAAGAACGTTGCATAAGCCATCGCGAATGCGTACACCAGCAACAATACAGCCATTGTCCTGGTTGAGATAAGAATATCTTGGAGCTTCTTCATGATTTATTGTACTTGACATGCAAAAATAAGCATGATAAACTACAAAGAGCTTAAAAAAAGCTGTTTTTTATCACTTTGGCCTCGGTTTTGCTTATTTTGAAACATTCTTAATAAGCCTGAAAACATTGGGAAAAATTCAATTCCGGAAATCAACTGAATACAGATTTATAATACCTATCTCAATGATTGAAGACTTCTATTCAAAAACAGAACAAGAACAAGCAATCAACTGATTATCAAGCAACAAATACCAAGTGTATTTTTCAGAAAAAGAAAAGCCAATACAACAATTTCTACAATGGCACTTTTTTTCTGATTTTGCTTAAAAATTCATGAGTAATTCCCAGATAAGAAGCAACCTGCTGCTGGGTAAGCCTCTGTTCGAGTCCCGGATATTTTTCAAGGAATTCAAGATACCGTTTATCCGCTGTTTTGCCAGTTAATGAAAGAATTCTTCTTTGCAGAGCTACCGAAGATTTTTGATTCATGATTCTGAAAAGCTTTTCTATCTGTGGCATTGTTTCGTACAGATGTTCTTTATCTTTTTTAGCAATCATTAAAACTTCGCTTTCTTCCAGGGCATCAATATTCAAAATGCTCGGAACATTATTGATAAGGCTGTCTATATCGGTAATCCACCAACCTTCCACAGCAAAATATAAAGTCTGCTCAAATCCTTTTTCATTCAGGTAATAGATTTTGAAACAACCATTCAGAACAAATCCTTCGAAGAGACAGCAATCTCCTTCTTTGAGAACAACTTCTTTCTTTTTAAACTTTTTGTATTCAAATGGCTTGACAAACTGTTTAAAATCCTCTTCCGAAAGGTGTATATATTGACTGATATTTTTAAGAAGTAAATCGGACATTGTCTTGTTTAAGTCAAATAAAGGTATCAAAATTATTGACACCTTTATAAAATTAAGTTATGTTAAGTTATTTTTGTGCTTAAGCAGTAGAGCTCCGATTTTTGTTGGATAAACGCAAAGGCGCGAAGGCTTATTATACATGCAATTATCTTTTAGGCACAAGAAAATCAAAGATTTTCAGCAAGTTGAACTGTTTTAAATGTTATTGGAGATAAAATCCTTGCGCCTTAAAAATCGCCTATATTTTAAAAAACTCTTTGCGCCTTTGCGTTTTTAATATTTTTATTTTCTCACAGATTGAGCTAATTTTTCAGATGATTACCTATAAGATTATCCAAAAATCTTTGTACCTTTCCATGTCCCCGATAGCTTATTTTAAAAGTTCATGAGTATTTATTACCCGTGCATAAAGATTTCCAAGAGCAGATATTCCAGCCAAAGTAGCCCTTTGTACTTCTGCTGCCTTTACCACTTCCCCATTCAACTCCCGATTTCTGGTTGCTGTAGCATCTCCGATAATTGTATTTATAAACCCAAAATCAAAAGCAGCTCTGGTAGTCGCCTCTACACAAACATCCGTCATCATCCCTGTGATCACCAGATTTTTGATTTCCTTTGACCGAAGATAATCCATCAGATCCGTTTCTCTGAAACTATTGGGAAAATGTTTGATAATTATTTTTTCATCTTCGCGAGGTAAAACCCTATGATTGATTTTAGCACCCTCCGTATCAGGAAGAAAAAAAGAGGCTCCGTCATTGGTAGAAATATGCTGAATATGAATAACAGGAAGGTTATTTTTCCTGAAATACTCTAAAACTTTCCGGGTGTTTTCTCCCGCCTGTTCGGCATTTTCCAACATCATTTTTCCTCCCGGGAAATAATCGTTTTGTACATCAATAATTAATAGTGCTGTGTTTTCCATTTTTTGTTTTTGTGCGTTCATTGTAATCAGTGAAATGACTATCAGACCTAGGGTCAGAATAGTTTTGAATGTATTTTTCATGTCTCAAATTTTATAGGTCAAAATTACACAGGCTTCTCCTCCTGACCTTTGAACTAGTTCAAAAAACGCCATTGATATATTATAATATCCATCAGATTTTTAATATTGCCACTTTTTTTCATTTACATCAATTTAAATAAGAAATTTTATTATCTTTTTTTTAAGAAATATAAATATTAATCCGTTAATATAATTTAACGGTATCAGATTTGGATAAGCAAAAAAAATAGCCTTATTTTATTGTACTGTAAAAGAAAATATTTTTAAGGGGAAAAATTTAAATAACCTTTATAAAAGCGGGATTACCAAAATGTTTTTTGGATAAAAAAGATTCATTTAGTGTTGAATAAAACATTAAATTTGCGACATTGATATTATGGATAAAAAGACACAAAAAAAACCGACTGAATCGCCTGAAAAAGGCAGAATCTTATCTAAGCCACGTATTTTTTTCGGGCTTACTTTTATACTTTTATCGGCTGTTCTTGCATTCTCATTCATTTCTTATCTGATGAACTGGAAAGCAGATCAAAGCCAGGCTGGAACTATGCTTGACAAGAGTATAAAATCTTCAAATATCTTTGGCAAGGTAGGTGACTGGCTTGGGAATATTTTCATTTTTGAAAGTATTGGGATTGCTTCATTTATCATCGCATTTTTACTTCTTGTTGTGGGTACACTGATCCTGAAAAAGAAAATCTTTAAGCCCTGGAAAACGATTGGTCACTCTTTATTTTTTATCTGCTGGCTTCCTATCTTTATGGGAGCACTTACTAAAGGACAAGGTGTTTTAGGAGGTGTGTACGGATATCAGATCATGGATTACCTTAACTCTATTATCGGAACGGTAGGTTTGTGGACCGTTCTCGTGGCCAGTATCCTTTTATATTTTATTCTTGAATTTAATCTTCGTCCAAGCTCTATCAAAGCAAAACTGGATAAGATCAATGAAAATACTATTGGAAAAGTAAAATCTATGATGCCGGACTCTAATGATGATTTCGAGGCCGATGAGGAATTGAAAGAAGAAGCAGAGGAAACAGAAGAGGAAACGGCCTCCAGAGTTACAGTAACCGATGTTACAAACCACTCTGTCAATAATCCGATTAATACAATGAAACAACCAGAACCGGTAAGTACTCCGAAAGGATTTCCTGAAGTTCCGGTTTCAAGCGAGATAGAAACGATTACCACTCCCAACCATACTTCTTTTGAAGCAGAACCGAGAGATGTTTCTCAACCGGTAAGTTTAAACCTTTCTGCGAAACCTATTGTTCCGGTTTCCAGCCCGGAGGAAGCATTTGACATCAGACCATCTGCTCCGTCTCCGGTGGCAACTCCCGCACCTGCACAGGAAAACATTAAATTCAATGTAGAAGTAGCCCAGGTGATTGATGTTTTGGATGATTCTGATAAAAAGTCTCAGGAACTTGTAGAAAAGCACGGACTGTATGACCATAAGCTTGATCTGCCCAATTTCCAGATGCCGCCTGTAGAATTACTGAAAGACTATGGAAATGAAGAAATTTCTATCAATAAGGAAGAATTAGAAGAAAATAAAAATAAGATTGTTGGACTTCTTAAGAATTTCAACGTTGGAATTGCAGAGATCAAGGCAACAATTGGTCCTACTGTCACCCTGTACGAAATTGTTCCTGAAGCGGGAATCAGAGTAGCAGCCATTAAAAAACTACAGGATGATATTGCGCTAAACCTTTCTGCATTAGGGATCAGAATTATTGCTCCAATGCCTGGAAAAGGAACTATCGGTATTGAAGTGCCAAGAAAAAATCCTACCATGGTTTCCATGCGTTCTGTGATTGCTTCTCAGAAATTCCAGAATACGGATATGGATCTTCCGGTAGTTTTCGGAAAGACTATTTCCAACGAAATCTTCATGGCCGACCTTTCAAAAATGCCTCACTTATTGATGGCAGGAGCTACAGGTCAGGGTAAATCTGTTGGTATTAATGCGATTCTTACTTCTCTTCTTTACAAAAAACACCCAAGCGAACTGAAGTTCGTTATGGTAGACCCTAAGAAAGTGGAACTTTCATTATACTCAAAAATTGAAAGACATTATCTGGCAAAATTACCGGATGCAGAAGAAGCCATCATTACGGATACCAATAAAGTAATCAATACACTGAACTCTCTTTGTATTGAAATGGATACACGATATGATCTTCTTAAAAATGCTTTCTGTAAAAACTTAAAAGAATACAATAAGAAATTTACCGAGAGAAAATTAAATCCTGAAAACGGTCACCGTTACTTGCCTTATATTGTATTGGTAGTAGATGAGTTTGCAGATTTGATTATGACCGCAGGAAAAGAGGTTGAATTACCCATTGCCAGACTTGCTCAGCTTGCAAGAGCCGTAGGGATTCACCTTATTGTTGCCACACAAAGACCATCCGTGAACGTAATTACAGGTATGATCAAGGCTAACTTCCCGGCGAGAGCTGCCTTCAGGGTAATTTCCAGTGTAGACTCCAGAACTATTCTTGATTCTCCGGGAGCGGATCAGCTGATTGGTAAAGGGGATATGCTTTATTTCAACGGAAACGAGATCTTAAGACTTCAGTGTGCTTTCGTAGATACTCCAGAAGTAGAAAGACTGGCAGAATTTATCGGAGAACAGAAAGGCTATGCTTCAGCGTTATTGCTTCCTGAATATGTTTCCGAAGACTCTACAAGTACAGTAGGTACTTTTGACCCGAACGAAAAGGATGCTTTATTTGAAGAAGCAGCAAGGATCATCGTTTCTACGCAGCAGGGATCTACATCGATGCTTCAGAGACAATTGAAACTGGGATATAACAGAGCCGGAAGAATTATGGATCAGCTTGAAGCAAGTGGTATTGTAGGAGGTTTCAACGGAGCTAAGGCAAGAGAGGTTCTGATCAGTGACCTTCATTCTTTGGAACAGTTTTTGGAAGATCTGCGTAGTTAAAGGAAAAATTGAATGATTTAACCTTTCAAAATTAAAAATGTCTAAAGATTATTAAATAAAAAAATGAAAAATATTATTTCAAAAGTTATATTAGGAAGTTTTGTTGTAAGTGCAGTAGGTATGGCGAATGCTCAGAAGATTGATGCTAAAGCTAAAAAGATATTGGATGATATTACAGCCAACTACAATTCTAAAAAGAATTCTTACTTCAAATTTTCTTTTGGAAGCGGTCTTAACGGGCAGGTGGCAAAAACAGAACCTGGTATTTATTATGTTGCCGGAGAAAAATACAAACTGAAGATCATGGATACAGAACAGATCTTCGACGGAAACAAAATTTATAATATCAATGCTGATGATATGGAAGTAACCATTGCAAAACCTAACGGAAGCAGCACCATGTTCTCCCCTATCAACTACCTTACGACCTATAGAAATGATTATAACGTTACCTACAATGGTAAGAAAATGGTCAATGGGGTGAATTCTGATTTTATTAAACTGACTCCGGTAAAAGCAAACGGAATAAAGTACGTATATCTTTTTGTAGACTCTGCGAAAAAACAAATGGTAAAACTTGAACAGCATGGCAACAACAAAGATGTTGCGGTAATTGCTATTAAAGAATACAAAGAAAACCAGGAGTTGGATCCTAATATGTTTGTTTTCGACAAAAATAAGTTCAAAAACTACATTATTACAGAACTTTAAAAAGCTGAAAGTGAATTCGCAACCAGGCAAATTTGCTTTTTAAGTTAAAAAAATAACAAAATATAAAAAGCCACAAGTAAACTTTGTGGCTTTTTGATTAATTTTGGCGCATGTTAAAAATACTAGACCGATATATCATAAAAACCTTCTTTGGACCGTTTTTCTTTATATTCAGCGTATTGTTTTTCATTTTTATTGTAAACATTATCTGGGTTCAGTTAGGACAATTTATGGGAAAGGGATTAAGCTACTGGCAAATCCTTAAGCTTCTCTTTTATCTTGGGGTAAACGTAATCAGTATGGTTCTTCCCCTTACGATCCTTCTGGCGAGCATTATGTCATTCGGTGAATTTGGAGAACGTTATGAGCTTGCAGCAATGAAAGCCGCAGGAATTCCTCTGACCCGAGTAATGATTCCCCTTCTTGGAATTTCAACGGCACTGGCCATCATGTTGTTTTTCTTCTCCAATAATATTATCCCGGATTTTCAGAAAAAAGCCAAAAACATGCTTTTCAATATTGCCCAGACAAAACCGGCCATCAACTTTACTCCCGGGCAGTTTATTGATCAGATTCCCGGTTATATGGTGAAGTTTGACAAAATATACGGAGAAAACGGAGAGAATATTGAAGGTGTTTTTGTACATAAAAAAGCAAACGCTTACGAAAATCAACAATCTGTGGTAGCAGAAAAAGGAAAATTTGTTCCGGCTGCTAACAAGAACTTTCTAAAGCTTGTCCTTTATAACGGATATGTTTTTGAAGATGCTTTTGCCGGGAAAGGTGATAATGTAAGACTAAAACAGCCTGATCAGGCCATTAAATTTGATACATTGGTTTCGCACTTTGACATCAGTGAAATCATCAATAAAGCCATAGAAAAAGAACAGATTACAGATGACTATCGTTTCCAGACTTATAACCAGCTTGACGGAACGATTGCCAAAAACAAGAAAGATAACAAACAGTTCTTTGATAATATCGGAGCGGAAGTTCTTAACCAGACCAATTCTGTCATTACCTATATGGATAAGGGTAACAAGCATAAAGTAGCTCCTAAAACCCAGATCAAACTGGATACCGTGAAAGGGGAAAAAAAGCTGGAAATTATTTACAATTCCTACAGCAGGCTTGACAATCTGAAATCAACACTGGAGTCCAAAAAGAATGAATACAGTTCCAATGTAAAGTACTTCAGTAAAGTGGTAATTTACCAGCAAAGAATCGTGGCCTATTCCGTAACCTGTATTATCTTTTTCCTGATTGGGGCGAGTTTAGGATCTATCATCAGAAAAGGAGGAATGGGACTTCCGGTCATCATCGCTATTGTTATTTTCATTGTCTTTTATGTCATGAATGTTGGGGTGGAAAATATGTCCTGGAGTGGGAAAATGAACCCTTATCTTGCAGCGTGGCTTCCCAACCTGATCCTTCTACCTTTTGGAGTCTGGATGACGTACAAAGCCCTTACAGATTCACAGTTATTTGATGCAGAGAAATACAAAGCATTATTCAAACCGATTACGAAAAGGTTTACAAAAAGTAAAGAACATCAGAGATATCAATAAATCTGATATAGAAATAAAAGAAAGCTCCGGAGAAATTCCGGAGCTTTTTTTATACGATTTTATATTGATCATTCATGCTTTTAATTTTTTTGTATTTTTATCTGCCACCAAAGTATCTATCATGAAAACCTTATTTCTGGCAGCAGGTCTGCTTCTTATTGTTTCCTGTAAAAATGAAAAAGAGAAAACTTCTTATAAAGAATCCGTTTCCAGGGATAGTCTTGTGATAAAAAAGGATTCAATGCAGAGCAGCACTGAAGAAGACCCTATTGCTGAGATCAAAAAAGAATATGCTGTCCTTCAGGCTCAGTTGGAAACTAAAAAGCTGAGTTCTTCAAAATTCAATTATGATTGTAATGACGAACCTTCAGGGGAAGTTACTTTCTATTCTGACAAGGATGGAATTAAAGTGATAGAACATTTTTATGCAGAACACAGTCATTTTTCCGGATCTGAAAAGTATTTTATTAAAGATGGAAAACCATTTTTTATTTTCAGACAAGATACTGTGTGGAGTTTTGATGGTGGCACTCCCGAAAAACCAGTAACCAAAGATGATATTACAGAAACCCGTATCTACCTACAGAATAATCAGCCGCTGAAATGTCTTGAAAAGAAATACAGCATAAAATCCGATCAGAAAGAAAAAACAGCTCCTGATACTATTCCAGGAAAAGAAATTCAGTGTAGCGTGGATGAAATCCTTAAGAGCTACCAATCTCTATTAAAACATAAAGACCAGAAAGGCTCAATACAATGTTTATAAAAACAAAAGAGATTGGACCCTTGAGCCAATCTCTTTTTTATATTTTAAAACTGATAAACAAAAGCATTAATATTCATTCCTGCTCCTACGGAAGCAAATAAAACCACATCATTTTTGCTGATTTTATGATGTTCCAGCTCATCCTTCAGAATCATTGTCAGCAAAGAGGGAATAGTAGCGACACTGCTGTTTCCCAGTTTATGAATAACCATAGGCATAATGTTTTCCGGAACCGGTTTTCCATACAATTGATAGAACCTGCTCACGATGGCTTCATCCATTTTTTCGTTCGCCTGATGAATAATAATTTTATTTAACTGATCAATAGAATAACCACTGTTGTCAAGACATTTTTTCATGGCATCGGGGACATTGACAAGAGCAAATTCATAGATTTTTCGGCCATCCATTTTAATGTATCGGGTATCCGGACATCTCTCATTGTTATAAGATTTTCCAAAATACAGATAATCTTTTTCTTCCAATGTATAAGAAGCTGATAAATGAGACTTAATCCCGGAATCATCATTCTGATTCACTTCCAAAACCGCTGCTCCTGCGCCGTCAGCATAGATCATACTATCTCTGTCATGAATATCCGCCACACGGGAAAGGGTTTCTGCTCCAATCACCAAACATCGTTTCGCTATACCGGACTTAATAAATGCATGAGCCTGTATGACCCCTTCAATCCATCCCGGACATCCAAAAACAACATCATAGGCAACACAGAAATTATTTCTGATTCCTAATAAATGTTTTACCCTGGCAGCAAGACTGGGCACCATATCCGACTGAACTGTTCCGAAACGAACATCCCCAAAATTATGGGCAAATATAATATAGTCTAATGTTTCAGGATCTATTCCTGCATTTTCTATTGCTGAACGTGCTGCAATCAATCCCAGATCTGAGGTGACCTGTGTACTGTGCGCATATCTTCTTTCTTCAATGCCTGTAATCTTTTTTAGCTTATCTGTAATGGAGGCATTATCCTCTTTTAACAATATCCCTTCTTCATTAAGAAAAACATGGTTATCAAAAAATAAATTGGTTATTGTTTCCGATGGGATATAGTTTCCTACCCCGATAATTTTTGTCATCATTTTAGTATTCGTTTCCTGTTTTTTAATTAGACACCAGGAATAATTTTATTAAATATAATGAATGAACGTAAATATTTATCAATATAGTATAAAATAAGAATGTATTACATTGTAAAAAACAATTTACATAAAAAAAGAGGCCTCTCATTTGAAACCCCTTCATTATTTTCAAAACTGAAAATCATACTTTCATAATTTCAGCTTCTTTTGTCTTAAGATGCTCATCGCAAAGCTTAACGTATTTATCAGTGTAAGTCTGAATTTCTTCTTCTACACCTTTCAATACATCTTCAGAAACTCCATCCAGCTTTTTAAGTTCTTTCAAACCATCCTGTCTTGCGTTTCTTACCGTTACTTTAGTGTTCTCAGATTCTACTTTAGCCTGCTTTGCAAGTTCCTTTCTTCTTTCCTCTGTTAAAGGCGGAACATTAAGGATAATGTTTTCTCCATTGTTAGAAGGCGCAAAACCTAAGTTGGAATTGATAATCGCTTTTTCAATCGCATTGATTGCTGTTCTGTCCCAAGGTTGAATAGAGATTGTCATTGCATCCGGAACAGAGACATTCGCAACCTGGTTGATAGGAGTCATTGCTCCATAATATTCTACCATTACATCCTGAACCATTGATGTAGAAGCACGTCCTGCTCTAATTCTTTGAAATGCGTGATCCAGGTGCTTTACCGCTGCATCCATGTCTTGTTTTACAGATTCTAATATAAGATCTAATTCTTCCATTATTATATTAAAGTTTGATAAATTACACATCTATTAATTCAACTGAATATCAACTAATTAAACCCAAAAACACTGTAAACATCAGGGTTTTCTTACTGTTTTAAATTATTTTTTACTATTCAGTGCTGCAAAAATAATGATTATTTCCATATTTTGGTAAGACTGCATTCTGTATTTTGTGAAAACGTTGATATTTTTAAAATAAGACGAGCCATAAAATTATTTTTATGACCAGCCTTTTTAGATTATAGAAACAAAAACTAAGTTACTAGGGTTTTCTTGTTTCATAATTCCTCCTGTTATAGGTTAAACTAATAATAAATTAATCCTGGCTTTAAAAAATAAAAGAATTTGCTTCAGAATATTTTACATACTCATCCCATTTTTTATGATCTGAATACAATAACATTAAAACAATTAAACTTGAAACATTAGTAATAACAACCATCTCATTACTTTTCCAAGAATCAGCTTTTCCTACTCTGAATCTAACTTTTGAAGTGTTTTTATTATCAGGAAATTGAACATTATGTTGAATCACTTTAATCAACTCATCAACTTTTGTTATTTCAAAAAATGCTAACAATCTCATCAAACCTGAATAATTCTCACTATCTCTTTCAAGATTTTCTGGTAAACAATTATTTAGTACTATTTTTAATGTTTCGATATTTAACTCATTGCTTTCATTTAGATTTATTTGTGATATATAGACTTCTCTCTCACTCAAGGTTCTCTCCAGCTCCAAATCTATTGTCTCAAGAAGCGCTGATAATCTACCTATAGATCTTAATATTTCTTTAGGAACGTTAGTCTCATTTTTGTATTGTAATGCGTTTGAGGTCTCAGCCCAGTTATGTTGTGATAGTGTTCTCACTTGAATCTCTGCAGTATAATTTTCAAAGCCTCTAAAAGTTGGAACATTAAGCCATTCTTTCTTTATTTTTAAAGTTAAATGTTTTGAGGAATAACCAAATTGATCGTGAGATAGTTTATCACTCGTGTCGTAAGAATTGACAATATCAAAATTCTCCTCCAAGAGTTTAATAACCGAAGCGACATCTCTTTTAAATAGTAAAATAATCCTAAATCCAACAAGGTCTTGAAGCTCTTGTATAGATTTTTTTATTGTGTATCTTTTGGATTCGTGCTTTTCTTTTATTGAATTAAGTGTTTTAACCCGATGTTGAATTGGGAAGCCTAACTTAATATCTTTAAAAAGCTTATCTAATTGCTCTATTAGAGCATTTTCAAAACTTGTCAGATCAGCACTGATACTTTTGTATTCTTCTTCAATTTCATTTGAATCCATTTTTGCCATCTAATTACTAGTTTTCACAAATATAACAAAAAGCCATCTCAAAGAGAAGGCTGTTATTTAAATAGCCCGATAATAGAAATTACTACAGCTAATAAGCCTACGGTAATACCAATTATTGCTAATCTATCAGATCTATTTGAGGTACTATAAAAATCACAGAAGTCAGTAATCAGAAATATCTTTTTTCGAACAAATTCCCAACCTTGCTTTTTACTTTCTTCTAATTCTGAAAATAAGATTTCTTTGTAATCATATCCACACATTACCATCCACTCATGACACTTTTGTTTCTTTACTACATATTTCACTAACATAAAAACATCGTTTATCTCTAATATAGTGATTTACTTCTGTTTTACAAATAATATACAGGATTTTATACACTTACATTTTCTTTAAAAAAAAGAAAATTACTTTCCACATGAAAATATAATATTGAACAAAAACTTCGGGTACAAATACCTACCGAACATTTTGGTTATTTCTACTTAGTGTGATATGATTTTTTATAACTTCCTTTACTATGTTTTTTAATCAGAACATTAGCAGGTATTTGAGTATAATATCTGGAAAGCAAACAGAAAGTCTCAAAGAAGACATTTCTTATGAATAAAAAATTTAAAACTCATTTAAATCCATCAAATCATGACAAATCCATCATTAGATGCCTATCAACAAGTTTTCGGTATGGCAGGTCTTGCCAACCGTGCCGGAGGCTACAACGGTTTTGGTATCCAACTACAGCAGCAGCTTCAGTATGATTTATCCTATTATTTTAACAATGTTCCTCCGGTTAAGATAATGGATCAGAAAACACCTTCCACAGCTAATCCTTCAGCCGTATCGGAATTAGGAAACTGGGATTTGGTCTGGGGGCCAGCCCTGATCGAAGAAAAAAATGAAAAGGGAGTTCCTACCGGAGTTGCAGATAATGCATTATATGTCGTTAAGTCTAATGCTGTTGCATTTCCCGGAGGACCTACATTGCCTACTTATGTTGTAGCTATTGCTGCTACCAATCCTTCATCACTTTACGATTGGGAAACAGAAGATTTTTCAGTTTCAGAAGTGGTCAACTGGACCACTTATAACCCTTCCAATTTCGCTCCGTCATCTTATAATGGTACAGATCCTTATATTTCAAAAGGGACTGCCACTGGAATAGGTATACTACTAGGGCTTACAAGTCCTCAATCTGCCGCTTCACCTAATACCACACTGCAACAGTTTCTTGCCAGCTTAAATCCCGACCCGAATACAGCCATTATATTTTGTGGACATAGCCTTGCCGGAGCATTATCTCCTACCCTTGCCCTTTATCTGAAAGAGAATAAAGATCTGGATGCTTTCGGGGTAACGCTTGTATATCCTACTGCCGGACCAACTCCAGGTGAGGCTGCATTTGCTAATCTGTTCAACAGTAAATTCCCGCCATTGCCTTCAGGGTGGCAGCAACAGACAGGCACTTACCAAAGCTGGAATACCATGCACTGGAATGATCTGGACGTTGTGCCTCATGCATGGCCGGTATCGGAACTGGCAAAAATCGCAACTATTTATGGCCAGGCCCCTACCTATATGACAGCTGCTTTATTAAACGCTTTACAAAAGATGGCAATTAGTGATTCTTCAAATTCAGGAGCCAGCTATACAAGAATACAGAACCAATCGCTTCCGGGTCAACTTCAACACTCAAGTGCCTCCTCGATTAGCATCAAAACACCGCCTGAGTCTTTGCAAGACTATATGCTTCAGCTATCCGTACAGCATGTGGGAATGTATAATGGTATTCCTGCGGAAGGGTCTAATCCACAAGTGAATGGTCTTATTTTAACACAGCCATTACCAAAACCAGATTTGAAACTGGTACCTGGAGTAACTGCTGTTACCGAATTGGAGATGATTCTTAAGATAATAGATCAGATCATTGGGTGGATTTCTTCCCGTTATGTTTTGGTTGAAAAAGAAAATGCCACGCAAAATGCCAGTGCGGATAAATAATTAAGATTAGTGTTAAAACAAAAACACCTGCCACAATAATCATGGCAGGTGTTTTAATATTTTTTAGGGACAAGATTGATTATAAATCAACCAAAGTACCTACATTCTCTCCGTCTACGATTTTTTCTAAATTTCCATCCTTATTCATATCGAATACAATGATTGGCAACTTATTTTCGTGGCTTAAAGTAAATGCAGTCATATCCATTACTTTAAGATTTTTCTCGAATACTTCATCAAAAGATAATGAATTGTATTTTACTGCATTAACATTCTTTTCAGGATCACTGTCATAGATTCCGTCTACTCTTGTTCCTTTTAGGATGACATCAGCTCCAATTTCGATGGCTCTTAAGGTAGCAGCGGTATCTGTAGTAAAATAAGGGTTTCCTGTTCCCGCTCCGAAAATTACTACTCTTCCTTTTTCAAGGTGTCTTACTGCTCTTCTTTTGATGAAAGGTTCAGCCACTTTATCCATTTCGATAGCAGACTGAAGTCTGGTCTTGATTCCTGCATCTTCCAATGCTCCCTGCAAGGCCATCCCATTGATAACAGTTGCCAGCATTCCCATATAGTCTCCCTGCACTCTGTCCATTCCTTTGGCTGCTCCTGCTACACCACGGAAAATATTTCCTCCTCCAATTACGATGGCTACTTCACATCCTTTATCAACTACTTTTTTGATCTCAGCAGCATATTCCTGCAGCCTGTCGTTGTCAATACCGTATTGTCTGTTCCCCATTAAGGCCTCACCGCTTAGTTTCAGAAGGATTCTTTTATATTTCATCTTTTATTTTTAGTAACTTTTTATTAGTACTGGTTTCCCCAGAATTTGATTTTGCAAATATAATCATTAAAAATATTGATAAAAGAAAAATATTTAAATAGAAATAATGTAAGAAATATTTTGAAAAGTACGAAAAAGGATTATTTTTGCATTAATTATAAATTGAGTTGAAGAAAATTATCATTTTTTCATTATTTCTATCAGGAATTGTTTCTTATGCGCAAACAGGAACAAATGTTTATCCGTTCTTAAATGTGCCTGTATCTGCAAGACAGGCTGCTTTGGGTGGCGATGCAATTTCGATAAGAGATTATGATGTTTCCTTTGCTATTGCAAACCCTGCCCTGTTAAACAAAGATTCTGATAAACAGCTTTCTGTAAACGCAACGGCTTACCTTGCCGATTCGAAATACGGAACTATTGCTTATGCCAAAGACTTTGAGAATGGCCACATGGCTACCATCAATGCTAGATACATGAGCTATGGAAGTATTCCGAGGACTGACGAAAGCGGTTTCGAAAACGGAGAATTCAAAGCTTCAGATGTAGCCATTGGCGCAGGCTATGCCTACCAGTTTGAAGAAGACTGGACGATTGGTGGAGGTCTTAATTTCGTTACCTCAAAAATTGACAACTATACTTCTTCCGCCATCTCAGGAACAGCGGGAGTTACCTACCATAATAAAAAGACCAAAGAAGTACTTTCCCTGGTGATGAGAAACTTTGGTTTCCAGCTGAAATCATTCAACGGAACAAGAGAAAACCTTCCGTTCAGAATTGATCTGGGATATACCAAAATCATCAAGAACTTCCCTCTTGCAATTACCATTACAGCACATGATCTTCAGAAATTTGATATTTCTTCAGAGTATAATCTGGATGGACAGGAAGTAAAAACCGGAAGAAAAATTGCTGACCACTTTTCATTGGGAGCAGAATTGTTTCCGGAAAAGAACTTCAATATCCGATTGGGTTATAATGTGAAAAGAGGAAATGAGCTGGCTGTTGCGGACCAGAGAAACTTTTCAGGACTTTCTGCAGGATTTGGAATTAAAATTTCCAGATTCCGTATTGACTATGCCCACGTAAGGTATCACAACTCTTCAAATGTCAACCAGATAGGAATTTCCATGGATCTTTCCAGCCACAGAGGAGAGTAATCTTTTCAGCTGATTTTTTTAATTATTCCGAAAATTTCTTACTTCCTCTTGATTTTTTAAAAAAAATCTTGAAATTTGCAGTATGAAAAAACCTGTAATTGCTATCGATGGGTACTCGTCTACCGGAAAAAGTTCTATCTCTAAAATCATTGCTGATAAATTGGGACTTATTCATATGGATACAGGAGCACTTTACAGAGGAGTTACCTGGTACGCTCTGCAGCGCTGTCTGAATGAAAATGGTGAAATTGATCTGAATACATTATTTTCTTCTTTTGATCAGATCAGACTTGAATTTAAAAACAACAACGGAACCCTTATTCTTTTCCTCAATGATACAGATATCTCCAAGGAAATCCGTACTAATATCGTATCTGACAACGTAAGTCTTGTTGCCAAACAGAAAGAAGTAAGAGACTTTTTGCTGCAGTCACAGCGCACTTTGGCAGAAAAAGGCGGCGTAATTATGGACGGACGTGACATTGGGACAGTAGTTCTGCCAAATGCGGACTATAAATTCTTCCTGACTGCCAGTATTGACGAAAGAACCAACAGAAGATTTTTAGAACTGAAAGGCCTGGGAATAGAAGCCGATAAAGAACAGGTAAAGCAAAACCTTATAGAACGTGACAAGATCGACAGTGAGCGTGAAATAGCCCCATTAAAGCAGGCTGACGATGCTATCGTGATTGACAATTCTGAATTAACCAAAGAAGAAACCATAGAACTTATTTTATCTCACATCGAAAAGATTTAACAATTTTTAATAGGCATCACGCCTCCTTTGGTATACAAATTGCAAGTTTTATTACTGTAAAAACTAATCTATTATTAATTATTAAAAAACTTAAAATGTCTAGAAAAGGAAATAATACAGCAGGTATATTGGCAGGACTTCTTGCAGGTGCTGCGGCAGGTGTAATCTTAGGAATGTTATACGCACCGGAAGAAGGTAAAGAAACCAGAAAAAAAATTAAAAATAAAGCAAATGATCTTAAAGATCAGGCTAAAGATAAATACGGAGAGGTTTCTGAAAAAATGAAAGACCAGTACAGCAATATTTCTTCTACTTTCAAAGAAACTGCAAACAGCGTAGCACATACTGTGAAAGACGGATATGATAAATACAAAGATCAGATTGTTTCCAAAACTGCAGATTTGGCAAAAGATGTAGAAGCGGAACTGAATGATCTGAAAAAATAAAATAAGTAATTTATCTTTTTAAGTAAATTACGGAAAGGAACTTTTGTGCGAAAGTTCCTTTTTTTGTAACTTTAAAAAAAAACAATGATAGAAACTATTAAAGAATATGCCTCCAAGAGAATAGATCTTCTGAAAATTGAAGCGACTGAAAAGTCGTCTCTTTCTGCTGGGCTCATTACTTACTTTGTAGTATTGCTTGTTGCTTTTGCTTTTTTTATTATCCTCTTCAATTTTGGAATTGCTTTCCTTATTGGAAAAGCACTGGATAATTACTCATATGGATTCTTAATTGTTGCTGCATTTTATGCGCTAGTCATGGCGTTTGTGGTTGCTTTCAAAACTAAGATTGTCAATACTGTTGCAGATCAGGTTATTAAATTTTTAAATCATTAAACTATGGGCAGAAAATACGAGAGCATAGAAGAATTAAGAAGAAAGAAAAAACTGCTTCAAAGTGAAATAAGTGATCTGGAGAATCTTCTTACCTTCAAAAATACGAAGGAAAGCCTAAGTGCATTTACCAATGGCTTAAGTGACCAGTATCTTCAGGAAAAAGTAGATGAAGACGGTGATGAAAAAGTAGTTCTGAGAAAGGATGTCATTGCTAAACAACTTACCTCAGAGGTAAAAGATTTACTGATTAATAAAAATACGGCTGTAGGAATTGCAAGCTCTGCTTTCAAAGGGGGAAATATTACAGACAGCCTTGTTAAGCTTGGTGTTACTGCTATCGTAGGAAACTATGCCAAAAAGAATATGAAAAGCTCCAACTGGAAGAAAAAACTGATTGGCGCAGCATTGATCTACCTAGCTCCTGTAGCGCTGAAGTATGTCAGAAAAAAAATGGAGGTCTATCAGAAAAACAAAAGTGTTTCAAGTATGGAACAACTTATATAAATTTAGATGTTAGAAACTAGAAGTTAGCGTATAGTTTATACTCAATTCTAACCTCTAGTTTCTAGCTTCTTATTTTGAAAATAACTGTCCTAAAATAATCCCGGCAGCCATAGATACATTCAGGCTTTCTGTAGACTGGGATTTTCCAAATCTCGGAATACTTATACTTTTTTGTAACAATTTTTCCGTTTCCGGTCTCATTCCGTTTCCTTCATTCCCTAAAATAAGATTCATCTTTTCCGGTTTCTCAAAAGTATAGATGTTCTCCCCTTCCATATCCGTTCCTATGTTTACATTTTCTGTTGAAGAAAGATATTCCACAAGATCAGTATAAACGACATTCACTCTGGTAAAAGAACCCATTGTCGCCTGAATCACTTTCGGATTGTATACATCTACCGTATCTTCACTACAAATAATCTGTTCAATTCCAAACCAGTCTGCCAGACGTATAATCGTTCCTAAATTTCCAGGATCCTGTATCCCATCCAAAACCAGCTGTATATTCTTATCTTCCCATTTTTCTTCCTCGGCAAGATAACATACCGCTACAGAATCTTTTGGTGTTTTAAGAAAACTAATTTTTTTTAATTCATTTTCAGAGATATGGGTCACAAGAGTATCACTACGGTCCAATTTTTGTGGATCCGTTGACAATATTTCTTTAACTTTAATGTTAGAATTAAAAAGTTCACAAATGATTTTATTACCTTCAACCAAAAACAAATTGTATTTTTGTCTGAACTTCTTTTTATCTAAAGATTGTAAAACTTTTATTGTATGAGCTGTAAGCATTATAAGAATTCTCCTCAAAAATATTATAAAATTATCTCATTTGCAACATTTGTTGGTCTCCTTTATGCTTGTAGTACGACAAAAAAAGTTCCAGAAGGCGAATATCTGCTTACTAAGAATACTTTAGGGTTCGAGGATAAGAGAGAATTTTTCGATGAAGAACTGAAAGATTACATTCAGCAAAAGCCTAACAAGAAGCAATTTCTTTTCATGCCATTAAGTCTCCTTCTGTATAATATGGCAGATCCGAAATACGACACGATACTTAATGAATATATGACCTATCCCGGTGAGATGAGAAATCAGAAACTGAGAGACTCATTATTTCTTAAATATAATATGAAAAGCAGTGTAGGAAAAAGTCTGCTTTTCGACCGTTTATTACACAATTGGGGAACCCCACCGGTAATTCTTGATCAGACCAGAAGTGAAAAAAGTGCGGAGTCTATTAAGAAAAGGCTTACCTACAGAGGATTTTGGGATGCTGATGTAAACTTTAAACACACATTGGATTCCGCATCCAAAAAGGCATCTGTTAATTATTCTATCAAACATAACGAGCCTACACGCATCAAGGATTATTTCTATAATATTCCGGATCAGGGGATCAAAGGGTATTACAACTACAACCTGAACAGAAGCCTTGTAAGATCAGGGCAGATTCTTGATCAGACTGTTCTGGAAAGAGAAGTAACCCGAATTACTGATCTGATGAGAGAATTTGGTTTCTATAGATTCAATGCCTCCAATGATGAGGTTTATTTTGTCGCAGATTCTCTTAAAAGCAGAAAGCAGGTTCCTTTAACCCTGGAAATTCATAAAGATTCCCTGGATACTCCTTATAAGATAGCCACTTTTGGAAATATTGATGTTGCCATTGTGGATGAACCTGGTGATTATCCTAAAAATACCAAAAAAGACAGCTTAAGGAGAATAAGATTCCATACGGTAAATGATAAATACAAACTTTCATCCGTATGGAGAGCTATTATTCCGGACAGTAAAAAGGTTTTCGACCAGACAAAACTGGATGTCACCAAGAGAAATCTTTTAGCGATGAACAACTTTAGCATCGTTAAAGCAAGAGACTCTCTGAGACAAGGAGGAATGACCTCTCCTAACGACAGTATTGTTGATGTTCTGTATGTATTGAAACCTCTTCCGAAATATGAGCTTAAAGTGGGAACTGATATTAATTATTCTCAGATTTTAAATCTGGGGATCTCTCCTTCTGTTGACCTTACCACCAGAAATGTCTTCAGAGGAGCAGAAAACCTTTCTACCAGCCTTTCAGGAACATTTGGTTCTATCAGAAGTACAAAAGATATCAGTAAAAGAGTTGCGGCATACGAAATATCAGCTCAGGCATCCCTGAACTTCCCTAGATTGTTGCTTCCTTTTAATTATTATAAATTTATTCCAAAACGATATACACCTACATCATCTATTCTGCTTGGAGCATCCATACAGAACAATATCGGTTTGGGAAGATTGATTTTTAACACGGGATTAAACTACCAGGCAAGTGTTAATGATCAGGTATATCATAAGCTTACCTTATTCAATACTCAGGTCAGTCTGACGAAAAATAAAGATGCTTACTACGATTATTTTGTAAATGACGGAAGGGTAAAAGATGAAGTCTTCGGAAATTATTTTATGTTTAGCCCTGAAACTGCACAAACCGGGCAAGATTATAAAGATGGAAAACTCAGCGTAGATGAGGTTTCCAAGAAAATTATCGAGAACGATGCTTACCGCGCGAGTCTTAACCAGCAAGGTACTGATCTTCTGACAGCATTCAGAGGGACATTGGTCAACAAAGACAGACAAACTCAGGATGTCCTTATTTCTTCCATGATCTACAACTTTGTATATAGTGAAATTGGAAAAAAAGAATATCCCAATGCATTTTATTTTAACGGAAAAGTAGAACTTGCAGGTAACATCTTAAGCTTATTCAATAAAAAAGATAATGACGGAGGTATTGTTACCGGTCCACAGAGAACTATTTTCGGGTTGCCTTATGCACAATTTGTAAAATTTGATATTGACACTAGAAAGTATTTCAAGTTTAACGGAAATCAGACGTTAGTACTTCGTCAGTTTATCGGAGTTGGAATTCCTTTTGGAAACTCTCAGGATATGCCCATCATCAAGTCTTATTTCAATGGAGGTTCCAATGATATCAGAGCCTGGGTAGCCTTTGGGGGATTAGGTCCTGCCGATTCTCAGGTGGATGAAAGAGTTCGTACCTATATGACGGACAATGTAAAACTTACCACCAATATTGAATATAGAATTCCTTTCAATAAAACTTACGAAGGAGCTTTATTTACCGATATCGGGAATACATGGAGTCTTCGTAACTATAATGACGGCTATGGAGATGAATTTAAATTCGGTAAGTTCTGGAAGCAGGTGGGTATCGGAAGTGGGTTCGGACTAAGGTTAAATATTGCCTATGTAACAGCAAGAATTGACCTTGCATACAAGATCTATGACCCGAATAAACCTGAAGGCGACCGATGGAGGTTCAAAAATATTCAACCTTTTAAACCTACGGTTAATATTGCCTTCGGATATCCTTTCTAATCCGGAGAAACACCTAAAATAAAATAGACTACAGCAATCACACGGGCGAGGATTTCCCTCGTCTGATTTCTGTAAAAACTCTCCGGTTTTGTGACATCCTGCGCATCAAATCCCAACGCATTCATATCATTATTTCTGGCAAAAAACAATGCCCTTAGATTGTGGTATCCCTGAGAAACAATAATGACATTTTTCTTTTTATAAACATCCTTACAACGGAGAATACTTTTATAGGTATTAAAACCTTTCGGATCTTCTACAATAATATCTTCCGGAACACCTTCCTGGTTAACCAGATAATTTTTCATGGCACCCGGCTCATTATACCCCTTACTTTTCTCTCCACTCACAATAATCTTTTTGATTTTCCCGTGATGATAAAGAAGTGCAGCGGCATCCATTCTTTTCGTGAAATAAGGATTCGATTTTCCGGATCTCATTTTTGGAGATGTGCCCAGAACGAGTGCTATTTCTCTTGGGGGAATTTTTGAGATTTTAGTATAGGTTCGCCCGTTGGTAAGCCCGAAAACCCACACATTACAGAAACATATCATTAGAATTCCCAATTCCAATGATATAAAACCCAAGTTAAATATGTTCCTAATAACTCTCAACTAAGATCAAAGTTAAGCTTTATTTTTTTACTTTTCACTATAGACATGCAAGCCAATATACGTCCCTGTTTTTCTTCTTTTTCGGTAAGATACTCATTTTCCAACAGTTCCACCTCTCCTTCCTCTAAAGAACATTCACAACTTCCACAGATTCCTGACTTACATGAATAAGGAACCGGAAATTTCTGAATAAGAAGCTGTTGAAGGATTTTATCCTTATTATCAGCAAGATGTGTCGTATATTTTTTTCCCAGCATGGTAAATTCCACTTCTATATTTTCAATCAGAGGAAATTCTTTTTCTACAGGATAAATATCATCATTAAATTCTTCAAAAAGTTCAAAATGGATATTCTTTTTCGGAATTCCGTGGTGATAGCATGCATTGGCCAATGTCTTGATCATTTCTCCTTTTCCACAGATCAATACTTCATCTACAGCATCCCAAATGGTAGATTCTTCATCTGTATCATCCAAATGAAGGATCTGATTGATGATAAGATGTAATTTTTTCTCGTCCAGCCTACCGTAGAAAAACTGATCTGCAGTTTTTTCCTGTGAGAAAAAATAAAATATCTGAAGTCTGTCACCACATGTTCTGGCAAGATTATCCAACTGCTCACGATAAACCAGATCTTCTGAACTTTTATTTCCAAAAAACAAAAACAATCTTGTTCTGGGTTCGTTGTGAAGAATATTTTTAAAGTGACTCAAAATAGGAGTAATTCCTATCCCCGCAGAAAAAGCTACAATAGTCCTGAATTCACTGGGTTTAGATACAATGGTAAATCTCCCTGCAGGTTCACTCACCCACAGTTCATCACCTGTATTATAGTTTTGAAATAACTGAGAGGTTGCTCCTTCAGCAGAATTTATTTTGATCCCCAGACAGATTTTACCTTCATAAGGGGCTGAAGTCATTGAATAATCATTAATAACCTCTTCCCCATGGGATTGAAATCGTATGCTGACGAACTGTCCTGCTTCAAACCTGAAATTTTCCTTTAAATTCTCAGGAATATCAAACTCCAGAGAAAAAGTATTTTTGGTCAGCTCTTCCTTTTTCGCTATTTTTAACGGATGAAACTGTATCAGTTTCCCTTTATAGATTTGTTGTTCCATAACTTCAATTCAAAAATAGATAAAAAATAATTTATGAAGAAGATAATTTTATCCACGTTACTTCTTACTGCATTGTACAGCTGTAAAAAAGAAGGTCAGAAAACTGAAAACACTGCAGCTGCAGACTCTGTTTCCGTATCTCAAAATACAGAAAATGAAGGAAGTACAGCCATTCCCAAAGAATTTTCTCCTGAAAATGTAAGCCAGCATTTAGCAAAAAACAATGATACTTTATATGTAACCAATTTTTTTGCCACCTGGTGCGGTCCATGTATGAGAGAGATTCCAAGTTTTAAAAGTAAAATGGAAGAATTAAAAGGAAAGCCTGTAAAGTTCACTTTTGTAAATCTTGATGAAAAGGCAGATTGGGAAGGTGCTGTTAAAAACTTTGCTACTGAACAAAAATTGGGAGGAAACATTATCTTACTGGATGGACAAAAATTGGATCAAAACTTTTTCCATAATAACTTCAAGCAATGGGACGGAGGTTCTATTCCTTTTACTTTCATGAGAAAAGGAGATAAAACCGATGAATATCTGGGAATGATGACAGAAGATGTATTGAATTCAAAAATCGATTCTTTCCTAAAATAAAATAGACTGAACTCTTTCTGAATCATGTCAAAAAGATTTAAAATCCTGTGTTTATTATTCGTGATTGCCATTATTGCAAGCGCTGTCATTAATCTGAACACAGGATTTTTACATTTAAGCTTCCAGGATTTCTTTCAAGACTCTGCTCATAATCAAATTGCAGAAATCCGTATCAACCGTGTTCTGGTTATGATGCTGGCCGGAATTTCAATTCCTACCTCAGGTTTTCTGATGCAGGAATATTTTCAAAATCCGCTGGCAGGACCTGATATATTAGGAATCACTTCGGTTGCCAGTTTATCGGTTGCCTTTTACATTTTCTTTTCCCATAACATTTTCCTTCCTGAATTTTTACAGAATAGTTTTCTCAGCTTATCAGCTATTGGAGGAAGCTTACTATTAATGTTGATACTGCTCTCAATGTCAAATAGGTTTCAGGACAAATCGTATCTTATTATTTTCGGATTTCTGGTTTCAGCTTTTGCCGGAGCAATTGTTTCTCTCCTTCAGTTTTATGCAGAAAACCAAAGTCTGAAAAACTATATTTTATGGTCTTTCGGAGCGAATAATATGGTAACGAGAAATCAGATTTATATACTGCTTATATTGGTTTCAATGGGAATGTTTATTTGTTTCAGGGCTATAAAACCACTTATTGGAAATTCTCTAGGCAATTCCTATGCACAAAGTTTAGGAGTAAATCTGAAACAGCTGAAACTCTTAATAATAGTAGCCTCTTCCCTACTTTCAGCTTCTGTTACGGCATTTTTAGGCCCTATTTTATTTATCGGAATTATTGTTCCTCACTTCTGCAGACTCGTTTATAATCCTTCAAAATTATGGCAGCAATGGATTCTTAATATGTTTTTGGGAATGCTAATTATGTTATTCTTCTCGGTCATTGCGGAGAAAACACAGATCCCTTTGAATGTGATAAGCTCTGTATTCGGTATTCCTGTGATTCTGATGATGCTTTTAAAGCAGAATAAGGTTTAGATTTTTTTGTTGGAAAACGCAAAGACGCAAAAAAAACTATTAAAATCTACATATTTTTAAGACGCAAGAAAATCAAAGATTTTCAGCAAGCGTCGAGTATATGATTCTATGGCTTTAAATATTCAGTATTCAATTTTATCTACGATAAAATCTTTGCGCCTTAATAAAATATAACGCTTTTAATAGTTTTTTTTGCGCCTTTGCGTTTACCCAATAGCATGTCTAAAAAAATTATTGCTCCTACATTCCTCTACTTACCTAACAATTCATATATTTAAGTTCAATAAGACATCACAAATGACAGAAAATGAACTATCAAAAACTGTTTTTGAAACAGGATTAAAAATTCATAAAAAGCTTGGAGCAGGTTTATTTGAACATGTATATGAAGAATGTATGTTCTATGAATTAACAAAAGCTGGATTTTCAGTAGAAAAACAAAAGTTCCTCCCAATTGTTTATGAAGATTTGAAAATAGACAATGCTTTTAAACTCGACCTGATGATTGAAAACAAAGTGATTTTAGAAATAAAAACCGTTGATTACATTAGCCCTACTCATAAAGCTCAGCTATTAACCTATTTAAAAATGTCAAACTGCAAATTAGGAATGCTTCTCAATTTTCAATCTGATGTTTTCAAAAACGGTGTCACAAGAATTGTAAACAACTTATAAAATAAACGGGATAAAAATTTGACAAAGTCAAATTCCTTGCGCCTTAAAACATTATTTTTGTAAAACAATTTGCGCCTTCGCGTATAACCAACAAAAGCATGCACCTACAGATCAAACAGGCTCATATCGGCCACAACACCACATTAATCTCCAATGCCAATGCAAATTTAAAGCTCGGTGATGTAGGTCTGCTGATTGGTAATAATGGTGTGGGAAAAACAACATTAATCAAATCTATTCTGCATCAGCTCCCGTTACTCAATGGAGAGATTTCTATTGGCGGAAAAAATATAAAGCATCTTTCTGTAAAAGAAGTAGCGGAAAATATTGCCATTGTTTTTTCAAAATCGGTTATTCCACAGCATTATACAGTTGAGGATCTTATTTCTCTGGGAAAATACATCTACTACCCTTTTTATTTTGAATTAAAAAAAGAAGACCGCGAAGAAGTTGCTCATATTATTGAGGAACTGGATTTAAATCAATACAGATATACCCTTCTGAAAAACCTGTCAGACGGAAATCTTCAAAAAGCATTTATCGGGCGGGCGATTACCCAGAATTCTCCTATCATTATTCTGGATGAACCGACTACCCATCTGGATGAGAAAAATAAAATCATTATCCTAAAAACCTTAAGAAAACTGGCTAAAGAACAGAACAAACTTATCCTGTTTTCTTCCCATGACTGGCGGCTGGCCAAAGAGTTTGCCGATAAAATATGGTATGTAAAGGAAAACCATTTGTATTCAGGGATTGTGGAGGATATTTTGCTTCAGCATGATGAACTCACCAACGCCTCATTATTTCAATTCAACGAGACTTTTATTCCGCCTTTTATCTCGGCACCGCAGTTTCACAAGGAAATACTGTATTCTCTGCTTCAAAAAAACTTCCAAAAAGACCTCTCTGACCTTAATTTCGAGTTTCAGAACACTTTTTGGGTAATTACTAAAGATTCCGCCATCTATCAATGTGAATCTTTTGAAGAAATCATCAATTTAATCCAAAACATTCATTAATACTACGTTTTAATTGATTATTTCATATACTATGCATGCATAGTATTATGCTAATCATACAATTTAATCCGTTTATTTCCAGGTTATTAACAAAATTTAACGTTAATAAATATTATGCATGCATAATATTTATTAAATTTGGGTAAAACCATTGGCGCAAAAATGATGGATAATAATAAGGAAAAAATAGAAAACGTAGATTTAATTTTAAAGCAGACCTGGTTGGCTGTTTCTAAAATGTACACAGAATTAGCCCAGGAACATGATTCCACAGCGGTGCAAGCCCTTACTCTTCTTAAAATTGATCCCAAAGAAGGAACCCGAAGTACCAACTTGGGTCCAAAGATGGCTATTGAGCCTACTTCATTAACCAGAATTATCAAACTTCTGGAAGATAACGGATATATCTATAAGGAAAAAACAACCACTGATAAAAGAGAGGTTATCATCAAACTTACGGATAAAGGACTCAACTCAAGAAACATGTCTAAGGAAGTTGTTGTGAATTTCAACAAAAAGGTAATGGAAAAAATTGCCCCTGAAAAGCTTGAAGCTTTCAAAGATGTAATGGGTGAAATCATGAAAATAGCAAACGAATTATTAAATAACAGAAAATAAATTATGATGAAACCTTCGGGTTCATATAATCTTATACAAATAAAAATTTACATATGAAAAGAAGAATCAAACATGTAACGGTTCTTGGTTCAGGGATTATGGGAAGCGGTATCGCTGCTCACTTCGCCAATATCGGCGTTGAAGTATCACTCTTGGATATTGTTCCTTTTGAACTTACTGAAGCTGAACAGAAAAAAGGTTTGACCAAAGATGACAAGGTAGTAAGAAACAGAATTGCTTCCGAAAACTTTGAAAAACTTAAAAAAGCAAGTCCTGCACTTCTTTATTCACCAAAGTTTGCAGACAGAATTACCATCGGAAACTTCGATGATGATTTGCCGAAAATAAAAAATACTGACTGGATCATTGAAGTAGTAGTAGAAAGACTTGATATCAAAAAGTCTGTATATGAAAAAATTGAACAGTTCAGAAAACCGGGAACATTAATTTCTTCTAATACATCCGGTATTCCTATTCATTTCCTTACAGAAGGAAGAAGCGAGGATTTCAAAAAATATTTTGCAGGAACTCACTTCTTTAATCCGGTAAGATATCTTCCTCTTCTTGAGATTATTCCAACAAATGATACTGCTCCGGAAATCATTGATTTCTATATGAATTACGGAGCTAAATTCTTAGGTAAAACAACAGTTTTAGCTAAAGATACTCCAGCTTTCATCGCCAACAGAATCGGGGTATTCTCTATGATGGATCTTCTTCACAATGTACAGAAACTAGGACTTACCGTTTCTGATGTTGATAAATTAACAGGTCCTGTGATCGGCCGTCCAAAATCAGCAACATTCAGAACAGCTGATGTTGTAGGTCTTGATACTCTGGTAATGGTAGCCAACGGCGTTCGTCAAAGCGGTGCTGAAGCAAATGATTTCAATGATGTATTTGCCCTTCCTCCTTATATCCAGAAAATGATGGATAATAAATGGCTGGGTTCAAAAACAGAACAAGGGTTCTATAAAAAAGTGAAAAATGCAGAAGGAAAATCTGAAATTCACGGATTAAACCTTGATACTTTGGAATATGAACTTCAAGGAAAATCATCATTCCCTACTCTGGAATTAACAAAAGCTATCGATAAACCAATTGACAGATTCAAAGTTCTGATCGGAGGTAAAGATAAAGCCGGCGAATTATACAGAAAATCTTTAGGAGCATTATTCGCTTATGTGTCTCATAAAGTTCCTGAAATTTCTGATGAAGTTTATAAAATTGACGATGCCATGAGAGCTGGTTTCGGATGGGAAAACGGACCATTTGAGATCTGGGATGCTGTAGGCGTTCAAAAAGGTATTGAACTGGCTAAAGACGCTGGATATGAAGTTTCAGACTGGGTGAAAAATGTAGAGACTTTCTATAAAGTTAATGACGAAGGACAAAGTATTTACGTGGATAAAAATTCAGGAGAATACAACAAAATCCCAGGTCAGGATGCATTCATCATCTTAGATAACATCAGAAAAAATAAAACACTTTGGAGTAATTCAGGGGCTGCTATTGAAGATTTAGGAGACGGTATCATCAACTTCGAGATCCGTTCAAAAATGAACTCTCTTGGAGGCGAAGTTCTTGATGGATTAAACAGAGCAATTGATTTAGCAGAAAAAGAATACGATGGATTGGTTGTAGGAAACCAGGGAGCTAATTTCTCTGTAGGTGCTAACCTTGCTATGATCCTTATGATGGCTATCGAGCAGGATTGGGATGATTTGAATATGGCCATCGCTTACTTCCAGAAATCAATGATGAGAGTACGTTACTCTTCTATTCCTGTTGTGGTAGCACCTCACGGAATGACTCTAGGTGGAGGATGCGAAATGACAATGCATGCAGACCGAGTGGTTGCTGCAGCAGAAACCTATATCGGACTTGTTGAAACAGGAGTTGGAGTAATTCCTGGTGGTGGTGGTACTAAAGAATTGACTTTAAGAACTTCCAGAGAATTCCACAACGATGATGTTAAAAATAACAGACTTCGTGATGCTTTCATGAATATCGCAATGGGTAAAGTAGCAACTTCAGCTTATGAAGCTTACGATATGGGAATCCTTGAAAAAGGAAAAGACATTGTTTCCGTAAGCAAAAACAGACAGATAGCAGAAGCTAAAAAAGTAGCAAAATTATTAGCAGAACAAGGATATACCCAACCTATCGAGCAGAAAGTAAAAGTTCTTGGTAAAGATGCATTAGGAATGTTCTACGTAGGAACAGACCAGATGCTAACCGGAAACTTCATCTCTGCACACGATAAGAAAATTGCTGATAAGCTAGCCAACGTAATGGTAGGTGGAAACTTATCTGAACCAACAGTGGTAACAGAACAATATCTGTTGAACCTTGAAAGAGAAACCTTCCTTCAACTTTGTGGTGAGAGAAAAACTCTTGAGAGAATCCAGTACATGCTACAGAACGGAAAACCATTAAGAAATTAATTTGTACAATGTCGGATGTAAAATGTAAAAAGTATTGGCATGCATAACTTTAGGGATTTAGAAGTCTGGAAGAAATCAATTCTGCTTTGTAAGCATTATTATGTAATTTCAAAAGATTTTCCTAAAGATGAGTTATTTGGGTTGACCTCACAAACTAGGAGGAGTTTATATTCTATCCCATCTAATATTGCTGAAGGAGCAGGAAGAGAGATACCAATCCTCAATTTTGTCAATTCTTGAACATTGCATTAGGTTCTTCATTTGAATTTGAAACTCAAATCATAATTGCTAATGATTTGGAATTTATACAGAAAAATGATTTTGATTTACTAATGACAGAAATCAGACATATTCAAAATATGATAATTAAATTAAAACAAAATTATTCAAAATAGAATCGTACAAGGTATTATGCAGTACTACTGAATAAAGTACAACTGACATTTTACATTATACATTTTACAAAAATTTACAAAAAATGAAAACAGCATACATAGTAAAAGGTTTCAGAACTGCCGTTGGAAAAGCTCCAAAAGGAAGTTTAAGATTTACAAGACCTGATGTCATGGCAGCTACCGTTATTGAAAAATTAATGGCTGAGCTTCCACAATTAGATAAAAACAGAATTGATGACCTTATCGTAGGAAATGCAATGCCGGAAGCTGAACAAGGGCTGAACGTTGCACGTCTGATCTCTTTGATGGGGTTGAATACAGATAAAGTTCCGGGAGTAACCGTAAACAGATACTGTGCTTCAGGAAGTGAGGCGATCGCGATTGCTTCTGCAAAAATTCAGGCTGGTATGGCAGATTGTATCATCGCTGGTGGTACTGAATCTATGTCATACATTCCAATGGGAGGTTACAAACCGGTTCCTGAAACAGATATCGCAAAAACCAACCCTGATTACTATTGGGGAATGGGTTACACTGCTGAAGAAGTAGCAAAACAATACAATATCACAAGAGAAGAACAGGATCAGTTTGCTTTTGAATCTCACATGAAGGCTTTAAAAGCTAATCAGGAAGGAAAATTTGCCAACCAGATTGTTCCGATTCCTGTAGAATATAACTTTCTGGATGAAAATCAGAAAATGCAGACTAAAAAGTTTGATTTTTCAATAGATGAAGGACCTAGAGCAGACACTTCTTTAGCTGGTTTAGCAAAATTAAGACCCGTATTTGCCAACGGAGGAAGCGTAACTGCCGGAAACTCTTCTCAAATGAGTGACGGAGCCGCCTTTGTAATGGTAATGAGTGAGGAAATGGTAAAAGAATTAGGATTGGAGCCTGAAGCAAGATTAGTGGCTTATGCTGCAGCCGGATTAGAACCAAGAATCATGGGTATGGGACCAATCTATGCTATTCCAAAAGCATTAAAACAAGCAGGATTAGAACTAAAAGATATCGACTTGATCGAGCTTAACGAAGCTTTCGCATCTCAATCAGTTGCTATTAAGAAAGAATTAGGATTAAATCCTGATATCTTAAACGTAAACGGAGGAGCTATTGCTCTTGGACATCCACTTGGATGTACCGGAACAAAACTTACGGTTCAGCTTCTTGACGAAATGAGAAAGCGCGGAAACAAATACGGGATGGTTTCCATGTGTGTTGGAACGGGGCAAGGCGCGGCTTCAATCTTTGAACTTCTTTAATTATAGATTTTAAATTATAAATTTTAGATGCAATGGGTTTCAAAGAAGACAATTTGATCCAAATAAAAACTTTTGATTTTGCCTTAAGAATAATAAAATTTTATACTGAGTGCAAGTCTCAAAACGAGTTTATTTTATCAAAACAAATTCTTCGTTCTGGGACTTCCATTGGAGCAAATGTAGAAGAAGCTATAGCAGCTCAATCAAAAAAAAATTTCATATCAAAGCTCTCTATTGCAAATAAAGAAGCGAGAGAAACAAGATATTGGCTGAAACTTTATGATTCTTCAAATCTCGTTCAAATTGAGATCAATTCATATTTAAAAGATATTGAAATGATCATTAATATTTTAACTAAAATCATTAAAACGTCATCTGAAAATTTATAACAACAAAATCTAATTTAAAATTTATAATCTAAAATTTAAAATAATAACAAATGAGCAATATACTTAAAGGTGGGGAATTCCTAATTAAACAAATTCCAGCTAATGAAATTTTCTCTTTGGAAGAACTTTCTGAAGAACAAAAAATGCTTCGTGATTCTGCTAAAGAATTTATTGACAGAGAAGTTATTCCACAACATGATCGTTTTGAGAAAAAGGATTATGCATTGACGGAAGAAACAATGCGTAAATTAGGAGAAATGGGACTGTTAGGAATTACAGTTCCTGAAGAATATGGAGGTTTGGGAATGGGATTTGTGAGCACGATGTTGGCTTGCGATTATGTTTCCGGAGGAAATGGATCATTAGCAACAGCTTATGGAGCACACACGGGAATCGGAACTCTTCCTACTTTGCTTTACGGAAGTGAAGAATTGAAAAAGAAATACCTTCCGGATTTGGCTACAGGAACAAAATTCGGAGCCTATTGTTTAACTGAGCCGGATGCAGGATCTGATGCCAATTCAGGGAAAACAAGAGCAAAATTGTCTGAAGACGGTAAACATTATATTATCAATGGACAAAAAATGTGGATTTCCAATGCAGGTTTTGCAGATACTTTCACATTATTTGCAAAAATTGATGATGATAAAAATATTACAGGTTTTGTAGTCAACCGTTCGGAATTAGAAAATCCGGAAAGTTTAACATTTGGTGAAGAAGAACATAAATTAGGGATTCGTTCCTCTTCTACTCGTCAGGTTTTCTTCAATGATATGAAAGTTCCTGTTGAAAATATGTTGGGTGAAAGAAACAACGGTTTTAAAATCGCTTTGAATGCATTAAATGTTGGTAGAATTAAATTAGCTGCTGCAAACCTTGACGGACAAAGAAGAATTTTAAACCATGCTATTCAATATTCAAATGAAAGAAAGCAATTTGGTGTTTCTATTTCTACTTTCGGAGCAATCAGAAAGAAAATTGCAGAAATGTCAACCGGAGTTTTTGTGAGTGAAGCTGGTTCTTACCGTTTAGCAAAAAATGTTGAAGATAAAATTGCAGAATTAGTTGCTGGCGGAATGGATCATCAACAAGCGGAATTAAAAGGGGTTGAAGAATTTGCAGTAGAAGCTTCTATCCTTAAAGTTTTCGTTTCTGACCTTACTCAAAATACAGCGGATGAAGGAATCCAGATTTATGGAGGAATGGGATTCTCAGAAGATACACCAATGGAATCTGCATGGAGAGATGCCAGAATTGGTAGAATCTATGAAGGTACCAATGAAATCAACAGATTATTAGCGGTAGGAATGCTTATTAAGAGAGCAATGAAAGGTGAATTAGATCTTTTATCTCCTGCAATGGCAATCAGCAAAGAATTGATGGGTATCCCTTCATTTGAAGTTCCTGACTATTCAGAATTCATGAGTGAAGAAAAAGCAATTATTGCTAATCTTAAGAAAGTATTCTTAATGGTTTCCGGAGCAGCACTACAGAAATTCATGATGGATATTGAGAAACAACAACATTTATTATTGAATGCTTCTGAAATCCTTAACCAGATCTATATGGCAGAATCTGCAATATTAAGAGCAGAGAAACATTTCACTCCTGAATCTGTGGAAGCAGCTATGGCTCAACTGAACCTTTACAAAGCTGTTGAGAAAATCATCACTGCGGCTAAAGAAGGAATCGTTTCTTTTGCTGAAGGAGATGAGCAGAGAATGATGCTTTCTGGATTAAGAAGATTCACAAAGTATACCAATCATCCGAATGTAGTAGCTCTTACTGAAAAAGTAGCAGCACACTATATCGAAAAAGGAGCTTATTAGTCTTTAATAACATAAATTTGATTTAGCGTCTCATTTTTGAGGCGCTTTTTTTTCACCTGTATTCCCAATATCCATCATTGAATTTCAAGGCATTATATAAAGTTATTCAAAAAAAATTATTATTTTTATTATAAATTAATAAACACATGAGAATTCTATTATTTCCCCTTCTTCTTATTTCAGTAGCTTTTTCAGCCCAAAAAAAAGATAACGTAATCCCTGTTCCCAAGATTGATACCACAAAAATCGTTTCTAAAGGGAAGTTTCCAGGATCTTTTGCTCTTAAATCAGATCATTCTCAGAAAGAACTTTACAAGATATTGACCGTTAAACCCAATGATACAATTCTTTACCTGGCTTTAAAAGAGTCCTCAAAGGATTATTCACAATATAAAATTTTAAACGCGATTACCCCCGATAAACTTCAGGTAGATCGGAAAAAGATAACGCCATCCAAATAAACACAACACAAACTAAAAAACTATTACCATGGGAAAATTTATTATCTCTAAAAGAACAAACGGAGACTTTCAGTTTAACCTCAAGGCGGGAAACGGACAGGTAATTTTAACCAGTCAGGGATACAGTACCAAGCCATCCTGCGAAAACGGAATCGGGACTGTAAAAACCAACTCACAGGAAGATGCCAAATTTGAAAGAAATACAGCCAATGATGGCCGATGTTATTTCAACCTTAAAGCCGGAAACGGACAGATCATAGGAACCAGCCAAATGTATGAATCTGACAACGGCATGGAAAATGGAATCGAATCTGTAAAAAACAATGCGCCACATGCTCATATAGAGGATGAAACCATCATCTAAAAATCATCTGAAATATTCTTGATAAAAATGCTTTATTTTTTAAGGCATTTTTTATTTTTGTAGTCTATTTTTCATTAGAAATGACAAAAGAAGAATTACTGAATAAAGCAATCAAAATTGCCGATAAGGCTCATAAAGGACAAACTGATAAATACCATGCTCCATACATCGCCCACGTGATGCGTGTGATGAACTATGGTAAAACATTGGATGAAAAAATCGTTGGGGTACTGCATGATGTAGTAGAAGATCATCCACTGGAGTTCAGCCTGGATTATTTAAGATCGGAAGGATTTCCAGAATATATTATTTTTGCCATCAGCTGTCTTACGAAGCTTGATCCGGAAGAAGATTACGATGAATTTATCAAAAGAACAGAAAGATCTCTCCTTTCTGTTGCCGTAAAACTGAATGACCTTCGTGATAATATGGATCTTAGAAGAGTAAACAGAGAGCTTACTCCCAAAGACATCAAAAGGTTCAATAAATATCTGAAAGCCTACCGTTATCTGATAGAGAAATATTAATCCGCACCCGGGAAATCGTAAGTTTTCGTGTGATGGTCTGTTCCGTCGATATTAATGTTTAACGCAAGGTAAACGAAATGTAAATTTTTATTTCCTTTTGCTTCGAATTCACGCTGCCACAGATATCCGCTCACAATTCCAAAATAATCATCGATCTGATAGCCGAAACCGCCGTAAACTCTGTTTCTGGCAAAAGTAGGCTTCATCGGAGAGACAAAGAAAACTTCGTCATAGGCATTGGCGAAAACAGTTCCTTTCTTGATGGTTTTCGCATTTAAAGGAACACTTACATTCAAACGGTATCTGTAACGCATTCTCTGGGAAGTCTGATCTGTTTTAGGCTCATAGAACCAACTCTTTTCAGCACGAAAACGGTTTTCGAACTTCACGATACCTTTTTTAATATCGATAACATCCTGAAGCCATACCCTGAATTCCTCTCTGCTTAAGCTATGCTCTTTATAGTTCACATATCTTCCCAATCCTACGAAAGGTTTGTGATTCTTGGTAAGATTATACCCTAATCCCCCTTTTATTTCATAATAATCAGGGTAGGTATAATCTTCGTTACCACGCATCTGCCCTTCTGCATAAAGGAAAAATTTAGGATGAAACTTATACGTCAGAGTCACTGCATTGAAGCTGGAAATATGTTCCTGTGCTTTAAAAAAAGAAATTCCAAGTAGTAAACCTAAGCCTATAAGACGTTTCATAAAAAATTTTTGCAAATGTATATTTTTTAACAATTTGTTAATATTAACTTTTATTCATTTCGAATTAACATTTACTTAATATTAATTGTATAAGAAAACCCAATGTGGAACCATCTTTGCGGCATTGCCACTCCAAATGCTTCCGTATATTTTGTATTGGTAATATTGTTAATCAACACATACACTGAGTAGTCTTTCTTAGCAAAGCTTAGCTTCTCATCTACAAGATTATAGGTTCCCAGATTTACCCTTTCATTGTAACGGTAAACAAGCTCATTGGTGAAATTTTTCAGGAATTTTACTTCTAATTTGGAAACAAACTGGTGTCTCAGATTATCCAGAATATATCTTGAAACAAGGCCATCTTTTTCTTCATATTTGCTGTCGAGATAAGTATATCCAACCGTGTATTTTAACCAATCTACAGGTCTATGGCTCCACTCTGCTTCAATCCCTCTGGTTTTAATATCTCCTACATTCTGGGCATACCATACTTTATCATTCAGGTCTTTTTTCACCCAGTCAATAGAATTGCTGGAATTTCTTAAAAACCCGCTGATTTTCGCTAAGATTTTACGATCCTGATACTGATATCCTACCTCCGATGAAACAGCATTTTCAGGTCGTAAATCAGGATTTCCCTGTTCCGTTTTACTGATGTAATAAAGATCGGTAAAAGTAGGAATACGGTGTACTTTTGCGATATTTCCGTAGATTTTATTATTGGTATTAAAGTTATACCCTACATCAAGCCCCGGATAGAAAAAATTACCTTCCTTAGAATAGTTAGCCCACGAAATTCCCGGACTGATGTTCAGTTTTTTATCCAGTAATGAAAAATGATGTTCAAAGAAAACCTGAGAGACAAAACGGTTTCTGTTTCCTAAATTACTGCTCGCAAGAAATTCCTTTCTCAATTCCACACCAATTCCGGTTGTTCCCAATCCCCATTGATAGCTGGAATTAACTTCTCCTCCTACATTATTTCCGATGTGCATATTTCTGTAAAAATCCGGATTCCATCTGTCATAAAGGTACATATCCTGTCCTCTTCTCCAATATACATTTGAATTAAGCTTTAGCTTTCCAAAAGTCTGCTGATGGGCTACACTTACTATAGAAGCCTGTGTTTCCTCATACTGTTTTGTGGCAGCACTGGAAGCATAAAAACCATTAGCTCCGAATTTCTTTTCTGAAAAACCAGCCTGTACTTTTACATCTCCGTTTTTGATATTCAGTTTTCCCTGATAAAATACATTTCTGATCTCATAATCAGTATTGAACATATACCCTTCTGAAGAAGCAGAATTGGCCTGAAGAGAGTTCGTAAACTTCTCATTTCCAATCTGTGCATTGAATCCAAGACCATAAGTACTGTAGTCTCCTCCATCCGCACTTATCTTCACTCTTTTTCCAGGAGTGGCTTTGGTAATGATATTGATAACACCGGCATAAGCATTCTGACCAAAACGTCTGGCTGCCGGCCCTTTTATAATTTCTATCCTTTCTACGTCATCCAGATCTACCGGAATATTCATATTATTATGCCCGGTCTGGGAATCATTCATCCTGATTCCATTCAGCATCAGTAAAACCTGTTCAAAAGAGCTTCCACGAAAACCGATATCACTTTGCACCCCATTGGCTCCTCTCCTTCTGATATCCATGCCCGGTACCAGCTGAAGAATTTCGTCTATACTTTTAGCAGGCGAATTTACAATGTCTTCTCTGGTGATAACACTGATGTTCTGATTAGCACTTTTATAAGGCGTAGAGATAAATTTCCCCTGAAATTCAATGCTTTCAATATCTGTTGACTTTTCCTGTGCATTTACCCAAAGTAAAGATCCCAGAAAAAAAGCACTTCCTATCTTTTTGATCATAATCGTTTCCGTAGTTTTTTTAACAGAGTCCAAAAGTAAGGGAGTTCACCAAGACAGGCAAATGATAGTTGTCATAAAAAAAGATGCAACATAATGCTGCATCTGTGTGAGGGAGTAATTCTATCTTTTTCTCATTAAATGTGTAACTAGATCTCTGAATAATTTTCTCATTTCTATATTACATATTTACGGGTACAATTTTAAATAATTTTACAACATAAAACAATACTTAAATAAAAAAACACAACATATTTTTAAAATTTATAAAAACCACTGTAAAATAAACAGTAAAATAAAAATAAGTCCACAAAATATATTCATTTCTATCATTTTTTGAATGGAATATTTTGATTTCATCTTTCTCATTTAACGTTTACAATAATAATTTTTAACAATAAGATAAGCGTAAAATTTTCACCAAAATTTCGTAATTTTGTGGGTCTTAATTTTACAATGAAAGTATTCTTTTTTTCAATATTTTTTATAGGCATTTTTGTAAATGCTCAGTTCACCTATCCGGATCCTAAAATATCTAGTCCTGAAGAAGATATAGAAGAAAAGGATGAGCTTATCAATTTGATTATTGGCAAACAAAAGATTAAAGAATTCCATAAAAAATCACTGGGAGCAGAAAATGAGACTAATATCGAAGTGAAGAAGTTCGATATTCAGGGAAATGTACTTTTTGCCAGCGATATAACAGAAATGCCACCTGGCAAACCAACAAGAAAAGATGAATTTCAAACAGTCTCAGAAGGGGGCAAAATTATTTCTTTTGAACAGTCATCTCTTGACTTTCCTACAAATAAAACTGAAATATTCTATGATGTAAAAAATAATATTTCAAAAATAACAGAGAAAAGAAAAGAAGGTGAATATATATATGAAAAAGGAAGATTAATAAGAGTAATTGAAAAAAATACAGGAGAAAAAACAATAAGCACTTATGAATATACCCCTACAGGAAAAGTGACTAGAATATCCAGTGAATATATTTCTTCCAAGGAAAAGCCATCAACAAGCTTTCATACTTTTGCATATGATATGAAGGGCAATATACTATCAAATTTGCTGAAAGATGAAGAATCCATTATAGAAAAAAAGTATTCTTATACGGATAATCTTCTTACAAAATATACCCTTACTTTTAATGGTAATAAAGCAAAAGATCAGCAATATGATTATGATGAAAATCGTAGGATAAAAAAAATGATAAAAGCATTATATAATCCAGATAAGAATACTTCTACAAGTACCAGCTCACTTGTTTTTAACTACAATTATAAAAATGGTTTATTGGCTGAGAGGAGCACATTATTTGATGGTAAAGAGCCCGCCTATGTTGAAACATTTTCCTATGATGACCAGAAAAGAATAGTTAGAGTCAACACTCAATCAGAAAATAAAGTTGTGGCCAATGTAAATATTAGCTACGGAAATAAAACAATCACGCTGACTGGTGATACCTACCAGGCAGAATATACTTTATATGAATAAACAAAATATGGCTAACATAACAGAAATAGATATAAAAAAACAGATTTTCGTTAAGAATGCACATCTTAACAATCTGAAACATATAGACGTCCTGATTCCGAAAAACAAACTGATTGTTATTACAGGAGTTTCAGGAAGCGGTAAATCCTCTTTGGCTTTTGATACTATTTATGCTGAAGGACAGAGAAGATATGTTGAAAGTTTAAGTTCTTATGCCCGTCAGTTTTTGGGGAAATTAGAAAAACCAAAGGTTGATGATATCAAAGGACTTGCCCCTTCCATTGCCATCCAGCAGAAAGTAATTTCTTCCAATCCGCGTTCTACTGTGGGAACTTCTACAGAGATCTACGATTATATGAAGCTTTTATTTGCCAGAATCGGGAAAACCTTTTCACCGGTTTCCGGAGAAGAAGTGAAAAAGGATTCGGTTTCTGATGTAGTAGACTTCATTAAAGCTTCTAAAAAAGATACTTCTTTTCTACTGACGGCTCCTTTGGAATATGATGCAGACAATTTTAAAGAAACGCTGAACGTTTTAAAACTGGCAGGTTTCACAAGACTGGAGATCAATGGAAATGTAGCGGGTATTGAAGATCTGGAAAGCTTTGGATTTGCTCCTGAAAAAGGAATGGCAATCAATCTTGTTATTGACCGTTTCTCATATGAAGAAGATGAAAGTTTTTTACAGAGGCTTGCCGATTCTATTCAAATGGCATTCTATGAAGGACGTGGCTATTGTTCATTAAAGAATACAGATACTGAAAAAGTAAAAGAATTCTCCAATAAATTTGAGCTGGACGGAATGGAGTTCCTTGAACCGAATGTTCATTTTTTCAGCTTTAATAATCCATACGGAGCATGTCCTGCATGTGAAGGATATGGAAAAGTAATCGGAATTGATGAAGACCTTGTGGTTCCCAACAAAACGCTGTCCATCTACGAAGATGCAGTCGTATGCTGGAGAGGAGAAACAATGAGCGAATGGAAAAAGGACTTCATCAAAAAAGCAGGTGACTTCCCTATCCACAAACCTTACCATCAGTTAACAAAAGAACAGAAAAACTTCCTTTGGAAAGGTGACGGAAAAAGTAATTTCCCATGCATTAATAATTTCTTCAAAATGCTTGAAGAAAACCTTTATAAAATCCAGTACAGAGTGATGCTTTCCCGTTACAGAGGGAAAACCCTTTGTCCTACCTGTGAAGGATTGAGACTTCGCGAAGAAACCAACTGGGTAAAAGTAGACGGACACAATATCCAGTCGATGATTGAACTTCCTTTGGATGAACTTTCTCCATTAATCAACGGATTAAAGCTTTCAGATCACGACAAGGAAGTGGCTAAAAGACTGATGTACGAAATCACCACCCGTCTGGAATTCTTATTAAAAGTAGGATTAGGATATTTAACATTAAACAGAACTTCCAATACCCTTTCGGGAGGAGAAAGTCAGAGAATCAATCTTGCTACAAGCTTAGGAAGTTCTCTGGTGGGTTCTATTTATATTCTGGATGAACCTTCTATCGGGCTTCACTCCAAAGATACGGAAAACCTGATTGAAGTACTGAAAAATCTTCGTGACCTTGGAAACACCGTAATTGTGGTAGAACATGATGAAGATGTAATGAGAGCCGCTGATTATATTATTGATATTGGTCCGGAAGCAGGCTATCTTGGTGGTGAACTGGTATTTGCCGGAGATTATAAAGATCTGAAAAAAGCTAACACACTTACCTCAGAATACCTTACCGGAAGACTGGAAATTGAGGTTCCGAAGAAGCGAAGAAAAGGCAAAGAATGGATTCACATTAAAGGTGCCCGCCAGAACAATCTTAAAAACATAGATATAGATGTTCCGCTTGAAAGTCTGGTGGTGATTTCCGGAGTTTCAGGAAGTGGAAAATCTACTTTAATGAAAGAAATTCTTACCAATGACATTCAGATTCAGTTAGGAATGGGTGGTAAAAAAGGAGATTACGATTCCGTAGAATTTCCCAAAAAGCTGATCAAAAATATTGAACTGATTGATCAGAACCCGATTGGAAAATCATCCCGCTCAAACCCGGTAACTTATCTGAAAGCCTATGATGACATCCGTGATCTTTTCGCAAAACAGAAAGTAGCAAAAATGATGGGATACAAGCCTAAACACTTCTCTTTCAACGTAGACGGAGGAAGATGTGATGAATGTAAAGGGGAAGGTGTCATCAATGTTTCCATGCAGTTTATGGCAGATATCGAGCTTGAATGTGAGGTTTGTAAAGGAACACGTTTCAAGAATGAAATCCTTGAAGTAAGATTCGATGAGAAAAACATCTCTGATATTCTTCATATGACCGTAGATGAAGCATTGGCATTCTTTAAAGACAATAATGAAGAGAAGATCGTAACAAAGCTGAGACCGCTGCAGGAAGTAGGTTTAGGTTATCTTCAGCTGGGACAAAGCTCTTCTACCCTTTCCGGCGGTGAGGCACAGCGTGTGAAGCTGGCTTCATTCCTAGTAAAAGGGGTAACAACAGATAAAACTTTATTTATCTTTGATGAACCTTCTACAGGACTTCACTTCCATGATATTCAGAAATTATTGAAATCATTGCAGGCATTGATTGACCTTGGACATTCAGTGATTGTTATTGAGCACCAGCCTGATATTATCAAATGTGCCGACTATATTATTGATATCGGTCCGGAAGCAGGAAAACATGGCGGAGAAGTTGTATTTGCAGGAACTCCTGAAGATCTGACAAAAAATAAAAAGTCACACACCGCAAAATATATCAAGGAAAAATTGGAACAATAAAATACAATCGGCTGTTTTTAAAAACAGCCGATTTTTTATTTAGATTCTCTATCTTTATTAAAGTTAACCCATTACAAAATTATTTTTTATGCCTTGGAATCCCGAATTATATGATCAATACAAAGATGTTCGTTACAAACCCTTTTATGATTTAGCAGCATTAATCAAGCCTGAAAACAATATAAAAGCGATTGACCTAGGCTGTGGTACCGGAGAGCAAACCTCTATTCTGACAGAAAAACTGGCAGGCTCTACATTTTTAGGAATTGATTCATCTGCAGAAATGCTTGAGAAATCGAAAAAATTTGAAAATGACAACCTGCACTTTAAGCTGCAGACCATTGAAGAAACAGCGCAGTCTGACCAAAAATGGGATCTTGTCTTCAGTAATGCCGCTTTACAGTGGGCAGATGATCACGAAACGTTATTTCCTAAAATCATTGGATTACTTTCACAGAATGGGCAGTTAGCTATTCAGATGCCTGTTCAGAAAGAAAATGTCCTGAATCAGATTCTTACGGAAATGGCAGACGAAGAACCTTATGCCTCACAACTCAATCATTTCAACCGTGATTCACCTGTACTTTCAATGGATGATTATGCCCAAATTTTGTTTGACAACGGAATTCAGGATATTGAAATATTCCAGAAAGTTTATCCGATTATTGCAGATGACCATGAAGCACTCTATGAATTTATTTCAGGAACCGCTCTGCTCCCTTATCTTGAGCGTTTGGAAAAAGAGCAAAAAGAAAATTTCATTTCCGAATTTAAATCACGCATCGCTCAAAGATTTACAAAATATCCGGCAATCTATGCATTTAAGCGTATTTTGATGTATGGCCGAAAAAAATAAAAACTCTTATAAGAATTAAAAGAAGCTGTCTCAAAAGTGTCATTCTGAATGAAATGAAGTATCCCATATCGTTGATTATTAACGGGATTCTTCCTTCGTCAGCATGACAAAAATCCACTAGCCGGATTATTGAGACAGCTTCTTCTTTAAATATTCTTTATCATTTCAGATTATACAAAAACGGACTCTTTTGTATGTATTCAGCATCATCAATCTGAGAAACCAGAAATTCCGCAAGATCCGCAGCACTGATACTTTCACCTTTGCAATCTGTAAAACTTGTTTCAGTGGTAAACCTTTCTTCGGTAAGATGAATCAGTGGCAGTCTTATCAAAGTCCAGTTCAGTGTACTTTCCACAAGAGATTCATACTCTTTTTGTTTGTCTTCCGTTGTTTCAGGATAATTCTGATACATCCATTCAGTAGCTATTTTAATGCTTTCATTTTTATGATCAAAAGGTGTATTTACACTTAATCCGGTAGTTACCATATAGCGCTTCATTCCAAAATGGTTCATCGCTCTGATGATATTTTTTGCAGCATCACTGAATATAGACTTCTCTCCTTTTGGCTGTCCTAAAGTGCTTATTACAAGATCGGTTCCTTCAAGCAATCTATGAACCGATGCTTCATCTCTCGCATCTCCTTTTACAACTTCAATGAATGGATTTTGAAAGGTAACGTTTTCAGGGTTTCTTACTAAAAGTTTAAGAGAATACCCTTTCTCAAGGAGGTTTTGCACCAGATATTTTCCGGATTTTCCTGTTCCGCCGATTACGGCAATTTTATAGGTTTTCATATTGATTTTCTTTAAATATTAAATATCAATAATCACTAGCCAATGCTGCGCTAATAACCATTGATAGGGCAAATAACATGTTGTCTTTGCTTTAGTTATGATATAATGAAGGTATTGGGTTCAGAAAATTGAACCTAAGATGTTCAGGTCAAAAAGTAGCCTGACTGATAGTAATATGTATTACGAGATTTTAATGAATTAAAGTTACACTTTTTTCACCATGTAAAAAATCAAAAAATTTATGATTTCGACAACACTTTTGAAAAGAGAAAGTTTTTAACTTTGATAACCTTCTTACTATCAGTATATTCCAAAAAAGCATTTACACCAATAAAATATATACATATGGAACCATTTACTGTTAACATTCCTGAATCGGTGATCACCGATCTTAAAAACCGTCTGCAAAATGCCCGCTGGCCCGGAGAACCCGAAGGTTCTGATTGGAATTATGGTACCAACGAAAAATACCTGAAAGAACTTACCCATTATTGGATCCATGATTACAACTGGAGAATGCACGAGCAGCAGTTGAATCAACATCCTCAGTACACCGCTGAAATAGATGGAATTCTGATTCATTTTCAATACATAAGAGGAAAAGGAGCTCATCCAAAACCCCTTATTCTTACCCATGGCTGGCCGGACAGCTATTATCGTTTTCATAAAATTATTCCATTGCTTACACAAGGTGAACAGAGTTTTGATCTTGTTATTCCTTCTATTCCCGGATTTGGTTTTTCTGATAAAACAGCTGTCAGCAGTGCCAGAGTAGCTGATCTTTGGAAAAAACTGATGACAGAAGTCCTTGGATATGAAAAATTTTGTGCTGCCGGAGGAGATATAGGTATGGGAGTTGTAAAAGCACTGACTTCAAAATATCCCGATGCACTGGAAGCTGTTCACCTTACCGATGTAGGATATCCTATGGGACAGGAAGATCCGGCAACGATGAGTGAAGATGAAAAAGCATTCGCACAGTTTGTACAACAATGGTGGTATAGTGAAGGAGCCTATGCCATGGTTCAGTCTACCAAACCCCAGTCTCTTGCGTATGGCCTGAATGACTCTCCTGTTGGACTTGCAGGCTGGATTATAAGTTTTACCAATGCAGGAGCGCCCCCGGAATTAATAGAAACAGCCTTTGGAGGAAAAGATGAAATGCTTACCAATATTATGATTTACTGGGTAACGCAAACCATAGGATCTTCTGCCAGAATGTACAAAGAAGATGCAGCAGCTTTATGGAGCGGAGCACACATTCATCAAAAAAGCAATGTTCCGGCCGGAGTACTCGTATTTCCCCGTGAAGCTCAGTTTCCCAAAGAATGGGCAGAACGTTTCGTAAATGTGACCAGTTTTAAAAAGATGAACGAAGGTGGTCATTTTGCCGCACTGGAATTACCTCATATATTTGCAGATGAATTAAGATCATTCTTTTATTCTGTTAAATAAAAACAATCCATGAAGTATTCCTTTTCTATTCTTTTTGCCGTTCCTCTTTTTATAACCAGCTGTACTGTACAAAAGAAAAATAATCAAAGTCATGATTACAAAGTGAAACTGGATACTTTGACCTTTTTGGATCAGAGCAGAAACCGCAAGATCCCTGTTGCTTTTTATTATCCAAAAACAGATAAGAAAATTCTCAACCCACAGGTTATTATTTTCAATCATGGATATGGTCTCAATAAAGGCGGAGATTACCTTGTGTACTCTTATTTAATGGAAAAACTGGCTTCAAAAGGCTATTTCACAGTAAGCATTCAACATGAACTGGCTACAGACAGCCTGCTCCCTACAGAAGGAAATTTACAAATGGTGAGAAGACCTTTCTGGCAAAATGGTTCGGATAACATTCTGTTTGTACTCAATGAACTTAAAAAGACAAAACCGGAACTTGATTATAAACATCTGACCTTAATAGGACATTCCAATGGCGGTGATATGGTAGCGCTATTCGGTAATCAGCATCCTAATCTGGTGTATAAACTGATCACAATGGATAACCGGAGAATGTTTCTTCCGAGAACTTCAGTTCCTAAAATTTATTCTTTACGCTCCAACGATTATCCGGCTGATGAAGGTGTGCTTCCCAATGAAACAGAACAAAAAAAATATTCTATAACAGTACAGCCCACTTCGATCAATCATGGTCATATGGACAATAAAGGCAGTGATGAAGAGAAAAAAATCTTAAATGATTTTGTTTTAAAATATCTTTCTGAACAATAGTTTCAAAGAATCCCACAAGTTATCCACAACAAATTGTGGATAACTTGTGAATTTTAACATTAAATTCATATTTCGTATTAAAATTATTACTACATTTACTATGTAATAAAAATCGAAGTGGAAACTTTATTTGCTTTTCTTACTACTATTGAAATTGCAATTAAATTTGAAATAAAAATTTAAGCACAGCATTGTCGGCTGTGCTTTTTATTGTTGTCTAATTAAAAAAATGAGATGTATTTATCTACTGGATCTGCCTCTAAAGGGCAGATTCTTTTATCCATATACCCTTTTTAAATAAAGCTTTCTGAAGATTATTCGACTCGGTTAATATCTGAAAAAAGTATGTATTCAGCTTAAACTTTTACGCAAAGGTTAATTATATAAAATTTATATTCTAAAAGGAGCAAAGATGTAATCAACTTCGTTGATTCTCAATAAGCAAACGTATAGCTTCATCAGCGATATTGTCGTTTTCTCGGCCTTCTTATTAATAAAGGAATTGAATCTTGTTTTTGCGTTTGAGGAAAATTTAAGAGAATGAAGTTTAGAGAAGTAAAGGCAGTGCTTCTTTTAAAAACAGGCCTTATAGTTCAATGGATAGAATAAAAGTTTCCTAAACTTTAGATTCAGGTTCGATCCCTGATGAGGCCACTTTACCTTAATCATTGAATGTTTGTTTTCAGATGATTGATGGAAGTTATCAAAATGGCTGTATTTGTTAATGACAATTAAATTCTAGTTTCTATTTTTGCTTACTAATTAAATACTATGGCTTTTAAGCATTTTTCAGACAAGATTGGGTTTATGCAGATCAACATGGGAGCTCATATTGATGAGACTCTTTCATTGCTTGAAGGATATATGAAAATCCTTTTTCTGAAAAGGGGAAATGTACTGATTGATTTCAGCAACTATCACATTACTTCTGATACGCTGTTTTTTGTTAATCACTCTCAGATTTTTGAATTGAAAGATGATGGAGAACTGGAAGGGATTTTACTCTATTACAGCCGGGATTTTTACTGTGTTGAGATCAATGATTCTGAGGTAGCCTGCCATGGTATTTTATATAACAATGTTTATGAAATTCCTTCTATTGAATTAAACGAAGAGGAATCGTTGTCTATACAGAGTATTTTCAATAATATTCAGTTTGAAAGTGAAAATGTGGATGCAGCCAATGAGGAAATGCTTCAGCTTCTGCTCAAGCAACTGATTATAAAAGGAACCCGAATCTGGAAAATAAAGCATAACCTTAATGATAACGGTAATAATCAGGAACTGGATTTTGTACGCAAATTCAGTCAGCTGGTTGAGCAAAATTTCAAAACTTCGCACCATATTTCTGACTACGCAGATTTTCTTTTTGTGACTCCTAAAAATCTGAATAAAAAAATCACTCAGTTCGGATACCTGTCACCCAAACAGATCGTCATGGAACGTATTATTCTTGAAGCTAAAAGGCTTTTAGCTCATTCTGTTCTAACGGTAAAAGAAATTGGCTATGAACTGGGCTACGAAGATGATGCTTACTTTGTCCGTATATTTACGAAACACTGCGGACAATCTCCTTTGCAATTCCGTAAACAATATATAGCATTACGATAAGGGGAAAAAGTGCAATTATAAGGGTTAAAATGTCTATAAAGATGCATTACTGGTAATGTAATTTTGCATTAGAAATAAAAACAGATTTCAAATGCAGCAAAAACCGGAGAAACATTTATCTACAAGAAAACGTAGTAAATCATTAGTATCCAAAACATTATTAGTATTTACATTTTTAATTTTATCCATCAAAATGAATGCACAAAGTACAATCACAACTTCAATAATGAGAGAAGAATACATAGAAGTTGAAAAGAACGTAAAATTACACATTACAGATTTAGGGAATGGTCCTGCAGTAATTTTAATCCATGGCCTTCCACTGAATGATGCCATGTTTGAATATCAGTATCAGGAATTGGCTGAAAAGGGATACAGAGTTATAGGAATTACCCTTCGAGGATTCGGAAAATCAAGCAAACCTTTCGGAAATTACAATTATGATGTATTTGCCGATGATATTGAGGAGGTTATTAAAAAGCTGAATCTGCAACAAGTTACCTTAGGTGGTTTTTCAATGGGAGGAGCAGTTGCCATCCATTATGTTGCAAAGTATGGAAACAAACATGTCAGCAAGCTTGCTTTGTTTGGAGCTGCTGCCCCAATATGGACGCAGAGAGAAGATTATCCTTACGGACTTCGTATAGAAGATCTTAATGGACTTATTGCTTTAAGCAAAACCAACAGACCTTTGCTTTTACAAAACATCGGTAAAATTTTTGGAGCCACTGAAACTTCAATTTCACCGGAATTAACCAATTGGCTGTTTGCTATCAATATGGAAGCTTCTCCTTATGCAACAACTCAGGGATTAATTGCTCTTCGGGATACAGATTTGAGAAACGAATTGAGTAAAATCCAAATTCCTACAGTTATTTTTCATGGAGTACAGGATAAAATTGCAGAGTTTGCTCTTGCAGAACAGATGCATAAGGGAATAAAAAATTCCAGATTAGTACGATTTGAAAATAGTGGCCACGGGCTCTTTATAGAAGAACTTCAGAAATTCAATACTGAATTGATCGCGTTTTTACAACAGTAATCAAATCCGGAATTGAATGAGAAAAGAACAGCCCTGCAAAATCAAGATTTTGCAGGGTTGTTTTATGATAACAAGACTCCTTTTACACAAAAGAAGAATTGGTAAGTCAATTTTCATATAAATAAAAAATCCTCCATATAGGAGGACATAAAAAAACTTGACTTGTATTTTTCGTTTATACAAACCCCGTAAATATACGGAGAGTATGTAGGCATAACCCTACGGGAAACCGTAATGGTTGATTTTGAATTGTTTGTATATTGGATGGCTAAAAAACTATATAATTTATGGAGGTTAGAAAAGACTTTATATCTGTAGAGCCAGAGGTGCATAAGGCATTTTTACTTTCAGATAGACTAAGAGAGATAGATAGTGATTGGGTTCATGATAAAGTAAATGAGGATATGAGTAGTATATACCAATATGACGCTGAATATTATTCCAAAATAGATTTGCTGTATTCTTATGGAAGATCTATGGCTAGGGGTTTATCTTATGATTTATTATCTATAAATAACGCTGCTGAATATGGAACATTGTATTCATGGATTCATACTATGGAAGAAAAATACAATGGTGATAAAGAATTTTATGAGAAGATTATAGATGACGCTTTATTTGCTGAATCAAAAACGAGACATTTCAACTGCGTTTCACAGATGATTCAAAGCTTGAAAGAACAAATTAAAATTTTAGATAGTGTATTAATTCTTATTGCAATACTTAAAACTAAAGATCTTTATCTTTTAGAAGAAAAAGTAATTAACAAAACGAATTCTCAGGTAACCGAAACAACAAATACAATTGAAACAATGGAATACGATGTTTTCATAAGCCATGCGTCAGAAGATAAAGAAAAATTTGTAGATGAATTCTGTAAAGATTTAGATAAAGAAAAAATACCTTATTGGTATGATAGCAAAGAAATAGATTGGGGTGATAGTCTTATTAGGAAAATAAATCAGGGACTTGCAACTTCAAAATTTGCCATAATAGTTTTATCAAAAAATTTCATTAAGAAGAAATGGACAAATGCAGAATTAGAAGCAGTGTTAAATATTGAGACAAATACAGGACAGGTAAGAGTGTTACCACTTATGCTAGGTGATTCAAATGAAATAACTGAAGTACTAAAGGAATATCCATTACTTGGAAGTAAAAAATATTTAAAGGCCATCGAAGGGAATGATTCCATAATTGAAAATCTTAAAAAATTGCTTAACAAATAATTAACTTTCCTTAAGAAATACTCAGACAAAAAAATAATTAGCATGGAAAAAAAAATAATTGCCTATTCTATAGAGTGTCGTAATGGACTCGATAACGATTATACATTATATGAAGACGGAAGTGTGCTTCGCGAATATGATAAACATACTTATGAAGGCGGATATAATTTAACTGCTAAATACAAAGCAGATGAACTAAGTCAAGATGTGAAAGAAAGACTCATTAAAGAAGTAAAAGAAGAGGACAAAGAAGTTGCAAAAAAATTACTCGGACTATAGTAATGTTATGGAAAACCATATTCGCTAAATGACTTGAAAATAAAAATATGTACGAAGAAATTTTAAAAAATAAAATCCAAATTGGAAATATATTAATTTATAAATATTGGCGACCTATTGGTGATGAAGAGAATAGATATGAAGAAAGACAGGTCACAATTTCGTCTGTTGAAGAAGACGGAGTCTGTATTGAGGAGTTTGAATTATATAATGATATTAACTCTGACACAATTATACCACTTTCTATGTTTAAACCAATTGTAGTCTCTATAGAACTATTAGGCGAAATTGGTATTGAGGAAGATAAAGAAACGCATAATGAACTTTTTAATGAGCAATGGCAGTTGTTTAAATACAAAAATTTAAAATTTGCCATTCAATTTGCCGCAGTTTACAAGTATAAAGAAGTATTTGATCCTAGCTTAGAGAGAAATAAGATTGTGGTATATGGAAACTTCTTAAGATATATTCATGAAATTCAGAATATACTAAACGATTAAGAAAATGCTCCAAATTTGGAGCATTTTCTATTTCGCAAAAAACAAATCAGCCTCCCCCTTTCTTCTCCTGATCAGCCCGTTTAAAACTTTCCCTCCAGCAGTAATATATCGTTTTGTAAACCAATCTTCAATTTCAGAATCCGCTGCTTTTTTATTAATCAAAAAAAACAAAGTGTCAGATCCTCCGGTATTGTAAGTGTGCGATACGAGAGCATCGAACTGATTCTGTGTTAAAGGTACTTTTACTTTTGAATTCACAATTTTTTCATAAGTTGGTAAGACTGCAGCAAATAATTCAGCGCCTTTTTCTTTTGTGATTTCAGGATCTTTCATGGTTACTTTATTTCCTCCCGGATAGTAAGTGTTACCATATCCTATTGTGGGAATTCCGGCAGAATCCAGATAAGGCTTAGCGCTGAAGCCTTCAAATGATACAATCAGATTGATTCCTTTTTGTGATGTTTTCATTTATTTCGTTTTTTTGTTCAGCAAAATTAAAATTGTAAATCCCAAAACAGTGAGGAAAAACACCTATTTTAATTCTGGTATTATAAATCTCTTTTTAAGTAAATTATAGCGAACATTTTGTTGAATTTGCTCATTATCGGAACTTATTGAGGCTGCAACTTATAAACTGAATATAAAAAACAAAAAAACCTCCCGAATCACCGGAAGGTATACTGTAATTTGTCAGAAATATGAAATTTTCAATGCCCAAATATAATAAGTGTTTATATGCTGAAGTATGATCTGAATCATATCGCTGACAAAAACCATCATTGAGATTGTCATGGATCTGCGTATCCTTAAAATCAATATTCATGTTAGGAAAATAGTTGCTGCTTTTCATTCATCATTCCATTTATATCAAATTAAATTGTACATTTGCTTTTCTATTATGCAAAAATTTCTCAGAGTCTTTTTTGTTTTCTCTTTACTTCTGATATTTGTTTCGAATGTCAGCGGGGTGAATACATGTCTTGATCATGCTCAACACGCCAAGAGTAAAGTGACTTATAAAAAAGGTTCAAAAGAAGAGAAAATTCCTACTTTTTCCCAGGACGACGAATGTCAGTGTGCCTTACATATGCACATGAATAATATTCTTCTCCCTGAACCTTTAGATATGGATTTTGCTATTGATACGACCAATGATAACGAAATGCCACAACCTAAAGCCATTTCGTATCGTTGTCTTCTTGACTTCTTCAGCTCCAGAGCTCCCCCATCCGCATTTTTCGCGGTAGCTTAATATACGCTGCCTTCATTTCCCGTATACAGATTCTATAAGTCTGTACTGTTATTCCGTGGATACCTGTGTCTTCACACAATTAAGGATATCCTTTTATTAATGGGCATTTTCATCGCCCGTACATCCCTTTTCATGACTACCAATAATTTTAATTATTCGGGAATAATTCATTGTATTTCCCAGAATTCTGTGAAACTTTTCAGCGTAAGTTTCCTCACCTCATCATCATTTTTGTATGCCCAGTCGCATTCTGAAGATTCTTTATCTACAGTGGTACAAACCGTTGAGATCATCGGAAGAAAGTCTAAAGATTATACTTCCGACTATTCTTTTGCCGCCACTAAGATTGCTATGAAAAATAAAGATCTGCCTTTAACGCTTAATACCGTTACCAAAGAACTGATCACCGACCGCCAGGCCTTCCAGCTTGGAGATGTTATGAGAAACGTGAACGGAGTTTCTCCTTCCAGCTATTATAACCAATATAACATTCGGGGAATCAGCCAAAATGAAGAAGGACAGATCATCAATGGAATGCGGACAAGGCAATATTACTTTTTGCAGCCGATGACTTCCAATATAGAACGTGTAGAAATTTTCAAAGGTCCGGCAAGTATTACCATGTCCAGTGTAGATCCTGGAGGAACCATCAATATGGTCACGAAAAAACCCCTGTCTAATCCTCGTCATGAGATCAGTTTATCAGGAGGCAGCTTTGATACTTACCGCGTTACAACAGATCTTACAGGCCCTTTGAATAAGAGTAAGACCTTATTATATCGTTTTAACGGAGCTTACCAGAATGCCCATTCATTCAGGGATCATGTCAAGAACAGCGGTATTCTACTCTCTCCTTCCATCACCTTTGTTCCCAATGAAAAAACATCTGTGAATGTAGAAATGATTTTCAATGATCTTTATGGAAATCTGGACAGAGGTCAGCCTATTTTCGGGGCAGTTGCTGGAAAAACAGATTTGTACAGTACTCCAAGAACATTAAACCTTGGAGCACCCGATGATTTCTTTAAAACCAGAGAACTTATTATAATGGGAAGTGTTGCCCATCATTTTAACCCATCCATCAGCTTCAACGCTTCTTATATGAAGCAATACTGGAGAGAAAACCTTCAGGAACACAGAACCACCAATTCTTTTGTTCCCGATATGAATAACAACCCAGTTTCCAGCCTTGCCATGATGCAGTTTGTACAAAGAAAACAAAATTGGGCAACAGACAATATTAATGCTTATTTTAATTTTAAATTCAAAACAGGTTCTGTTCAGCATCAGGCTTTAATTGGCTATGACAGTCAGATTTGGGAAAAGCGTAAAGGCGGGCAGCAGAATGCAGCAAGAGGTTTTCTTTTAAAGAATGGCTCTGTGGTTTCATCCTACAATCCTGCAAAAGCTTCAGAGTATCAAACTACTAATTACAACGGAACACTCATTCCTAAACCGAATGTCACTCCGTTTGATCTGAACCCGGGAGCTGAAAATTATCAGGGTACGGATTTCAATACCCTTAATGTAATTACGCCTCTGCCTTCTGCTCTTACCACTACTCATGCTGCTTATATCCAGCATCTTTTTACCTGGAAAAAGTTTAAAATATTATCAGGGATACGCCATGAATGGTTTCAGGACATCACTAATTTCAAAGAATCCAATGAGTCTTCATTTCAAAACAACAAACTTCTGTACAGGTTCGGTATTACCTACAGCATAACGGATAACATCAATCTGTATGGGACTTTCCTTACCGGATATCAACCTCAGTCCAATACGGTAACATTGATGCCTAATACCTCCAGTCTTACAGGGTCTGCAGCGAGATTCAAACCTTTAACCTCAGATCTTAAAGAACTGGGAATCAAAGCACAGCTTTTTGGCAGAATCTCTCTGAATCTTGCAGTGTATGAGATCAACCAAAGAAATCTTATCATCAATGCCAATAATCCTTCAGAACCTGATGAGCTTATACAGCGTGGTGCCGACCGAAGCCGCGGATTTGAAGCCGAGTTTTCCGGACATATTCTCCCTCAATGGCATATTTACGGAGGCTACAGCTATATTGATGCAAAAATATTGGATGATACCCATCTGGACCTTGTGGGAAAAAGAAAAGAAAATACTTCTAAAAATTCCGTCAATATCTGGACACGCTACAATTTTTCAAATATTGAACTGATAAAAGACTTTGGAATTGGTGCAGGAATGCTTTACCAGAGTTCTAAAGTTCCGTGGTTCACAAGAAGTTTTGAACTTCCCGAATATACTACGATAGATGCTGCATTGTATTACACTCCGGCAAAGTCTGTTCAGCTCGCTTTTAACCTGAATAATATCACCAACAAAGTTTACTGGATCGGAGCTCAGAACTACCTAAGGTTATTTCCGGGAACTCCAAGAAATTATTTACTAACCGCTACTTACAAATTTTAATATATGGCAATTTCAAACTTACAACTGGTGGTGAGAAAAACCTGGCAGGATTTGTTTAAAGGAAAACAAAGCCTCCTCACCATGATTACTGTTCTCCTATTCTGCCTGTTGAGCATCAGCATAGGATATGCAAAATACACTGATTCCTTTTCAAAAATAAAAGAATACCGGAAAGAAGTACGGGAAAGCTGGGAACACAGACCTGACAAGCATCCGCACCGTATGGCTCATTATGGCTATCTGGTTTTCAGAATTGGACATCCTTTGAATATTTTTGATAATGGATTGGACGATTATCTTGGGAATGTCATATTCCTGGAAGCCCATAAACAGAATACAGCGAACCTTTCAGAAGCCGGAAGTTCAGGAACTTTGGTCAGATTTGGAGCTTTCAGCAGTGCTTTTATTCTGCAGAGCATTGTTCCTTTGATTATCCTTTTCTTAGGATTTGGGTTGATTGTACAGGAACGTGAGAATGCCACATTAAAAATCATCAGCGTACAGGGAGCTTCAGGAAGAGATATTGTCTGGGGGAAAGTCATAGGACTGTGGCTTTTTTCTTTATGCTTCCTGATTCCGGTGATTCCTGTTGTTCTGGCAGCTACACTTCTCTCAGAAACTACTGATTCTGCTGATATTTTAATAAGGCTTGCATTGATATTGCCTGCTTATATGATCTATTATTTTTTTATCAGCGCTTTGACCATTATTGTTTCGGCGAACCATAAAAGTACTTCTTCAGCATTGATCAGCCTTATAGGTTTCTGGCTTCTTTTCATTATTGTTTTGCCTAAGGGAATTCAGTTTGCCGCCCAGAACCTTTATCCCGCACCTTCCCGTATTGCTTTTGAAACTACGCTGGAAAAGGATATTTTAAAATCAGGAGACAGCCACAATCCTGATGATCCGCATTTTAAGAAGATTAAAGATTCTTTATTGGAAAAGTATAAGGTAAAAACAACCAATGAGCTTCCTTTCAACTATGGTGGATTTGTGATGAAGGAAGGGGAAAAAATAAGTTCACAGATTTATATCAGACATCAAAAAGAATTGCAGACCATTTACAACAAACAACAAAACCTTACTGATATTTCAGGACTGATTAATCCGGCCATTGCTATTAAAAACTTTTCTATGATTGCTACAGGTACAGATTTCTTCTCCTATACCCAATTTCAAAAACAGGCAGAAGAATACCGCTATCAGATGGCTCAGCATTTAAATGACCTGCAAATTGAACATATCAGCAATGTAAAGCCTGAAAATGGAGGGCCACCCGCTGTAATCGACAAAGATAACTGGGAAAAATTCCCGGATTTTGAATATCAATATACTCCTGTTTTGTACAGTCTGAAAGAACAGCCAATTCCTGTTGCTGCATTGGTTCTATGGCTGGCTGTATGTGTTATTGCAATTGAAATAAGTGGAAGAAAATTAAAACTCATCTAAATGAATCGTTATTTATATACCCAATTTTACCGTAACAAGGCTTATATCATTGCATTGTTGTTTTTATTCATGGCTGGGATCATGGCTATTTATACCGGAAAGAAATTTCTGGATCGGAACGAAGATATCATTTCCAAAAGTGAAGCATTTCAAAAAGAAAGCATTCAACGGAATATAAAATTCCATAAAGATGATCTGGGACTGGTTCTTTACTACATCAAATTTAATCTAGTGAATGAAACTCCCAGACTTGCCGCTTTAAATATCGGAATGCGGGATTTAAACCCATCTATCCAAGGGGTAACCATCCGAAATCTGGAGGAACAACGCTACAATTCTGATTTTTATAATCCTGCCAATGCAGCCGTTGGAAATTTTGACTTTAGTTTTGTTGTTGTTTTCCTTTTTCCTCTGGTGATTGTGGCGTTTTGTTATAATCTGATTTCTGAGGAAGAAGAAAGAGGAACCTGGAAATTGCTTTCGGTACAAAGCGGAAATTTACAAAAGCTTCTGGATCATAAGATGCTTATCCGCCTTTTGGCCGTTACTGCGGTATATCTGGCATTAATGATCATCGCCTCAGTTTGGATAAAAATACCTTTGGATCTGTATTATATTGCTTTTCTTATCAGCGGATGGCTTTATCTTCTGTTCTGGTTTGCCTTATGCAGATGGGTTATTTCTTTCCGAAAATCATCAGCTCAGAATGCTTTAATCCTTCTGATTGTATGGGTGGGGATTAACTTTATTATTCCGATGAGCAGTAATATTCTGATACAAAAGATATACCCTGTTAACGAATCTCTTAAAGCGGTAATGGAACAGAGAGAAGGTTATCACAATAAATGGGATGAAGCTAAGCTCCCTACCATGGAAAAATTTTACAAAGCATATCCTCAATACAGAAATTTCACCGTAGAAGAAAATGACACGTTCACCTGGACATGGTATTACGCCATGCAGCATATGGGAGATCTTGAATCTGCAGCATCTTCTGAACAGTATACAGAAAAAATGCAAAAACGAAATCAGGCTGCAGTTTATTTAGGTTATTTCCTTCCCAATCTTCATACCCAGCTTGTAGAAAGCCATCTGGCAAAAACGGATATCGATAATAATCTGCAATATGCCTCTTCACTCAAAAAATTCCATGAGAAAAAACGATTGTACTTCTACCCTCTTATTTTTTCAGGACAGACGGCAGAACCTATCAACTGGGGACAGCAAACCATACAGGTATTCAAATTATCTGCACCTATCCAATGGATACAGATTCTTCTGCCATACCTCATCTTCATCACTCTATTCATTATCCTTTCACAATACAAATACAGAAAACTATGTTAAAAACGATCAACCTACATAAAAAATACAATGATTTTACAGCACTTCATTCTCTTAATCTGGAAGTAAAGAAAGGGGAAATCTTTGCGCTACTCGGGCAAAACGGAGCAGGTAAAAGTACAACCATCAATATTCTTCTTGGGCTTATTAAAGCCACTTCCGGAGATGCCTTCATTCATGATATTTCCGTAAAAGATCAGCCTCAGAAAATAAAAAAACATCTGGCATATATTCCTGAAACAGTGCTTTTATATCCTCATCTTACCGGATTGGAGAATCTCGATTTTTTCTCCAAAATTGCCGGATTTAATTATGAAAAAGAAGAGCTTTCCGCATTACTTATGCGTACAGGATTACAAGAGACAGCGCACCACAAAGCCCTGGGAGGATATTCAAAAGGGATGCGACAAAAAGTAGGTATTGCTATTGCCCTTGCCAAAGATGCAAAAGTACTTCTTCTGGATGAGCCTACCAGCGGACTGGATCCCATAGCAACAGCAGAGTTTACCGAAATTGTTCGTCAGCTGGGGAAAGAAGGCAGAACTATTTTAATGGCTACTCATGATATTTTCAATGCAGTAAGTGTAGCCACCAATATCGGAATTATGAAACAGGGAGAACTGGTGCAAAACCTGCCTTCCAAAGCTTTTACTGCTCAGGAATTACAGGAGCTGTATCTGAAAACGATTTAATTTTCATATTAAATATCAATTGGTTGATGCCCGGTGACGTTTTTGTTACCGGGCATTTTTTGATATTGTGCTATTTATGTCAATGCCTTTTTGTATTCAGATAAGGCTCTTTCACGAGCAAAGGGGTGTTCGACGATTGGGGAAGGATATGCTGAGGTATTCCATTCCGGAAGCCACTTTTTGATATACAATAAGTCTTTATCAAACTTTTCAACCTGAGCCGTCGGATTAAAAACTCTGAAATAAGGAGCAGCATCACAGCCGGAACCTGCTGCCCACTGCCAGTTTCCATTGTTTGCAGACAAATCATAATCATTAAGTTTTAAAGCAAAATAGGCTTCTCCCCAACGCCAGTCTATCAGCAAATGTTTACATAAGAAACTCGCCACAATCATTCGTACACGATTATGCATATAACCAGTCTGATTCAATTCTCTCATTCCGGCATCTACAATTGGGTAGCCTGTAGTTCCTTCACACCAATGTTTAAATTCTTCTTCGTTATTCCGCCAGTTAATATTATCATACTGCTTTTTAAAAGACTGATGAACCACCTGCGGAAAATGATATAAAATCTGCATAAAAAACTCACGCCAGACCAATTCTGAAAGCCATACAGCATTATGTTTCAGGGCAAAGGCCACACATTTCCTGATGCTGATGGTTCCAAAACGTAAAGCAATTCCCAATTGGGTTGTATGCTGTAAGGCCGGATAATCACGAAATTGATCATAATGATCTATAATTGAAGCATTCAGAACAGGATGGGTAAAGTTAATTTCCGTTTTTCTGAAACCAATCTCCTTTAGGGTAAGAATGTCTGTATATTCCTGTGGGAAAAGGTTTGTAAAGCTGGACTCTACAGGTTTATAATGTTCAGGAGTTAAGGTTTCCCTCCATTTCTTTGCAAAAGGAGTGTAAACAGTATAGGGTGAGCCATCTTTTTTAATAATCTGATCCTTATCAAAAATTACCTGATCTTTATAGGCTTTGAAGGGAATATTCTTTTCTTTGAAAAAATAATAGACTTCCTTATCTCGTTCAATGGCCTGAGGTTCATAATCTCTGTTGCAAAAAACACCTTCAATAGTATATTCTTCGCACAGTTTTCTGAATATTTCTATAGGTTTGCCATAGTAAGTATTCACTTTTGAATGGTATTTTTCCAATGAAATATTGATATCCGTCAAAGCCTGGTGAATATAATCCACCCTGCGGTCTTCCTTATCTTCCAGTTTTTCGAGAATATCAGTATCAAAGATAAATACAGGCATTACAGGAGTATCAGATTGGAGTGCATGGTGAAGTCCGATATTGTCTTCCAATCTCAAATCACGTCTGAACCAAAAGAGAGTGATTGTATTTTTCATAAAGTTCTTTTCAATTTCATTGATCATTTCTGTTTTAGAATTGCTTTCGTAAATACGGATAAATATACAGATTTTAACCTATAAATAATTTTAGTAATTGGTATTATTTGGCTTTATCATTATAATTTGTTTGATAATATGAATTAAAATTTTCCGACATTTGTCCGGATTTTAAATGAATAGAAACTTACAGTAATGGAAGAATTTGAAGTACCGGTAACTTATAAAGGTAAAGAACTGCTTTTCAACGGAAAGCTTGCAACATTTTCTTACGGATACAAATTATATGTGGATGTGGATGGCACTGAAGTCGTTATTGAACGTGATGATCACGGCGATTTGCGGGCTATTTTGCCGGATGCTACTGCGGAAAAGTCTATAGATAAAGGACTTATTGAAGCCATTATTGAAGTATTTAAAGAACTTCAGGTTTTATAATTCGTATTATGAATAAAAAAGAGACCTTTCAAAAGTCTCTTTTCATTCCAATATATTTTATTTTGTTTATTCAAACACAACATAATTCACCTTATCTACACCCGTATTTCCGGTTTTCTCATGATATGCATACAGGACGAGTTCATAATTTCCCGGAGAATTAATTAAATGACTTCCTTCAAACAGATTGGTTGATACCCAAGACATCTCTATATTCTTCACAAACTTTCCTTCTTTCTTAAGGATTCCTTTTACTTCAATTTCATTGGAATTCCATACTCCATCTTTATCAATGACACATCCGCACATCATGACAATATTAGCCTGAAACTGGAAAGGCTTATCTTTAATACTGTTCAATGCGATATACTGATGGGTTCTGGGTTTCAGAATATCAATAATATAGCCGGGAATTTCAAGGATTATTCCTTCTCCCAAAATATGTTTCCCAGGAATAAGCCATAGTTCTGTGTTTACAACAGCCTGAGCCTGTTTACTGTTCAGAGGGGAAATAACTTCTATATTCACAAATGTAGGTTCGTCAATATCCACAGCAGCCATAAAACCTCCCGTTTGTGCATCGACAATTGAGCTCTCTCTGGTCTTAGGGGTTTTCATAATCAGATCAGTATTCCCGGTGCTTCCGCTTGTATTTCCTTCTGCCAGAATTCTCTGATTAAGTTTATTTCTAATGATAACATGAGCTCCACCTAATGAAGTTCCGATAAATTTTGCATCTCTTGCCTTAGCTCTTATCATGATTTTTGTTTCTGTTGCAGAAATCATAAGATTGGAAAAAAGAAATGCTGTAATGAGAATGAATGCTTTCATGATTGAGTTGATTTTAAATATTCTTGTTTAAAACGATGATGAAAAGATTCGTTTTTCAGTTCCTGATCAATACGATCCAGATAAGTAAAAATGGCCAGATCTTCAGATAAAACCTTCAGGATTGCTTTTTCACAGCTGTCCCAGATCTGCTCCAGCTGAGGGAGCTTTTCAATGGCTTTGGGAGACAATGAAATGATCTGCTTCCGTTTATCCACACTGTCTTTTCTGATCATGAGATAACCATTTTCATTCATTTTTTTGACGATCACCACAACGGAAGGATGAGAATACCCTAGTGGTTCGGCAATATCAGTAATTGAAATTTCACCCTTCCTTTTCAGCAGCATAAACACCAGATACCAATTCGGTTCTACATCGATCCCAAATTCTTTATAAAATTTACGAACATCATGAGACATTCTGTCGCTGATTCTTTTCAACCGACTATCTAAAGCCTTATACCCTAGTTCTCTAATAAAGTCAAAATCCATCTGAATTTTTTTTTGATGTAAATATATAAAAATAAAGTCAACTATATAGTTAACTTTATTTTTTATCAATTTAATCTAAACTTATTAATCCTAAATTATTTTATTTGAATTTTTTCCTATACTCACCAGGCGTTACTCCTCTGTGTTTTTTAAAAAGTTTGGAAAGATGGCTTTCATCACTGAACTGAAGTTCATAAGCAATTTCACTTAGACGGACACTGCTGTATTTCAAATAGGTTTCCACCAGCTTTAGTCTGTAATCCAACAGATAATCCTGATAGGAGGTCCCTGTTTGTTGTTTGAAATATTCTCCGAAATAATTCCCGGAAATTCCAAAATGTTCAGCAATCTTCTGAATTCCTGTTTTCTCACGATCCTTTATATTCTGCTGAATATAAGCGATGATCTTCATGATGGAAAAAGCTTTCCGGTTTTCCTGGAGATCAGAAGTTTCACTCTGAATAATATTTCTTGCAATCAGATTGAGAAGGATGGACATACAGTTGCGGATAATAAGATAATCATCTGCTTTATTGTTAAATTCATTGACGATCTGCAGAATAAGAGTTTCTGCAAAATGTTCATCGTTTTTATTTCTGAAGACACATCCTGCCCTTGCGTGATAATTATTACTGATATACTGCAACTTATACAAATTCTCACAGCTTTCAATACGATCAGCTTCCAACCGGATTTTATCAATAAACTCAACCGGACACTGAATACTGATAAGCCGGGCAGCTTTGCTTTCAAAACGATACACTTCCTGCTCCGGAATAATGAAAAGCTTACCCTGAGAGAAATTAATATTCCGCTCATCATACATAAGCGTTCCTTCTCCTTTGACAATATAAACGAATGAAAGAAAAGTCTTTGTTCTGAACATCATCTCTTCTTCTTTCAGTTGTATCTCTCTTACTTCAATCCCTTCAAGATGCATTCCTTTCATTACACACTCAATTTTCCTCCAAAAGTACAATTTTAACAGGATACAAAGCGGGTAATTTTGCATAAAAAAATATGAACACATATCCGAAACGGTGGCAGGCACTCAATTTTCTGATCGCGGGTGCGTTTCTTTCACCCCTGGATTATTTTATTGTTAATATGGCATTACCTTCTATTAAAAAAGCTTTCAATGCCAGTGATCATGAGCTTCAAATGGTCATTGCCATTTATGGACTCACCTATGCTGCGCTTGTTGTTTGCGGCGGACGGCTGGGTGATATTTACGGACGTAAGAAGGTATTTATTTCGGGATTATATACTTTCCTTTTTTCATCCCTAGCCTGTGCTTTTTCTCCGGATGTTACATGGCTCATTATCTTCAGAATGTTCCAGGGCGTTGGGGCATCACTTTTGGCTCCTCAGGTATTAGCTTCCATAAAAGATCTTTTCAGCAGTCAGGAACAGCCTAAAGCTGTAAGTCTTTTCAGTTCTGTATTTGGTCTTGCATCAGTAGTTGGGCAATTGTTCGGTGGAGTTCTCTTAAGCATGCAATGGGGACATTTTTCGTGGGAAATGGTATTTCTTGTGAATGTACCCATTACTGTTATCTGTATTCTGGGAATTCATTTTACGATGGAAGACCGTAATAAAAAGGAACAGACAGGTATTGATTTTATAGGAGCTTTATTGTTGATTCTGGCATTGCTTATGCTCATCTGCCCTCTTATTTTCGGACAGAAATTCGAATGGGCATGGTGGATTTTCGGGGTTCTTCTTGCAGGAATTTTATTATTAATTTCATTTCTACGCTATGAGAAGAAACAATTGCAAAAAAACCGTCCGATACTTATAGATCCGGCATTGCTGCAACAGAAACCCTTTGCATTAAGCCTTCTGATTATTTTCTTTTATAATTTCACAGCAGGTTTATTTATCTGCTACCCTTATTATCTTCAGCAGTTTCTCCATCAAAACTCCATGCAGACAGGTCTGGCTATAGTTCCTTATGGACTTGCCTTTTTCCTGGGACCTTTGGTGACTTCAAAAATAAAACTGACAACCTACAAAATGATGTATACAGGATTAGGATTGTTGATGACAGGGTTTCTGATAAGTGCAGCAGCATTTTATGTTCAGCAAAAACCATCTTTTATTACCCATATTACCTTATTTATTGCAGGGTTTGGGCATGGTACTATTATGCCGGTCATGATGCGGACAGCCATTTCATTGGTTTCTAAAGAAAAAGCCGGACAGGCTTCGGGATTGATAAGCATAGGCATTCAGATTGGAAGTGTCACCGGAGGAGCTGTCATTGGAACATTATTTTTTAATCTGATAAAAATTCTGGGATTCAATGAAGCATTTGTAATCGCTGTAGGAATGATTGGTGTTTTTCAACTCACTGGAATATGGGCAGGAAGCAGATTAAGGAAAATCATTGATTAAAAAGACCATTTAAAATAAAAAATACTATACATTTAAATATGAACAATACAGAAAAAATCATTTGGGAAATAGAAGAATTCCATAAGAATATTGAAAAGTGGTTTCAGGGAAAATCAGAACATCAGGAAAGTCTTTACAAAGCGTTATTATCCGGATTTTCAACGGATTTCAAAATGATCAATGGAAACGGAGACCCTGTTACTTTATCCATATTTGGAGACTGGCTTTCCACCGTATTTGGAAAATTTCCGGAACGTACCATTCAGATTGAAAATATTGAAGTAAATCATTCCGGGCATCATGGCCTTGCCACTTATACTGAAACCCAGGTTACGGGCGAAATCACGACCAAAAGAGCGTCATCAGCCGTTTTTCTTTTGAATGAGGAAAAAGCACTTTGGCTCCACCTTATAGAGCATTGGGTATAAACAACATTGATATATTGAAAGTCAACAGCCCGGATATATATGATATTCGGGCTGGCTGACAAGTTTATTCAGACCAAGGAGAATGCAAAATACAGTCACAGAAATTTTTCCTTTCAAAATTCGGGATCATAAAGGCACAGACATCTGCTTTTATGTTTCCAAAAGTGGTTTCTGTTTTATGTTCAAAGCCTCCGAAAAAAGTGGGAATAATTTTCTTTTTAAAATCATTTCTCGGAAAAGCTTTTATAATCTCTTCACGATGTTCTGTACTCAGGTTTTCATAACCTTCTCCCATCACGTCCAGTCCTACTCCTGAATACATTAAGGCGACTTCATTCTCTTTATGTTCTGCAATACCGATAGTGGTGTGAAGAGCAATGGTATCCCAAACGAGCTGAAGTTTATCCTGAGCAATCCCATGTCCTTTCAAAAAGTCTCTTGCTGCATTGGCTCCATCTACCTCAAATCTCAGATCAGGACTGCTGTAATGAGAGACAAGCCCCAGATCATGAAATACTGAGGCTACATACAACAGCTCAGAATCATGAACTTTGTTTTCACGTTTTGCATTTAATGAGGAAAATAGAAAAACACGAAGAGAATGATTGTAGATAAATTCTGTTCCGTGTTCTAACAGAAGTTCTGTGGCTTCTGTTGCAATTTTACTGTCCGGGATCATGATTCCGGCTACTTCTTTCATACGATTTACTGACATATCTTTACATAATTTTATCCAAAGGTATCATGATTACCGATGCCTGAGAATATCAATAAATACCGATGACATGTCAAAATTTCGATCCCGTTTACATTCCAATATGAATGAAATGACTGCGATAGTTTGCCGGAGATATTTCTGTATTTTTTTTAAAGAAATGACTGAACTGTTCCGATGTACTGAAATTAAGCTGATAGGCAATGTCTTTTACAGAATGAGCGCTGAACTGAAGGAGTCTTTTGGCTTCCGCAATAATCTGTCCGTTGATGATTTCTTTTGCGCTTTTATGGCAACACCGCTTACACAGTTCACTAAGTCTTCTCGGTGTAATATTCAACAGTTCTGAATATTCACTGACTGCATGAAGACTGTGATACTGACTGCTCAGCAGATCCATAAACTTGCGGTAAATAATATAATCCTGGCTGTCAAAAGTTTCTTCCGATACGATTTTTACATTCGCCAGTTTTATCATAATGATTTTTAAATAGGCCGCCAGTACATCCATTTGATTGGTATAAGACTCCGTTTGGTATTCTGTCAGTAAATTTTTAAACAAGCTTACAAATTCATCTGTTTCAGCCTGATCCGGTATCAGTTTTTGATTTGCAGCGGCATTATTAAACAACACAGCCTTGCAATTGCTGGCACTGGAAGGTACTTTTTCCCAAAAACAGTCCCCAAAGGAAATATAATAACCACGGATATCCGTATTATTTTCAAACCTGCAGATCTGGCCTTTAGACAGTAAAAAAATTTCCTGATCTTCTATATCAAAAGAATGTTCGTCTACGGTCAGTATTCCTCTACCCTTTTCGATCATCAAAATATGGTGATAATTAAGTCTCACAAAACCTCTTGAGTACGGTATATCATTCTCCAGCCGTTTTACAGAAAAAGAATGATCAATAACAGATTCGGTTAAAATTTCTGAGACCATTTTCATGAAAGTAAATTTTAAATAAAGATAAACAGTATTTGAAATGCAACATTAGTCAATGACAACAAGCCGGAACATGTCAAAAAATGCTTAACAGATGTCAAAATTCCCTTGAAAAGAGAGTACGTATTACTTTCTGAAAACTTTCATCTGCCCGGCCATAATTGCCAGTAAAATCCCAAAACAGGCAAAAAGTCCGTAGGAATATCTGAGATCAAAGCTTTCTGCAATATATCCGATAAGAGGCGGGCCCATCAAAAATCCTAAAAATGAGATGCTGGATACAAAAGACAAAGCAATACTGGGAGCTACTGTACTCACTTTTCCCACCGTACTATAAACGGATGGCACACTCAGAGAACTTCCAAGGCCAATAATCATAAAAGCGATGATGCAGATCCATAATTCCGGGAAGAAAACACTTAGAAAAAGTCCTCCGCTCATCAGGATTCCACAACACTGCAAAACGATCTTTTTCCCATACTTTTCAATAATTCTGTTCCCGATGAAACGACCTAAAGTCATCATTAAAATAAAACTCGTATATCCCAGTATAACAAGATTCTCCGGTGCTTTAACTATCGTTTGAAAATACACTCCGCTCCAGTCGAACATTGCCCCTTCAATCGCCATACTCAGGAATCCTATAACTCCCAGTCCCAACAGTGTTGGATTCACAAATTTGAATATTGACCGGGTTTGCGGCTCTGCTTTATGGATAATATTAGTCAGATTTCCTTTGCTATAGAACCAAAGTATCCCAACAAGGATAAAAGTAAAAACAAAATGGTAAAAAGTTCCTACATGGAGATTGATCATTAATAAACCCACAACCGCTCCCGTAAGGCCTGCAAAACACCAAGCTCCGTGATACGAAGAAAGAAGTGTTCTTTTTGTTATAGATTCTATTTCAATAGCCTGTGTATTGATCGCTATATTGCACATATTTCCGGAAACGCCAAAGAAGAACAGAACAACGGCCAGTGTCCAGTAAGAAGGAGCTAACCCGATTAACAAAAGAAAAAAAGGATATAATAAAAAGCATCTTTTAATAATCCAGCTGCTTCCGTAGACACTGATCAGTTTTCCGGCTAAAACCATTGTAGAAAGCTGTCCTATTGGCATGAGAAGCAAAAGGGTTCCCAATTCCGCTTCATTGATCGAAAGAGCATTTTTTATGATGGGAATCCGGCTCGCCCAGGAAGAAAAAACAAGCCCGTGGGCAAAAAAAAGTAAGAAGCAGGCGGTCGGCATTTTTGCATTAAAAGATTCTCTCTCGTTCATTATAACAGGGTAATAAAATTCCTTTTGCAAAGTTAGACCCGGACATGCATTAAAATCTAGTTCATTTTTGTCATTTTTATGTTCCATTTTAACCAATAAGTAGAAAGCAGACTTCAATATGGTAGAAAATCACTGTGTTTTTGAACACTGATCTTCATTTTTCATTAATTTCGTTCTATAAAAATGAACCATGAAAGAAAAATGGATTTCCTATCCAACAATTTTAGAAGGAGAAACCGTTGAATTAATTCCTCTTGAAAAAGAACATCTTGAAGAATTATTTTCTGCTGCTTCAGATAAAGAACTCTGGGCACTGATTCCTACAGACTGTTCAGATAAAGATCTGTTTTATAAAAGCTATGAATTTGCCTTGTCAGAAAGGGAAACCGGAAATCAATATCCGTTTGTAATCCGTCATAAAGAAACCGGAAAACTGATCGGTTCCACCCGTTTTTTTGAAATATACCCTGCAGACAGAAAGCTGGAAATCGGATGGACATGGATTACCAAGGAATTCTGGGGAACAGCCATCAATCTTGAATGCAAATTACTGCTCCTCACCTTCTGCTTTGATATTTTGAAAACAAACAGAGTACAATTAAAAACGAAAGACAATAACTTCAGATCGAGAAAAGCCATCGAAAAAATCGGCGGTGTATTTGAAGGTATTTTACGCAAAGACAAGGTTCTCATTGACGGCAGTACAAGAAATGCTGCTTATTACAGTATTTTAGATGATGAATGGAATGTAGCAAAGCTTAAGATTGAAACCCTGATAAAAGAAAAACAGTCCACTTTATAAACAACAAAAGACAGTATACAATCAATTCCGGATGGGAAAAGATATTATACTGTCAACTTTGTTAAGGCTTAAACCTGAATTCAGTTTATTTTTTATAATTTTCTTTGAAACAAATTCTTCTTTCTTCCATGCTCACTGTAGTATATCTATTCCTTTAGAAAATCCCGATCTGTCTCTAATTAAAAGACTGTCTGTAACTCAGCGGTGTTTTATCGGTTTTCTTTTTAAACAGTTTATTGAATGACTGTGGGTGCTCAAATCCCAGAGCATAGGCAACTTCAGATACAGAGAACCCTGTAGTGGTAAGATATTCTTTCGCTTTTTCAATCAGTTTTTCATGAATATGCTGCTGGGCATTCAGTCCGGTAAGATTACGAAGCATATCACTCAGATAATGAGGAGACAGATGGAGTGTGGAAGCCAGAAATTCTACGGTAGGAAGGCCTTTATTTAAGGTCTCCTGTTGGTTAAAATAATTTTCAAGCACATGATCCAGTTTGGTCAGCAAATCATTATTGACTGTCTTTCTGGTAATAAACTGTCTCTTATAAAAACGGTTGCTGTAATTGAGAAGAACGTCAATATAAGAAACGATAACATCCTGACTGACTTCATCAATGGCTGTATTCAGCTCATTTTCAATATTATTTAGCAATCCTGTTACCGTAGTTTTTTCCTGATCAGACAAATGCAGTGCCTCATTGGTATCGTAAGAAAAGAAACCGAAATTCTTAATATTCTTTGCTAAAGGATAACTTCTGATGAAATCCGGATGCACCAGTAATGTATACCCGGAATATTCAGCATTTTCATCGGTAGAAAGAACCTGTCCTGGCGCTGTGAACATCATTCCTCCTTCATTGAAATCATAATATCCCTGTCCATAGCCCATTTTACCTGTTGTAGAATATTTATAAGAAATTTTATAAAAGTTCAGGATAAAACTTCTCTTCAGCATGCCCTTTTTGATACTCATTTTCGTATTATCCACAAGGCTTACCAATGGATGAAGCGGTTTAGGGAGCTGCAGCATACTGTGCAGTTCTGATATGGATGAAATTTTCAAAGGAACATTATCTTTCTTTTCCATGATATAAAATTATAAATTATTTGTTGGAAAAGACAGTATAAATGAGATTTACTTTATACTGCCTTTCAAAAACCTGATTAAATAAACTGTTTCCCAAACTGCTCTCTAAACACTTCATCACCTAACTCGAGGCGCTGTGCATAAATAGCCTTAGCATCTTCTCCAGCCACATATCGAAGCTGTTTTTTACCATCCGTAGCAGCCTCATACACTACTTCTGCAATCTGTTCCGGTGTAGAAGCAGCTTCCATCATTCCATCCATTTTAGAAAATAAAGACTGGGTCATCTCTTCATAAGCAGGACTGGATGCTGAATCCAATGAACGGCTTACAAAATCAGTCTTGATTCCTCCCGGAGACACCGTTTTAATATCAATTCCCAACATATTAAGCTCAAAAGCTAAGCTTTCACTCCACCCTTCAAGTGCCCATTTGGTAGCGTGATACGTAGAACCTAACGGGAAAGCAACCAGCCCTCCTATAGACGTTGTAGAAATGAACATTCCTTTTTTCTGTTCTCTGAAGTAAGGAATAAATGCCTGTGTAACGCGTATAACCCCTAATAAATTGGTGTCCAGCTGTTTTACGATCTGATCATCAGAAAGAGCCTCCAAAGGTCCTATAAGGCCATACCCTGCGTTATTGTAAACGACATCAATATCTCCAAGCTCAAGAGCCTGCTTCACGGTGGATTGTATCTGTGCCGGATTGGTAACATCCAGAGGAAGTACAGTTACATTCTCCAAAGCTTTAAGATCAGCCGCTGCTTCCGGGTTTCTCATCGTAGCGATTACTTTCCATCCTTTGTTTTGAAATAATTGGGCAGTTGCTTTTCCTAATCCTGTAGAAGCACCTGTTATAAAAATTGTTTTCATTTTTCTTGGTTTAAAATTACAGGACAAAGTTCAGCATTAGAAGAAACGCCGGAGTTGCCAAAATGCGGTAAGCTGTAGCCAAAACGGATGCTGAAATACATTTGTTTTTTGTAAGTTTGTCTTCATCAATTTTTATGGCAGAATATATTCTTGACAACATCAATATCAGTACACTTTCCGTATATGATCTGCTGAAACATACTTCAGACAGTTCGTTTATCGGAATCAGGGATTTCCGTGAGATCTACCCGGTTGCTATTGAAAACAATACAGGAATATTTACCAAGCAATCTTCGTTACAGGATTTTCCGGTGGTCAGTATCAGCAAAATAGGCAGTTCACTGCTTTGCACCTGTACGTGTGACCATCCAAAAGAACAGCTTTGTTCCCATCAGGCAGAGATTATCCACTGTATTATCGAGGATAAAAATTACCGCCTGTTTTTTGATGATATGCTCCGTAAAAAGATGTTTCTCCCTAAAGCCAAGGGATATGGTCTTGAAAATGAACCCGATCTGGATCATTATTTTCAGCTTGAATATACTGACGGGAAAATTGAAATACTCCCCAGAATCAAGGAAATGCTTCCCATAGATGATGTGATGCTTACCAGAGATCTTCTCCCACAGCTTCCTTCTAAACTGGATGAGCTGGCAGTACTTGAAACCGGAAAAAAACAGATATTGGTCATCGGGAAGCACCGTTATTACAATCATATGACCTTCTCACTGATGGAGGCAGAAATAACACAGGCGGGGAAAATCAAGAATCCCGTAACTCCTGTAGATGCCATGCAGCTGATATGGAAAGCAGAGAAACCTGTGGACATTAAATTTTTTACAGCCATTACCTCTTTCCAGAATAATTACAATGAAGATTATAATCCATCAGAACTGGAAGCTTTGAAGCTCATTGTACAAAACCCCCGGGAACTGGAAGTGTATTATCACGACCGGGAAATTGCAGAAACCATTTCGGCAAAGTCTCTTTCTCACACTGAATTAAATACTTTAGATGCGGAGATTCAATTATCTGTATTTAAGAAAGATCCATTTTTTGAAATAACCGGAGAATTGCTGTTCAACGACATTTCTGTTCCTTTCAAAAATATTGTTCTCCGAAATGAGTATTTTGTATATAACCGTAACACTTTCAGCTTTATAGATGATCCGGATATGCTCAGAATCATCCGGTTTTTCAAGGCTAATAATGAGGTTTTACTGGTTCATTCTTCGAAATATGATGCGTTTATGCAGAACATTCTCTCTACGATAGAAGAACGTATTCGTATTAATTACAGCTATATACAGCCTGCAACAAAAGTACAGCTTGAAGATAAAAATTATCAGACCGAAAGAGTCATTTATCTCCGGCAGCAGGAAAATTATATAGGAATTACTCCTGTCATGAAATACGGAAATGTAGAAGTTCCGGTGTATTCCAGGAAGCAGCTTTTTGATACAGATCAGAATGGAAATCCATTCAAAATAGAAAGAAATGAATCTACAGAAGCCCGCTTTACTTCTTTGGTTATGCAGCAGCATCCTGATTTTGAAGAACAGATGGACGGATATCAGTATTTTTATCTTCACAGAGATAAGTTTCTGGATAACAACTGGTTTCTCGATGCATTTGAGACCTGGAGAAATGAAGGAATAATCATACTAGGCTTTAACGAATTAAAAAACAATAAATTAAACGCCCACCGTGCTAAAATCAATATTCAGATTACCAGTGGGCTGGATTGGTTTAATGCCAAATTAAAAGTCGGATTTGGCCCGAAAGATGCTTCCCTGAAACAACTTCACCGTGCGATCCGAAACAAGAGTAAATTTGTTCAGCTGGATGATGGCAGCATGGGAATTCTTCCTGAAGAATGGATAGACAAAATATCCGCTTACTTTCATGCAGGAGAAATTGATGAAGAACTTTTAAAGATTCCGAAAATCAATTTTACGGAAGTTACCGCATTGTTTGAAAAAGAAGTCCTGAGTAAAGAGGTTCAGGAAGAACTTACTTCATATTCCACGAAATTTTCAAAAGTAAAAGACATTCCGGAAGTGGCTATTCCTGCTGAGCTGAATGCTGAACTGAGGGATTATCAGCATGACGGACTGAACTGGCTTAATTTTCTTGACGAGTTCAACTTCGGAGGATGTCTTGCAGACGATATGGGATTGGGAAAAACCATCCAGATCATTGCTTTCATCCTGTCGCAGAGGGAAAAACGAGGCCATACCACTCATCTGGTTGTAGTTCCTACTTCCCTGCTTTTCAACTGGCAGGAAGAAATGAGCAGATTTGCCCCTTCTATAAAAGTTCTGCTGCATTATGGAGCTGACAGACCAAAGACAACGGCTCATATGCCAGACTACGAAGTAGTTCTTACTACCTATGGAATGCTTCTTTCAGATATCCGGTTTCTGAAAAACTTCAATTTCAATTATATTTTTCTGGATGAATCACAGATTATTAAAAATCCGAATTCCGAAAGATACAAAGCAGCACGCCTGCTTCAGTCCAGAAATAGAATTGTACTGACCGGTACTCCTGTCGAAAACAGCACATTTGATCTTTATAGCCAGCTTTCTTTCGCCTGTCCGGGATTGTTGGGAAACAAACAATATTTTAAAGATATTTATGCAATTCCTATTGATAAATTCGAGTACAGCAAACGAGCGGTGGAACTTCAGCAAAAGATCAAACCTTTTATCCTCAGAAGAACGAAAAAGCAGGTTGCAAAAGAACTTCCTGAAAAGACAGAAACCGTAATTTACTGTGAAATGAATACAGAACAGCGCAAGATTTACGATGCCTATGAAAAGGAACTTCGTGAATTTATTGCAGCCAATGATGACGATGACCTGAACAAAAACAGCATGCACGTTCTTACAGGGCTTACAAGGCTCAGACAGATATGTAATTCTCCTGTTTTGATGAAGGAGGGATATTCCGGTGAAAATGCTGTTAAAATCGAAATTCTGATGGAGCAGATCCTTGGCAAATCCAAAGATCATAAAATCCTTGTTTTCTCTCAATTTGTCGGAATGCTGGATCTGATTAAGGCTGAACTGGAAAAGCACAACATTCAGTTTGAATATTTAACGGGACAAAGCAAGAACAGAGGGGAAAAAGTAGCGAATTTCCAGAACAATGAAAATATCCGTGTGTTTCTGATCAGCTTGAAGGCTGGTGGTGTAGGTCTCAACCTTACTCAGGCAGATTATATCTATCTTGTAGATCCCTGGTGGAATCCTGCTTCTGAAAACCAGGCTATTGATCGTAGTTATCGTATAGGACAAACTAAAAATGTAATTGCTGTAAGAATGATTTGTTCCAATACTGTAGAGGAAAAAATACTTACGCTTCAAAAAAAGAAAAAACAACTGGCTCAGAATCTCCTTGCGACTGACGGAAAGAAACTTCAGGGATTGTCTAAGCAGGACCTTATGGATTTACTGGAATCTGGTTCATAATACCGCTAAAAGCGACTCAAATACAGGAGTTCTATTGTTCCTAACATAAAAAAAACCGACAGGTCCTTGCCTGTCGATTAAAAAACAAAAATTGATATGGATATGATTTAGATATGATGTGTCTATTTCTTGATAATCTTTTCTGTGATGAGCTTTTGATTTTTTGTCTGAATTTTAATCAGATAAGTTCCCGGAACAAAACTGTCCATAGAAACCGTTAATGAATTCCCTTCCAGCAGTTTTTGTCCTGACAGATTGTAGATTTCGTATTTTTCCAGTCCTTCTTTCATCTTAATTGTCACTGAGTTTGTTGTAGGATTTGGATAAATTTTCACATTGGCTGAAGCCTCTTTAGAAACTTCTGATGTTGAAAGACTCTCAGGCTGAATATTTAAAGTATAATCCTCTGCCTGCCCAATAAACCAACCTGAAGGACACGGAAGATTCTTCAAAGCTCCCATCCATGAATTGGATTCATATGCTTTTACCAGTCTGAAACGGGTTTCTCCCAGTTGTGCTCCTACCGGAATGGTTATATTACCTGTTGTAACCCCAGATTGCTGACCAGAAACCGGATTGGAGTTATCCAAGTATCCAAGATTAAATTGTTCATCAGCATCAAACTGATTATTATGGTTAAAATCGATATAAGCATAAGCTGATACGGTATCTTGTCCATGCGTTCCTCCTGTAACTGTTATCGGATAGGTATTTCCACGATTAACATTGAAAACTGTTGCTGTGAAATTTTCAAGAACATCAGAATTCCCGTCGAACGCACTGTTTCTAACAACTCCGGCAAATTCTACTGTACTGATCTCACTTACGGTCAAACTTGTAATATTTTCAGTGCCACAATAGGGAGCCGGAAAATTGGCGGTCTGCCCTATAATATTAACAGAATAATCCTCTGTCTGTCCCGCTCTTAAACTGCTATCACATGCAGAACTGATAGAATTTGGAGCTGCAGGATTAGAATACGCCTGAACATTTGTATTTTTAAGAACCCTCATTCTTGTACTTCCGTTGGCTGCAGTGGCAGGAATCGTTATTGTATTGTTGATGGTAAACGCATTGGCTGGATTGGCTGCTTCAAGTCTTCCAATATAGAAACTTTCTCCGGCATCATCAAAATTACCATTCTGATTAAAGTCTATAAAAACAACTACATCACTTGGAAATGTGCTGGAAGGACCAGTCACAGAAATATTGTAATTACTTCCGGATTGTAAATCAGTAGACATTGAGGTAAAATTCTCATAAACCTGTGCGTTCCCGGACTGAACAGGAGATGAATTATTAATGTTCCCGAAAGTTACATGACTAATCATATTGCTGTCAGCTCCATACTGAAAGGTCGGCATACAATACTGTGCCTGTGCATTCATCAGTGAGGCAAGTACAATACCAGAAAGAGTAGTTATTTTTTTCATTTTCTTTGTTAAATTTCTTGGGACAAATTTATATTTATTTAGAATGAATAAAAATAACACAGCAATGATATTTATCAGTTTAATAAAAATAACCTACCAAGGCTCTGTCTGCATACATTTAATAATTTGATTTACTAATGGATAATCAATCTGTTACCCATACGAAAAGATCTTTCTCAATTTTACTTCAAGAAAGATCTTTTTTAATAATAAGGATAAAAATTTAGGATATTTACTGCTTTAGTCTATATTTTCAATAAGAATTGCGGAAGCACCTCCTCCACCATTACAGATGGCAGCAATCCCATATCTTCCTTTTTCCTGACGTAAAACATTCACCAAAGTGGTTACAATTCTTGCTCCTGAAGCCCCAATCGGATGCCCTAATGCAACTGCTCCTCCATATATGTTTACTTTGTTCAGATCATAGCCCAGGATTTTCTGATTGGATAAAATCACCGAGGAATAGGCTTCATTAATTTCGAAAAAGTCGATATCAGACAAACGAAGACCTGTTTGCTTTAGCAACTTTTCAATAGCTACAGAAGGCGAAGTGGTAAACCATTCCGGCGACTGAGCTGCGTCTGCATAGGCTACTATTCTTGCCAGTGGCTTCAGATTATGATGCGCTATAGCTTCGGAAGATCCTAATACTATGGCTGCAGCACCATCATTCAGATTACTGGAATTGGCAGCGGTAAGGGTTCCGTCTGCTTCAAATGCAGGCTTCAGAAGAGCTATTTTCTCAGGAATTAGTTTATCGATATCTTCGTCTTTATCAACGATTACGGCTCCTTTTTTACCTTCAATGGATATTGGGATCAATTCATTACTGAACTTGCCGTTTTTAGCCGCTTCCTGAGCTCTCTGATATGAAAACAGAGCATATTCATCCAGTTCCTGTCTGGTAAGACCATATTTTTTCACGCCTAATTCCGCTGCACTTCCCATGTGGAAATCATTGTATACATCCCACAGTCCATCTTTGATCAGCCCATCAATAAGGCTGGTATCTCCCAGTTTTGTTCCCTGACGGAGCTTTACATAATGCGGAACATTACTCATGCTTTCCATTCCTCCCGTCATTACAATATGGTCCAGACCAAGCTGGATCTGCTGAGCACCCATCATTACTGATTTCATTCCTGAAGCACAGACTTTATTAATTGTTGTCGCATCCTTATCTACAGGAATTCCGGCAAAAATAGCTGCCTGTCTCGCTGGGGACTGCCCCACTCCGGCACTGAGCACATTTCCCATATACACACTGTCTACATGTTCAGGAGCAAGTCCAATGTTTTCGTAGGCATCCCGAATAGCTATAGCTCCTAGCTGAGTTGCTGTAAATCCAGACAAACTTCCCATAAAACCACCTATAGAGGTACGTTTTGCTGATAATATAAATACTTCTTTCATTGATTTACTTTTTAATACCGATCGGTATATTTATGGTTAAAAAAATCCCTTTATTTTGAGCAAGGTAATTACAACAAAGATAATAAAATATACCGATTGGTATATTTAAAAATTAAAAAAAGTCTTACTTCTATGGTAAGACTTTTTTGTTTATGCTCTGCTCAGCTGATCCAGTTTTTTCAGCAGTGTAGGGATTCTGTAAGCACCATGCATCTGTTCTACTTTTATCTGAACATCATCAACGTCAATTCCTCTGGCAGTCACAAAAAGTGGTGTTTTACTTTCCCCACGGAATACACTTCTTCGCTGGGAATCCGGGGTTGTAAATTCATTTTTTGCAATTCCCACAACAGGGGTTTTATCGTCCAATACTTCATAAAGGTGTCCTCCTAAGCCAATTTTTCCCTCATTATCCAGTGTAACATATCCATCCACAATGATAATATCTTCTGGTTTTAATGTTATTTTCTTTAAAAGGCTTACAATGCAGGGTAATTCTCTTTTGTAAAAGGCTCCACTTTCATATTCTGAACTCACAGGGATCTGTTCTATAAAAATTTCCACTTCTTTTTCAGATGACCAGTCTTCAAATGCAATACACACCGTATTGGCATAATCTTCATAATAATAGGTATCGAATGCGTAAATCATATTTCTTTTCCTTAAAAAAACTCTCCGAAATGCCACAATATTCCTGAGGGATCGTGTACAAAACACTCTTTTCCCCAATCCATCGTTCTTACAGGAGTAAGTCTTACATTTTCATATTGATCCGGAAGTCCTAAAGACACCAATTCTTTCCAGAATTCATCAGTATCAGTTACTTCCATAAAGATCATTGTATTATCAACCCATTCTTTGGCATAATAATCCTGAAGATAAAAGCCAATTTCTTCACGTATAAACAGGGATAATTTCGGCTCCAAAACAACTTCTTCAAATCCCAGATCTCTGTAAAAGTTTCTGCTGACTTCAAAATTTTGTGCCCCGATAAAAGGTCTGATAGATTTCAGTTTTGGTGTCATATTTCTTTATTTTTCCAGTCTTTATGGGTCAATTCAAACTTAATCTCATCTTTGCCATGCTTTCCTGCTTCTTTCCAGCCAGATTTTCTATAGAAGTTTTCGGCTCTTGTTCCCGGTGAAGTACCCAGCCATACAAAATCTTTATTCTGTTCAAAATACCAGTCAAGCATGATATCATGAAGTTTTCTGCCAATTCCCTGATTTTCAAAATCCGGATGTACAAAGAGTGCCCATATATTATTCTCTTTAAGGTCTGCAATAGAAAAACCAACAACCTGATTTTTCATCTCACATACCCAGCCTTTTCCTCTTTGAAACAAAAATTCTTCACAGTCTTTATCAGTAACCAATCCCGGATCTGAGAGTATATTTTCTTTCACAGAATTTCTTACCTTCTGAATCTGTGGAATGTCTTCTGGTTTTGCTTCCCGGATCATTATCTTCATGGTAGTTTGTTAGTAAACGCAAAGGCGTTAGATATTTTTAATAATTTTCTGATTATTTTTTATCAACAACAATTCTTTCTTCTCTGTTCGCGATATCCCAGGCTGTTGTAAAAATAAGCTGAGTTCTTTTTTCCAATAGCTGATAATCAATCTTTTCAGGATCATCACCTGGTTTGTGATAATCTTCATGAATACCATCAAAGAAGAATGCTACAGGAATATTGTGTTTGGCGAAGTTATAGTGATCTGAACGGTAATACAATTGTTCAGGGTCATTCAAATCATCGTATTTATAATTCAGTTCCAGATTATTGGTTCTTTTGTTGGCTGCTTCATTAATGACTTTAAGCTGAGAACTTAGCATTTCAGAGCCAATCACATACACATATTGCTTTCCTCTGTTGGCAGGATCGTCACGTCCGATCATATCAATATTAAGATCAACAACCGTATTGGCTAATGGGAAAACAGGGTTTTCAGAATAATATTCTGAACCAAACAGTCCGTGTTCTTCACCTGTAACATGCAGAAACAGGATTGATCTTTTAGGTCCTTTTCCAGCTTTTTTTGCCTGCTGGAATGCTTTAGCGATTTCCATTACGGCTACCGTTCCGCTTCCGTCATCATCTGCCCCGTTGTAAACTACTCCATTTTTGGTTCCTACGTGATCATAATGTGCAGAAACCACCACAATCTCGTCTGGCTTTTCAGTTCCTTCAATAAAAGCTAAAATATTTTCAGAATCAGGAAGATTGCCTCCTCCTCTCTTTTTCATAAATTCAGACGGCACTTTCTGATAGTATGAGCCTAATGCTTTAGGCGCTGAAATACCCAGGGTTTTATAATAATTAATCATATACTCACCCGCTTTTTTCTGTCCTTTGCTTCCGGTATCACGTCCTTCCATATCATCTGCAGCAATGACATACAGGTTTTTCTTTAAATCCTCAGCATTGATCACTTTGTATGCATTATTAAATGCTTTGTTATGTTTTGTAGAAACAGGATGTGAAGCATTCCCGTCAGATATTTTTGCCGTTCCACAACTGGTTACTACAGCCATTGCAAATAACGGAATAAGTATTTTTTTCATAAAGAATAAATTTCTTAAAAATAACAAATTTTATTGAATCCTAACAGGATTAATCCATACGGCAAAATAATATGCAACTCATTACAATTTTAACAACACCTCAATTTTAAATAAAATCTGATATTAAAATTTTATTATATTTGATTAAAATACAAAATAGGTGGATAAAATTTACGGATTTACTCATTATTCCTTTTTCACAGAAATGTCCGAGCTGGCCATCAGGAACGGAAGTTTTGATCTTTCTCTGGGACTTCCCGATTTTGATATAGACGAGCGCCTTACAATATTTTTAAAAGAAGCTGCTGAAAAAGATACTCATCATTATGAGCCTCTTGCCGGCAATCCTCTGCTCATTGAAAGTATCATCCGTTTCAATATCAAACGGCCCCATAGTTTAAGCATTACGAATAAGGAAATCACGATTGTTCCTTGTGCAACTTTTGCTTTATATACCTCCCTTAAATCCATTCTGAATCAGAATGATGAAGTCATTATTATACAGCCTTCCTATTATACCTATGGACCTGCTGTTGTTATGAATGGTGGACTCCCTGTCTATTACGATCTTGATGGTGATTTTACGATCAACTGGGATCAGTTTAAAAGCTGTATTACTGAAAAAACCAGAGCAGTCATTGTGAACTCTCCTCAGAATCCAACCGGGAAGATTTGGAAAAAGGAAGACTGGAATCAACTGTATGAACTGATTAAAGACCGTAATATTTATTTAATTTCGGAAGAAATATATGACACTTATTGTTATGACGGGAATGAACATTACAGTTCTTTTATTCATCCTGAACTCAGGGAAAAGACGTTCTGTATTTTTTCTTTTGGGAAAATGTTTCATACTTCTGGGTGGAAAGTCAGTTATATGCTTGCTTCCGAAGCTTTAACGGCAAAATTTCAATGTCATCAGCAGTATATTTCTTACAGTGCCAATGCTCCGGCTCAATATGCAATAGCCAGATATCTTGATGTATTCGATTCAGCTGTTAATAAAAAACTCATGCAGAAAAAACGGGATACATTTAATGAACTGATCAAGGAAACTCCTCTTCAGGTTGAACAAATGGCGGAAGGAAGTGTTTTCCAGGTTGTTAATTTCAGGAATATTTCTAAAAGCATGACAGATGTAGAATTTTCAAAGTGGCTGACCATTGAGAAAAAGGTTTCCTGTCTTCCGCTTTCTGCTTTTTATAATTCAAGACAGGATTCGGATTATATAAGATTCAGCTTTGCTAAAAAAGACGAGTTGATTATTCAGGCGTTGGAGCATTTGAAGAGAAATCTTTAATATTTCCCACAGATTACACAGATTTTCGCTGATGATTGGGAATATTTTACTTACAAGATATTTATTTACTTTGTATACCAAGTTTATACAGCAAGCAAAAAAGCACCGCCAGAGCGATGCTTTTTATTATTTTAAAATTGATTTTTTAAAGAGCCAAAACCCTTACATCAATTCTTCTGTTTTTCGCTTTGCATTCATCAGTGTCATTAGCTTCACATACAGGATGCTGTGATCCATATCCTTCTGCTTCTATTCTGTCTGCCGAAATACCTAACTCAAGCAGTTTAAGCTTTGCTGTTTGTGCCCGTAAATTAGATAACTTGAGATTACTATCCTCATTACCACTGTTGTCTGTATACCCCCCTAATTTTATTTTCAGAGCCGGGTAAGCATTTAGAATTTCAGCTAAAGTATTCAGCTGGAGTACAGATTCTGCTTTCAGATCACTTGACCCTGTTTCAAAATAAAGGTTTTCAATGGTATACCATTTATTAGGGTCTAGTGCCGATTTATCTTTTTGTTTAACTACATGATACAACTGGTAAAGCTGGCTGCCGTCTCCAATGGCTATTGTCTTTCCTCCATCCAGTTTTATTTTCTGAATATTTCCTGTTTCGTAAACAAAGTCTCCGTTTTCATTAAGATGTCCTTTAATTTCTCCCGGAATAACCGTAATTATTTTAGCATCTCCATTTACAGCCGCTGCAGTGCCGGAAATTCCTGTAAGACTTTCAATTTTCGCTTTTCTGTTCGCCTCAATTTTATCTTTATGTAAAACGGCCAAAGTAGGTGCAATAACCAAAGAAACAATAGACATTAATTTGATCAGGATATTCATAGATGGTCCTGAAGTATCTTTAAATGGATCTCCTACAGTATCCCCTGTTACGGATGCCTTATGAGGTTCTGAACCTTTATAATAAGTCTGACCGTTGATATCTACCCCTTTTTCAAATGATTTTTTTGCATTATCCCACGCTCCACCTGCATTATTCTGGAACATCCCCATCAAAACACCGCAAACCGTAGCTCCAGCAAGGAATCCACCCAGCACTTCAGGCCCGAAAATAAATCCGATTAAAAGTGGAGAAATAATGGCAATAGCGCCCGGCAACATCATTTTTCTAATGGATGCATCCGTAGAAATAGCTACACATTTTTCATATTCAGGTTGTGCTTTTCCTTCCAGAATTCCCGGTATTTCACGGAACTGTCGTCTTACTTCTTCTACCATCGCCATTGCTGCCTGTCCTACCGCTGTAATTGCTAATGATGAAAAGATAAACGGAATCATTCCTCCTACAAATAATCCGGCAAGGACATCTGCTCTGTAAATATCAATCCCGTCAATTCCCGCTATCCCAACAAAAGCTGCAAATAAGGCCAATGCTGTCAATGCTGCTGAAGCAATGGCAAATCCTTTTCCTGTAGCCGCCGTTGTATTTCCTACCGCATCAAGAATATCTGTTTTTTCACGGACTTCTTTAGGAAGCTCACTCATTTCGGCAATCCCTCCGGCATTATCCGCAATAGGTCCGAAAGCATCGATAGCAAGCTGCATCGCTGTAGTAGCCATCATTCCTGCTGCTGCAATAGCCACTCCGTAAAGTCCGGCACACAGGTAAGAACCATAGATTCCTCCTGCCAGCACAATAATCGGAAGCAAAGTAGATTCCATACCCACGGAAAGCCCACCGATAATATTGGTTGCATGTCCTGTAGAAGATTGTCTCACAATACTGGAAACCGGTCTTTTCCCCATTGCTGTATAATATTCTGTAATAATACTCATTAAAGTTCCTACTACCAGACCTACCATAATGGCTCCGAATACTCCCATTTTAGTAAATTCATGACCTCTGAGAACCATTTTTTCAGGAAGAATATAGGTTACCAGGAAGTAAGATGCAATAGCGGTAATCACGATACTTCCCCAGTTTCCAAGGTTTAAAGCATTCTGAACGCTGGAAGTAGATGAACCTTCATTATCATTAATTTTCACGAATAAAGTTCCGATCATGGAAAAGATAATTCCTGTTCCTGCAATCAGCATGGGTAAAAGAATTGGTGCAAAACCTCCGAACGCATCATCAGACACAGTTTCTCTACCCAATACCATCGTTGCCAGAACTGTTGCAACATAAGACCCGAAAAGGTCAGCACCCATTCCTGCAACATCTCCTACATTATCTCCTACATTATCTGCAATGGTTGCAGGGTTTCGGGGATCATCTTCCGGAATTCCGGCTTCTACTTTACCTACAAGATCAGCGCCCACATCAGCTGCTTTTGTATAAATACCACCTCCTACTCTTGCAAAAAGGGCAATGGACTCAGCTCCAAGAGAAAATCCTGTGAGAATTTCAATGGTCTTTTCCATTTCATGAGAATCAACAGTTGCTTCAGGTGCAAAGATCTGTTTAATAATCAGGAATAAAGCTCCTAAGCCCAGCACAGCCAGTCCGGCAACTCCCATTCCCATTACGGTTCCTCCGGTAAAAGATACTTTAAGAGCTTTTGATAGTGAAGTTCTTGCAGCTTCAGCAGTTCTCACATTCGCTTTGGTGGCGATTTTCATACCGATAAAACCGGCTGATGCAGAGAATATCGCTCCCACCGCAAAGGCAACTCCGATACTCCAGTGTGAATTGGCATTGCTTGAGCCCATCACCGCCAATAGAATGGCAACTACAACAACAAAGTACGTTAAGATTTTATATTCAGCCTTTAGAAAAGCCATTGCACCGTCTGCAATATGGCCGCTGATTATTTTCATTTTTTCATTTCCGGCATTCTGTTTATTGACCCAGTTGCTCTGAAGAAATGTATAAAGCAAAGCTATGACACCAAAAATTGGCACTAACATAAATAGATCCATAGTTTATTATTTTATATTAAAAAATTGAGATTAGTCTTATAAATATAATGAAATTATAAACACGCAATAAAATTCACTAATAATAATCTATTATTTTGTAAATTTGTTTCTCACCATGATTTGAATTAATTATTTATGAAAAGGATATTATATACTCTTTTTTTGCCTGTAATCATAAGCAGTTGTCAAAATAAGATTCCCCAAGAAAAAGCAGAAATACTCTATTTCGGAGGTCCTATTATAACAATGGAAGATACTCCTGCTCAAGTGGAAGCAGTAGCAGTTAAAGATGGGAAAATACTTTTTGCCGGAACAAAATCGGATGCTGAACATTTTTCAGTGCCGGCTACTAAAATCATTGATCTAAATGGAAAAACACTTCTTCCCGGTTTTATAGATGTTCACGGACATCTTACTTCAAGAGCCGGGATGATGGATGTTGTAGATTTATCTCCTGAGCCTTATGGCACCGTAAATTCAATTAAAGATTTACAGGTTACAATTAAAAACTACATCAAAGACAAAAAAATTACAGATAATATACCTGTTATCGGAAATGGTTATGATGATGCAATTATTATAGAACATCGTCATCCTACAAAAACAGAACTGGATGCTATCAGCAAGACCAACCCTATTATAGTTATTCATGCTTCAGGTCATGCCAGCGTAGCTAACAGTGCCATGCTAAAGCTTCTGGAAATAACAGAATCATCGAAAGATCCCGAAGGCGGCCACATTGGCAGGGATAAAAAAACAGGGAAACTGAACGGAAAATTGGAAGAAAATGCAAGTTTCACCGCATTATTGACCTTAACGGAAAAAATGAATAAAGGCAAGGATACCCAAGCTCATGCCATGGAAAATCTGATGAAAGCTCAGGATGAATGGCTCAGCTATGGACAGACAACTATTTGTGACGGAAGGACTATGGGAGAAAGTGTTGCTCTATTAGAAAAAGCAGCGCATCAACACCTTCTTAAAGCTGATGTTGTTTACTTTCCGGATTATGAATATTTCAAAAAGGATTTCACCAGTTTCAAGCCGAAGTATATGAAGTATGAAAATCGTTTGAAGCTAGCCGGGTTCAAATTTTCTGATGATGGTTCTCCACAAGGTAAAACAGCGTGGCTTACTCAGCCTTATTTAGTTCCCCCTGAAGGTCAGTCTAAAGATTACAAAGGGTTTCCCATCTTTACGGATGAAACATTATATAACGATCTGAAAATACTATTTCAAAACCATATAACTGCGCAGCTTCACGTCAATGGAGACGCAGCAATAGATCAGGCTATACGCGTTATTAAAAGGTTAAAAGATGAAAATATTTACCAACCGGAATTACGGGCAACATTAATTCACGTCCAGAACAGCCGCCCTGATCATATTCAAAAGATAAAAGAATTAGGTGTAATTCCTTCTTACTTTTCTACTCATGCTTATTTGTGGGGAGATTGGCATTATTCAAGTGTTTTTGGTCCTGAAAGAGCTTCTTTTATAAGTCCGGCCCACTCAGCATTAAAAGCAGGAATTACGTTTACCATTCATCATGATGCTCCGGTTACCCCACCAGATCTGATTACCGCAGTATATGCAGCAGTGAACAGGAAGACACGGTCAGGAATGATTTTAGGTCCCAATGAAAGAATCTCTCCAATCGAAGCTTTAAAAGCCATTACCATTAACGGAGCCTATCAGTTGCAGGAAGAAAATACAAAAGGTTCTATTAAAGCAGGTAAAATAGCCGATTTTGTTATTCTGGATCAGAATCCTTTGACAATAGCCCCAGAAAATCTCAGAAGTATTAAGGTTCTGGAAACAATAAAAGATGGAATTTCCGTATATAAAAGAAACTAAATCTCTTTTACCAGCATTATAATATCCCTCAAGACTATACTGAAAATAAAAAAGCAGATGAAAATTCATCTGCTTTTTTTATGTTTGGAAAGAAAATCTTATCCCCCGAATTTTTCAGCGTAATCAGCCTGAGAAGCTTTGATTACTTTTCTAGCGTGCTCTGCTCCGTATACCTCCTGAATTCTGCATTTTGCAGGCTCATCCGGTAGGTTTTTATACGTAAGGAAATAGTGCATTAATCTTTTTACTTCAGCTTCTGGTAATTCAGAAATATCTCTGAAATGTCCGAAAGCGTGGTCATTAATCATTACTGCAACAATTTTATCATCTGCTTCACCTCCATCAATCATTTTGAAACCACCGATTGGAATAGCTTCCATCAATAAACCTCCTGCATGGATATTGTGAGAACTTAAAACACAGATATCAAGCGGGTCATGATCTCCCATTGTTACATCATCAGCTCCAGCTTCTATAGCAAGTTTCATAACTTCATTGTGGCAGTAAGTTCTTGGAACAAAACCATATAAAGCAGGGATAATGTTAGAGAATTTCTGCGGCCTGTCTACCTTTAAATATCCTGTTTCTTTATCTACTTCATATTTAATAGTATCTGAAGGAACAATTTCCACAAATACGTTTACAACATTTGGCGCATCTTCTCCTGCAGAAATTCCGTGCCATGGATGTGCTTTAAAATTTGGAATCATTATTTATCTGTTATTTTTTAAGTTATTATTAAAATTTCTTTTCTTAAGTCTTCTATTGTTTCAGCAATATAATCGTTGCCTTCCATATAATTCATGATGAAAATCGTTTTGAATTCATCCAGCTGAACATCCCCTTTCAACCCGTCATACGTTTTGTGAAGCAGTTCTATAATTGCATTTTTTGAGTCTACGATATTCTTCCATGAATTTTTTGTGATATATAACTGCTGTGACGAGTTATATTCAAATTCTTCATTGATTGTTTTTTCTGTCAGGAAAATAAATTCATGGGCAGCCAATCCACTATCAAACCTTTGAATAAGATTTGACGGCTTCATTCTATCCAGAAACAAAGTCATTCTTTCATAGGAATGTGCTTTATTCTCTGAATTTGATTTCACGCTGAGCAGTTTGATTTCCTGGTTCTTAAGAGTAATGTATGAGTGTACAAATTGTCTGAGCAAAACCAGAAAAGGAATTGCAATAATCAATGCAAATGCATAGGGTAAATATCCTGAAAGACTTGTCATAATTTTAGACTGCAAAATTACTAATTATTTTCCGTCTTCTAAAGAGTTTTTAAAGATATCCACTTTAGAAATTTGTATATAGATCAACGCGAGTATAATTATGAGATAAAAGCCAAGCATCATCCTGTTTACCAGCGACGGAAAAACCAAAAATCTCAGCATTACAGTTGTATAAATAATAGCAAAAAACAAGAGTTGAGCCTGATTCTTTTTATTACGGAATGTAAAACGGTTAGCCAATATGATCACAATAAAAATCAGCAACAGAGGAAAATAGGAAGAGTTAAACTCAAGCATGATATTACTTTTAATAAAGTGAAAATAATCGGCAAAGGAAAACGGGTCAGGTTGTGACACAGGATAAATCTGAACTTTAGTAAACTGATTCATAAAAAGTGTAGACCACGACACCTGATTAAAAGCCTGCACTGAAAAGAAAGAAAGAAACAGATACCCATATGATAACACCAAGGGAACTGTGTTAATCTGAAGCCTGTTTCTGTAAAGGGAGATGAATGCATACAGGAAAGTATAAAAAATAAAATATTCCGGTCTTGTTAATACACATAACATGGCCAATATCCCTGCAATAAATAAATTTCTTCTCACTAAAAATACATAGAAACTTAAAAGAAGTAACAGACATGATAAAGAATCTGCAGAAACATGTCTGGCTGATTCCGACAGAGGTTTAAACAGTGAAATTAAAACAGTAAGGATAAAGGCAAGAGGGTAATTTTTCAGAATTTTTATCAAAAAGCTGAATATCAAAATAAGAATCAGCGCATAAGAAATAATTGAAACCAAAGAGATTGAAGCAGAAGCACTGAAACCAAGCTTAAATAATGACCAGCTCATAAAATTATAAAAAGGTTTTACCACAAAAAGCTGTAATTCTTCTTCGTAGGCCTTAGGATTTTGTGAGATGATTTTATAATAAGTACTCTCTCCTTCTGCCACTTCTTTCACCGTAGGATTTACAGAAGCAAATCCTGCAAAATCGGGGGCTTTTTCCCGCAATTCATCATATACTTTCTGATGAATTTCCTCAATTTTCATTTCAGGATATTCCGTTTTATAAATCAGCCCCATATAAGCTTCCATATCAGTGTTGTAATAGTGGTTGGTATACAGGTAGTATGACATGAAGCATACATAGATTGAAAATATAAAAACAAGAATATTCTTCTTTTTTTCCATACACTGATATTATAAGAATACAAATGTAAAAAAACTATCTTTTTAAATCCGTATTCCTATCAAAAGGTTTATGAAGAGGATTATCCTGCATTAAAGCTCAAACAAAGCCGGCCTTTGTGTTACTTCATGGTAGCAAACACTATTTTCATCAAAAAAATGGTAGACTAAACTTTTTCTGGTTCTGTTTTTATCCGTGTGAGGTTCTCCGCCATGAAGAATATTGGCATGCCAGATTAATAAATCACCTTTTTTTGCTTTAAAGATTTCTTTCTTTAATCCTAATTCTTTTACTTTCTCTTCAAGGAAAGTTTCATAGGCTCTGTAGCTTTTCTTGCCGATTTTCAAGTCTGTACCTTCATTATCGTAATCAGAATTCAGGAAGTAAGGTAATTTATGGCTCTTAGGAATATAGTGCAGAGCTCCATTGGTTTCATCTACATCTTCCAGGGCAATCCATACTCCCAATAGTCCACCCAAAGGATAAGTAGTCATGTGAATACTGTCTGAGTGTGTTTTCTGCTGGCTTCCGTTAATGAAGTTGATACTTTGAAAAAGCTTGGATTTCCCGTCCAGTAAAACCGATAAAAAGTCTAATAAATCCTTATCGCTTCCAATATTTTTAATGATTTCTGAATGATGAATGGCAAACATCAGTTTTCCTCCGTAAATAAACTTCAACGTTCCGTCTTCCATCAGTTTATCAATTTCGGTATTGATCTGATCCGCTGTTTCCGGAGTGAGGAAATTTCTAAGAATCAGATACCCGTTATCATCATACTGAAGAACACTTTCTTTATTTTCTTCCGTAAGCTTCTTAAAAAAGGAAGTTTCCGTAAGCTTTGAATAATCTACGGCTCTTTCCCTCGAAGGAAGATGGGCAAAATCTTTACTCGAAATACTTGAAAAATAGTTCTTATTGATTCCGTATTTTTTATACAATGGAATATTATGCTTTAATTTACTCTTTTTAAATAAGTTATAAAGCATATATGATAATTTGTACTGACGAATCTGTTGTAACATAACTGTTTTACTAAGGATTTTATAAAGTTACGGAATATTACTTAATTAGAACCAATCTAAACAATGCTTTTCATCATAAAAAAGACTTTCCTCTTAACATAAGATACCCTAACTTTTTAAAAAGGTTCTTTTTTGAATTTTCAATAATTCCGTATGGTCTTAATTCCGGTCGGAATCCTCTGAAAAACTCTTCAATATTGGGAAGTTCACCTCCTTCAAAATCAAAAACACAGGTTTCAATATTTTCTTTAATGACATGATCAATCAAAACGGAAGCTCCTGATAATTTGACATAATCCTTATCATTGAAATTACCTAAAAGCGCTACCATATTACCGTCCGAATAAGTAGCAATCATATTAACGATCTTATGCTGATAGTAAAAAGCGGTAAACTTCAGATAGCCCAATTGGTAAAAACTCTCAAAAATCCTCATGAATTCAGATAAATCATGATCTTTGTTCAGCCCTATCGTATTGGCTTCAATAAAAGTTTTTGCTTTGTCATAAGGGATGGTTTTGATTTCCGATTCTTTTAATACAGCTTCATCTAACCGAAGTTTTCGCTTTCGTTTTGGGGAATATCCGGCGTATACTTTTTCATAAGTATTAGGATATAACAAAAAATTTTTCTTGATTCTCATCTTTGAGCGAAGCTGATTGAGATCATTGAACGGATAAGCTCTGATCATGTAATTCTTTTCCAGATACTCTAAAAAAGCTTCATTGAGATCCACATCGTCTTTACCAGAAAAAACACCAAGCTGCTGACAAAGTTTTGGATTATGTACAATTTTCATCCCATATTTTCTTACAAATGGCACTGGCATTACTGCTTCGTAGTCTTTATAAACCAGAATTTCCCAGGGCATTGTAGAAGTAGTGTCTAAAAAATCTTTTGTAGCAGAATATTTTCTCTGTTCGGAATTCTCTAAACATTGAGCATATTTTACAAAATCAATTTCATGGTATTTCAATCTTCTAATCATAATAATCCTGCGTCCGAGAAACTAAAATAAGAATCCTGCGTGACAATAATATGGTCTAAAAGCTGAATACTTAATGTATTTCCTGCTTCTTTTATTTTTTTTGTGATATTGATATCTTCCCTGCTTGGTTTTAAGCTTCCGGAAGGATGATTGTGGGCAATGATAATCCCTGTTGAAAAATGATCCAGGGCTGCTTTATAGAGTGTTCTTACGTCTACAATAGATTGGCTGATCCCTCCCTGTGTGAGTTGGGATACATGAATCACTTTATTACTGTTGTTAAGGAAAATTGCCCAGAACTCTTCTGTTCTCAGATCAGAAAGCTGGTTTCTAAGAACGGCATAAGCATCATGACTGTTGCCTATTATTACTTTTTCAGGAATCTCCTGCACAGCTCTTCTCCTCCCTATTTCCAACGCTGAAATAATTGAAATAGCTTTGGTAGCACCAATTCCTTTGAATTTCATCAGATCTTTAACAGAAAGCAAACTCAGCTGATGCCAGCTGTTATCGACAGAGTTTAAAATCTTTCTTGCCAGTTCCACAGCATTTTCATCCTTATTTCCGCTTCCCATAATAATGGCCAACAGTTCAGAATCAGAAAGTGAGCTTTTGCCTTTCTGCAAAAACTTTTCTCTGGGTCTGTCATCTTCTGCAAGAAATTTTATAGCCATGGAAAGAAGATTATATTATGAATTAATAGAATGCATATAATATGATCGGTTTCTTTGACTGATCAATGTATTTAGCCGTTTCATTAAAAGCATTTACCGAAAGCATGGGACATCCTAAGCTTAAACATGCCGGAACCTGAGATTCCGCATCAGGAATACATCCGTAAGAATGAAGAACAATGGCTCGTTGCATTGCATTGCTGTTTGTAGAATCAAGACCGCTTAAGCGATATGCTTTTCCAAACTTTCCCACATAGCTTTCTCCAATGGCATATTTTCCAAGAGATGACTGATAGGAACCTTCAACATTACTGAATTTTAAAGCTTCTGATCGTGGAATAACGGAACCAGAACCGTGAGACACTACAGCCTGCTGTACAATGGTGTTATTTTTAAGATTATAAATGAAGTAGCGGTATTTCCCGGAAGGAATCTTAAAATTGATAAAAACAGCCAGTTCCTGATTATACTCTTTCCCTTTAATATAGCTTTTAACTTCCGAAATCCTTATCTGAGGAATACTCAATGAATTCAACTGCTGAGATTCAGCTTTTGAACAGGAAATTAGGATTAAAAAAAGGAAAATAAAGTGTTTCATCATCTGGTGCGGTATACTTTTACTCTATGATCATTCCGTCTTTCATAACGAGCTTACGGTCTGTAATTTCTGCAAGATTCGGATTATGGGTTACAATCACAAAAGTCTGATCATACTTGTCTCTAAGATCAAAAAACAATCTGTGAAGATCATCTGCGTTCTTGGAATCCAGGTTTCCTGTAGGCTCATCCGCAAAAATAATTTTTGGTGAATTGATTAAAGCCCTCGCTACAGCTACCCTTTGTGCTTCTCCACCCGAAAGCTGGTTAGGTTTATGCTGCAGTCTTTGTTCTATTTTTAAATCTTCAAATAAAGCATAAGCCTTTTCAAGCGCTTCTTTTTCATTGGCCCCAGCTATTTTGGTGGGAAGCAATACATTCTCCAGCGCTGTAAACTCCGGAAGAAGCTGATGAAACTGAAATACGAAACCGATATTCTGATTTCTGAATTTTGACAACTGTTTATCATTCATATTAATAAATGATTCTCCTGCTATTTCAATTTCAGTATCATATTTGTTGAATTGAGTCGGATGATCCAGCGTTCCTAAAATCTGCAGCAATGTAGATTTACCAGCCCCTGATTCTCCCACAATAGAAACCACCTCTCCTGTTTTGATGTGAATATCAACTCCTTTCAGTACTTCTAAATTCCCATAAGACTTATGGATATTTCTTGCTTTAATCATGATTCAAAAATAGTAATTTGATTTTGAAATTACACCAAAAAATACAGTGATAATTTTCAATTTTCAAATGGGTATAACAAAAAAAACCTCCCGTTCTGGGAGGCTTTATTATTTTCAATTCAGAAAATTACAGTAACAATGTTAATGGACTTTCTAAATATGTTCTTAACGTTTGTAAGAATTGCGCACCTGTAGCACCGTCTACCACTCTGTGGTCACATGCCAATGAAAGTTTCATGGTGTTTCCAACTACGATCTGACCATCTTTAACGATTGGTTTCTCGATAATTGCTCCTACTGAAAGAATGGCAGAGTTTGGCTGGTTGATGATACTTGTGAATGTTTCAATTCCGAACATTCCTAAGTTAGAAATAGAGAAAGTAGATCCTTCCATTTCGTTCGCCTTAAGACCTTTACTCTTCGCTCTTGAAGCCATATCTTTTACCGATGCAGAGATCTGAGTGTACGTCATCTGATCCGTATTTTTCAATACAGGAACTACCAATCCGTCAGGAATAGCTACTGCTACACCAATATTGATATTTCCTCTGTGGATGATCTTATCACCTGCCCAGCTTGAATTTACCTGAGGGTGTTTTCTTAAAGCAATTGCAGTTGCCTTAATGATCATATCGTTGAAAGAGATTTTTGTATCAGGTAAAGAATTGATTTCTTTTCTAGCCTCAATCGCTTTATCCATATTGATCTCCACCATCAGATAGTAGTGAGGTGCAGAGAATTTACTTTCAGAAAGACGTTTTGCAATAATATTTCTTACCTGAGAGTTTGGAGTCTCTGTATCTTCACCTTGTACGAAGTTTACTGCAACAGGAGCAGCGCTTGCTGCAGGAGCTGAAGCAGCTGGTTTCGCAGCTGGCTGATAATTTTCAATATCTTTTTTAACGATTCTTCCGTTTTCACCAGATCCCTGAACACTATTGATGTCAACCCCTTTATCCTGAGCCATTTTCTTAGCCAGTGGAGAGATTGCTACTCTGTCAGAAGATGAAGAACTTACAGCCGGAGCAGCTTTTTCTTCTGTTTTAGCTTCTGCTTTTTGTTCAGCTGGTTTTTCAGTGGATACAGCAGCTGCTTTCGGAGCTCCTACAGCTGAAACATCAGTTCCTGCAGGGCCGATAATTGCTAATACTGAATCTACCGGTGCAGCACCACCTTCTTCTACACCCTGCTTCAATAATACTCCATTGAATTCAGATTCGAAGTCCTGTACTGCTTTATCTGTTTCGATCTCAGCAAGAAGATCACCTTCTTTTACTGTGTCGCCTACATTTTTGTGCCATTTAGCTACTTTACCTTCTGTCATTGTATCAGAAAGTCTTGGCATTGTAATAACTTCTACTCCTGCCGGAACTTCTGCAGCAGCAACAGGTTCAGCAGCTTCTGTTTTAGGTTGTTCTTCTGATTTTTTTTCTTCAGAACCTGCACTGGGAGCAGCAGCTCCTCCTGTCAACCCTGAAATATCTTCTCCTTCATTCCCGATAATAGCTAAAACAGAATCTACAGCAGCAGCAGCTCCTTCTTCTACACCTACGTATAAAAGAGTCCCTTCTATTTCAGATTCGAAATCCTGAACTGCTTTATCAGTTTCAATTTCAGCTAAAATATCTCCTTCTTTTATTTTATCTCCTACTTTTTTATGCCATTTTGCCACCTTACCTTCCGTCATAGTGTCGGATAGGCGGGGCATCGTAATTACTTCTGCCATAATTTATTTTAATTTGAAAATTTAGCCATCTGAAAATTTGAAAATTAAAAAAGGACCTATTTTATCACATTTTCAAATTCTCAAATTCTCAAATTAACTCATTATCTTTTAGTTTTCTAATTTGTCTAAGAATGGATAGTCTTCCTGAGCATATACATATTCATAAACCTTCTCAGCATCCGGATATGGAGAATTTTCCATAAATTCAATACACTCTTCAACAAAGTCTCTTGACTTGTTATCCATAACTTCCAATTCAGCTTCTGTAGCCCATCCGTTTTCTAAAATTCTGTGCTTTAAAAGTTCGATTGGGTCATCATTTTTATGAAGAGCTACTTCTTCTTTAGATCTGTATGGCTCAGCATCAGACATAGAGTGACCTCTGTAACGGTAAGTTCTTGCTTCAATGAATGTAGGTCCGTCTCCTCTTCTTGCTCTTTCAATAGCTTCATAAGCAGCTTCTGCTACTTTTTCAGGATCCATAGCATCTACAGCAAGGCAAGGCATTTCATATCCTAATCCTAATTTATAGATATCTTCGTGGTTGGCAGTTCTTTTTACGGAAGTTCCCATTGCATATTGGTTGTTTTCTACAACAAATACTACAGGAAGTTTCCAGTTCATTGCCATGTTGAAAGTTTCATGTAAAGAACCTTGTCTTGCAGCACCGTCTCCGAAGAAACAGATGTTCACTGCTTTTCTGTCGAAATATTTATCAGCAAAAGCAATCCCAGCACCTAATGGAATTTGTCCTCCAACGATACCGTGTCCTCCATAAAAACGGTGTTCTTTACTGAAAATGTGCATAGATCCACCCATACCTCCGGATGTCCCTGTAGCTTTACCACAAAGTTCCGCCATGATTCTTTTAGGATCTACTCCCATCGCCATTGGATGGATGTGACATCTGTAAGCAGTAATCATACTATCCTTTGTCAGATCCATTGCATGTGTAAACCCGGCAGGGATAGCTTCCTGACCGTTATACAAATGTAAAAATCCTCTGATCTTTTGTTTTAGGTAAAGAGAACGGCATTTGTCTTCAAACCTTCTCCACATTGTCATATCTTCATACCACTTCAGGTATACCTCTTTAGAAAATTCTTTCATGTGTTAGCTCTTGCTTTTTTATGATGAAATAGTTGAGCAAAATTATGAAAAAAACTTTGTTTTTATTCTATACATAGATAACTTTTCGATTTTTCTGTAAAATCTATTTGCGGGCTGAATGGATTATTCTTAATTTTCGAGCCCTTGATGTCTCAATAAAACCACGTTCACTCCACCACTTTTCAACGACAGAATGTATAGAATATCCCTATTTATCTGACTTTTATAAAATAATAAATAAGAATAAAACATCAGGATTTCTTTATCCCTGCTTGTTGGCAACTTTCATTTTTAATTATTGTTAACATACCTTTTGGTTATTTCAACAGCTCCTTTTCCGGAGAAAAATCGGTAAGTCTCAGAGTTCTGTCTTCAATTTCATTAACGAAGTTACCATATTGCTTTGCTGTTCTTGCTTTAATCTCCTTCCATTCCTTATCCGCCATAAATCCTTCCCAGGCTGTTTTCATCTTTGCTTCATCTTTCCATTCCAGCAGGTAAACAAATTCTGTTTTATCTGCGAACTCCGATTCCCAAATGGCTACAATGGTAAAGTCATATTTCTTCATTATTCTCAAGGCGTGATCTCTGAAACGGTCAAGAAAAACCTGTTTATTTTCTTTTGGAACTTCATAGATTCTTAATTGATGTACAGGTCGTAGTGCAGAAGTATTTCCTTCGGAAACCTTTTGACCAAAAGCGATGTGGCCTGATATGATAAATAATAATGTGATGAGATGTTTCATTGTAATAATGATTAAAACTGATGAATTAAAATTAAACATTTTCTGCAAAATTTAATATGAATGTAAAGAAGTAAAAAAACATTTTTACATCAAAACTCCCTGATATTAAATCACTTTGCTCATTGCTTTATTCTTCCTGTTCCACCGCCTGCCCTTGTTTTTTGAGGTGATAATGGTATATTTGATTTTTAAACTTGATTATGGAAGAAAAACAGTCTTCATTACTACACAAAATTTCAAAAGTCATTTCTGATTTTTTTAATCCATTGGTCTCTCTGATCATTTTCTTTGTATACATGAGCGTTAGGGAATACACCTTTAAAGATTCTATGCTGTATTTTCTTCCTATATTATTAATGATTATCATTCCGGTGATCATCTGGCTGGTATGGAATGTGAAAACAGGAAGATACACCAATATGGATGTCTCCAACAGGGTTCAAAGGAAGACACTCTACATATTTATTGCCGTGTGTGTGATTGCTTATCTTATCTTCCATTATGTCAAAACCGGGTATATTGATCTTGTCATGCTCTTTATTTTGGTGCTGCTTTTCGCCCTTCAGATCAGCAATCTTTTTATCAAAAGCTCGATGCATACAGCGTTTAATATATTCGTTGCAGCTCTATTTTTCTCGCTTAACTGGAAAATGGGTCTGGCATGGCTGGGAATCGCTATTTTGGTCGGAATTACCCGGATCATTTTAAAGAGGCACACCGTAAAAGAAGTATTTATGGGCGCTGGAATAGCTTTTCTGGTATCTTTTATCTATCTTTATTGCAATATTCAATTTCAACATTAGAATACTCTATGAAAATAAATCATCTTACTGCCGCAGAAGAAAACTTTATGAAGCTGTTTTGGAGAATGGAATCTTTCTATCTGAAGGACGTTATGGAGCAGCATCCGGAACCGAAACCACACCAGAACACGGTTTCCACTTATTTGAAAATATTAGTTGAAAAGGGTTATCTCTCCACTGTAAAAGAAGGAAGAATCTTCAAATACAGCGTACTTGTTCCTTTGGAAGAGTATAAAAAATTTCTATTGAAAGAGCTTTCACATAACTTTTTTAATAATTCAGGGAAGGAAATTCTGGAACTTTTATTAAGTGAAAAATTAATCTCCCAGGAAGATATGAAAGGATATTTTGATCTTAAAATCGAAATAAAACCTGCAAAAATTGAAGAACCAAAGTTTGAATTTGCTGAAGAAATTTTAAGTCCGAAAAAAGAGAAGAAAACCAAAGCAAAGGAAAAAGAAAAGGATAAAGACAAAAAGAAGAAAAAGAAGAAAGATTAATTTAAAAATTCAAAAAACACCAAATAATGAAAACAAAATTCCAGGAAACCATAAGCCGGGCCAATGAAGTCATTTTCCGATATCCCATGATTTTGGCAATGGCTTTATTAGCTTCTATTGGCGCCATATACCTTGTTGAAACAGAGCGCAGTGAAATTACTTCTTATATAAAATTTACTATTTGCGCCTGTCTGGGGATTTCCCTAATGTTTGCCTTAAAAATGCTATCCCAAAGGATAGGAAAAGAAATCATTCTGAATGCACTTGGCATCATTTTTCTGATAGGTTTTTATTTTATTCTGCCTGATAAAAAGAACCGTTTTACAGAAGTCTACGCTTACATCATTGCTGTTACCGCTCTCCTCTCCCATTTACTGGTATCTTTTGTTCCGTTTCTGGAAAAAGACAAGGAGCTCAGATTCTGGCAGTACAATAAAAATCTTTTTATCAATACCTTTCTAACCGCTGTATTTACAGGAGTTTTAACGGGCGGAGTTGAATTAGCCATTTTAGCGGTTGACAAACTTTTTGATTTTAACTTCCATGACAGAATTTATAGGGATACATTCTTTGTGCTTGCTATTTTTGGAAGCAGTTTTATTTTCCTTTTATTTAATGATAAAGGCTTAAATAACCTTGAAAAAGATGGCACCTATCCTGTTGTTTTAAAGTTTTTCACTCAGTTTATTTTAATTCCATTACTCCTTATATATGTAACTATTCTTTATTTCTATTCTATTAAAATATTAATCAACTGGCAGCTTCCCAGAGGTTGGGTTTCTTACCTTGTTCTAGCATATAGTACCGTTGGGATTCTGGCACTGCTCCTGGTTCATCCGTTGAAAGAAGAAAACGCAAAATCCTGGGTTAGGATATTTTCAAAAGCATTTTATTATACGATTGCCCCTTTGATTGTATTGCTTTTCACTGCTATTTTCACCAGAATTTTAGAATATGGTTACACAGAGCCCAGGTATTTCGTTCTCCTGCTTGCCCTATGGCTCTTAAGCATTGTCATTTACTTTATTTCCAGCAAAAAGGCTACGATAAAGTTTATTCCGGTCAGCTTATTTTTATTTGGAGCTTTTGCATTGATTTTCCCTTACCTGAATGCTTTTAGTGTCGCTAAAAGAAGTCAGAAAGCAGAATTAATGGATATCTTAAACAAGCATCAGCTGATTAGTGCGGGCAAGATTAATTTTCAGAAAAAAGTTACAGACACAGTCCGTAATGAAATTGCTGATAAATTTGAATTTCTGGCTGAAAGAAAGCAAGTTGAATTTTTATCCACTCTACTGAACGAAAAAGACCAGGCTGAATTATCGGATAACATTAACGATGGTACATTTTACAGTATAAATTATAGCATCCAGAACAAATTTTCAGATGTAAATATTACGGTAGATAAAAGGCCTTATGAAATGAACAGGCTGGTTCTTGTTCCTGAAAAACAGGTGGTAGAAATCGGAAATTATCAATATTTAATTTCCTTCCACCGTTATGGCAGCGATCCCCAAAAACTGAATGATGACCAGTTTGAACTGGTAGATCAACTGACCGAAAATTCCTCATTAAAATTGAAATTAAATTCAAAAGAAGAAATAGATTTTGGACCACAGATCATTCGACTGTTTGAGGAAAATAAAAACAAAAACGGAAATGTAAAAGTTCCTGAGATCGCTATGGAATCTGATTTAGACAAGTATCATGTCAAACTGATTTTCAGTGAAATAACAAGAGAAAAATACGCTGATGATGACAAAGCCAGCATGTATTACGAAAACGTTTATATACTGATAAAGTTGAAATAAAATACGTATTAAAATAAAAAAGGCTATCCTGAGGATAGCCTTTTTTATGGATATAAATCGTTTTTTATCTATTGGTACCTGAACTCCATACTGGGGAATTTCTTCCGTAAATCACCAGGTTTCCGTCATTTTGTACTGTTAGTTTTACAGCTCCTCTGTTGTTTGTGTTTGAGCTCCATACCGGTCTGTTATAAGAATCATATACTACCAGGTTTCCATCACCTTGGAATTCCGCTTTACTTCCTCTGTTATCAGTAGCTGTAGCCCAGATAACATTTCCATTTCTACTCGCTAAAACAAGATTACCATCATCCTGGAAAACCAAATAGTAACGTCCATCTGAAGAATATAATTTGGCATCTTTACGAAATCTATATCCGGTGGATACATAATCTCTGCTTCCATAACGGTCGCCATTGCCCCAGCCATTATTATTTTTAACACCTCCCTGTGAGGCCCATAAAGGAGTGGATCCATTATAAATAACAAGATTACCATCATCCTGAACGGATAACTTATTAGCTCCTTTACCATCAGTATTTGAACTGAAAGCAACTCCATTGCCTCTTGTATACACTACCAGATTACCATCTTCCTGAAAAATTGCTTTTGCCCCTCTATTAGTAGTTTTTGACTCCCATGCAGGAGCGCCGGATCTATTATAAAATACAAGATTTCCATCATTCTGAAAAATCAGATAGTACTCATTGTTATCCGCCCAGTACTTTCTGTCCTGTCTGATAGTCTGTCCTGCATAAATGCTTTGTGCATTGATTAATACTCCACCAAGCCCCATCATTAATGCTAATAAATGTTTTTTCATTATAATTATTTTTTGATTGATTGATAATTCTCTAAAATTGTGCCAAAAACATCACAATATCTCACTCCAAATTCTAATTAAATGATTTGCTGGAAATTAAACTCCATAAAAAAAGCGGCTAAAAAGCCGCTTCATATTTTTACCAACGATTTCCGCCGCCTCCGCCACGGTTGTTGTTACCACCATAGCCTCCGCCTCTGTTGTTGTTATTACCATAACCTCCACCTCTGTTGTTGTCGAAGCTTCTTCTTGGCTTCTCCTCTCTTGGCTTAGCTTCAGATACGTTTAAAGTTTTTCCGTTGAATTCTTTTTGGTTAAGAGCTTCAATAGCTTGCTGTCCTTCTTCATCACCCATCTCTACGAAACCGAAACCTCTGGAACGACCAGTTTCTCTGTCTGTAACGATTTTAGCTGATGATACATCTCCAAATTCTGCGAATAGATCGTGCAACTCATACTCTTTAGTTGCGTAATTGATGTTTGAAACAAAAATGTTCATTTTAAATAAATTAAAAAATTAATAAAAATTTGGTATATAAAAGAAAAACAACATAAATTAATGAACAAATATTGATTCCAAATATAAACGTATGCAAGATACAATTAAAAATTTCAAATCAAAGCTTTTTTTAAATATTTCTCACATTATGTTGAGTACAGGCTATCAAAACCTCTAACAATACAGTTTAAATACCTGAAAAACAGTAAGTTACATTAAAAACAATATTACGTTAAATTATTTAACATTTAACGTAAAAAAATGGCATTTATTCGGCTTAATCCTGTTTTTATATTTGCAAATCCACTCTATTATTCAAGTTTTTAAAATTTAACATTAAAAAGATGAAACAATATACAACCAATTACACCAATACTTTTATTGAAATTGCTGAAGACTGCCCGGTTTCCATGGCACAGATTCCTCCTGAAAAAAAAGTAAAAACGCTCGCCAACCTTCAATATGAAGCGCTCATACAACACCCTTATCAATATTCTTCAGACGATATTATTTTTGGATGTCATGCTATTAAAAATGATATTTCAGATAACGAGATGCAAGAAGAAAGAGAAAAATTCTTTTCCAAAGGACAGCCATGCCTCCGCTGTTCTCCTTTAGCCAAAAAATATGGATTTGGGTTCCATCATCACTCTGAGGGAAAAGTCGCTCTCATTCCTGTAGAAAACAAAGAATATCAGATATTACTGAATGATGCTTCTATAACTAAAGCCAAAGCGATGCGTTCCAAAAGAAAATGATTGAGAAAATGAATGATTCTTTTCAGATCAATAAATACTATTCTTTTGAAAAGATCAGCTTTTAACACTAAATTTGTACTGCAAATTATTAATTATTAAAAGACATGAACTACCATACCAGAAAATGGGTAAAACCCGAAGACTTAAATCCCAACCATTCGCTTTTCGGAGGAAGACTCCTTCAATGGATTGATGAAGAAGCTGCCCTTTACGCTATTATCCAATTGGAAAATACAAAAGTAGTAACGAAATTCATCTCTGAAATCAACTTTGTAAGTTCAGCCAAACAGGGAGACATCATAGAAATAGGAATTGAAGCTACCCATTTCGGATCTTCTTCTATTACTTTAAGATGTGATGTAAGAAACAAAATGACTCATCAAACGATTATTACTGTAGAAAGAATTGTCATGGTAAACCTTGACGCAGATGGCAATCCCGCTCCTCACGGCAAAACCCAGATTGAATTCGTAAAAGACAGATTAAACAGCGGTCTATGAAGATATTCATAAAAAATATGGTCTGCAACAGATGCATTGCGGCGGTGGAAAACATTTTCCGCAATGCAGAGGTAAAAACAACTGCCGTTTTATTAGGTGAAGCAGAAACAGAATCTGAAATTTCTCCTGAAAAAATGCAGATCATAGAAAAAGAACTGCTTGATACGGGGTTTGAAAGAATCATGGATTCCGCACATCAGATTGTTGAAAAAATCAAAAACCTGATTATTGCAAAAATCAGTGACCTTGATATTGCTGAAGACTTTCTGCTTTCGGAATTTTTAAGCTCAAAACTCCATAAAGACTACAGTTCTCTTTCAAAAACGTTTTCACAAAACGAAAATATCACCTTAGAGCAGTTCTTCATCCTTCAGAAAATTGAAAAGGTAAAAGAACTTCTTCTATATAATGAATTCAACCTTACCGAAATTGCGGGAAAACTTGGTTATAAAAGTGTTCAGCATCTTTCTACCCAATTCCGTAATGTAACAGGATTCACTCCCACAGAGTTTAAAAAACTTAAAGAACACCATCGCAAAGCGCTTGACAATCTTTAATATGTTTGAGTGTTTGAGCGTTTAGGGGTGAAGGAATTAAATATTCCTATCACACTTACAAACGCTCAAACGCTCACACCCTCAAACTCTTCCACTCCACCTAATTTTATAACTATTATCCTTAAATTTATAACAGCCTTAGTTTTCCATTTTGGAAATTTGTACTATAAATTTAAGAATCATGGACCAACAGTATAAAATACTCGGAATGACCTGTTCCGGCTGCCAGAAAAAAATTTCAAATCAACTGAACAGTGTTGATGGGGTTACCGCCGATGTAAATCTGGAAACCAATACCGCAACAATCACTTCTGAGCATGGAGTAAAACTTTCAGCTTTAAATGATGCTTTGGCAGAAATAGGAAAATACAGACTTGAAGATCCCAATCATCCTGAAACCACCTTTGTAAAACCTCAGGATCGCGTATCTCCGTCTTCAGTATACTATTGTCCAATGGAGTGCGAAGGAGATAAAGTATATTTCAAACAGGGCGAAAGATGTCCTGTCTGCAAAATGTATCTGGTTCCTATTGAAGAAAAACTGGCTAAAGACCCTAATCACAAACCGACCTATTCCTCAACCCTTCTTCCGGAAAACTTTAAAGACAGTATCGGAAAACACTATTGTCCGATGTTTTGTGAAGGAGATAAAGTGTACGATGAAAAAGGAGATTGCCCGGTTTGCCACATGCATTTAGAACCTATCACGGAAGAGCTTGTACAAAAAGCGGGTTCGCATCAACATCATTCTCATTCCCACTCTCATCATCATGATCATAGCCATAGTCACAATCATGAAGCTCCTAAAGTAACTGATGAAATGGCAGGCAGATATTACTGTCCGATGTATTGTGAAGGTGATAAAACCTACGATTCCAATGTAGGATGCCCTGTTTGCGGAATGGATCTTGTAAAGTATCCCGAAAAGAAAACCGCAAAATACACCTGCCCTATGCACCCGGAAATCATCCGTGATGAACCCGGAGACTGCCCGATCTGCGGGATGGATCTCGTAAGAATGCCAGACAGTAGTGAAGATGAAGAAGATGAAACTTATACTCTATTAAAAAGGAAATTCATTACTTCATTAGCATTTACCATTCCCGTTTTCATTCTTTCCATGGGTGGAATGTTTATCAATTTCCCTTTTTCCCATCAGGTTCAGGGATTTATTGAACTTGCTTTAACGCTTCCGGTGATGTTTTATTCAGGCTGGTTTCTGTTAAAAAGAGGTTGGGTTTCTTTTAAAACCTGGAATCTTAACATGTTCAGTCTTATCGCTCTGGGCGTAGCTGCAGCATTTATTTTCAGTATTGTAGCATTAATTTTCCCGGATATCATTCCGCATGAAATTCGTGGCCATAATCATGAAATTCCTTTATATTTTGAAGCGGTCTGTGTGATTTTAACCCTTGTTATTTTAGGGCAATTGATGGAGGCTGCAGCTCATAAAAAAACGGGAAATGCCATCAAAGAATTGATGAATCTTTCTCCCGATGAAGCCAATCTCATCGTAAATGGTGAAGAAAAGAAAGTTCTGCTTTCTCAGGTAAAAATAGGAGATTTATTAAAAGTAAAACCTGGTGAAAAAATTCCGGTAGACGGAAAAATCATTGAAGGTAATTCTATTGTTGACGAAAGCATGATTACGGGAGAACCTATTCCTGTTGAAAAAAATGTAGATGATAAAGTGTCTTCCGGAACCATAAACGGTAATCAGGTATTCATTATGAAGGCAGAAAAAGTAGGTGATGAAACCCTGCTTTCACAAATCATTAAAATGGTCAATGAAGCGAGCCGCAGCAAAGCTCCAATCCAGAAGCTTACCGACAAAGTTTCAAAAGTTTTTGTTCCTGTGGTCATCCTTATCGCTGCCCTTACTTTTATTCTGTGGCAGTTTTTCGGTCCGGAAGGAAAAAGAAGTTTATTTGCCTTTGTGAATGCTGTGGCAGTTTTAATTGTAGCATGTCCCTGTGCACTTGGGCTTGCAACTCCCATGTCTTTAATGGTAGGAATCGGAAAAGGAGCTAAAAACGGAATCCTGATCAAGAATGCAGAAGCTCTTGAACAAATGAATAAAGTGAATGTCCTGATCACTGATAAAACAGGAACCTTAACGGAAGGAAAACCATCAGTAGAACACATTGAAACAGTAAACGGTGATCAGCATCAGATTTTACAACTTGCTTTTTCTTTGAATCAGAATTCTGAACATCCACTTTCCAATGCCGTTATAAAAAGAGCAAAGGAAGAGAATCTTACTGCTGAAAAGGTAGATCAGTTTGAAAATATTTCCGGAAAAGGAGTAAAAGGAAAAATCAATAATAAGACTGCTTACTTAGGAAATGAAAGCCTGTTGACCTCCCATCAGATTACAATTCCCGAAAACGTAAAACGAAAAGCTGTCGAAGTACAGTCAAAGGCACATACAATTTCTTACATCGCACAGGATCAGCAGGTGCTTGGATTCATAAGCTTTACAGACAAAATCAAAGAAAGCTCTAAAAAAGCAGTGAAACAGCTGATGAGTGAAGGAATAGACGTCATCATGATGACAGGAGACAATGAGCATACTGCAAAAGCTGTTGCAGATGAATTAGGAATTAAGCATTTCAAAGCCAACTGCCTTCCTGAAGATAAACTCAACGAGGTAAAAAAACTACAACAACAAGGTAAAATTGTAGCCATGACCGGAGATGGCATCAATGACTCTCCTGCCCTTGCCCAATCCGATGTGGGAATTGCTATGGGAACAGGAACAGATGTTGCCATTGAAAGTGCTGAGATTACTTTACTAAAAGGAGACATCTTAGGGGTGGCAAAAGCGAAATTGTTAAGTGAAAAGCTTCTCAAAAACATTAAAGAAAACCTATTCTTTGCGTTCATTTATAATGTTTTGGGAGTTCCGGTTGCGGCAGGATTATTGTATCCATTCTTTGGAATTCTTTTATCACCAATGATTGCAGCTGCTGCAATGAGCTTCAGTTCCTTGTCTGTGATACTGAATTCATTAAGGCTCAACTCAGTGGATCTGGATATAAAATAACATTATGACAAAAGAAAATCTTTACATAGGATGTTCGGGATTTTATAATAATGACTGGAAAGGGTCTTTATATCCTGAAAATGCCCAAAGTAAAGATTTTCTTTCTTTATATTCAACAACCTTCAATGCCGTAGAAATCAATTCTACTTTTTATAGAAAACCAACTTCAAAAACATTATTGAAGTGATATGATGAAACGCCTGATAATTTCAGATTCTTCATTAAAATTCCCAAAGCCATCACCCATCAAAACAGGCTTGAAAATTCCAGAGATGAGATTACTCTATTCTGCGACCATATTCAAAACAGTCTAAAGGATAAACTTTCCGGATTCCTATATCAATTTCCTCCTTCCTTTAAAAACACAGCAGAAAATACAAAGCGGATCATTGACAATATTGATCATAGATTCCTGAACGTCATTGAATTCCGACACAACTCATGGTGGCAAAACGAAGTATTTGATCTTTTAAAAAAACATAATATTATTTTCTCGGGTGTAAGCTTTCCTGGCAATCTTCCCGAAGACCTTATTATTAATCATTCGGAGATACTTTATTATAGACTTCACGGGAAACCTGTTCTTTACAAATCAGAATATAGTAAAGATTTTATTGATGTATTAGCTGAAAAGGTTAAAAATGCTACGCAAACCTCATTTATTTTCTTCAATAATACCTGGGGAATAGCAGCTATTAAAAATTCCCTGTATTTAAAAAGCATCTTAAAATAAAGATTCTGTAAAAATTATCTTTTGTTAAAATAAAATAATTCTCCATTCAATGAAGAATATTAAAATATCAACATATATAGAGAAAAACTATTGGTTTCGCATTTATAAATGTTAAAAAGCAAGGAAAACAAAATCATATAATTACAATTCAATTCTTATTGGAAATTGCCTTTAAAATAAAGTTCTTAAAATAAACTTAAAAAGAAAAACAACTGCACAGCATGGCATATAATTTGTTAACTTTCAATTGTTATTTTTAACGATTTTTAACAATTTAAATTCCATTATCTTTATGAGAAAAATTTTTGCGGGAAAGTCAAAAAATGCGACTTTTCTAGGGATGTTTGCATTGATGAGTGCAACTTCGGCTTTACTGTATAGCTGTAATTTTAAAAATGAAGTGAATAACGACCCCGTCGTCAGTTCACAGGAACATCCTTCCGCAGAAATAGTCCCCAATATGGACGATGAAAGTGTAGACCCGGATAAAAGAGTGATCTACCTTACCTTTGATGACGGCCCCAATCAGGGAACCGAAAATCTTTTAAAAATCCTGGACAAAAGAAATGTTTGTGCAACCGCCTTTCTGGTAGGAAAACATGCCTATGGAAGCAAAAAGCAGAAAGATGATCTGCTGCTGCTGAAGCAAAATCCTCTTGTAGAACTTGCCAACCATAGCTTTAGTCATGCCCATAACAAATACACAGATTTTTATAAAAATGCTGAATCAGTAGTTCATGATTTTGACATCGCAAAAGACAGTCTGAAGCTTACTGATAAAATAGCAAGAACTCCCGGAAGAAATATCTGGAGACTCAACAATATTAACGTAACTGATATCAAAAGTTCTACTGCAGCTGCAGATGGCCTTAAGAAAGCAGGTTATAAAGTCATCGGATGGGATCTCGAATGGAGACCTTCCCAGAAAATGACTTTGAAAGGAAGCCATGAAGCCATGATCAAGAAAGTGGACAGTATTTTCTTAAACGACCTTGAGAAAACTTCCAGACACCTTGTTTTCCTTACCCATGACCAATACCTGAGAGATGCAGACTCCATCAACGAGCTGGATCTGTTTATTGAAAAACTACAGAGAAGCAACAAGTTTGTTTTCAGAAAAATTTCTCAGTATCCTAAGATTAATGAGGTTTTGAATTAATTTCACTGTAAAAGTATAAGGTAAAATGTATTCATGACTGGGAACTGTCAGGGAAATTTCGGAAATTTGCATCTATGAGTATTAAAGAAAATTACAACGCTATAAAAGATCAGCTGCCATCCGGTGTTCAACTGGTTGCTGTTTCGAAAACACATCCGGCTTCTGCAGTTCAGGAAGTGTATGATCTCGGACAAAAAGTTTTTGGAGAGAATAAAGTACAGGAACTGATGGAGAAAGCCCCGCTTCTTCCTCAGGATATCCAATGGCACCTGATTGGTCATTTACAGACCAATAAAGTAAAATATATAGCTCCTTTCATAGATACCATACAAAGTGTGGATTCTGAAAAACTATTGACAGAAATCAACAAAGAAGCAGAAAAGAACAGCAGAGTTATTAAAGTTCTTTTACAGGTAAAAATTGCCGCAGAAGAAAGTAAATTCGGACTTGAAATTTCTGAGGCTAAAAATGCTTACCAGCAATATATGGAAGGTAAGTTTCCCAATGTTGAAATTACTGGCTTAATGGGAATGGCAACATTCACAGATGATGAGCAGCAGGTAAGAAATGAATTTTTAACCTTAAAGAGTCTTTTTGACGAATTAAATCAATTAAAAACTGTAAACACCTTATCAATGGGAATGAGCGATGATTTCCCTATAGCGATCGAGTGTGGGGCTAACTCTGTGAGGGTTGGATCTGCGATTTTTGGGAAAAGAGACTACTCAAAATAGAATATTTAGGTACAGTTTTTGCTAATAATTGAAACAAAAAATTTAAATTTGCAACTATGCAAAAAATCCTTATAGTAGAAGACGAAAAAGCAATCTCGGGAGTACTTCACAGTATTCTTTCGGATGAACTAACCGATTATGAATTTGTTATCGCCGAAGACGGCCTTGAAGGTTACAAACAGGTAGAAAAAGAAGATTTCGCTTTGGTGATTTCTGATATCAAGATGCCTAAACTTTCAGGAACCGAACTGTTGAAGCAAAGTCTTGCATTAAAACCAGAAACTACTTTTATCATGATTTCAGGCCACGCAGATATTGATTCTGCTGTTTCCTGTTTGAAAGAGGGTGCATACGATTTTATTTCCAAACCAATTGATATCAACAGACTTATTACAAGTGTGAAAAATGCATTGGTTAAAGAAACTCTGAAGAAAGAAAACAAAAATCTTCAGACTGAAAATAAAACCTTAAAGAAAAAAGTAAGTAAAAAATACCAGATGATTGGTACGTCTGCTGCTCTCCAAAAGATTCAGGATATGATCGAAAAAGTAGCAGTTTCTGACGCCAGAGTTCTAATCACCGGGCCTAACGGTGCCGGAAAAGAATTGGTAGCCCATGCAATTCATAATCAAAGTGAGCGTGCAAGAGGTCCTATGGTAGAGGTAAACTGTGCGGCTATTCCATCTGAACTTATTGAGTCTGAGCTTTTCGGACACGTAAAAGGATCTTTTACAGGTGCTATTAAAGATAAGCAGGGAAAATTTGAACAGGCTAACAACGGTACGATCTTCCTTGACGAGATTGGTGACATGAGTCTTATCGCTCAGGCTAAGGTATTGAGAGCCCTTCAGGAAAGCAAAGTTTCTCCTGTGGGAAGTGATAAAGAAATCAAAGTTGACGTAAGAGTAATTGCGGCAACCAATAAGAATATGCAGAAAGAAATTGAGGAAGGAAAATTCAGAGAAGACCTTTACCACAGACTTTCTGTAATTGAAATTTATGTTCCACCTTTGGATGAAAGAAAAGAGGATATCAAATTGCTGGTTGAACATTTTTCAGGGATGATTGCTGATGAGCATGGTACTTCTGCGAAAAAATTTGACGATAAAGCTATTGATGCTTTAAAAGCTCTTTCATGGACTGGAAATATCAGGGAATTAAGGAATGTTGTGGAAAGATTGATTATTCTTGGTGGAAACACTGTTTCTGAAGGTGACGTTGCAAGTTTTGTAAGGAAATAATAAAGTTATTATTTACCATATATAAAAATTTGCAGTGTTACCACTGCAAATTTTTTTTTGCCCCTATTTTAATTATAAACTATATGAATCTTAAAATATTATGAACTTTTTAAACAAAAACTATACAAAAGAATGCCTGACTTTGGCTCTGCCTGTGATGCTTACCCAGGTAGGGCAGGTTTCAGTAAATTTATTCGATAATATTATTGTCGGAAAACTTTTGGGTGCCGATGCACTGGCATCCGTTTCATTGGGTAACGCTGTGTTTTTCTCCATATTTGTATTAGCCCTGGGCTTTTCATTTGCAATCCCGCCATTGGTTTCGGAAGCACACTCAAAAGAGGATCATGCTACGATCAATTCCGTATTCAGCCATGGTTTTATCATCAATATGTCTGTTGGGATTATCCTTATGGTGGTTTTACTGTTGGGAATGCCACTACTCTATCACTCGGGACAACCTGCCAAGATCATTCCTGATACCGTAGGATTTTTAAGTATAATGGTGGTCAGTATGATTCCGTTCATGGCATTCCAGACGCTTCGTGAAGTTTCTGAAGGACTGTCTTATACCATTGGTGTTACGAAAGCTACCATTATTGCCAACATCATCAATATTGCATTAAACTATGTCTTTATCAAAGGACTTTGGGGAATACCTGCAATGGGTGTACAAGGATCCGCTTTGGCAACCTTGATTTCCAGAGTTTTCATGGTGGTTTTCCTGTATTTTGTATTGCTTAAAGAAAAAAGAACAAGACGCTATATCAAGGATTTTTCTTTAAAAATTCAGGATTTCTCAAAGCAAATGTTTGATAAAATGGTAAGGCTTGGATTGCCTACAGCTTTACAGATGTTCTTTGAAGTAACAGCATTTGCCGGGGCTGCATTTATCTGCGGACTGATTTCTGCTCATGATATTGCTTCTCACCAGATTGCTTTAAGTATGGCTTCCTTCACCTTCAACCTATGCGTCGGGTTTAGTGTTGCTTCTACGGTAATGATCGGAAGAAAACTGGGCGAACAGAACTTTGTTGAACTGAGAAAAGTAGGAATCAACAACCTGAAGATTGCTTTTATTTTCATGTGTATCTGTGGACTGGTATTTATTTTAGGCAGAAATATACTCCCTACATTCTTTACGAAAAAAGAAGAAGTGGAAGTAATTACACTGGCAGCAAAACTTATGATCATTGCAGCTTTATTCCAACTTTCTGACGGAATTCAGGTGACTGCATTAGGAATGCTGAGAGGGCTTCAGGATGTGAAAATTCCATCTATCTATACCTTTATTGCTTATTGGGTAATTACCATTCCTTTGGGATATTTCTTCTGTGTAACATTGGAAATGGGAGCATTCGGAATGTGGATCGCACTTGGATTAGGACTGACAGTATCAGCCGTTTTCCTGGTGAAACGATTTCTGAATATGTCTGCGAAAAGAATTAAGCAGAATTCATAAAAATAAAATAGCTGTTTCAAATTTGAGACAGCTATTTTTTTATACTTTCTATTGTATTATTGAATACAATTAATTCCTTTAAATTTAATCTATTCTCTTCCCTAAAATCTTCAGACTTCTCTCCACACCATCCAAAATCGCTACATTAGGAAGGCTTCCCCAATCTTCAAAGCCGAAGTATCTGAACAACTTCAAACTGGGTTCATTGTGAAGAAAAATAAGAGCTACAAGGTTTTTTACCCCAAATTTTCCAGCGTTATCAATACAATACTGAAGAATAGTTTTTCCATATCCTTTTCCTCTGCAGGTTTCATCCAGATAAATGCTTACTTCTACCGTTCCATTGTATGCCGCTCTTTCATGGAATGAACTGAAGCTCACCCACCCTACGGTTTCATCCTGCTCATCTTCAACTACCCAAAGTGGTCTTGTCTGAGGATTGTGTTCCTCAAACCATTTTAGTTTGCTTTCTACAGAAACTTCTTCCATATCTGCAGTCACCATCCTGGAGGCTACTGTTAAATTATATATGGCTACAATTTTATGTAAATCTGCCAGCTCAGCATTTCTGAATTTTAATTTTTTCATGAATATTGGATTCACTTATTTTAATACAAAATTACTAAATTTTCAAAACACCCCATCAAAATCCACACTTAAATTATTAAATATTAATATCTAAAACAAAACACCCCTTAAAAACACACCAAAATATCATTAGTTAAAAAAAAATAAACTTTTTTGAAAGACGCAAAGACGCAATGGAATTGGAAGATCAAATATTTTAAGGCGCAAGGATTTTATCTTCGATAAAATTGAATACTGGTTATTTTTTAATCACTTGAAGATTCTTTTAATTAAACAAATTCTAATAAAAAAAGACGAGCACAGTTTCCGCAACTTGCAGAAAAATTCATAGTCATCGTTTGCTGAAAATCTTTGATTTTCTTGCGCCTTAAAATTACAAACAAGAATTAAAAAAACTTTGCGTCTTTGCGATTTTCCAACAAAAGAATGATGTTTAAAAATTATAAATGAGCATTGAGAAAATCTTTACATCTTTTTGCTTGTCAACGAAATCATTTCAAATCCTTTAAGATTCTATTTAAACTTCTCACTGTAATGCCTAGATAGGCGGCCATATCTTCTTTAGAAATCTGAATGCCTTGCTTTGACTGCATGTTCAGTAATTGTGTTACAGTATGTTCTACCGTATACAGCTGTTGATAAGATGCTCGGCTGGAAGTATTGATAATTCTTTCCGCAAATGAATCCAATAATAAATGGTTAAGAGCGAGATCATTTTTAATCAAAGATTTGAAATAAGAAACATTGACTTCATAAACGGTCACCTCAGATACGGCTTTTACTCCACATAAACAGCTGATATTCTTCATCAATTCTACTTCTCCAAGGATTTCCCCATTTCCCAGAAATTCGACAATATATTCTTTTCCGTTTTCTTCAGTAAGATAGCATTTGGCAACACCTTCTTTAATCAACATAACCTTTGACAGTGGCTGATGCTGTATCAATATATTTTCTTCCCGGGAGAAATCCTTTACTACAACCTCTTCTCTACCCTCCTGCTTCATGTAAAGTTCTTCAAAATACTTTAGAAATGCCTGATTTGTTCGTAACATATGTGTTCGGGACAAATGTCCTTTGTTTATTGAGTTTTTATACTGAATTTTGACACCAGAAAATTACAAAACAAAAATGAATAATCATATTACAACCATTGCCTTTGATGCTGATGACACCCTTTGGATCAATGAACCTTATTTTCAGGAGGCAGAAAAAGAATTCTGTATGCTGCTTGAAGATTATCTTCCGCAACATTCTGTGTCGCAGGAACTGTTTAAAACGGAAATGCAGAACCTTCATTTATATGGCTATGGAGTAAAAGGATTTATGCTTTGCATGATTGAAACTATTGGCAGAGTTTCCAATAATACCGCGTCATTAGAGTTAGTGAATAAAGCGATTCAGCTGGGTCAGGATCTTCTTCAGAAACCTATTGAATTGTTGGATGGCGTTACGGAAACCCTTGAAAGCTTAAAGGGAAAATACCAACTGGTTGTCGCGACGAAGGGAGATCTTCTGGATCAGGAGCGTAAATTGAAAAATTCAGGGTTACAGGACTATTTCCACCACATTGAAATCATGAGTGATAAAAAAGAAAATGATTACAAAAAACTTCTGAAGCATCTGGATTGTAAACCTGAAAATCTTTTAATGCTTGGAAATTCTATAAAATCAGATATTTTACCGGTGCTGGAAATTGGAGGTTCTGCCGCCCATATTCCTTATCATGTCACCTGGACTCATGAACAGCATGAAGTTAACCTGGAACATCCCAATTTTATGGAACTTAAGAGTGTTGATGAGATTTTGAAGTTGCTTTAATTTTTTAAACCATTAAGTTTTATGAAGAGGATAAGATGATTAAGATGAGCTTCGCTTTAAAAGAAATACTTGAGTGATTTATTTTATGTAGTTTTTATGCCTCTAACTTCCTTATTATATTTTTTAATCAAAAAAAGAGACTGCTTATTACAAGCAGTCTCTTTTGTTATTTATTTCTTCAAACATTTTTCAAGGAACTGATCCTGCTCCCATAAAAGATGTAAGATATTTTCTTTAGCCTGGTATCCGTGGGCTTCTTTTGGAAGAAGAACCATTTTTACCGGAGCTCCAAGGTTTTTCAATGCCTGGAAGTATCTTTCAGTCTGCAAAGTAAATGTTCCCGGATTGTTATCCGCATCACCATGAATCAGAAGAAGAGGTGTTTTCATTTTGTCTGCATGCATGAATGGAGACATTGTATTGTAAATCTCAGGAACATCCCAATAGTTTCTCTGCTCGCTCTGGAATCCGAATGGCGTCAACGTTCTGTTGTAAGCACCACTTCTAGCAATTCCGCATGCAAAAAGGTTAGAATGTGTCAAAAGGTTTGCAGTCATAAATGCACCATAAGAATGCCCGCCTACGGCTACTTTCTTTTTGTCGATATATCCCAGATGATCAACGGCATCAATGGCAGCAGCAGCATTGGCTACCAACTGTGGAATAAAAGTATCATTAGGCTCTGTTTTTCCTTCACCAATAATCGGGAAAGCAGCATCATCAAGAACAGCGTACCCTTTTGTTGTCCAGTATACAAAAGATCCGTAGTATGGGAATGTAAAATCGTTCGGGTTTTGAGTGTTCTGCCCTGCTGTATTTTTATCTTTATACTCTGTAGGATAAGCCCAAATTAGCAATGGAAGCTTTTCTTTCTTCGCTTTTCTGTCGTAATTAGCAGGAAGATAAAGGGTTCCGGTTAAGGTAACACCATCATTTCTCTTGTACGTAATCACTTCTTTGTAAACGTCTTTAATACTTTCAAAAGGGTTTGCAAAGGTGGTTACAGCTTCTGCTTTATTAGATTTAATATTCTTTTTGAAGTAATTAGGATAAATGCTCGGCGACTGTTGAATGGTAAGAATTTCACCTTTTGAAGCATTAAGAATATCAATAATTTCTTCTTTACCATTCTTTATATTCGAAGTGTAAAGTCTTTTCTTTTTCAGGGATTTCACATCCATTTCATCGATAAAAGGATGCTGTCCGTCTTTGGTGAATCCAGCTCCAATCAGGTAGGCTTTTCCTCCTTTCATATCGATAACATATCTTCCGTACTGATTTTTTGTTGTATTAAAATTTCCCGGATCACTGTAAACATCCTGATAATTTCTATCATCGAAAACTTTAGATTCTCCGTTATTAATATCTACCAGGTAAGATTTTGTATTTCTGGTATCATACCAGCCTTCAGAAACAATAGCATAATGATCATTAGTCCAAACTACATCATCATATCTTTGTTTTGTTTTGAAGAAAGATTTAGGAGCTGCTGTAAATGGAGCTTCCCATGTAAATACCTCGTCTCTGTACTCTGCGGTTTTAGACTGGTCTCCTCCATCTAAAGCTTCGGCATAAGTAAGAGTTGCAGGCGCATCACTTCTCCAGGCCATATCTCTTTTTCCGGTTCTTACCGATGAGAATCCTTTCGGCATGATTTCATTCAAAGGAACATCATTTACTGTTTTTACCGTATTTCCTTTCATGTCATACACTACTGTTGTGGATGGAAATCGGTTAAGTGGAACGATATAGGAAAATGGTTTTTTGATCAGTGTAGCCATCAGATAATTTCCGTCCGGAGAAAAACTTAATCCGGCATACATATTCTGGTCTTTCAATTTCTTAAGATTACCTGTAAGATCTACATTATAAATTTCAGAAGCCGTAAGGGTTTCAAAGTTTTTTTCATCCTGAGGATTTTTCAAAAGATCCTGATAGGTTCTGTTCTGGGAAACTTTACCATCTGCTGTTGAAACAATAGGTCCTGTAGGAAGATCTTTGCTTGCATCGATAAGCGCAGGTCTGTTTTGTGGAATTGCTCTGATCAATAAGCTTTGAGAATCATTATACCACACATAAGGCATTCCTAAATTGGCATTCAGATTATCTGCTGTAATTTTATTGGCAGAAGCCGTTTCCATATCTACGATCCAAAGCTCTACTCCTTTATTGGTAGTATTGGTAAAAGCCAGTTTCTTTTCATCCGGAGAAAATGAAACATAGCCAATTTTTGGATTGGAAGGCAGGTTTTTTACCTGAATTTCATTTTTATCGTTGATTTTTCTGATCTTCAAATCATTAGAATAAGTAATGCTGCTTGAAATATTAGTAACCGGATTGATTCTAAGTCCACCAAGCTTCATTTCATTCTGACTGAGATCTTCGAGTGTTTTATATGTTGGACGGTACGTAAAAACCACCCAGTCTTTTTTGCTGTTCATCAGAACACTTGGAGGTCTTTGATAATCTGCCAGTTTTAAAATCTCAGCAGAAGGTTTCTGATACGTAATATTTTCCTGTGCATCATAAAAATTGAGAAATGCCAAAAGGCAAATAGTCAGTTTTATCTTCATATAAATTCATTTTTTACGAATGTAGTGAATTTAAAAGAATTTTAACATTAAAAAATAAGACTCTTTTTGGTGTCATATTTATTTTTTTATTACATTTATCTTACAAATTAAAATAATATGAAAAATTTAAGAAAATTAACGAAGAAAAATCTAAAGACCGTTATGGGAGGAAGCGCTCCCTTATGTGATCCGGGATATATGGCTTGCAGAGTAAGAGACGAAAAGGGAAATCTGATCTGGGAATGCTTACCTAACTGTAATTATTAATAAAAGAAAGGCACTTCATTTTTTGAAGTGCCTTTCTTTTATATTGTATTGTTCTTATTGTAAAATTACCAGTCTGAAGCTCTTTTTCTTCTTTCAATCATATGGTCTACCGAAACTTTTCCAGCCCCGATCACGATAAGCAAAAGATAAACAGAAAGATAAATAAGGCTCATTTCTCTTTTTTCAAAAGGATCTGCTCCATGTACAACAAAGCCGGCAATGATCATTGTAAAGATCAGAAATCCTAAAGAAACTCTTGTGAAAAGTCCTAATATAAGGAGTATTGAACACACAAATTCAGCAAAAACAGTAAGAATCAGTGATATCTGAGGACCAAGACCCATAAAATCGAAAAACTCGATTTTACCTCCTGCCAACAGCATCTGAAGCTTTGGAAAACCATGAGAAAGCATTGCAAAACCTACAAACACTCTCACAACTAATAAAATAATATCTTTAAGTATTGAGCTTGAATTTGAATTATTATAGTTCATTTACTAAAAAATTTATACTAAGGTAATAAAAATCTTTTAATACAACGGGATTCCGGCTGTTTTAGTTTATCGGTAACCGAAATTTTTAAGGTCTCTGTCGTTCTTTCTCCAATCTTTTTTCACTTTTACAAATAAGTTTAAATGAATTTTTTTGGTAAAGAATTTCTCAAGATCCAATCGTGCTTCAGTTCCTACTTTTTTGATGGCTTCACCTTTGTGCCCGATAATAATTCCCTTTTGAGTATCTCTTTCTACATAAATAATAGAGTCTATAAAGATAATCCCTTCTTTTTCCTTGAACTGTTCAGTCACAACTTCCACAGAGTATGGAATTTCTTTATCATAATTCAGAAGGATTTTCTCACGAATTGCCTCGTTTACAAAAAATCTTTCAGGTTTATCCGTGTACTGATCTTTATCGTAGTAAGGTGGGTTTTCAGGAAGTAAAGATTTTATTTTTGGTAAAATAACTTCTGTATTGAAAGCATTTAACGCAGAGATAGGCAGAATTTCAGCCTTTGGAATTCTATTGTGCCAGTCTTCTACTAATTTTTCAAGACCTGCCTGATCAGTCTGGTCTACTTTATTTAATAAAAGAAGAACGGGTACAGGAATTTTATTCAATTTATCAATTAAAAATTCTGAAGGTTCTGCTTTATCGGTAACATCTACAATAAACAGGAATACATCAGCATCCTGCAGAGAGTCCTTTACAAAATCCATCATTTTTTCCTGCAGTCCGTATTTTGGATCCAATACTCCGGGAGTATCAGAAAATACGATCTGAAGATCATCTTCATTATAAATACCAAAAATTCTGTGACGGGTTGTCTGAGCTTTCTGCGTTACAATCGCCAATTTCTCACCCATTAATTGGTTGAGCAAGGTCGATTTTCCCGCATTGGGCTTTCCAACTATATTTACAAATCCAGCTTTGTGCATAAAAATAATATTACGAACTGCAAAGTTAGTAAAACAAAATTGGTCTTTACGGTTAATCTCAATATTTAAAAGAAAAAAGAGAGTTATACAGCCTTAAATGGCTGTAATAAAAGAAAATTAAAAGCCACTACCATGCTCATATCATCACAAGATTGTAAAAAAACATAGGATTATTTTGTATTGCATTACCTAAAACTGATATTTTTGAATATTAGAATTCATCTTTATGAATATAGACCAGATTCTTGACCAGGTTTACCTTCTTCCTGAAACCTCAAAAAACAGTTTAAAAGAACATATCACTGAAGTTTCGCATCCTAAAGGCTTTTGTCTGATGGAAGCCGATAAAGTGATTCCTTATCTTTATTTTATAAGAAAAGGGATTGCGCGGGCCTATTCTTCAACTTCTGATAATGATATTACCTTCTGGTTCGGAAGTGAAGGACAATGTATTCTTTCCATGAAAAGCTATGTAGAAGACAAACCCGGCTATGAAAGCATCGAATTACTGGAAGACTGTGATCTTTACAGAATGGAAACAGAAAGTCTCAGAAAACTCTTTAATGAAGATATTCATATTGCTAATTGGGGAAGAAAACTGGCAGAAGCTGAGATGATAAAATCTGAAGAGCTCATTATTTCCAGACAGTTCAAAACTTCTCTGGAACGTTACAAAGACATCATCACCTACCAGCCGGACTTGCTTAAAAGAGTTCAGCTCGGTTATATTGCGTCTTATCTTGGGATTACGCAGGTGAGTTTAAGCAGGATACGGGCGGAAATCAAGTAAATTTAAAAATTTAAGGATTGAAAAATTTAAAAATTCTGTGATCCCTAGTTTATGTTTTGGCTAAAGCCAAAGGAATGATTATTTTCTTTTGAAAGCGGACTAAAGTCCGCTCCTATTGATATAACCACTTTTTTCCTCAAGCTTCCATCTTTCTTTCTTAAAAACCATCTTCATTTTTTAACAATTGTAAAATTTTTTCTCCCGTTAAATGCTGAAATTTGCTGGAGAAAAATTTAAGAAATGAATTGGATCATATTAGTTATTGCAGGATTATTTGAAGTTGCCTTTGCATCATGCCTGGGAAAGGCAAAAGAAACATCAGGAACCGAAATGTACCTGTGGTATACCGGTTTCCTGATCACGATGACAATCAGCATGCTTTTGCTAATTAAAGCGACTCAAACCTTGCCTATCGGTACGGCTTATGCGGTATGGACAGGAATCGGAGCAGTAGGAACTGCCTTAATGGGAATTATTTTCTTTAAGGATCCTGTAAGCTTTTGGAGAGTTTTCTTTATTGTAACCCTTATTGGTTCTGTGGTAGGATTAAAGGCAGTCTCTTCATCCCATTAAAAAGCGCATAAACTTCTATCTATATTTAAAAATGGAACCGTCTTCGTATTGAAGGCGGTTTTTTCATTTCTATTTTTATTTAATCTAATGGAATTAAGAAGGACGAAAATCTTTTATATTTGTGGGAAACTTTAACCTATGAAAAAAATTTTACTCCTTTTAGCAAGCAGTCTATTAACTGCCCAGCAAACCTCCGAATTACTTTCCAACAACTGGTATATTTCTAAAATGGTGACCAGTGGCGGCCAAACAACCAATACTCCTGTGATTGACAATGGAGTTCCCGCAACTACCTTTAATTCTGCGGGAGGAACAAGCTATGTGATTAATTCCAGGTATTATAACACCTCTATGATGAGTTTCGGGGTCATACCCGGAGGTAATAATCTCATCAAAACAGCAAGTGCATGTACTCTTTTGTTTTATAACGGAGGAAATGCTGCACCTGTTCGTGCCTACGATCAGAAAAACTGTGACGCGTATGTTTTAGGAGCTTATGGATCTATATACAGCTATCAGATCACAAACAATGGCAATATTAAAACACTTACGATCACAGATCCTTCAGGAAACAAAGTATACTATAACAATACTCCACAACTGAGCACTAAAGAAGCTCAAGCAACCGCGAAAACCTTTAAAGCGTATCCAAACCCTGTAAAAGAGGTTTTACATCTTGAAAACATTGAGAGAAACCTTCCTCTTAAGATCTACGATTTATCAGGGAAACTGGTATTTGAAACTACAACCAATAGCAACAAAACCTCGATTGATACAAGCAGCCTGCAGAAAGGGCAGTACATAATAAAGATAGAAAATTACAAGTCCTATCCTTTTGTCAAAGAATAAAAGAGGACATTTCATCATATAAAAACCCGCTTCAATGTTGAAACGGGTTTTATTTTATTTTTTATAGACTACAGGTAAAATTTCATTATGCCTTAGTCCGTATTTTTTAATTTCTTCTTCAGAGAATTTCTGGGAATAAAAATTCGGTTCTATTTCAAAGCCTGCTTTTCTCAGGCGGTCAAAATAATCCATTCCGTACCAACGAACGTGATCATACTGACCGAAGTGTTTCTGACGTTCTTTTGGATCTTTAATGGTAAAATCTTCATAGGTTTTCTCCAATGAATTTTTCATCGGAACCTGAAGAATTCCCCATCCACCGGGTTTCATTACTCTGTAGAGCTCGCTCATTGCTTTTGCATCGTCTTCAATATGTTCCAGAACATGGTTACAGAAAACAATATCAAAGCTTTCATTTTCAAAAGGTAAATCCAGGATATCTGCTTTCACATCTACAATGGGAGAATATAAGTCTGCCGAAATATAATTCAGGTTACTCATTCTCTTGAATTTTCTTAAGAATTCCTGTTCGGGAGCGATATGCAGTACTTTATAATTTTTAATGAAAAAATCAGTTTCATTCTGAAGATACAGCCACATCTGACGGTGTCTCTCCAAGCTTAAAGTTCCTGGCGAAAGAGCATTTTCTCTTTGTTTTCCATATCCATAGGGAAGGAATTTCCTGTAAGATCTTCCATCAATAGGATCAAAAAACTGATCTCCTTTGAAAAACTGATAAATAAGCGGTCTTGCCCAGATGCTCATTTTAATAAGCATCGGACGTGGAATTTTATTCAGTAAAAGCTTAGTTACCTTTTTCATTAAAAATCCAGTTGGAACTGCTTCTCTTCATCACTTACAATCCCTAAAGCTTCGTATACATAATCAAATGTGGAAAGCAATACCGGCTTACCATTGATTACTGCTACATCATGTTCGAAGTGAGCAGATGGCAAATTATCTAAAGTAGTTACTGTCCAACCGTCATTATGGAACTTTACTTTTTCAGTACCCATATTCACCATTGGCTCGATAGCAATTGCCAAACCGTCTTTAATTACTTTTCCGCTTCCTTGTCTTCCGTAGTTAGGAACCTGTGGATCTTCGTGCATTTTTCTTCCCAATCCGTGTCCTACAAGCTCTCTTACCACTCCATATCCTTCTTTTTCACAATGTGCCTGGATTGCATGGGAGATATCTCCTATTCTCTTTCCTCTGACAACCTGCTCAATTCCTTTGTATAAAGATTCTTTGGTAACCTGTAGTAATTTTTTAACCTCAGGTTTCACTTCCCCGATTTCAAAAGTATAGGCATGATCTCCTACGAAACCATTAAGGATCACTCCACAGTCAACAGAAAGAACATCTCCTTCTTTCACTATGTCGTTGTTAGGAAAACCATGAACTACCTGCTCATTCGGAGAGATGCAAAGAGAATTTGGAAATCCTCCATACCCTAAGAATGCAGGTTCAGCACCGTGATCTTTAATAAAATCATGAGCCAGTTTATCTAAATATAAAGTAGTAATCCCTGGTTTAATTTCTTTTGCCAACATTCCCAATGTTTTAGAAACCAATCGGGCACTCTCCTTCATGAGACGTAATTCGTCTATCGTTTTTAATTGAATCATTGTATTAATTTACCAATGTATTAATGTATCAGTGTAACAATATTGATTGATAAATTGGTACACCGTTAAATTGTTATATTATATCTTACCAGAAAAGGCCTTTTTTCTTTTCTTTTTTAAGTTTTGAATAAGCAAGGACTTCTTTTCCTTCTACACGGAATTCTATTCTTTCCTGAATAATATTGTAGATCTCACCCCATCCTGGAAATCCTCCTAAATTTCTGTCATCAATAAACCAGTCTGCATCTAATTTTCTGGACTGATTTTCAGGATCAAAAACTTCTCCTTCGAAGCTTGAATTCACAGAATAAAATTCTATTCCGTTTTTTTTACAGAATTCTACAGCTTCATCTAAAGTTTTTCCGTGTCTGTATGTCCAAAGTATCAATCTGAATCCTTCAGCCTGAAGTCTCTTCAAAGTTTCGAATGCAAAAGTTTTCGGTTTTCCAATGGCCGGGTAAGCATCATCAACAATAGTCCCGTCAAAGTCAACAGCGATCTTTTTATTATTTAACATTTTGTCTTTTTTTAGCTTTGCAAAGATAAGAAATAAAAAGAGTGCCCAAAAGAAAGGCACTCAATTACTTTTATATTTTAAATAATAATATAGATCTTATTAGCTTTTCACCCAGCTAAACTGGAACTGAAGATCCGGAGTAGAAACTCGGTCTGTGATCTTCTGAAGTCTTGCAGGAAGTTTCATCAGATATTCCTGAGCTTTTTCCGCTTTTTCTGTAAGTCCTTTTACATGCTCGATTTTCCATTCATCTAAAAGGTCCTTCATAATATTGATATAATCCTGACCTGTGTACACCATACATCTTTGTGCTGCATCTGAGAAATGTCCCCAAAGTTCACCAGCTTTTTGTCCGGACTGTCTCATTAAGTGAGCAGGCATTACAATTTTCTTACGCATCATATCTTCGAATGCAAGGATCATTTCTGAAGGGTCTACTTCAAGGATTTTTGCTACGAAATGTTTGTATGCTTTAGCGTGTCTTGCTTCATCTGCTGCAATTACACCACACATTTTTGCCAATTTCCCGTTTCCGGATTGTTTAGCCAATGTACCTACTCTTCTGTGAGAGATATTGGTAGCTGTCTCCTGGAAACTTGTATAAATGAAGTTTCTGTATGGGTCCATACTTGTTCCCAAATCAAATCCGTCATTGATAAGATATTGAGTAGTGATCTCAACCTCTCTCATATTTACTCTTCCACACAGATAAAGATATTTGTTTAATAAATCTCCATGTCTGTTTTCCTCAGCAGTCCATGCTCTTACCCAGTTGGCCCAGCCTACTTTTTCTTCCTGATTGATTCCGTCAACGCCCATCAACCAAGACTCATACGAAGGAAGAGCTTCCTCTGTGATACAGTCTCCAATCAGTGTTACAAAAAGGTCATAAGGCATTTCACGGGCAAAAGTCTGAATTTCTTCTAAGTCGTGTTTAAATTCATCGCTTGAAGGATCTGGTAAATAATCGGAAGGCTGCCAGATTTTTTCAATTGGCGTTAAAAATTTATCAAGAAAAGAACCTACTTCCTTTTCCAATAATCCCATTACTTCTTTCCTAACAAGCTTTTGATACATTTTACTATTCAGTTTTAATTTACAAAGATATGATTTATTTATTATTTAGCGCATAATAAAGTATGCAAGTCATACCTTATCTGACATAAATCATAAAAAAAATGCCGCTATAAAGGTATAACGGCATTTTTTCTATGATATTATTGAATATTAATTAACCAAAACATCTCCTGTCATTGCATCTGGTATTTCAACCCCCATTACTTTAAGAATGGTAGGTGCCACATCTCCCAGTTTTCCAGGTTTTAAGTTCCAGGTTTGGTCTTTATCCATAACGATAAAAGGAACCAGGTTTGTAGAATGCTGGGTATTAGGAGTTCCGTCCGGATTCATCATTACATCAGAGTTTCCATGGTCTGCAAGAATAAAAACAGCATATCCGTTTTCATAAGCAGCGGTAGCTACTTTTTCGATACACTGATCTACCACCTCAGCGGCTTTTACAGCTGCTTCAAAAACACCTGTATGTCCTACCATGTCTGTATTGGCAAAATTTAAACAAACAAAATCAGCTGTTCCCTGTTCCAGTTCCGGCACGATGGCATTGGTAATATCATATGCTGACATTTCCGGTTTCAGATCGTAAGTAGGAACGTCTTTCGGGCTTGGGCACAATAATCTTCTTTCGCCTTTAAACTCTTCCTCTCTTCCTCCTGAGAAAAAGAAAGTAACGTGCGGATATTTCTCAGTTTCTGCGATTCTGATCTGGGTTTTTCCATTTTTCTCAAGAATTTCACCCATAGTTTCCGTTAATACGTTTTCATCAAAAACAACCTGTACATTCTGGAATGTTTTATCATAATTCGTTAATGTGATATAATAAAGGTTTAGCTTTTTCATATCATATTCCGGGAAATCCTTCTGGGAAAGCACCTCAGTAATTTCTCTCCCTCTGTCTGTACGGAAGTTGAAACAGATCACCACATCATTATCAATGATTTTTGCTACTGGCACTACATTTCCTGTAGCAGTAGTGTTCATTAGAATGATTGGCTTCAGGAATTCATCGGTAATATTATTATCATACGAAGCTTTAATAGCTGCCAATGCATCTGTTGTGGGCTCTCCTACTCCTTCTACAAGGGCATCATAAGCCAGTTTTACACGCTCCCATCTTTTATCTCTGTCCATGGCGTAATATCTTCCTACCACTGTTGCCAGCTTTCCTGTAGTGGCATCCATATGTTTTTGAAGCTCATCGATAAATCCAAATCCAGAGTGTGGATCACAGTCTCTACCATCGGTAAATGCATGAACAAAAACGTTTTCATTCAATCCAAATTCTTTTGCAGCCGTCAGTAATCCTTTTAAGTGATTGATATGTGAGTGTACTCCTCCATTGGAAACCAATCCGATAAAGTGTATTTTTTTATTTTCTCTTTTGGCATATTCAAAAGCATCCTGAATCACTTTTTCCTGACCCAGTGTTCCGTTTTCCACTGCCATGTTCAGTTTCACCAGATTTTGGTAAACTACTCTTCCGGCTCCCAGGTTCATGTGTCCTACTTCAGAATTTCCCATCTGTCCGGCAGGCAGACCAACAGCCAACCCACTTGCTTCAAGCGTAGTATGTGGAAATTTTTGGTAACAGCTGTCTATGAATGGAGTATTTGCTTTATCTATTGCAGAAACGTCAGGGTTTGTTCCCAATCCCCATCCGTCAAGAATGGCCAGTATTGCTTTTTTTGACATTTTGTAAAACTTTTGTGAGACAAATTTACCTAATTTCCTATGAATAGAAGAATTTGAAGACTCGAATTTTATGGACTGATGATGATAAGTCATCTAACCGTGTCAAGGTTTTGAACCTTGAAAAGGTTGAAAAGTTGAAATTTCGTTGATTATTTCCGTTCATTAATCGGTAAATCTTTTTAATTTTGCAGTATGGATTTACGAGATCAATTGAAGAATCTTTTTCCTGAGCATGAAGAGCAGGATTTTGAGATGCCTGAAGAACAATTCAAGCAGAAAGAGCCTTTGGTATGCAAATTTGAGAAAAAAGGAAGAAATGGTAAGCCTGTAACGATTGTTGAAGGCTGGGAAGGCAGCGAGGAAGACCTCAAAAAAATCTCAAAGAAAATAAAAACCACCTTGGGTATAGGCGGCTCTGAGAAGGATGGAACGATTATCATTCAAGGGGATAACCGTGATAAAATAATGAATATCCTTAAAGAAATGGGATATAAAACCAAACGTGTTGGCGGATAGTTCTAGAAATAGATCTGGGTTTCCGGCAGTAAGGTTTTTAAGTTTTCAATTTTAGATTTTTCTATAGGATTTCCTGTAAGAATCAACGTTTTCAGGTTTTTAAGCTGTTTGATTTCTTCAGGAATATCTTTCAGATTGTTGTTCGCCAGATTCATACTGACGATATCTTTCAATCCTTTTACTTTGGGTGATATTTCTGTGATATTATTTCCACTGACATTTAAAAATTCGAGATGTCTGGCTTTGAAAAGGTTCTCAGGAAGCCTGATAATTGCATTCTGCTGCAGTTCAAGATATTTTAAATTTTCCGGAAAAGACAAATTTCCAAGATCATTAATCTGATTATCTGAAAGGTTCAGGAATTTCAGGTTTTTGATCTGCTTAAGTCTGTCTGCAATGAAGCTTATCTGATTTCCCTGCAGATTAATTTCTTCCAGGGTCGGAATTTCCATTAGGGCTTCCGGAAAGGTATTCAGGTTGTTGGCATCAAAATGCACGACTTTTAGGTTCTGAAGCTGTGCAAGATTAGGATTAATGCTTGTCAGACTATTCAGATTCATTGAAAAAGAGGTCAGTTTCTTAAGCTTGCTTACCTCATCGGGAATATATTTAATACTGTTTTCATTCACATTTAAAATTTCCAGTCCTTTTAATTCAAAGAGTTCCTGATCCATTTTCTCGAGCTTATTAGCCATGATATTCAGAAAGAATAATGAATCCAACTTCACGATTTTAGGAGGGATATTAAAAAGTCCTTTTTCCCGAAAGCTCATACTGTACACTGCTTTTTTACTGTTTAAAGCTTCTTCGATGTTGGTAAAAGTGGGATATTTCACCGGATCAATCTGAGCTTTGATCTGAGAAAGTGAGAGTATGGCAATAAATAAGACTAGCTTTTTCATAAACATAAAAGGTCTGCCAGCAACAAAAGTCACTGACAGACAAGAATTATAAATAATTTATTTCTTTAAAAGTTTAACTGTTTTCTGGAAACCTCCTTCTGCTTCAATATTTAAAACTAAAACACGAGATCCTTCCAACTGTTGCGTAAAATCAAGATCCAATACTTTGTTGGTCCCGTTGAACTTCTTTGTATAAACGATTTTTCCGTCCATGCTGTAAGCTGTTACAGAAATATCTTTCAATCCTTTTGCAGAATTGATTTTCACGATTCCTGAAGTTGGGTTTGGAGCTACTGTTACTGTATTTTCTTCAATTTTACTATCAATAGTTCCTAAAGTTCCTTCAATTCCCAGGTTGTTTTTAAGGGCAATTACAATTGTTGCTGATTTTCCTTTATAATCAATTGTATTCCCTGTTGCATCTACATCTGTAGAAATGGTTGAATCCGGATGCTGAATAGAGAAGAAACCGAATTTGTGATCAGGAGTAAATGTAAGTCCTGTAGGCTCTGAACCTGCCGGCATGGAAGCAAATAGTCTTACTTTAGGGTTTGCCGGTGTATGATCCGGAGCAATTACCCAGATATAGTTTTTACCACCATCCTGAAGTACCCAAAGGTTTCCAAGCTCATCAAAAGTAAGGTTGTCATTTCCGTCTCCCCAGGCTTCAGATTTCATTCCCTGAGCAGTATTGAAAGAATATACAGAAGAACCTCCTCCTACAAATGTTTCCACCTGAGAAGCGGTAGTTCCGTTATCCTGTAAACGGTATACTCTGTCTAATCCTTTTGCAGTAAAATAGATTCTGCCATCCAGAGGGCTGATATCAACATCTTCAACTCCATTGAATTTTGTACCTCCCACAGTCAGAGCATTATTATTGGTATTATTCTGATCTGCTTGTGTTTTGTTCGGAACCTGAATCCATGTCGCTGTAGTTCCTACCGGATCTCCTGCAGTTGTTAATCCCTGATCTAATTTTAACACATAAAGGTTTCCTGAAGAAAGATCATTTGGAGTATCCATTACATATTTGTATACCATGTGAGTTCCTCCGTCTTCTCCATAATACGCTATAGTTCCTGCATTATTGATTACTACGTTTTCGTGGTTCATGATTCCCATCTGCCACAGTTTCCCTTTGGTACCATTAGCATTTTTAGAAATAACCTGTGCTGTTGCAGGATCAATCTCCACTAACCAACCATAATCTTTATAACCATCATTGTTCACATCATTGGACGTAACCGATTCTTCTGCCGTCACTACAGTTCCCCATGGAGTAATTCCTCCTGAACAGTTTCTGATGGTCTGTACTAAACTTGGATCTGAGAAACTTACCGCTCTTGATTTTGTCAGCTGCCAAAGTTTTGAAGTCGCGTTATAGTTAATCTCTGCCATGGTAACTCCTCCAGGATTGGTTTCATGGTTTACAGAAAGATATCCATTGGTACTGCTTCCTGTTTTGGGAACATAAGCTGTAAAGTCATTCTGACCTCCTACCAGTCCGCCTCCTTCGGTATAGCTGTCTCCTTCTTTTAGAATAAGCTGGTATTTGTGTTCAGCAGGAATGATCAGTTTATTGGTCTGTGCTGTAGGAACAATTGAAGTAAAACAGCTGATATGTGTTCCGTTACAAGTTACGGGAGTTGTTGTATTGGTTGTTGTTTTCAGGTAAGCATCAATTCTTAAATCTGAACTGGTTGTACTTCTGTTATGCAGCTCAATAGAAAATCTGTTGACCCCGTTTACAAATTTTGACTTTGGAATAGAGAAAATATTATAAACGCTCTCTGCTGCCCCATCAATAGTAGTACTAGAGAAAGTATTGAATGTTACAGCACCCGCAGGCATATTATCTCTTACCACTTCTTCTCCGTTAAGGTATACAATGATACCGTCATCTCTCATTACTCCAAGTTCCATAGTATCGGAAAGTGTTGAAAGATCTACCGTAAAATCCTTAGCAAAATAAGCGGTAGTAAGCCCTGAATTGATCGTCGTTGTTACAGGATCCCCATACCCTAACGGACCATTTCCAACGGACCATCCAGAAATATCATAGGTCTGTGCATTCCAACCAGCTGGCTGCGCCTGATTATTATCCTTATAACTCCAAGATGCATTCTTATTGAATATCAGAGTCTGCGCCTGAATACCAGAACTGGCCAGTATAGCCAAAGCTCCCACTGTTAGTAGTTTTTTCTTCATTTTTTATTTGATTTATTAGACCTTGCAAAACTATTTTTTTAGCGCTTTTTCTCTGTTAATAGGATTTTAAATCTAAATCGCTAAATATTAACTTATCAAAAACCTAATGTTAAGGGGATTAATTTTTTGTTAAATGATGCGGGGGCTCAAGGGTTGGAGAGTTTGAGTATGGAAGTGTTGAAGGGTTTTTAGAGTAAAAGGTAAGAGGTGCGAGGTTTGGGATTCGCACAGAAAGTATAGGATAAAAAAAATTTTACAATCATATGTATGAATAGAAATAATCCACCTCCAACTATCCATCATAAAGCTCGAATCACACTTGCCCTTAACTCGAAACCCGAATCTCTACCCTCTCACTCTAAAACCCTCCCACACTAAAACTCTCCAACTCCACCTACTTCGCTTTACTCACATCTGTAAGTGCATTCAGGAAGGCTATGATCTGTTTTATTTCTGTTTCGGTAAGGTTTAATTTATCTGGTGCAAGGGTTTGGTTTTTCATTTTTAATCCTAACCCTTCTCCACCACCTTCGTTATAAAAATCAAGGACTTCTTCTAATGTGTTGAAAGCTCCATTGTGAAAATAAGGTTTAGTAAGAGCAATATTTCTCACGGTTACTGTTTTGAAAGAGTAATCATAAATCCATGATTTTTCTTTTTTTACCGGACTGTTTCCTCTTCCTAAATCCTGGTCAAGCTCTACAGGAAGCTGTTTGATCGGTCGGGTTGGTATTCCCAATACTTCAGATTCATTTTCATTAAAAAACGGAGGTACCAATCCTGAAAAATGAGGGGCAAAATGACAGGTTGCACAATTGGCTTTTCCCATAAACAGATTGAATCCTTTTTTCACATCATCAGAAACATTCTTTTCATTCCTCATGAAACGGTCAAAATCACTGTCAAATGAATATAATGAAGCTACATAAGAACTTAATGCTTTTGAAAAATTCTCTTTACTGATCTTTCCATCTTTGAAAGCTGCACGAAAAGCCTTTTTATATTCAGGTTTTGTTTTTAGTTTCTGAATAATATTTTCATAGCTCGTATTGAATTCCTGTTCATTATAAATGACGTGTTCTGCCTGCTGTTCAAGGTAAAAAGCACGAAGATCGTAGAAAAACCTTTTGGCAAAAACAGCATTATATAAAGACGGAGAGTTTCTCAGAACCGTTTTTCCTTCCACATTGCTTTGCGATTTGGTGGTAAGGTCTGTAAAGGCATTTTCCTGAAGGTGGCAAGTCGCACAACTCATTTTTCCGTTTCCACTTAAGTTCTGATCATAGAAAATAGATTTTCCAAGATTGCGGAGTTCCGGATTATCTTCTGAGGATTTTAGTAAGGTATAAAAGTAAGGATCTAAAAAATCACTGCTGAAAAAGTTTTTGTTTCCCACATTCCAGCCTGAAAATTCTTTAAGATCATCAGGTCTTCCATCCCATTTCCCCAACTCTTCATACAAAGGCTGTACATATTTTTTATAAAACTCGATCCTGTCGAAAGTTTCAAAATCTGTATTTTTTGAAAGGTAATGAATTGCTTCTGTTAAAATCTGGTCAGCCTTCTGCGTATTATAATTTTTAAAATAAAGATCATCATTGATGTATTTCTGCATTCCGGAAAGAGCATGGCTTGTTTCTTCGGAAATATTCAGTGAACCCGGTGTATCAAAACCTGATACACCAAGTGAATAGATCCTGATCAGTTCTATACGTAACGGTAAGGTCTTATTATTCCCTTTACTCAGTCCATTTTTTAATGCACTTAAATAAAACCCGGCATAACTGTTATACAAAAAAGTAGTAATCGTTTTAATCTTTTCCTTTTCATTTCCTGCTTCGTCAGAAAATATAAGTTCATCCAACACCTGTAATCCTTCAGGCGGAAGAGTGTATGATGATGTCCCTGCAGCTTCAATATGAAATAAAGGAGCTGCATTCAAATGGGTTTTCGTAAATTCAGGATAATGGTAGGCAACATAGAATTCTATTTCCTTAAATGAGTTTCTTGTACTGCTTAGTGATTTCTGTAATTCGGCGAGGGAAATACGGTCTTCGGAGAACTTATCGGCGTCTGATTTCAGCTGCTCAAGTTTGGTTTTAAAGTCGGACAACCCTTTATTAACAAATGTATTTTCGCTTTCTTTTCCTTTATAAACAGGATTAAAAGACATTACTGCAAATCCTATCAGAAGGACGATTACAAGCAGTGGATAAGATCTCATGAATTTTTAGCGGCAAAACTATTAATCTGATGTTATCTCAGTTTTAATAGCAGATTAAATAATGTTTATATTTCTGCTATTATATTTTTCACTAATTTTAAACCCCGAAATCAATTCATTATTCTAAAATAAAGCGGTTCTTCGAAATACCGGAAAAAATAATGGCGGAAGATTATTGGGAGAGGATTTTTTAAACTAAATTCAACACATCAAAAAAACTAAAATAGGAGTATGAAAACAAAACTATGGTTTGCTGTTGCAGCAAGTTTCCTTTCGCTTACTGCATTTTCACAGAAAAAAAAGCAACCGGAAAAACAATCCGGAAAGCAGCAGGAGATGGCTGTATATGCCGAGAAAAGAGGTTCTGATTATTATTTGATCCGTCTGGAAAAGGATAAAAATATACCTAATGTTTATCTGTATTCCAACGGAGTTACCAAGCGTTATAAAGATTATACTGATCTGAAGGATATTGTGATGGAATTCCCGGGAATGATGACTTCCAACAATTCAACGAAGGAAGAACTGATTTCTATTCTTAAAAAAGATGATCACTTCTACGAAATCACTTCCCAGAGGAAAGATCCTAAAAACATTGAAAAAACTGTTGTTACCGTATACGAGGTAATGAACGGCCAGAAAAGGATTGTAGAAGAATACAATGATATCTACGAGGTTATGGCTTCTCCTTATAAAGAAGCTATTATGATTAATTAAAAAACTTAAAAAAAATATATACCTATTATGCTAAACAAACTTGCAGCCTCAGAACTTGTTCTGAATGAAGACGGAAGTGTATATCATCTGAATCTTTTACCCGAAGACATTGCTGACAAAATCATCCTTGTGGGTGATCCTGACAGAGTGGCAAAAGTTTCAAAATACTTTGATACCGTAGAGATCAAAAAAAATAAAAGAGAATTCTATACGCATACAGGAACGATTCGCGGGGAAAGAATCACAGTAATGTCTACCGGTATCGGAACAGAAAACATCGATATCGTAATGAACGAACTGGATGCCCTGGTAAACATCGATCTTAAAAATAAAGAATTTAAAACTGAGCATAAGGCTCTTGAACTATTCCGTATGGGAACTTGTGGAAGTGTAAACCCGGATGTTCAGGTTGACAATATGCTGGTTACCCAGAATGTAGTAGGTTTAGACGGTCTGATGCATTTCTATCAGGACTACAACTTCGAAAATGAGTTTTCTAAAAGCTTTTTAGAAAAATTCCCTTACGAAAAAATCAAGCCTATGCTTTATTTCTCAGACTGGGCAGCAGAAATGGGTGACTATTACAAAGATGCCAAATACCATGGAAATACTGCAACTTTCCCGGGATTCTATGCGCCACAGGGAAGACAGCTTCGTTTAAAAGCAGTAGATGATCAATTCCTGGAAACATTAAATGATCTTGGAATCACCAATTTTGAGATGGAAACATCAGCAATCTATGCTCTTTCAAAATTATTAGGACATAAAGCCATTACCGTAAATAACGTTATTGCCAACAGAAGACGTGGAGAATTCTCTGCAGACCACCATGCTTCTGAGAAAAACCTTATTGAATGGGTATTGGAAAGAATTATCAAATAATCAATTTTGTTTATGATAAAATAAAAAACTCCGGAAACTTTTTCCGGAGTTTTTTTATAGGTTTTGGCTAAAGCCTATGGAATTTGATTTATTTTGAAAACGAGCTTCCTTCGTCTACGCTCTGGATTATAAGTCGTTCCAATTGAATTTGTACTGTAGAATTTTGTTCTTTCCACCATGAATGCAGCTCATCACTCACCTTGTCATTCCATAGGAATCTAAATACAAAAGTTTAAAAATAACGTAGAGATTCCTACGGAATGACAAAGGTGTTGAAAGAAATTTCGTAAGCAAAAATGGGTTAAAACCGATGGTCAATAATTACAAATGAAACGTTCTCGGATCCGGATACTGAAATACATAATCCAGCTCTGAAACCAGTTTTGAAGACAAGACCTTCTTACCTTTTACTTCGAAAACTTCCTCATCAGGTATATTTTTCTGTGCATTAATCACCTGGCTTTTTGCAGGATGAATCGGGGCAGTAACATTATAAAGTTTAGCTCCAGTTTTCTTTTCAATCATTTGTGTGATGATGGCACTGATATCAGCATAATGAATATGATTCACTGCATGATCAAGATTTCCTACATTATAGTTTTTTAAAAGTCTGTTGTCTCCCATCAGGCCTCCAAGCCTCAGAATATTAAGCTGCGGATATCTATTTCTCAGCATTCTTTCCCCTGATACTTTTTCCAAAGGAATATCTTCTTCTGTAAATTCTTTGGGAAGATCGGGATAAACCCCTGTGGAACTCATCAGGAACATCTGTCCTTTAAAATCCCCTATAAATGTTGATAAATTCTGAATTCTATTATACAAAGAACTTACACAACAGCTTTTTTCATTGACAGGAATGGTAATAATTAAAACATCAGCATTCTTAATCTCAGACCATTCATTATAGGGTTCAGCCAGCTGATAATCCGGGAAAGAAGCAAGTACAGCATGAATTCCTTTACTGTTGAGATCCTTTACTTTATTTTCCGTTGTAGTCGTTGCTGCTATGTCGTATTTTCCGGATAAGGAAGAGGCTATTCTTTCTCCCAACCAGCCACAGCCTATAATTCTTATTTTCTTCATATGCCAGAAACAGATTGTATTGTTAATATATTGTCTAAAGAAGCCATTAGCTGGGTCTTTACATCCTCACTCAGATTCATGCACTGCTGAACAGCTTTGGGAATATGTTTCGCTTTTTCTTTAAGCTTTGTTCCATTTTCGGTAAGATTAATCAATACAACTCTTTCATCTTCTGTGCTGCGGGTTCGGATGATCAATCCGTTTTTTTCCATACGTTTCAATAACGGCGTTAATGTTCCGTTATCCAGATGAAGATGTTCACCGATCTTTCCGATCTTCATTCCGCCATGCTCCCATAAAACTGTCATCACAAGATACTGAGGATACGTTAATGAAATTTCATCCAGATAAGGCTTATATAAACCTGTAATATATCTGGAAACAGCATATGTTTTAAAGCATAAATGTTCTGATAAAGGGATCATCGTTTTTTTAGGAACAAATATAGCCCATTTATTTTGTGCACAATATTTTTGTTTAAAATATTTATTTTTTAATGAATGGGCAAAAATGAAATACCGATCAGATTCAGGTTGTGGTTATTTTATTATTTTAGCTCAACTAAAAAACAATAAACTAACCGTGAACATGAAAAACGATAATCAACCTGAAGACCATAAGCTTTCGGAACTCTCTATTGAAGAACTTACAAAAGAAGAAAAAAAACGTTCCGCTGCTCATATTGCATTTTGTATTATTATGGGGATGTTGGTACTAGCCTGCATCTATGTGACAATTAAGAAAGGTTTCAATGGTATAACCCCGCTTCCACTGGCTTTTTTCCCACTCTATCTTATTATCAGGAAAAGCTGGCAAAATGCACGTAAAGAACTTCAGTCCCGTAAGTCTAGTTAAAATGGATGCTATATAAAAAAGGACTTCCAGTCCGGAAGTCCTTTACACCATATCAACTATAATAAAAAACCTATTATTTAAAACTCATTGATCATCACATAAAAATGTCCGGAGTACAAGCTGTTGGCAGTTCCCGAAATATTAGTGAGATTAATTGTAATACTGGAAGCAGAAGTCATCCTAGGATTCGAGATGGAAAATGAGGAATTTCCCGGAAAGTCTCCTGCCGGAGAAACCACCACCACAGCTCTGGTAGAACCGGGTTGATATTCTGCCGGAACAGGAATATCGATTGTTGTCGATTTTCCCGGAGGCAAATTATTGATGGAGATTCCCGGCCATGCTTCAAAACTGATCTGATTTTTCTGCACACTGCCCTTCTCTCCCAATTTAAACTGTCCGCTTACATCCAGTTTCGCTGAGACATTCGGAGTACCAGTACCAATACCTACATTTGCATTATTATTTCCAAGAATAACAGCATTGGCCTGCGAAGTAACCGCTCCATATCCTACTGCTGTGGAATATTGTCCCAACGCATTGGCTTCCGAGCCTAGAGCCGTTGAGTTTTGGCTATTTGTTACCGCATTATATCCTAAAGCAGTTTCACTATTTGTATTTGTTTTTGCATTGTATCCTAATGCTATGGACTGAAATCCGTCCGCTGAGGAGTTATTTCCTATAGCTACAGATTCATTACTGCTGGTCTGGGCATGAAATCCTATGGCTGTAGATCTGAATCCTGCTGCTGTAGTTTTGTTTCCTACCGCTAAAGCTTCATTCCCGGAAACAACTGTTGCGCTTCCAATAGCTATTCCCATAAATGCAGAGCTTGCACTTCCCAAAGCAATCCCATTCTGCCCGGCATTTGATCCTATTCCAAAGCTTACAGAATTATCAACTCCCAGTTTTCCGGCTGTTAAGGCATTTACTTTAAAAATCAGATCATCATATGTTTTTGTTCCCAAAGCCAGGGTTGTATTTGCTCCTCCATAATTTCCCACATTGGTCCCTGTAAGATTCCAGCTTGTTCCATTCTCAATTTTAGTGGGATCACCTCCATTTGCCAAAATTTTGTTCCATTTTGATTCGAACCAGTAATAGAATCCAATTTCTTTCAGAGTGGAGTTTCCATTATTCCAAACAATAAGTCCGTCTGCCGGAGAAGGTACTGTAATATTGTCTGTTGTAGTGGTAAGCGCAATACTTGGAAGAAGTACTCCTTTATTATTTGCGTTAATATGAAGCATCGCAGAAGGGTCCGGATTCGGTAAACCAATCCCAACCTGAGCAAATGTGAAAATACTTATAAAGAATAAGAGAAGTGTATATTGAGGTTTATAGTCTTTTTGCATTACTTGCATTTTTTGCAGTTGCAAATATACAAATTTTCAACAAAATAACAATTATACTGAAAATATCATAATTAAAAACACAACATAGTGATTAAAATTAAATTTACTCACAAAGTAATGAAAAATGTTTAAATATCAATCAGTTATTAAACTAAGTACTCATTAGCATTTGCAAACATCTCCCCTTTTATGCTTAACTTTTTAAATTACATAATTAACAATAAACTTCACTAAATTTTGAATAAAACCAAATTAAATTTTTCTGGTAAAGCAGTTTTTTAAGTGATCATTGATCATTCCGGTGGCTTGCATATGGGCATAAATTACTGTAGAACCAACGAATTTAAAACCTCTTTTTTTAAGTTCTTTGGATATAAGATCAGAAATTTCTGTAGTGGCAGGAACAACAGATAATGTTTCGGGACTGTTGTCAATGGGTTTTCCATCTATAAAGCCCCAGATATATTTGGAGAAACTTCCGAACTCCTGCTGAACTTCCATGAATTTCTGAGCATTGGTGACTGCCGAAAGAATTTTGAGCCTGTTTCTGATAATTCCGGAATTATTCATCAATTCTTCAATCTTTTCATCCGAATACGCTGCTACTTTTTTATAATCAAAATGATCAAAAGCTTTTCTGAAGTTTTCTCTTTTGGATAAAATAGTATACCAGCTCAGCCCGGCCTGAAAACTCTCCAGAATCAGAAACTCAAATAGGGTCTTGTCATCGTAAACAGGTCTTCCCCACTCTTCATCATGATACTTTCGGTAGAGATCATCTTTTTCGCACCAGCCACAACGTATTTTTTCCATAGTTATCATTTTTTTCTAGTTAAAGTTACTACTGATTTTGAAAAATATAACAAAAGATTATGAAAAATTTAACAGAGAGGTTCATTTTTAGGAATGGTTATTGTTTAATTACTGATACCAAACTAAAATTTATACTATTATGAACAATTCAGAGTACAACAAAGCGGAAAATGCAGTAAACAATGTAGAAAATTCTTTACAAAATGCAACGGACAAAGCCAAATGGAAAATCAATGAATTGGCAGACAAGGCTAAAGATTATATTAATGAGAAAAGGGATAATGATCAGGAAGCCAGCCAGGAAGACTGGCTTGACAGGGTAAAAGCTAATGTATCCGATGCTTGGGAGGATATCAAAGATAAAGCAGATGAAGCATGGGAAAAAACCAAAGATGCGGCAGAGGATGTAAAGGCAGAATGGAATAAGAAAACCAATTAGTATTTCAGTCATATAAATATTTTCAATAAAATGGAGTCTTAAATTGATAAGGCTCCATTTTTTATTATGCCATAAGCACAATTATTGTTACATTTGTATTATAATAAACATTAAAAAATTATGTCATACGGTTTACTTAAAGGCAAAAAGGGAATTATTTTTGGAGCCCTTAATGAACAATCTATCGCATGGAAAGTTGCTGAAAGATGTCATGAAGAAGGTGCTGAATTTATCTTATCCAATGCTCCTATTGCTTTGAGAATGGGGGAACTTAATGGTTTAGCAGAAAAAACAGGTTCTGAAGTAATAGGTGCTGATGCAACTTCTATAGAGGATCTTGAAAAACTTTTTGATGCCGCTGTTGCAAAATTTGGAAAAATCGACTTTATCCTTCACTCTATCGGAATGTCTATCAACGTAAGAAAAGGAAAACATTATACAGAAATGAACTACGACTGGTTGGAAAAAGGCTGGGATATTTCCGCTGTTTCTTTCCATAAAGTAATGCGTGTGGCTTGGGAAAAAGACTGTATGAATGAATGGGGAAGTATTTTGGCACTTACTTATATTGCTGCTCAAAGAACATTCCCGGATTATAATGATATGTCTGATAATAAAGCTTATCTGGAAAGTATTGCAAGAACTTTCGGAAACTATTGGGGTGAAAGAAAAGTACGTGTTAATACCGTTTCTCAGTCTCCTACAATGACAACTGCCGGTAGCGGTGTGAAAGGTTTCGGAGGATTCCTTGGCTATGCAGAAGATATGTCTCCACTAGGAAATGCTACGGCTCTTGAATGTGCAGACTACTGTGTAACATTATTCTCTGATCTTACGAAGAAAGTAACGATGCAGAATCTTTTCCATGATGGAGGTTTCAGCAGCTCAGGGGTTACTCAGAAAGTAATCAGCAAGTATGATGCTGAATAATTCATCTAAAAAATAACGAGCTACAGTTTCGTTTACAATACATAAAACCCATGAAATGATTTCATGGGTTTTTCTGTTTTTACATCATTCACAAATAAATCCGGCGGCCTCGAAGAGGCCGCCGGATTCGTCAAAAATAATATTAATATGAAATTATAAAATAACAGTCTGGATAGAATGCGCAGGTGCATTCAATTTTGCTGCTTTTCCTTCTATCCATAGATTGGTTTCGATATCATTGTCTGAGTCGTTCATAATAACGGTTACCAGCTGTCCGTTTTCGTTCATAAATGCAGAAGAGGTCAGGGCTGCTCTGTTGGAAGAACTTCCGATTCTCTGGGCATTCGGTTTGATATATTTTGAGACATGTCCTATATAGTAGTATTCATAGGTATAGAAAACCTCACCGGTTTTGGTGTCTGCAATAATCGGGGCAAAGCAGAAATTTCCTTTGTGATTAGGTCCGCCGGTTTCATCCAACAGAATATTCCAGTCGGTCCATAATGCATTTCCTTTGTTGAAATCATTTAGCATATTTTTGCTGTAGAGTTCTCCCAGGCTTACATCGTAGATTTTATCCATATTGAATTGTTCTTTGCATCCTTCAGTAAAGGCAAGGAATTTATCCGGGAAAGCTCTGTGGGTTTCCGCTAAATTGTCAAAAAGCTGGGTTTTATTGTTCCATGTTTCATACCAGTGATACCCGATACCGTGGGCATATTTTGATGTTTCAGGATCACTTAATGTGGTGGTTGCTCTTTGATAGATAAGATCTCTGTTATGATCCCAGATCATTACTTTTTTATCTTTATATCCGTTTTTCCAAAGGGTTGGTCCGAGATTGTTTTTCAGAAATTCACCTTCTTCTTCAGCGGTATAGATGCAAGATTCCCAGCTTTGGGTAGCCATAGGCTCGTTCTGAACGGTTAAGCCCCAGATATTGATCCCTCTCTTTTCATATTCTTTAATGAATTTGATATAATAATCTGCCCACGTTTGATAGTACTGATTTTCCAATCTTCCCCCTTTATACAAACTTTTATTTGATTTCATCCAGGCTGGCGGGCTCCATGGGGAGAAATAAAACGTAAAATTATTTCCTATAGCCTTTTGAGCTTCTTTGATCATTGGAATTTTATATTTCTCATCGTGAGCAACATTAAAAGTCTTCAGAGAAGTATCATTATCCTCTACATAGGTATAAGAATCACTGGAAAAGTCACAGGAATTCATATTGGTACGAACAACGGTATATCCCAATCCGTTTTTTCCAAAATAGGCATCAAGAATTTCCTTTTGTTTATTTTTTGGCATCTTATAGAAAGTCTCTGCTGAAGCATCTGTAATAGCACCTCCAATTCCTATCAGTTTCTGATATTTAAAATTGGGTGCCACAAAAATACAGGCATCCGTTTCTTTAGGTTGCCCAAACTGCTCAAATTTGACGGGTCCTTTATCCGCCATCTTCTCATTCGCTTTCGAGTTGGTAAGGATTACTTTAGCTGTTTTTCCTGCATTTTTATTCCAATAATTCTGAGCATTAACATTGATAACAACGCCCACTACAAAACAACTTACAATTAGTTTTCTCATGATTTTTTCTGTTTCCGGATCTATCTGATCCTCATTTTCATTATTTATTTTGATAGACTCTTACATAATCTATATAATACTTCTGTGGAAAAACAGCATCATCAATGCCTTCTTTTCCACCCCAGAATCCTCCTACAGCAAGGTTTAAAATGATAAAGTATGGTCTGTCAAAAGGCCAAGCTTCATTATTTTTCTCTTTATTTTCATAGGTGAAAAATTTATGGTCATCGATATACACATCTATCTTTTCCGGTGTCCAGTCTGCTTTATAGACATGAAACTTTTCGCTGGCATCTTTTACAAACAGGGTATCGGTCTTTTGTGTTCCCTGGATATGATTATATTTTTTAGTATGCACAGAAGCATGGATATATCCCTGGTTATAACCCACATGTTCCATGATATCCAGCTCACCATCATCCGGCCATTTTTTCATGTTCTCACTCATCATCCAGATTGCCGGCCAGGTTCCCCGACCTTTAGGAAGTTTTGCCCTGACTTCAATTGTGCCATATTGGAAAGCAAATTTCCCTTTGGTTAAAAGCCTTGCAGAAGTGTATTTATTATTTTCCCAATTTTCTTTTTTAGCCTCAATGATGAGGTTTCCTTTTTCCATTCTGGCATTCTCAAGCCTGTTTTTGGTGTAAAACTGAGCTTCTTCATTTCCAAAACCGCTTCCTCCGGTATCATAATTCCATTGTAATGAATCTGGCAGTCCCTTACCATTAAATTCATCACTCCAAATCAGTGTCCTGCGGGAATCAGGTTTGTGTGAAGCACAGTTGAGAACAGAAAGGAAGAAAGCTCCAGCTGCACAAATTCTGATGAGATTTTTAGCATTGAGATTCATATATATTAGGTTTTAAGTTTTGGCTAAAGCCATTTTTCTGACGTTTTAATGAGCGGGTTAAAACCCGCTCCTATTGAAGAATTTATTTCGTCCAGTTAATTCTTTTGGTCTGCACATGTTGAGAATTGGTTCCCACCATAATATCAAACGCTCCACCTTCCCAGTCAAAATTCAAATCATCATCAAAGAACTTCAGATCTTCAGGAGTCAGTTTAAAATCTACTTTTTTGCTTTCTCCTTTTTTGATGAATACTTTCTGGAAGCCTTTCAGCTCTTTTACGGGTCTTACTACTTTTCCAAAAAGATCTCTGATATAAAGCTGTACAACCTCTTCCCCATCATATTTCCCCGTATTGGAAACAGTAACACTGATGTTCAAAGTCTGATTTCCTGTAAGGGTTGAAGAATTTAAAACGATATCAGAATAGGTAAAATCAGTATAGCTTAAGCCATATCCAAACGGATATTTCGGATCATTATCAAGGTCTATATAGGCTGAAACATAGTTTCTGTCCATATTATTTTTGGCTGGTCTTCCCGTATTGTAATGATTGTAATACACAGGAATCTGACCTTCTGTTCTCGGAAAACTCATTGGGAGTTTCCCACCAGGATTTACAGTACCAAACAGAACATCTGCAATAGAATTTCCGGCTTCTGTTCCCAGCCACCATGTATACATAATTGCAGGAATATTGTCTGATGCCCAGTTGAAAATCAAAGGTCTTCCGGCATTGATCATCAGAATGATTGGCTTACCTGTTTTGGCAATTTCTTTCAGTAAATCTTCCTGAACTCCTGTGAATCCGATACTGCTTCTACTTTTCGCCTCTCCACTCATTGCATGACCTTCTCCCAATGTCATAATCACAACATCTGATTTTTTTGCCGTTTCTATTGCTTCTACAAACTGACTTTTGTCTTGATCATCAACATTACAGCCTTTAGCATATAATAAAGTGGCGTTTTTATCCAGTTGATTTTTAATTCCATCGAATTGTGAAACGATTCTCTGGTTGTCGTCTTTGAAAGCAATAGACCAGAAACCGTGGTTCGCTACAGTCTCTTTACCGAAAGGACCAATCAGAGCCACTGTTTTTACCGTTTTGGAAAGCGGAAGAATATTTCCCTGATTTTTAAGAAGAACAATACTTTTTGATCCGAATTCTCTTCCGAATTTTCTGTTATCCTGATTATTTGTCTGTTCTTTTTGTCTTTTCTCATTACTGAATCTGTAAGGATCATCGAAAAGTCCCATTTCGAATTTCTTTGTTAAAATTCGTCCCGTTGCGTCATCTACCAGTTTGGGATCTACTTTTCCTTCTTTCACCAGTTTTGGCAGTTCTGCCATATAAACACGGCTTTCCATATCCATATCACTTCCACCCTGTATAGCTCTTTCTGCCGCTTCGCTGGCATCTTTGGCATAACCGTGTGGAACCATTTCCCCAATACTACCCCAGTCTGAAACCACAAAACCTTTATAATTCCATTTTCCTTTTAAAAGGTTTCTCTGGATATATTTATGAGCAGTAGCCGGAATTCCGTTAATATCATTGAAGGAATTCATAAAAGTAGCAACACCTGCTTCTGCTGCCGCTTTAAATGGTGGAAGATACGTTTCATTCAGCTGTCTGAGGCTCATATCTACAGAATTATAATCTCTTCCGCCCACAGCTGCTCCATAGGCTGCAAAGTGTTTTGCACAAGCCATCACTGCATCAAGACTTCCTAAACCTCTACCCTGAAATCCTTTGATTCTGGCCAGTCCGATTTTTGTTCCCAGGTAAGTATCTTCTCCGGAACCTTCCATTACTCTCCCCCATCTCGGATCTCTTGCGATATCCACCATTGGAGCAAACGTCCAGTGAATACCGTAAGCGGCGGCTTCTGTAGCAGCTATTCTTTCTGATTTTTCTATCATCCCAAGATCCCAGCTTGCCGCCTGTCCCAGATTCACAGGGAATGTGGTACGATAACCATGAATAACATCCTGCCCGAACAATAAAGGAATTTTCAGTCTCGACTGCATCGCCAGTTTCTGAAATGCTCTGGTTTCCTCTGATCCTGCAACGTTCAGCATGGAACCTACTTTTCCTTTTTTTATTTCTTCCAAAACAGCAGCTGAATTGGAGTGCTGAGGCCCTGTAGCGTATTCAAACCCGCTGTACTGAACCATTTGCCCTACTTTTTCTTCCAGGGTCATTTTAGACAGCAGCTCTGCTACTTTCTGATCAGTTGTCTTTTGTCCGTAGGCATTGAGTCCAAAAGCAGAAAATGCCAGTAAGAAATACACTCTTTTCATAGTATCAAATTAAAAAATATAAGTTGCTGTAGAACGTCCAGAAATTGTTACAGCAGCGGTTTTACCGGCAAATTTAATATTAAAATTTTCATCTGCTTCATTATCGTTCTGCACAATTAACACTATTTTCCCAAATTGAGTCTTAAAAGCAACAGTGGACAATTTATCAGTCTGTGTAGAAGTGATACGCTGAGATCCGGCAGGAACAAATTTTGAAGCGTGGGCTATAATATAATAGGCAACATTTCTTGTAAAATTTTCACTGTCAGAAACAGTAATTGCTCCTTTACATTCCGTGCATCCACCTTCTGTATGGGGAGCAAATTTCGGATCGTTGGCAAGGTTCCATTCCAGCGCTATTTTGCTCCAGTTTCTCATCGAGCCAATGATTACATTTTTCGAATGCCAGTTCAGGTCTTCAGTAAAGGTTCCTTTTGAGCCTGTCCATTGTTCGGTAAAGTATAGATTTTTGTCTGGAAAAGCATTATGTACGGTACTTAGAGCAGAAATATCTCCTTCGTACAAATGAAAAGCAGATCCATCTATATATTTATTTGCTTCGGCATCTTTTAAAATATCAATGGCATATTCAGGTTTGTTGCAGTTATGATCATACACCACAATTTTAGTGGTAATTCCATTGGTTTTAAAAGCCGGACCCAGATGATTTTTGATAAAATTCCCCTGCTGCTCAGATGGCATATACAGACTAGGATTATTTCCCGGATGAAGTGGTTCATTCTGAGGCGTTACAGCATCAATGGTGATACCTTCTTTTTTCATTCCCCGGATGTATTTTACAAAATATTGCGCATATGTTCCATAGAATTCAGGTTTCAGACTTCCTCCTTTTGATTTTCCGTTGTCTTTCATCCATACCGGAGCAGACCACGGGGCAGCAATGATTTTAATGGAAGGATTGATCGCCAGAATCTCTTTCAACATAGTAATTAATGCTTTATCTTTTGCCAGGCTGAAATTTGAAAGGGAAGGATCAGTCTGTCCTTCAGGCAGATCATCATAAGAAAAAACTTCACCATCAAGATCTGAAGCACCTATACTCAATCTTAAATAGCTAATGGAAATTGAATTTTTGTCCTTCCCGAAAAGTTCGTTAAGCAATGCTTTTCTTTTGGCAGATGACAGTCTGTTGATTACCTCAACACTTCCTCCTGTTAATGTATATCCAAAGCCATCAACATATTGAAACTTTTGAGAATCATCAATTTCAATATTCTGAAAACTGTTGTTATTATTTACAAATTTAACCGGAGTCTGCTGCTGTAATTTTACGCTTTCATCACCTTTTGTCAGCCAGTACTGTACTTCATTTCCTTTATGGGATGTAAGTGATGTACAGGATAAAGGAAAAAGGGCCACACCACTAAGTAGTGCGGCACCTCTAAAGAAACTATATAAGTTGTGAAACTTCATGTGTTAGTAACCAGGATTTTGTTTTAAAGCTGTATTCGGCAATTCATTGAACGGAATGGGAAGAATTTCATTTTTATTTGCTACAAACCCTTTGAAAGCAAGCTTAGAAGGAGCATCTCCCCATCTTACAAGGTCAAACCATCTGTGTCCTTCTCCTGCAAGTTCTCTTCTTCTTTCGTCTTTAATGGCTTGTAAAGAAACAGGAACTGATGCTAAACCAACTCTTGCTCTTACCGCATCTAACAAAGCTTGAGCTCTTCCTCCTGCACCTCCTAAAGCTTCAGCTTCCATCAGATAGGTATCTGCTAATCTTATCGCAATATAATTTTGGCGGAAATTTAGCTCTGCCGGACCTGGAAGTGAACTTTTTAAAGCGTTTGTAGGTAGATATTTATTTAAAAAATATCCTGTATCAGCAAAAGCCGGACTGTAAGAAATTTTACCACTTGCCACTAATTCTTTCGCGTTGAAAACAGTTACATTTAATCGTGGGTCGCCTTGCATAAAGGCAACAAAGTTCTCCGTTACGGTATTAAATGCCCAGCCTGAATAGATATCAGGAGCATTATTATTTGGAATATTTTTTAATGAATAAGAACGCGGTCCTACCATTACATTAATAGAGTTTCCTTCATCTTTTCCCTGACCCCAGAATCCCCAATCGGAGTTTCCTTTGTTTGTATGCATTACTTCAAGGATCGATTCTGTTGAGAACTTGTAAGGATCTGATAATTCCGGACCAACTTTAAATAAGTCAGCATAATTTGCTACAAGCTTATACCCATACTGGCTGGTGCCTCCCGGATTACCGTTTACTTCTGCAAACTGAGCCGCTGCTTCAGTCATTTTTTTATCATAAAGATAAATTTTGCCTAATATAGCTCTGGCTGTCCCCTGGGTAATCCTTCCTTTATCATTACCACTTGATGTCATCATCAGATCAGGAATTGCCGCATTTATATCGCCTTCAATCTGTGTATATACATCGCTAGGCTTAGCCTGTGGAATATCCCAATAATTATCATCAAATTTCACTGATTTAAGGATCAAAGGAATATTTCCAAACATTCTTAATAGTTCAAAATAATATAAAGAACGAAGAACTTTAGCTTCTCCGATATATCTTTTCTTAAGATCTTCACTCATGGAAGCTCCCGGAACTCTTTCTATTAGAAGATTAGCTCGGGCAATTCCCTGATAATAATCTCTCCAGTAGCTGGCAGGCATGGTATTCGGGTTAATCATATAGTTGTTTAATCCCTGGATACCTGCTCCATCATTGGAATTTCCTCCACCTGAATAAAAATCATCAGATCCAGCATTAAAGAAAGTAACTGTATTCTCAAATCCTCCTGAATATTTTCTTAAAATATCATATACGGAAACCAATGCACTGAAAGACTGCTGCTCATTTTGAAAATATAAATCAGTATTAAAAGATCCTGAATTCTGTACATTATCCAGATAGGAATCACTACAACTCATATTGGTAAAACTTAGACCTGTCAGAAACGCAACGGCAAGTCCTTTATATATAAAATTCTTATTTTTCATTTTGTTGATCATTAAAATTGAATATTAGCTCCTATAAGGAATGTTCTCGCTTGTGGATAGTAAGCCCTGTCGACACCAATAATGTCCTGTTCAGAATTATTTCTTCCTGCAATTTCCGGATCATATCCGGTATATTTTGTGAAAGTAAGCAAGTTTTCTCCTGTGATATACAGCCTTACTTTGTTCATTCCGAAACGTTTTGTAACATCCTGAGGAATGGTATACCCTAACTGAACAATTTTCAAACGTACATAATCTCCTTTCTGAAGGTAATAATTTGACATCCAAGAATAGTTATGGTTAGGATCATTACGGGTAACTCTTGGATTATCATTGGTAGATCCCTCTCCTGTCCATCTATCTAAAATTCTTGTTTGATAATTGGCATCAAGCATATCCAGTCTTCTTAAACCCTGGAAAATCTTGTTCCCTGCTTGTCCTTGTGCAAACATCATCAAATCAAAATTCTTATAGTTAAGATTCACAGTAAGTCCAAAAGTATATTTCGGGATAGAACTTCCCAGGTTTACTTTATCATTATCATCAATTAACCCATCTCCGTTATTGTCCTGCCAGATAAAGTCTCCTGGTTTTGCATTCGGCAATAGCTTTACTCCGCTTCCATTCACATAATTGTCAATTTGTGCCTGATTTTGGAATACTCCGCTGTAAGTCTGACCGTAAAAAGATCCGTAAGGCTGCCCTACTTCTACTCTGGAAACAGCTCCCATAGTCTGGAAAGAAGCCAGGTTGAAATATTGAATATCATCTTCTAATCGTAAAACTCTATTCTTTATAGTCGCGAAGTTACCATTAACTGAGATTCCGAAGTCCCCCCAATTCTTTTTGTATCCCAGTTCAATCTCTATCCCTGTATTCTCCATATCTCCCACGTTTGACCAAGGTAAATTAGGAACTCCAACATAACCTGGGATATTGATTTGTCTAAGAATATCGGTTGTTTTCTTTTTGTACCAATCTGCAGTTAAAGTAAAATTGTTGAATAATTTTAAGTCTGCAGCAATATTCAGCTGGCTGGTCTGTTCCCATTTAAGATTAGGGTTTTCTAATGTACTTGGCGCATAGCCAATGATAATATTATTTCCGGAGTTGGTATAGTTACTTCCTGAAACCATGAAGCTTGCAAATCTGAAATTATCCATCTCATCATTTCCTAACACTCCGTAACCCCCTCTCAGCTTCAGATTATTAACTACTTTATTCTCCGGCCAGAAATTTTCTTTATGAACATTCCATCCTAATGACATAGATGGGAAAGTTCCCCAATGCTGATTGGTTGCAAACTTTGATGAACCGTCTCTACGAATGGTTCCTGTAAATAAGTATTTGTCTGCATAATCATAGATAATTCTACCAAAATAAGAGGCTTTACGGGTTTGAATTCCGTCCCATCCTGTCGCAGTGATATTATCTTGTGGAATATTGAAGTTGAAGGAAGCATCCTGCCAATTGTCAACAGGCAGATTACTATAAGTAAGACTCGTTCCACCAGCAATATTATATCGGTAAACTCCCTGACCTATCATAATGTTAATATTATGATCTCCAAACTTATTCTGATAGGTCAACGTATTTTCCATACTCCATTCAAATTTATTTTCATCCACCTTATTCAGACTATTGAAACTGGTATTGTTATAATTCGGACTTAAATAATATTTCGGAGTATAAGTACGGCTTCCCCAATAGGATTTCTTACCGTTCAGGCTGGTTTTAAATGTAAAATGATCAAGAAATTTAAGCTCGGCAAAAACATTTCCTACGAAATCATCTGACCAGTTGTAATTTCCTTGCTGCAGGTAGCGGAAAGCCTGTGGATTGGTCATTTCCTGATTTACGTATCTGGAAATTCCATAAGGATGTCCCTCAGAATCACGGATAATATAAGGATTGGTATAACCACTTGGATCTACCATTGACCAATCTGTTACAACAACCGGAGTGGTAGGATCAAGGTTAACCGCTGAAGCCAATGGTCCTCCAAATTCTTCATTCGCGCTGATCCCCTGAGACTTCACATGGGTATAAGCAAAGGTTTGACCTATCGTCAGGTAGTCTGTAACTTTATGGGTTGAATTAAATCTGGCATTGATTCTCTTGTAATTGGAAATATCACTCATTACGACACCAGATTGATCAAAATATCCGAAGGATGTATAGTAGGTTGATTTTTCATTACCACCGGTAATGCTTACCTCATGAGAAGATTTCTCCCCTGTTCCGAAAATAGCATCCTGCCAGTTGGTTCCCTTTCCAAGTGATTCCGGATTGGTAAACCTAGGGGTTCCTCCATCATTAACGAAACCTTCATTGATAATTTTGGCATATTGCGTAGCATCTAAGAGATCCAGCTTTTTAGAAGCATTTGAGAAACCATAAAACCCATTATACGAAAGGGTAAGTTTTCCTTTTTTCCCTTTTTTGGTGGTAACCAGAATTACTCCTTTTGCAGCAGAGACCCCGTAAATGGCAGAAGAAGCACCATCTTTTAAGACTTCAATACTTTCTATATCCGACTGGTTAAGCCATCCGATATTATCTACAACAATACCGTCTACTACCCATAGCGGACTGTTACTTCCCGCTCCAAAACTGGTAATCCCCCTTACACGTACAGTAGCAGCAGCACCAGGCTGTCCCGAGTTTGTAACAACAGAAACACCGGCCGCCCTTCCCTGTAATACCTGTTCCGGCTTACCAGAGGGAATGTTTTCTATGTCACTGGCTTTAATACTCGCTATAGCACCTGTTACATTACTCTTTTTCTGAGTACCATATCCAATGACTACCACTTCTTCTATTTTGTTTTCTTTCGCAAGTGTGTCCTTCGCCTTGCTGGTCTGGGCACTGAAGTTGGCCGTAAAATAGAGGACGGCAACCACTCCTACGCTTCTTGATATTCTTACATTCATATACAGTTATTGTTTAATTCTCAAATTGAGACAATAAAAATATATTTTTTTTTAATTAATTAACATTCTATTCATAAATATTTTAATTTTTCTTTTATTTTTCAGGGTTAGAAGCCCTATCTTCGCATCAATATTTCATAAAATTTCATAAAAAATTAATAAATTCATCTCCCAAAATGATCATCAAGCCTTCCAAAATTTCTCTCCCATTAAAACTTACCTTTCTCATTTTTTCAATGGTTTTAAACTGTATGGGATTGGTGATTCTGCAGTTGGCAGAAGAGAAAATCACCTATGGAGAACTAGGGCTTTTAGAATCTTTTAAAGATTTACCCATTGCTTTTATTTCGCTTTTTGCCGTGAGCTTTATCAATAAAACCGGTCCTAAAAAAGCATTGATCTTAGCCCTGACTATTGTTGGATTCTGCTCCTGCCTTCTTCCTTTTGTAAAAGTTTTCTGGTTTTATAAACTATGGTTTGCAATTATTGGAGCCTGTTTCGCTATTGGTAAAATCTGTGTTTTTGGGATTATAAGGAATAATATTTCGGATGAAAAATCTCTGGCAAAGACCATGAATAATGTAGAAGCCTCTTTTATGATCGGAATTTTCGTAGTGAATACCGGTTTTGGATGGGTGATTTCCAGCCAGTATTCGGAATTCTGGAAGTTTGGTTTTCTGCTGATTGCTTTATTATCTGTATTGACTATTTTTTTGCTTTCGAAGATAGAAATAGTAGAGTCTAAGCCTGTGGAAAGCAAAAGTATTCTCTCAGAATTATCAGGGTTTACCACCCCTACAGTAGCTTTATTTTTAGCTGTAGTCTTTTTTATCGTCTTTGTAGAACAGGGATTCAATTCATGGCTTCCTTCTTTTTATAAAAACCATCTGAAAGTCAATTCTTTTTTTGCACTTCAGGCTACTTCATTTCTATCCATTTTTTCTTATGCCGGGCGAACGGTTACAGCCAATATTATCAAAAGATTCTCATTACCCAGGTATTATACTACTTGTATGGCTCTTATTATCACCTTGCTGATCATTATACTGGGTGTACAGTATTTTGATTCTGAAGATTCCAGATTCTTGCTTTTTTTATTTCCGGTAATTGGCTTGTTCCTTTCACCCCTCTACCCTGTGATTAATTCAAGAATGATTGCACAAGTAGATAAAGATAAGATCAATCTTTTCACCTCTCTTATTGTTATTTTTTCTTCTCTGGGTAGCTCTGTAAGTTCTATTATTATGGCTGTTTTGTTTGAAAAGCAACTGTTGAATTATTACCCATTATACATCTTATCTTCTGTAATTCTGCTTTTTGTGATTAGTTTTATATATTTTACTGTCACAAATAGAAAATAGTTTTATTTTTACTGCCATGAAAATCAAAGACACAAAAAGTAAAGAAACGCTACGGGAACTCATTGACACAAAAGATTTCGTAGCGCATATTTCTGTTGACTGCACCATATTCGGCTTTCATAATAACATTCTGAAAGTTCTTCTTTTAAAGTATCATGATCTTGATCTATGGTCGCTTCCTGGTGGTTTTGTTTTCAATGATGAAGACCTTAGAGAAGCTGCTGAAAGGGTTTTGTTTGAAAGAACGCATCTGAAAGGATTATTTTTGAAACAGTTTCACACCTTTGGAAGGATAGACCGTACAGAGAACAACGTTCATCAGATTCTCCTTAAAAACAAAGGAATAACTGTTCCTGAAGACCATTGGATTTTCCAGCGCTTCGTTACAGTAGGATACTGCAGCCTTATTGATTTTTCACTGGCTGACACTTTCCCTGATGCCTTCAATGAAAGCTGCGAATGGTTTGAGGTAAATAACCTGCCTAAAATGGCATTTGACCATGACAGAATTATAGAGACAGGATTGGAATATCTGAGAATGAATATCAATACAGAGGTTGCAGCAAGTAACCTGCTTCCTGAAAAATTTACAATGAAGGACCTTCAGGCGCTTTATGAAACTATTTTAGGACAGAAATTCAGAAGAAATAATTTTCAGCGAAAAATTCTAAGTTTAAATATTCTGGACAGAATGGAAAAACTGTATGACGGCTCAGCCAATAAAGCCCCCTATCTCTATAAATTTAAAAGTAAGGTTCACAACTCTACCAATCAGTATCCTATCTCCAATGATGAGGAGTCATAAAATAAAGAATTTATCTTATAAACAAAGAAAAAGGGCATTATCTGTCTGAAAACCAACTGAAATATAAGTTTTCAAAAAAATTTTCATGACACCACGAAAAATGTTACTTTTAACCAAATCAAAAAATCATGTCATATTATCCTCTTACAAGCATCCCTGATTATTATGGAATTGATGCTTTACTTACCGAAGAACACAAACTAATCCGCCAATCTGTAAGAGACTGGGTTGAAAGTTTTGTAATGCCGCAGATAGATCAGGCCGCTCAAAATCATACAGATATACCTAATCTTATGAGAGAATTGGGGAAAATCGGAGCGCTGGGACCTTATATCCCGGTTCAGTATGGCGGTTCAGGATTAGACCAGATTTCTTATGGTCTGATTATGCAGGAATTGGAAAGAGGAGATTCTGCAGTACGTTCTGCTGCTTCGGTACAGAGCTCATTAGTGATGTTTCCTATCAATGAATTCGGTTCTGAGGAACAGAAAATGAAATATCTTCCTAAGCTTGCTGCCGGAGAAATGATCGGATCTTTTGGATTAACAGAGCCGAACCACGGTTCTGATCCAGGTTCTATGGAAACGTATTTTAAAGATATGGGCGACCATTATCTTTTAAATGGGGCTAAAATGTGGATCACCAACTCTCCTCTATGCGATATCGCTGTGGTATGGGCAAAAAATGAGGAAGGAAAAGTACAGGGATTAATCGTTGAAAGAGGAATGGAAGGTTTCACTACTCCTGAAACTCACAATAAATGGAGCTTAAGAGCTTCCAAAACCGGAGAACTGGTATTCAATAATGTAAAAGTACCGAAAGAAAACCTTCTTCCGGGAGTAACCGGACTGAAAGGACCTTTATCTTGTCTGAATTCTGCGAGATACGGAATTTCATGGGGTGTAATTGGTGCTGCTATCGACTGTCACTGTACTGCAGTTCAGTATTCTAAGGAAAGAAAACAGTTTGGAAAACCAATCGGTTCTTACCAGCTTCAGCAGAAAAAACTGGCTGAATTCTTAACAGAGATTACAAAAGCTCAGTTATTATGCCTTCAGTTAGGAAATCTTAAGAATGCTCACAAGGCAACTCCGGCTCAGATTTCTATGGCTAAGCGTAACAACGTACACATGGCTATTGAAATTGCCAGAGAATCAAGACAGATTCTTGGCGGTATGGGAATCATGGGTGAATTCCCGATGATGAGACACGCTGCTAACCTGGAGTCTGTGATCACTTATGAAGGAACGCATGATGTTCACTTATTGATCACTGGATTAGACATTACAGGAATCAACGCTTTCTAAAAAAGATAAAAATAGAAATAAAGAGTCTGGCCAATGGTCAGACTCTTTTATTTTACTCACTTTGCAGAGAATTGATATTCACTGAATAATTATTGATACTCTAAAGTTTTTGTTGTTTTATTGAAATTATTACCTTAATACCAAACAAAAACAAACAATATGAGAAAAATTACAACTTTTTTACTAAGTCTTACAGCACCATTTTACTTTGCCCAGCAGGCTGGTGATGTTGTAAGTGCCGAACAGAAACTGGATTTAACCCCACAGGGAGTCATCAATTTTATAGCCAATAATCTTGGAGACCAGAATAGCCCGGAATTTTCCAACTATCTCAATAGTTTTAATATTGGCCTCAAAGGTTACAAGATTACCTATTACACCAAAAACGAAAATAATATTCTTGTAAAAGCCACCGGATTGCTTATGTACCCTAATGTACCCTTCAAGCTCTCAACAGTTGTGTCGGATCATGGAACCACAGACAGCAGAAATAATGTACCTTCTAATTTTAAAGGGGCTTTAACAGCAGGATTTGTTGTTGAACTATCTTATGTACTCAACGGTTATATTTTGATGGCACCCGACTACGTAGGGATGGGAACTGGAGAAGGTACTCACCCTTATGTAGATTATGCCACAGAAGCTGGAGCTACCATTGATTTTATTACTGCTGCCAACAAAGTTCTGGGACAATTAGGCATTAAACGTTATGATGAATATTTCTTAGCCGGATACTCCCAAGGCGCTCATGCTGCAATGTCAACATTAAAAAGATTAAGTATTTCGAATCCCAACAATATCAAATTCAAATATGCCTATATGGGAGACGGGCCTTATGATTTCTCCGGAGTTACTTTAAATAAAGGAGTTTTGGAGAAGGATATTTACCCTTTTACCTCATTCCTTGCCAATGTTCTTCATACCTGCAACAATACAGGATATAAAACCTACAATAACGACATTTCAGAAGTTATTTCTGCAGAATATCTCGATAAGTACAACTACCATGTTATTCAAGATAACGGAGGTTTGTTATGGGGTCCTGTTTTATGGAGAAAACTCTTTACCACAAGCTTTGTTAATGATGTTACCAATAATCCCAATAATAAGCTCAGACTCTGTATGAAACCAAAGGATGTGTATGATTGGTACAATAAAACTCCCATGACATTAGGACATTCTACGATAGATCTTGCTATTCCGCCTGAAAATACTTCTAAAACCATTGAAGTTCAACGTGGATATTATCCATGGTGGGATCTGAATAAATATAAACTGGATTCTTTTTACTGGGGACCACTCGGTCATGTAGGGGGAATTCTGCCATTTACATTAGCCTCCAATGCCAAGTTCAATACGCTGAGAAGCGGCGGTCTTCTTAATGAGTGGGCTATTGCAGGATCAATTTTCGGCAAACAGTCGGTAGAAACAACTACTGAAAAACCTTCCTTCCTGTCTTCACAAATCAAACCGGAGCTGGGAACCATGCAGTTGGTAGAAATTACAGATTTCAATAAAGAAAAAGCACAGAGCAGAATGGCTGGGGACTACAGCAGTTTATCAAGTCTAAAAGACGGAGTCTATCTGCTTAAAGTATCGGAAAACAATGAAAATACCATAATTCCATATATCAAAAATACTCCTAAGGAAGTTGCAGAAAACGAGATCGTACAATCTATGAATGCATCGGTTTTACAATTAAAAGTAAATCAGGATGAACTTACTGCTGTGAATATTTTTGATGAAAATAAAACTCTTGTTAAAAGTATTTCTCAAAAACAATATCATGAAGCCGGAGGAATCAACATTCAGGATATGGAAAACAAAAATTATCTATTTGAAGTTGTTACACCCTACTATAATCTTCAGTTCAGTAAAGCAGTCGGAGGTACATTATCATCGGAAAACAGTACTGATATTTATACTCAAAGGCAACAAATTGTAGCTAAATCCAGCAATGATATTAAAAACATCCGCATCTATAGTATTTCCGGCGCCCTGGTCGTTCAGCAGGAAGTTAATAAACCGGTATTTGAATCCAGAAATCTTGATCCTGGTGTATATCTGGTACAAATCACGCTTTCCAATGGAAAAGTCATTAATAAAAAAGTAAAACTGTAAAATCAATCACTCTTCTATATCTCATTTCAAGTTAATTTTTGGCACTTCAGCAATGAAGTGCTTTTTTATATCACAACAATCCCGATAACTCCACAAAAAATAATTGGAGATAAATCAGTTTCAAAATAACATAAAATTATGTAATTCACTATTAATAATCATATTACATCATCCAATTTTAATTTTTCGCAAAAAACTTCTTACAATAACATAAATGATTCTTGTCATTTATTTTAAATTATTCTAAATAAAATTAGTAATCTTATTCTGAGCCTGTTACTTTTGCCGAAAGAATAATGCCAGATGGTACATAATGACTCCCGACTTCCTTTGAGGCTCCGATTTTTCAGTTTTCTTATTTTTATCATTACGATTACAGCAGTCAAGTCCCAAAATCTACAGTTCCCAATCAATTTTGAAATAAAAATCAAGGATCAGCCTTTAGAAAAAGGTTCTGAAATCAAGATTTTTGCTCATGAAAACACCTATTCAATAGCTACTGACGAAAAAGGAACAGCCTCAATTCTTCTTTCTCCTGGAAAATATCAAGTTGAAATATGGAAAAATGGGGCTCTAGGACATTCGGGTAAAATATCTGTGACAAAGGCTGAAACTTTCACCCTCCAATTTCTGGAGAAAGTCAATACCATTGAAGAAGTTGTGATTACCGCTAAAGAAGGGAAAGGACTTACCTCCTCCTCTATCATCAACCAGCGGGCAATGCAGCATTTGCAGCCGTCAAGCTTTTCTGATCTTCTGGAGCTTCTTCCCGGTGGAAGATCAAATGATCCGCTTCTTAATCAGGTTAACAGCATCAGTCTCCGTGAAACGGGAAGACCTGGTACAGATTACAATACGTCCTCAATGGGAACTACTTTTTTGGTTAATGGAGCTCCTTTAAATTCCAATGCCAATCTGCAGTATTCTTATGATTTTTTAGATAAAACCAATAATGGGCTCAAGCGAAGACTTAACATAACCAGCGGTGTAGATATGCGAACGATTTCTACAGATCAGATTGAAAGTGTGGAAGTACTTCGTGGAATACCATCTGTAATCTATGGAAATCTGACTTCAGGAATTGTAAAAATCACAAATAAATCCGGATATACAAAATGGAAAGCCAGATTTAAAGCAGACGGCTACAGTAAACTTTTTGCAATGAGTAAAGGTTTTGAAAATAAAGAAAGTGACCTAAAAATCAATGCAGGCCTGGACTATCTGAATGCAAAAACTGACCCAAGAGACCGCCTTGAAAGCTATAAAAGGATAACCGCTCATCTCGCTGTCATAAAAGAGAAAAAATGGGATCACGGAATGGCTAAGTGGCAAAGCAACCTTAGTTATACAGGTTCACTGGATGGTTCAAAGTCGGATCCTGATATAGATTTGTCTGAACTCAATTCTTATGAGGTGAATAACCACTTTTTGAGTCTTTCCAACTTATTCACTTACACTAAAAATGAACCGTCATTTTACCGTTCAACGGAAATTCAGGCAACCGCCAACCAAAGATTCGACAAAATAAAGCAGACCAAATTTATTCAACTGGAAAACGCAATGGCCTTTCCTTTATCCACACACGAAGGAGAATACGATGGTTACTACCCAGAACCCCGTTACATCTCAAATTATACAGTAGACGGAAAACCTCTCGATCTGTTTGTCAAAATGGTTAATAACTTCCAGATCAACTATAAATCGGTAACGCATGAGTTCAATGTAGGATTTGACTGGCAAATGAGTAAAAACTGGGGGAAAGGACAGTTATTTGACGTCTACAGACCGATTGATCCCAAAGCCACATTCAGGCCGCGGGCTTACCGGGATATTCCGGTCTATATGACTTCTGCATTGTTTCTGGAATCTGTAAACTCATTACATGCGGGCCGACATACCCTTATTCTGGCACTGGGATTAAGAGGAAACACTATGATGAATCTTCCTTCTCATTTCAAAATGAATGGAAAATTATATGCAGACCCAAGAGCAAACTTCCAGTGGGAACTTCCTTCTTTTGATTGGATGGATAAAAAAGCAACCTTAGCGTTAACATTAGGATATGGTAAGCAGAGTCTCTTCCCTGATCTCAATCTTCTGTATCCGGAACTCATTTATAAAGATATCCAGCAGCTGAATTATTTTCATAATAACCCAAACTACAGAAGAATTAATTATAAAACCCTGATTTACGACCCTCAGAATCCGAACATAGAACCTGCTGTAAATGAAAAATTTGAAGCAAGGGTTGATTTCAGTCTAGGAGCACATCAGCTGTCTGTTACGGTGTTTAAGGAAAATATGCGCAATGCATTCCGTTCCATGAATGAATATGCTTTGTATCAGTATAAAAAATATGACACTTCAGGACTGAATCATGATGCTATCACTTCTCCGCCGGATGTGAATACCCTTCCTTACCAGACAGTGAATGAAAATTTTCTTTATGCCACCCAACGAAATGGAAGCAAAGTAGACAAAGAAGGTGTTGAATTTCAATATTCCTCCAACCGAATCCCCGTGATCAACACAAGGTTTACTTTAAACGGAGCCTGGTTCCGCACAAAATATGGAAACAGTCAGCCCGTATACAGAGGAAGAGATTTATTGATCAACGGAAGACCTTATCCTTATCTGGGATTATATGAAGGAATGGAGCCTAATTCGGTGAATGAAGTTTTGAATACCAATCTGATGATGGATACCTATATTCCACGTCTGGATCTTGTTTTTTCTTCATCATTCCAGTTTTCATGGTATTCTATGAGGAAAGTACTTCCTATGAACGGAATTCCCAGTCATTATGTGGATCAGAATGGTACTGTTCTCCCTTATAACACGGATTCTGTAAAAGGAACAATTCTGGAAAGCCTGATTATCGCTCAGAATGAGGATCTATACAATACTTCCAGAAGACCTATGGAAATGAACCTCAATATGAAAGTAACCAAAAGCTTCAGAAATAAAACGGTTGTGGTCTCCATGTTTGCGAACAGGTTATTCAGTTATTATACCCCTTACAATATCAATGGATTCACCATTAACAGAAAAGGAGCATACGATCCTTACTTCGGAATGGAAATCAATTTCAATTTATAAACAATTTCAATTCAATAAATTATGTTAAAACATGTATTAAGAACACTGTTCATATTGTGTACAGTGATGGCTATTACAGCCTGTTCTTCAGATTCGAATGAAGCTCTTGAAGCAAAAACTTCATTAAAACTGGAACTTAAAATAATCCCCGAAAATATTCAGGTTAAAGAATACAAAAATCTTACGATAAGTTTCAAAGAGTTAAATTCAGGATTTACCATCACTCAGGAACTTAAAAACACAAACGTTTTGCAGGTTGTACTTCCTTCAGGAACTTACAACATTACTGCAGAAGGAAGTATAGTGTATGCTGACAATTCCAGCTCGATAGAAGCTAAAGTTTCCGGTGTACAGAATGGAATGGTCATCAATGGTAGTGAAACCAGTAAAACTTTGGAACTTGCCTTGAAATCTGGCAACAGCAGTGATCTTATTCTTGAAGAAATCTTCTTTACCGGAACCAAAACCCCACAGGGAGCAATGTACTTTGGTGACCAGTATTTTAAAATCACCAATAATACAGATAAAACGTTGTATGCAGATGGTATGCTTCTGATACAATCCAGTTTCATGACCAATGAAAAACAGGATTACAGCCCGAATATCATGGCAACTACTCTATCTGCAGGTGCTATCATCAGAATTCCGGGAAACGGAACGATGTATCCTGTAAAAGCTGGAGAATCAATTATTATCGCTGAAGATGCCATTAATCATAAAGATTTTAATCCTTCATCCATTAATCTTTCCAATGCCAATTTCCAGATTTTCAAGGAAGACTCTGATGACATTGACAATCCTGCCGTTCCGAAAATGGTGAATGTTTTTGAAAAAATGGTAATTCATACGCAAGGATATTATGCTTATGCTTTGGCACGTATGCCACAGGGAATGACTCATGAAGCATTAGTTGCCCAAAACACCTATACATATACCTACAACCTTACCATCAACGGTGATGTATATCCTATGGACGGAACTGCAGTTAAAATCCCTAATGAATGGATCACAGATGCTGTTAATTTAAGCGTACAGGATTCATTCCAATGGCAGGTAACTTCCCCTTCTTTAGATATGGGATGGACTTCCGTAACCACTTTTGACGGTGATAAAAATCGTTTCGGAAAAGCTGTACGCAGAAAAGTAACAGGGAAAACAATGGAGGGTAAAAATATTCTTAAAGATACCAACAACTCCACAACAGACTTTGAACATGGTGTAAAGCCATCTTTATTTAATTAAAATGAAATATTTTCTTTCCATATCCATCGTGCTGATTTCCTTTTCAGGTGTAAAACTGCATGCTCAGATCAATGATACCATCATAGAGAAAGTACGCGAAGAATATAGCTTTGAAAGGCTTATTAAAAACAGTATTACTCTCAATCCAGCCAGCTATAACGCAGCAAGAAAACACAGCATCACAACGTTTAATGTATTTACTGAAAAAAGCAATACTCCCAGTCAGCTGCAACAAAAAGGGAGAGGTAAAAACCTGTGGGGCGCAGAAGTTTACAGCTTACAGAAGCTCGATGATAAAACAGCTGTATGGAGCAATGCTTCCTATACACAGGGGAAAAATAAGCAGGTGGTATGGAACGAAAATTCAGATTATGACCTTATCTATCCTTATGTAGCAGCGGACAGTGTAGGCGGAGATATGAAATTTGAAAACTACAGTTTTTCAGGAGGCTATTCCAAAAAAATCAATACCTATACTTTGGGGATTACAGGAAGCTATCAGGCAACTTTGAGTTATCGGGATATTGACCCGCGACCGAAAAATACAGCAGCTCATTTTTCTTTGGTAATGGGAGCTGATAAACTGGTACTCGGGAAATTCAGAGTTGGAGCATACGCAAATGCTGAAAAATATACTCAAAAACATTATCTGAGCTTTGTCAGCAATCAGGGATATCCTATGATCTATAATATGAGCGGACTCGGAAATTACAATGAACTGCTTTCCGGAAAACTGCGCCAGGCTTATTACGAAGGCTGGTCTTATGGAGGAGGTTTACAAATTTTTGAAGCTGACAGCAGAAACTGGTATTTGAATATGGGTATTAAAAAGTTCAACCTTGATAAACTCTTGACTGAATATGCAGATCTCAATGCCTCAAAAATTAATGAACAGCAGTTTACCTTTTCAGCCGGAAAATTCTTTAACTCCGGAAAAACAGTCTGGGGAATTTCCGCTGAAGGAAACAGCACAGAAAGAAAAGGAACTGAAAACCTGTTCCTGAATGAGAACTCAAGAAATTATATTCAGATTGGAAGTGTCGAAAAATACAATCACAAGATCAACAGTATAATTTTTAAAGGCCTTATCCAAATGGGCAATGAAAAAACAAAATCATCTTTAATTCCCTTTTTTGAATGGATTCAGGAAAAAGAAAAATACAGCAGTCCGGCATCAAGAATAGAATTAAGTAAACTTATGTATGGAGCAGATTATCAATGGCTGAAAACCTTCAATCATCAACAGGCACTCTCTGTAGTAGCAGGGCTTTCAGCAACCAATGTTTATCAAAAGAATGCTCTGTTCAATAATTCAGGAAAACCAGCCATCAATAGTATGCTTCAGGAAAACTATGCTTTTCAGTCTTCAGATTTCTGGCAGGCAAAACTTGATATTCATTTTCATTTCAGCTTTCCTGTTGTTAAAAATGCTTTTGTAGGAGGCAAGATCATGTACAGTAATTTTAAAACTGGCAGCAATACTTTATTGGCAGTCAGTATAGGAAGTATTTTTTAAACATATTATGATAAAATTTTCAGATCTTAAATTAGTCGCAGTTCTCGGGGGAATTTCCCTTTTCTTTATGCAGCATACTTTTCAAAAGTACAGGGTGGATTATGGAGAAACTGTAGAACAATATAAAAAACCTGTAAAATTCTGGCCAAAACCCACAGTGGATGCAGAAGTGAGCTGGAAAGAATTTGAGGCTATAGACTGGGATTCCAACTATTATGACACTCAGGAACTTCCTGAAGTAATGCTGGGGGAAAAGCTATTTTTTGATCCTAAACTGTCATCATCCAGCCAGGTATCCTGCAGCAGCTGCCACAATCCTGAACTGGGTTGGGGAGACGGCCAGGAAGTAGCATTGGGAACAGACCATTTGCAGGGAAAAAGAAATACACAGTCTCTTTATAATATTGCAGACCGTCATTCTTATTTCTGGGACGGACGAGCTAAAACATTGGAAGAACAGCTTGTAGGACCTATTTCTGCTCATAACGAGATGAATATGAAACCTGAGAAACTTGCCGGAAAACTATCGAAACTTAAAGAGTACAGACAACTGTTTAAAGAAGTATATCAATCTGATAAAATTACATTTGACAAAATAGCAAAAGCTCTGGCAACTTTCCAGAGAACAATCAGAAGCCAGCCCAGCAAACTGGATAAATTCCTGAAAGGTGATTATAAAGCGATGAGTGACAAGGAAATTTACGGAATGCATCTATTCCGGACTAAAGCAAGATGTATGAACTGTCACTACGGAAAAAATCTTACAGATGAATCCTTCCACAATATAGGACTTACCTACTACAAACGGGAATATGAGGATCTTGGGCTGTATCATATCACCAAAAACTCAGATGATACAGGGAAATTTAAAACTCCTTCTCTGAGAGATCTTAACTATACCGCGCCATGGATGCATAACGGACTGATGGACGATCTGCATGGGGTTGTCAGCTTATACAACAGCGGCATGCAGATGATTAATCCTACCCCCGAAGAAAAGAAAGCTGATCCTAATTTTCCGGTAACCGATCATCTGATAAAACCTTTAGATTTGAATGAACAGGAAATGGATGCTATTGTTTCCTTTTTAAAAAGTATGTCCGGAAGCTACTATAAAATGCCAAGACCGGAGATCCCCAGAAAATAGATTAAAAACAGAATAAATAATTGATCTTAATAAACAAAATCCTTTTATCTAAAGTGACGGTTTAGATAAAAGGATTTTTAATACTTTCTAAATTACTCTCAATTATTCTTTAAAACTTGAACCCAATACTGAAATAAATCCTTGAAAAATCAAGCTGGCTGTTTCTGGAAACATTCAGACTGATAGGTCCAATAAGAGATTCATATCCAAGGTTCAGTCCATACCCAAACATATCAAAACTATCATTAAAAGGAGAAAGTTCTTGACTCACTTTTCCATAACTGAACGAAGGGGTAAGGTAAAGTTTTTTCATAATTCTGTACTGAAATGATAGGCCCGCCTTCGCTACCGAAGTCATAGGAAGCTCTTTCTGACGAAGACCATTGAATTCAGGACTTAGCAGATCATAATTATATTCACTTCCTCCCAGATTATACTTTTGGTTCAGGAATAGATACGGAACCTGCCCCTCTTTCTTAGCACTGAAACTTGCTCCCAAAAACACATTGGCCTTTACCGTCAGCCTTCTTGTGATAGGATAGAAAAAATTCTCATTTAAAGTAAATGAAACAAGGTTTTTAGGCTCATAATAATAAGGGTCTTTCGGGTTAAGAATCAGATAAAGAAGAGGCTGTACTGTATTCAGATCATAAAGTTGATATCTGTCACCATAATAAAACCTTGTACTCACCTGAAGATGGTTCCCTTTTGTGGTAAAATATCTTTTATTGAGATTATTCTGTTCAAATTTCAGAAAAGTATTGAAATTACTATGATTGTATAGTTTCTTACTGTAGTTATCTACTTTTGACTGGTCTACTTTATCCAGTAAACTGTACATTCTTTCTGTACTGAATTCTGTTCCCAACGATACATAAGCGTTTGGACTGACATTATAATTCAGTGCAATCTTTCCGGTTATATTACGGTACATATGGTTAGGAAAGCTGTCACTCCCGTCTCCATTTACATCATAAAGTCTGAAATTCAAATCATTACTTTTAAGATGAACCATCTTCGCCTCCAGATCCAGCCATAAACGTTCTCCGCTGTCTAAGAATTGCTGGTAAGCAAGTTTAGCTTTGAAACGTTCTGAAATATCCACTGTTGCCAAAAATCGGGATCTGTTCAGAAGAATGTTTCTGTAAGTATAATTGACAATAATTCCTACGGATTGTTCTGTATCATAGTGCAAGGCAAGTTTAAATGCTCCTTTTTTCGCTCTTTTCACAAAAACATTCATTACAAGACCATCATTTACGTTCGTGTAAGTATAATACACCTTTACATACTGGCGCATTCCGAAAACACGGTCTATGGCTTCGTTAACTGTTTTTGCATCGTAATACTTCCCTTCTGTAAGTCCCATCTGCCTTTTCAGTACTTCAATCTCTGCAGCATCGGCAATAGGAGTTCCATCTTCTTCGTTAAAAGTAAATTGTGTCGTAGGCAGTTTTACCTCTTCAATCATGGTATGCTCATACTTAATACCCAGTTTCCTTTGAGCTTCAGCCAAAGCTACAAACTCAGGAAGGTGCTTTCTCGCTTCAATCTCTCCTATTCTGATGATCTTTCTGAATTTGGCGAAATCCTTCGTTGTAATCTCTCCCAATGGATCCACAAAGTCTACGAGGATGTTAGAGAGCTCCTTTTGATGTTTAAAATCTTCCACAGAACGGATGGCATGCGTCTGATAAATCATCTTCATTGGATTTTCAATCTCTTTTTTCGTAAATAGCCTGAAACCGGTATACCCTCCGATCACAAAATCCGCACCCATCTCACGAACCTCATTCGCAGGATAATTACGATCCAATCCGCCATCTACCAAAAGTTTCCCATCAATATAAACGGGAGCAAAAGCTGCAGGAATAGCCAATGTGGAACGAATAGCTAAAGGTAAAGAACCCTCTTTCTGCATCACCAGACCTCCGTTTTCAATATCGGATGAAGTAAGCTGAACGGGAATTCTTAGTTTACTGAAATCATTGATGTGTTTGGCATTAAAGGTAAGTGTATTCAGTACTTCACCCATGTATTGCCCCTCAATATAAGAGCTTGGAAGTGTAGGAATTCCCTTCACTACGGGAAATTCCAGAATATATTTATCGTATTCGTCTTTTTCGCTGATATTAACTTTACTGTAAGGAATTTTATTACTCAAAATCCTGTTCCAGTCCATTTTGTAGACTGTATGCTTCAACTGGTCAGCATTATATCCCATTGCATATAAACCTCCAAGGATTCCTCCCATACTGGTTCCCGTAATGTAATCTACTTTGATTCCCAATGAGTCTATCATTTTCAGAATTCCAATGTGGGCAAATCCTTTCGCTCCGCCACCACTGAGAGCCAGACCAAATTTAGTGTCTTTGGTTACCTTCTGAAGAGCGATATTCAGAGAATCATTTTTTTTCTGAGATTTGACAATAAAAGGAAATGCAATAGCTAAAAATATCAGTTTTTTTTTCATTATAATTCTTTGTGTATCCTGTTGAAACTTTAAAGGGTTATTAAGAAGTAAAGGTACAGAAAAAAAGACTCGTATTATCGGCACTATCAACAAAGTAAATAATTCTATTTCAGCCTATCCATGAAGAATAAACACAGATATACGCTCCATTAAAATTAAATTATTTTAATATGTTTTTATTGTTTCTACGAAATTAATATCCGGATTCAGGATTTCAAGAATAAGACTTTTGACAGATTTCATGGCATCATCAATATCCCCTTTGTCAAACTGCAGGGAAACCATTCCCTTTTTAGCATCGGCAAAACTCCATATCCCAGTCTCAATGGGGAATCCCCAAAACTCGGGAAGATGCTGTACAACGTAATGGTAAATACAAAGCTGAAGCGCCTGCTTTCTGTCGCTGTTATGGAAATATTCGTCTACATTATCCTGATCAATTTTCACATTAAGGTTTTTAATCTTTGCTGTTTTATAATCAATAATTCTTAATGTACCGTTAAGTTTATCAATTCTGTCAATGAATCCGAAGAAAGAAATTTTATCATTCCCATCGAGAGCAAAATCTATGCTTTCAAACCTTCTTTCAATATCAATTATTTCCAGTTTGTTCCCCTGTTTTATCAGCTCAAGATCATGATTAAGAACATTTTCAATTACCTTTTTAGCAATGGCTTTATGAATATAGTTCATCCCTTTTTCATAGAATTCCGGCTGATGCTTAAGCTTCTCAATAGCAATATTTATATATTGATCTATCGCTTTAACTGAATTACTTAAATCACTTTCTTTTAAAACCTTACCCTTTAACACCTCATACACTTCTTGAAGTGAATAATGCACTAAATTCCCATAATTCTTTATTGACAATTCTTCTTCTATTTCATCTGTTTCCGAAGTATTTAAAATCTTGGAAAGGTAGAAATCAATAGGATTATAGAGATAGCTTGTAAGGTGGGAAGCAGATACTTTTTCCTTCCATTTCTGAAGACGTTCCTGTACAGTCTGGGTCTTGATGATTTCGATGGGTTTGGTAGCAATAGGCTCGGAAGAATTTTCAATAATCAGGTGTTCAATATCATGAGAACTCTCCATTTCAATCTGAGTAATAAAGCGGCTTTTCTCACCGGTATTTACTCCTGAGCTTAAAGCATTGTACAGCAAATGTACATTCTGCGCATCCTGAATCAATCTGTAAAAGTGATAGGCATAAATGCTGTCATTCTCAAGGAAGGTGTGAAGATCAAAGAACCTTCGGATATCAAAAGGAATATAAGTATTCTGGGAGTTTCCAAGGGGAAGTTTTCCTTCGTTTACGGAAAGCAGGATAACGTTTTCAAAATTCAGAAGACGGGTTTCCAGCAATCCCATGATCTGAAGTCCTCTCAAAGGCTCTCCCTGGAAGTCAATACTTTCAGAATTGATATGCTGGTTGATCAGAATTTCCAGCGTTTCCATTTTGATTTCAATATTGTATGGAGTAAGCTGATTTTTGATAATTCTGAACGCATTTTCAAAGTGAGAGACATTCTCATACTGAATATCATCTATTTCAAGCCATTTCACCTGTTGGCAGAACGCAATAAGCATATCCAGATAGATATTGGTACTGGCAGCTTTCTGAAGAAGTCCATAATAAGACAGTCCGCTCAGCAGTTCATGCAAAAGCTTATGAGAGATATACACAATATTCCTCTCTTCTACTTTGGCTTTAAACTCATTGATGATAAGCTCGTCTTCCACAGATTTTGGCAGTTCTTCCAGAATCGGAAAAACATCTCTGTAATAGTAGGAGGATTTATTTTTTTCCAGCTGTTTCTGCAGATAGAAAAGACGTTTTACCGCATTGGAGAATGATAAGTTTTTTAATGGAAATCCCATTGTAATATTCAAATTATCAACACCATGCATCACATCAAGACTTGCCGGAAGCAGATTTTCATCCAGCAGTACTACCGCAGTATTGGAATAAGTTTTATTATTGATTTCTTTAAAGATCTCAGGCAATACTTTAGTCTGGGTTACATTCCCGGACACTTCGTATACCTTAATTTTTTTAGGTTGATTAAAATCATCTTCTATCCACTGGAAAGCTCTGTTATCATCAAACTCTTTCCATGTTTTATGATTTCTAAGAAATTTTCCGGCTTCCTGCCTTTCATCATCGAAATAATAGCGGTCTGCCTGAAAGAAACATTGGGCTTTATTCCACTGCAAAAGACTCCTTACCAACTTTTCCTCTACCGGAGTAAAGGCATTGAACCCGCAAAAAATAAACTCTTCTTTGGTATTTTTGGCAAAATCAACAATCTTGGCTTTAGCAGCTTCATGGATCATTCCGGAAGTAGCCCAGTTTTTTTCCTGCAGTCTCTCCTTGAGGACAGGGAGAAAAACATTCATATTCTGCCAGAAATTAAGGAATTTCTTTCTTGGGACATCATCATCCTCACCAAGATCCTGAGCCCATTCTTTGATCCTTTCCTCATCAAACATATACTGTAATACCGCCTGATCACTGTCTGAGAATTTGAGAATATCATCCCAGTCCTTCTGCAATGTAGGAAACCATTTCAGAAAATCTGAAAAATCATCTCTCGGAATAAGATTCAGGCTTCTATAGACATCAAAAGAGAAAAGCCACAGCGGAATACCCTGAATCGGCTGGTGATCGGCAATTGTATTGATGAGTTCCTCAATCGTAAAAAAGTTGGGAAGAAACCCTGAATAATTATTTTCTTCCAGAATCTGTCTGATAAACACAATGGGACGTTTTCCGGGCAGAATGATGTTAAACGCAGAAAGATCCGTGTTTTGCGCCAGCAGTTCGTGGATGATTTTATTGAGGAATTTCAAAGGCTTGATAGCTTTTTAAGTTGTCTAATTGTTCAGCAATCGAATCGTTATATTCGGACTGTTTTTCTTTATCAATTCCATGACGGGTTTCCCTGTCATAGGCCATCTGGAAGTTTTTATACTCATCCGATATCCCGTCATAAATTGCTTTGAAATATTTGTTGTAGTCTCCTGAGTTTTTAATTTTTTCAGCAACTGCTTTTCTAAACTTTCTCACAAATAATTCTGCAATATCAAAATGTTTTTGTTCATGCAGCAGGATATAATCATCCATTCTTTTGGCATCCTTCCAGGATTTCTCTTCATGAAAAACGGTTTTAATCGTCATCGTAACCGGAGCCTTTGGATCAGAAGATTTTACAGAATAAAATTCCCATCCACAATGGGTATACGCTGCTACATCCGGATTTTTTTTCTTACTGACCGGACTTTTGAAATTATCCCAAGTCAGTCTTTTACCTTCCTGCCATGTAATTTTCTGTCCGAATACAGCCTGAGCTGCCAATAAACACAATACAAAAGTCAACCTCATTATTCTACTACAATTGTTTTGGTAATCCAATTATTTCCTCCATTCCAGAATTTAAAAGTATAAGTACCTTTTTTCTGCGGGCTGAAATTGATTTGATTCACTCCTACGTAATTTCCCTGTTTACAAGGTCCGTTAGTGATATATTTATAGGAAGTAACTGTTCTTTCCAGGTTATTATTGTAAATATAATCATATCCGTAAAAACCCTCACAGTGGGACGGATAGGTGGAATAAGTCTTTATGCTCTGTATCGCAAAAACGCTCATGGTATCATTAACCATTTTTACGCTGTCTATTTTGATTTTATCAATAGACTCGATGGTATGGTAATCATCATCATTACACGAAACCAGAAGCACGCCAAACACGAATACTGAAAATCCAATATTTAAAAGTTTTTTCATAACCTTTAATTTTCTGATTATTAACCAATATTTAGCAAAAATTATTCCTTATTTACATAAAAATCAGGAATTAAAATTACCTTTTGATACATAAACTACTTTTTTAGTATCAAAAAATTCTTCATCAAAATAGTGTTTAAGATTGAAAATTTCACATTTAATTCCGGCCAGTTCTTCTGCAAGATCACCACCTTTTAAATATAAAATCCCGTTATGTTTAGGGTTAAACTGTTCTTTTTCAAACTTACCTTTCAGCCATCTTAGGAATTCCGGCATCTGGGTCACCGCTCTGCTGACTACAAAGTGGAATTTTTCTTTCAGTTTCTCAGCTCTTCCATGGATAGCCGTTACATTGGTTAACCCTACTCCATCCGCTACAGCCTGTACCACGCTGATCTTCTTTCCAATAGAATCAATCAAAGTGAATGTGGTTTCAGGAAACAGAATCGCTAAAGGAATTCCGGGAAAACCTCCTCCGGTTCCGATATCCAAAACTTTAGTTCCGGGAGCAAACTCCATCACTTTTGCAATTCCCAAAGAGTGCAAAATATGTTTTTCATACAGCGACTCCATATCTTTTCTGGAAATTACGTTGATCTTTTCATTCCATTCATGATACAGATTTTCCAATTGAGAAAACTGTTCTTTCTGTTTTTCAGTAAGATCCGGGAAATATTTTAATAGTAACGATGCAGACATGTGAATTATTATAAACCGCAAAAATAAGTTTTATTTCTCTTGTATTCAAATCTACTTTTCCTGATCCGGTCGTCTATTCCACTTTTCTGCAAAATCCATCATTTCGCAATTCCCGGAATTACAGGCACACCGAGGTTTCCAGAATCGCTGATGGTCTGTACAGCAAAAATATAATTATCCTTCGATAAAGGAACTTTAATGGAAAGTGCTGTTGTAAATATTTTTTTCTGCCATACCGCACTATCCGTCTCCCGAGCCAGCACATAATATCCCATTGGCGTTCCGGATAATGGCTTTTCCCAATGAAGCGTTGTGGAATTGGTCAGTTCTTTAACATCCATTTCTACCTTTTCAGGTTTTGAAGTGGATTTTGCAAGGTTCGCCAAAACCGCAATATTGGCCGCAATATTTTTCTTCAGATATTTAAAATCTATAAATTCCGGAAGATCACCATATTGTTTGTTATTTTCCACTCTGATATCCTGATGCTGATGATCATAATTTTCATAATATTCGGTAAGTCTTACAGAAGGAAATCCATTATTAACAAAGCTGGTATGATCGCCTCCACGCAAAAATCTGTCATTACGGTAGATCAGTTTTATTTCAAGTCCTTTAACATATTGTTCTGTGATTTCTTTGATATATCTTGCCAGCTGTCTGGATTCGCTATCATTTTCAAAACCCAGATTCCTGATTGTCATTGCTTTTTTATCCAGATCTTTGTAAGGCATACCTTCACTGAATACACGAAGTGTCCGGGTATTGATCTCTCCTGTTTCACCCGCTTTGGGATTACCAATCATATCATTATTCAGAACAGCTTCCAGCTGCAGATTTTCTCTTTTTATTTTTTCTGCCAGCTGTCTGGAACCCAATAATGATTGCTCTTCACCGGAAAATGCCACAAAAATAATGGATGCCGGAAAAGAAGATCTGCTCAATATTCTGGCAGATTCTATAACAGCACTTACTCCACTGCCGTCATCATTAGCTCCTGGCGCTGCTGAAGTCCTGTTCATGACATCCGTTACCCTTGAATCCAGATGTCCTCCGATCAGGAAAACTCTTTTATCGTTTGGATCTGTTCCTTTCAGAAAAGCAACTGCATTCCCAAGATTAACTGTTTGATCGATTCTCTTTCCGTCCGGCTGAATATCTTCCTGCTGAAGGTATACTTCCATTCTGCCTCCGGAATTTTTGGCGTAATCCTTGAATTTTTTAATCACCCAGTTTCTTGCAGCTCCTATCCCTTGTTTGGGATCATCTGTCGCACTTAAAGTATGTCTGGTTCCAAAACTCACCAGTTTACCGATATAAGATTTTAGGGAGTCTTCATTCACCTGCGTTACATATTTTTTCACTTCAACATCCTTTGAAGGCCGCTGAGAAAAAACAGAACATGAGATCAGTAATAAAAAAACAGAATATTTCATGGGATAGGTCTTAGATCGTTTAAAGATACAAAACCCAAAGCTTAAGAAGTATTTTTTATTTTGATTATACTCTTTACCAACTAATATTTACCCAACTGCTCAAAAAGGATATAATGATTTCGAAACAGGGTAAATTTGGTTAAAACCTGACAAAAATCTTCAAAGCAACCCCACTTTTATTACCCTCACAAGACGTTTTTATTATATATTTGTTAAAATTCAAAAAAATACAATGGACAAACTTTCAGATAGAGTAAAAAGATTAGGATACTCCCAGACATTTGTAATGTCAAACAAAGCCAGAGAAATGAAAGCCAGCGGAATAGATGTGATCAGTTTAACTCTTGGCGAACCGGATTTTGACGTTCCGGACAATATCAAACAGGCCGCTTTCGATGCTATCAATCAAAATTACAGCCACTACTCTCCTGTTCCCGGATTTCTGGAATTGCGTGAGGCTATTGCTTATAAATTAAAAAGAGATAATAACCTGGAATACAAACCTACCCAGATCTGTGTTTCAAATGGGGCAAAACAGGCTATTATAAATGTTCTGGCAGCCATTATCAATGATGGTGATGAAGTTCTTCTTCCCGCTCCTTATTGGGTAAGCTATGATGAAATGGTAAAAATGATGGGTGGAACTTCCGTGATGCTTCCTACCTCTTATCTTACTGATTTTAAAGTGACCGCAGAACAGCTGGAAGAAGCTATTACAGAAAAGACAAAAGCTGTACTTTTCAGCTCACCGTGTAATCCTTCAGGAGGATATTATACGTATGATGAATTAAAATCCATTGCAAAAGTGATTGCCAAATATCCTCAGATAACGGTAATTTCCGATGAGATTTATGAATATATCAATTACGAAACTAAAACCACTTCTATCGCTCAGTTTCCTGAAGTTTATGAACAGACAGCCGTAATCAACGGAATGTCAAAAGCATTTGCTATGACCGGATGGAGAATCGGATACTCTGCATGCCCGGAATGGCTGGCAAAAGCTTGTGAAAAAGTACAGGGACAGATGACCAGCGGAGCTAATACAGTGGCACAGAGAGCTTCTATTGTTGCCCTTAAAACAGATCCTTCCGAATACAGATATATGATTGATGCCTTCAAAAAAAGAAGGGATATTGTCTATGACTTAATCAAAGAAATTCCAGGATTCAAGGTGGTGCTTCCAAAGGCTGCCTTCTATTTCTTCCCGGATATTTCACATTATATCGGAAAAACCCTGGATGGAACAGAAATTAAAAACTCTGATGATTTTGCGATGTTCCTTCTGGAAAACGCTCATGTGGGCTGTGTGGGTGGATTCTCTTTCGGAAGCCCTGAATGTATCAGGTTCTCTTACGCTGCTTCTGAGGAAGACCTAAGAGAGGCTATGAAACGAATTAAAAACTTATTGGAGAAATTCAATTAACAAACTAATAATCAAAAATAAAACACGACAGCAATGAATCTGTTAAAAAAACTAACCATCGCTACAAGCATTGCCGCTGCAAGTTTTGCAGGATATGCTTTTGGCCAGGATTTTCAGTGGAAAGAAGCTACTTCTAACGGCTACAAGTACAAATTCGTAACCAATGACCCTACTTCCGCAAGGTATTACACCTTAAAAAACGGATTAACGGTTATTTTGAGCCCTACCAATAAGGACCCGAGAATTCAAACGTATATTGCAACGAAAGCAGGAAGTAAAACCGATCCAGCAGACCACACCGGTCTTGCCCATTATCTGGAACATATGCTTTTCAAAGGAACAAATCAGTTTGGATCTAAAGACTGGGCCAAAGAAAAACCTCTTTTGGACCAGATTGATGCTCTTTACGAAAAGTACAACCAGACTAAGGACGAAGCCAAAAGAAAAGAAATCTACAAAGAAATCGACAGGGTTTCAGGAGAAGCTGCCAAATTTGCAATTGCAAATGAATACGATAAAATGATGGCTGGTATGGGAGCTGACGGAACCAACGCCTTCACCTCTTTTGAACAAACGGTGTATACAGAAGACGTACCATCCAACGTTCTTGACAAATTCCTTGCTGTACAGGCTGAAAGATTCAGAGAACCTGTTCTGAGACTCTTCCACACAGAGCTTGAAGCTGTATATGAAGAAAAAAACAGATCTCTTGATGACGACGGAGATAAAGTTTTTGATACCATGTTTGCCAACCTTTTCCCTAACAACAATTACGGAAAACAAACAACTATCGGAACGATAGAACACTTAAAAAATCCTTCTCTACACGCTATCAGAGAATACTATAACAATTATTATGTTCCCAACAACATGGGAATCATTATGTCCGGAGATTTTAATCCGGATGAAGTAATTGCAAAGATTGACAAGGCTTTCTCGTACATGAAACCTAAGACAATCCCTGAGTATAAAGTAGGACAGGAAAAACCAATTACATCTCCCGTTACAAAAGAAGTGGTAGGTCCTAATCCTGAAAACGTAATGCTTGGTTTCAGATTTCCGGGAGCGTCTACCAAAGATGCAAGAATGCTGAATCTTGTTGGAAATATGTTGACCAACGGACAGGCCGGATTGATCGATCTTGATCTCGTAAAAAAACAAAAATTACTTGGTGCTTACGCAGGGTCTTATGCTTTAAAGGATTATTCAGTTTTACTTTTACAAGGAAAGCCAACGGAAGGACAGTCTTTGGACGAAGTAAAGAATCTTCTTCTTCAGGAAATTGATAAATTAAGAAAAGGAGAATTTTCCGATGATCTGATTCAGTCCATTGTGAACAATGAAAAGAAAGGGATTATTCAGAAGGATGAAAAATATTCGTCAAGAGCAAGTATTCTGATGGATGAATTCACTTCAGATGTTGACCACAAAGCATCGTTGGAATATGTTGATGAAATTTCAAAACTTACGAAAAAGGATATCATGGATTTCGTATCCAAATATCTGCAGAACAACAACTACGTTGCAGTTTACAAAAGAAAAGGAGAAGACAAAAGCATTGTAAAAGTTGATAAACCAACGATCACACCGGTTTCCGTTAACAGAGAAGATCAGTCTCCTTTCTTGAAAAAAATTGACGAAATGCCTGAAAACCCTATCGCTCCGGTATGGTTAAATTACGATAAAGACATCGCTAAAAACAAATTGGCTGATGTGGACGTACTTTCTGTAAAAAATACAGACAATGCCCTGTTCAGAATGTATTATCATTTTGATTCAGGAAAATGGAACAACAAAATCCTTCCATTGGCAGCAGAATATCTTCAGTATTTAGGAACCAAAGACAAATCTTCCGAAATCATCAGTAAGGAATTCTACAAACTTGCCTCAAGCTTCAATGTAAGTGCAGGAAATGAAGAAACTTATGTATCACTGGAAGGTTTAAATGAAAACTTCGGTAAAACGATTGCTTTATTTGAAGATTTGATTAAAAACTGTCAGGCAGACCAGGCTGCTCTTGATGCTTACAAAGTGAGATTGAAGAAAGCCAGAGCAAACGCAAAACAGAATAAAGGAGTAATTATGTCCGGATTGAGAAGCTACGCACAGTATGGCGCTCAAAACCCGTTCAATAATGTGTTGAGCGATGCAGAGCTTGATGCATTAAAAGCAGACGATCTGATCAATGTTCTTCATGACCTGTTTAATTTCAAACATAAAGTATTATACTATGGTCCAAAATCAGGAAACGAAGTGGTGGCAGCTCTGAAACCTGTCCACAAACTTCCTGCAACCCTGAAAGATCTTCCTAAGTCTAAAACTTTTGCTCAGATCCCGACTGATAAGAATAAAGTATTATTTGCTCATTATGACATGGTACAGGCTGAAGTGTTCTGGGTAAGAAACTCTGACTCATACAACCCTTCTACTACTCCTACCGTAAGTTTATTCAATAACTATTTCGGAGGCGGAATGGGATCGATTGTTTTCCAGACGATCAGAGAATCAAAAGCACTGGCTTATTCTACGTATTCTTATTTTGCCCTTCCAAGCAAAAAAACAGACAAGGATATGGTAATGGCTTATGTAGGAACACAGGCAGACAAATTCAATGAGTCTACAACAGCAATGAACGAGCTTTTGACTACCCTTCCAAAATCTGAGCAGTTATTCGAAACTGCGAAAAGCGGATTGAAAAAATCAATTGCTTCTGAAAGAATTACTCAGGACGGAATCATCTTCTCTTATCTGAAATCCCAAAGACTTGGAAACAATTTTGATATGAGAAAGAATGTCTATGAACAGGCACCGAAATTGTCTTTTACAGATATCAATTCGTTCCATGATAAGGAAATGAAAAACAAGAATTACACCTACTGCCTTGTTGCTTCTCAAGATAAAGTGAATGAAGCAGATATGCATAAATTAGGCGAAGTAAAAAAACTTAATTTAACTGAAATATTTGGTTATTAAAATAAACAAAAAGCCCTGATATCAGGGCTTTTTTATTTCACCACGCACTAAAAACAATTATAGATTTTATTTATCAATATTTGTTTGTTCGATAGATGAATCTTTTATATATTTGCATAAGAAATTTAAATATAAAAACAGAAAATTATGTCTTTAGTAGGAAAAAAATTCCCAAATTTAACAATCGACGCAATGTCTGAAATGGGTGACGATCTAAGAATCAACATCCTTGATGAAGCAGTAAACAACCAGCAAAAAGTTCTTTTATTCTGGTACCCTAAAGATTTCACTTTCGTATGCCCTACTGAGCTTCACGCTTTCCAGGAGGCTTTAGGTGAATTCGAAAAAAGAAACACTAAAGTAATCGGTGCATCTTGTGATACTAACGAAGTACACTTCGCATGGTTGAACACACCAAAAGATAACGGAGGAATTGAAGGAGTAACTTACCCACTTTTAGCAGATACTCACAGACAATTGGCTAACACGTTAGGAATTGTTGATCAGGATTTCGAATATGATGAAGATGGAAATGAAGTTTTCACAGGTTCTAACGTAACTTACAGAGCTACTTACCTTATCGACGAAACTGGAAAAATCTTCCACGAAGCGGTAAACGATATGCCTCTAGGAAGAAACGTAAAAGAATTCTTAAGATTGATCGATGCTTACACGCACGTTCAAAAACATGGTGAAGTATGTCCTGCAAACTGGGAAGAAGGAAAAGATGCTATGAAAGCAGACAGAACTTCTACAGCAGAATACTTAGCAAAAAATTAATATCTTAATTTAAATATAACAATGTAACAATCTAACAGTATAACAATTTTAAAAGTTTTTTTGAATTGTTAGATTGGTCAATTTTTAGATTGTTACATTGTTTATTTTTTTAAAAATAAACTTATGTACACAGAATTAACCGAAGATACATTACAAAATATAGTTAACGACAACGAAAAAGTAGTTGTTCAATATGGCGCAACATGGTGCGGAAACTGCAGAATCATGAAGCCAAAATTCAAAAAATTAGCATCTGAAAATGATACTATCCCATTTTTATATGTAGATGCTGAGAAGCTTCCTGAAAGCAGAAAATTAGCAAAAGTAGACAACTTACCTACTTTCGCCATCTTTAAAAACGGAGAATTGGTCAACCAGGTTCAATCTAACCAGGCAGAAAGTTTAATTAACCTTTTTAACGAATTAGCATAATGAAATTACCCGTAATCAGACAGTTTTATCAGAATCAGACTCCTGAAAATCTTGAAAAAACATTAGAAGTACTGGAAAGTTTCTGTGAATTCAGAGGAACAAGCGAAGAAGACTTAAATGTTGCAGGAGAATTAATTACTAACATTTGCGGAGCTTTAGAAGTTCATGCTAATGTACAGAACGGAATGAGTGAAAAAGATGCTTTAAACTCTTTTGCACAAAAGGTTCTAGGGTCAATCGACAAATAATATCTTGCGGTTATTTTTAATCAAAAGATGGTAAAAACACAATATACAATACCTGAGGTTTTCCTCATTACTATACTTTTTTCTATTCTTTAAGAATCTTTTATTTCAACTTAAAATGTACTTCAAAGGACTTTAATCCGTCACATGAAGCTGGAAGTTGTATAAAAAATCTCAGAGAATATCCAATTAAAATCCCGGTGAAAATATCATCAGGATTTTTTGGGTTTACTTCTGAAACCACAAATAACACCAATATTTTTGCACTAATTTCACAAATAGAAGACGTGAAATTCATCCATCAAAATCGCATGCAATCATTTGTGTTAATCTTTGAAATCAGCAGGATACTTATAAGTTTTGGCTAAAGCCGTTGGAAGGTATCTATACAATATAAAACAGGCTAAAGCCCGCTCCTATTGATCTTATTGAATTCATGTTATTCGTGAAAACATTTGCGAACTTTGTATTTGATTTTTCAAAACCACAAGTAACACAAATATTCCTTCACAAATAAATATACGCAAGCATCCGTGTCAATCTGTGGAATCTGTGGGATACTTATAAGTTTCGGATAAAACCTATAGATAATGTTTTTTTAAGTAAACAGACTAAAGCCCTCTCCTATTGAATTCATGTTATTCGTGAAAACATTTGCGAACTTTATATTTAATTTTTCAAAACCACAAGTAACACAAATATTCCTTCACAAATAACACAAATAAATATACGCAAGCATCCGTGTCAATCTGTAGAATCTGTGGGAAACTTATAAGTTTCGGCAAAACCAATAGATAATGGTTTTTTTAAGTAAATGAGCTAAAGCCCGTTCCTATTGAATTCGTGTTATTCGTGAAAACATTTGTGCAATTCGTGTTTAAAAAATCATGTATATAAAAAAATCCCGATGAAGAATCACCGGGACTATTATTTAAAAGCTAAAATAATTTATCAATTAGTTTCTTCTGCTCATCAGAATATTTAGGATATACCAGAACAAAAGCATAATGGAGGCAAAAAGCTGTAATGCTGCTCCAACATACTGGTTGGTACCATATGAATCTTTCAATTTACTAGTCTGATATAAAATGGTAGCCGAAGCAAGGATTACCATCCCTACTGAAAACCACAGCCCAAGGTTAAAACCAAAGATCATTCCTCCAACAATCAGTCCGATTGAAATAAATCCACCGATTACAATGATATTTCTTAAGAAAGAAAAGTCTCTTTTAGAGGTAAATGCTACTGCTGAAATACCCGCAAACATAGCAATTGTTAAGGTCGCAGCCTGGAAAATCACATTAGCTCCCCCTTCAATATTTGTTGCAATAAAAAGCAGCGGCATGAAGATAATCGCTTCCAGCAAGATATAAAATCCTAATCCCAGATACTGAGTGGATTTACTTTGTGAAAGAGACCATTTTGAAGCCAAAACAGAAGCTAACCAGAAAACTCCAATGATCAATAACCAGATATATCTCTGACCAAACATCATTGCAATCAGTTCTGCCGGAACAGTTTTTAATAATATCGTTTCAACTCCAATAAAAGCAAGAATCGATAAAGCAACATGCAAATACGTCTTCTTGTAAAAATTCGCTTTCTCCACATCCGAAGAATGAGCGACTAAAACATCTGTCATCATAGTTAATATTTTTTATTTAATCGAAAATAAGTTTATTTCGCAGGCAATACCCCTAAAATCTTTCCATCATCTTCAAATACAGCTGTAATAGCCTCTTTGGAAGATGATTCTCCTGCATATTTATATTTAATACTCGGATGATTCAAACCATCCATTGTCTTGTAATATCCTGCTTTTAAGATTTCAAGCTTTTTATTGGGATCAATGCCATCTTTAACTTTTTTAAGAACATTGTCCGTTACAATTTCCTTCACTTTCTCAGAAAGCAATCCATCAATAGTCTTACGGTCAGAAGCTTGTAAAGCATCAATAAACTTAAGGAAGTTATCATTATACAAACTGATCTTTTCCTTACTTATACTGGCCTGTTGCTCTTTTTTGGGACTGTTTTCAACCTTTGCACCCGTTACTTTCTGTGCAAAAATCAACTGTCCGCCTACAAGAGCAAGTCCGAGCAATAATTTTCTCATAGTATTCATTTTTGTTCTGGTGAAATAAGTGATGGAAGATACGAAAATCAGACCAGTTCTAAAAATTTCATTGTATCTACATTATCAGCGTAGGTGTCCAGGCCTGGATTTTGTGCTTCACCAAAAGCTATTGCATTCAATCCTACGTCTTCTTTTGCCACTACACATTGAATATTTTCTTCATTTTCTGCAATAAAAGCTTTTACATCATCCAAAGATTCATATCTGCTGAAATTAATTACAGAAAGCGGGCTAAACAGTTTATCATCTTCTTTCAGCATCACAAAATTATTATCCCAGAATTTATCCTGATTTAAAAGATAAACAGCTCGGTTATAGTCATAATTGTTGGCATATTTATTATGATTGATAATATCCTGGAAACCTAGAAAGTTTTCAAACAGTCTGTCAATCACAAAATCTTTCGGAATAAAAATTCTCGTTACATTTCTGCATCCTAATCCAAAATACTGGAAAATATCTTTTGCTAATAACTGCAGTTCCTCATTCGTTTCATCACCCTTCAGCACAGCAACAGAAGTTCTGTTTTTGCGGATAATACTTAAATGATTTTTAAAATAATATTCAAGATATCTCGCAGTATTGTTACTTCCTGTAGCAATAACGGCATCAAAATTTTCTAATTTTTCTACAAATTCAAAAGTTACATTTTCATTAGAAAACGCACTCCATTTCTTTAATAAAAACGGAATTATATACTTGTCCTTTGAAGACAGCTTAATCACAGGAATATGATTGCTCAAAACAACAGAAATCACATCGTGAAACCCTACCAAAGGGATATTTCCGGCTAAAATAAGTCCAACTCTTTTTGAAATTTTAGAGATGGAATAATTTTCAAGCCAGTTTTTGATGTTCTCTTCAGTCAAAAGATCTGTCCATTGCTGTAAAGCAAATTTCTGATTATCAATGGTAAACCACGGATTTTCTATTTCAGATCTTTTTAACAATAATTCAATATCAACATCATCTTCATTGTGATCTTCCGGTTTCTTCGCTAAAAACGCTTTTATATAATCACTTAATTTAATAAGTCCTAAAACTTGATTTTCGGTATTCATAATTACTTTAAAATTGGGGAATATTTTGTAATTTTGTGCAAATTTAAAAAAAATTAGCGATGGCTATTAAAATAACTGATGAATGCATTAACTGCGGGGCTTGCGAACCGGAATGTCCAAATAATGCAATATATGAAGGAGCTGTAGATTGGAAAGCTTCTGACGGAACGGCTCTTCAAGGTACTATTACGATGCCGTCGGGACTTACTGTAGATGCCAACGCTCCACAGGAACCTGTAAGTGATGACGTATACTTCATTGTAACTGATAAATGTACAGAATGTAAAGGATTCCATGAAGAACCTCAGTGTGCTGCTGTATGTCCTGTAGACTGCTGCGTACCTGACGAGGATCACGTAGAATCAGAAGATGCTCTTCTTAATAAAAAAGCATTCTTACACGGCGAATAAAAAAATTCCGTCTCATGATCTGTGAGGCGGCTTTTTTTGACCCAAACTCTCATTTAACCAAAAATAAAGCAGAAGGAATGTAAAATCCGGAAGCATCAAAAAAAATAAAATATGAACAAAAAGCACAACTTCAGCGCAGGACCATGTATTTTACCTCAAGAGGTATTTGAAAAATCAGCACAGGCTATCCTGGACTTTAACGGTATCGGATTGTCTCTTCTTGAAATCTCCCACAGAAGCAAGGATTTCGTTGCTGTAATGGATGAAGCGCGTGCCATTGTAAAAAGATTGATGAATCTTGGGGATGATTATGAAGTACTTTATTTAGGAGGAGGTGCCAGCCTGCAGTTTGCAATGGTTCCTTACAACCTGATGAAAGTAGGTGGAAAAGCAGCTTACCTGGATACAGGAACATGGGCAGCCGGAGCCATCAAAGAAGCAAAAAAAGTAGGAACGGTAGATGTAGTAGGCTCTTCAAAAGAAGAAAACTATTCTTTTATTCCTAAAGACTATACGGTAGGTGCAGAATATGATTATTTCCACTGTACTTCCAACAACACAATCTACGGAACTCAAATGAAATCTTTCCCTGAAGTGGATACCCTGATGGTATGTGATATGAGTTCTGATATTTTCTCAAGACAACTGGATTTCTCCAAGTTTGATCTGATCTATGCCGGTGCTCAAAAGAATATGGGACCTGCAGGAGTTACTTTGGTAGTGATAAAAAAAGAAATCCTTGGTAAAACAGGAAGAGAAAATATGTTTTCTATCCTGGATTATTCTCAGCACATCGCTAAAGAATCCATGTACAATACTCCACCGGTATTCCCTGTATATGCTTCTTTACTTACCCTTCAGTATCTTGAAAAAAACGGAGGAATTGCTGCTGCAGAACAGAGAAATGAAGCCAAAGCCAAGCTTTTATATGATGAAATCGACAGCAATCCGCTATTCGAAACTTTCTGCGTAAAAGAAGACCGTTCATTGATGAATGTTTCTTTCAAAATTACAAATGAAAGCAAGAAAGAAGAATTTGACAATGCATGGAAAGCTGCAGGTATCAGTGGATTAAACGGACACAGAAGCTTAGGCGGATACAGAGCTAGCTTATACAATGCCTTACCTATTGAAAGTGTACAGGTTTTGGTGGATGTAATGAAGTCTATCAAATAAATTAAACATTAAAAAATTCAAAGATTGAAAGAATTAAAGGCAGTTCATTAAAATTTATTAATTTGCGCCCCAGTTTTAAAATGTTGAAATATTTAATTTTTTCAATCTTTAAATCAAATAACTCATGAAAGTTTTAGCAAACGACGGAATTTCAAAAGCAGGAGAAAATGCTCTAAAAGAAGCCGGAATTGAAATTCTGGACAATAGAGTGGCTCAGGATCACGTTATTAATTTTATCAACGATAATAATGTGGATGTTCTTCTGGTAAGAAGTGCAACGAAAGTGAGACAGGATCTGATTGATGCATGCCCGAACCTTAAAATTATCGGAAGAGGCGGTATCGGAATGGACAATATTGATGTGGAATATGCCAAAAGCAAAGGCATTAAAATAATCAATACACCTACCGCATCATCAAAATCAGTGGCAGAATTGGTTTTCGGACATTTCATTTCACTGGCAAGATTCCTTCACGAATCGAACAGACTGATGCCTTTGGAAGGAGAAACTCATTTCAACGCCATGAAAAAGTCATTCAGCAATGCGTATGAACTTTCAGGAAAAACATTAGGAGTAATCGGCTTTGGAAGTATTGGCCAGGAAGTAATCAAAATAGGAATTGCTTTAGGAATGAAAGTTACCGTTCTGACAAGAAGCCCTAAGACAGAAGTTCTTACTCTGAATTTCTTCGATGGACAGTCGGTAAATTTTGAAATCACTTCCACCAATGATATGGATGCATTCCTTAAAGATGCAGATTTCATCAGTATCAATACGCCGAAAACGAATGAGTATATTATAGATACCCCTCAGTTTGAAAAAATGAAAGATGGAGTCTATATTGTAAATACTGCAAGAGGAGGTGTCATTAATGAAGTGACACTGATTGATTTTATCGAGTCAGGAAAAATAGCCGGAGCTGCTTTGGATGTTTTTGAAAACGAACCAAGCCCGGAACTCCCTTTACTGATGAACCCCGCATTATCACTATCCCCTCACGTAGGTGGTAACACAGTGGATGCGCAAGAAAAAATCGGTATCGAACTTGCAGAACAAATTATTAAGCTACAAAAAGAAACTATAAGATAAATATGCCTGTTTTTAAACCTTTCCGTGGAATAAGACCTCATAGAGACTTTGAGAGTACTTTCCCTACCCATCCACTGGATAATTTCACCCAGGAAGAGATTGCAGAGAAAGCTCAAGTTGAAAATACTTACATCAATATGATTAAACCCTATGTTGTAAGTAAATCTAAAGATATTGACCGGAACCTGCGAAAGATCCGTTCTACATTTGAAGAACTTCTGGACGAAAAGAAATTGGTCCAGGACAATTCTGCCTACTATCTTTATGAGCAGATCTATCCTAACAAACAGGTGTTCAGAGGACTTCTGGGATTGGCGAGCATCGAAGATTTCTGGAGTGGAAAAATCAAAAGACATGAAAGTACCATTCCTCAGAAAAAGGAGAAACTGGCGCATTACCTTGAAAAAGTAAATCTTCAGGCAGAACCTGTACTTCTTACCTACCCTGCCAATTCAAAAATTGAATTGCTGATGAACCACGAGGAAAAAAATGTTCCCATTTTCAATCATGTGGATTCTATCGGGATCAGACACAAGATCTGGAGAATAGACAACCGTCTGAAACTACAGCAGTTTAAAGAAGTAATAGATCAGATTGATTCATTCTATATTGCAGACGGACACCACAGAATTGGTTCCACAGCTATAAACGCCAAATACCACAAGGAGAAAAACAAAAAGCATAATGGTACAGAGCTTTACAACTTTGTATACAGCTTTATTGTCTCCAACCAGTCGATTAAGATTCATGACTATAACAGAATCTTACATGACCTGAACGGTATCGCTCCCGAAGATTTCCTGAAGGAACTTGATAAATATTTCCTTATTCATGAAAAAGGAGAAACATCATACTACCCTTCTCAGAAATTCCATATTTCAATGTATATGGATGGGAAGTTCTACTCTCTTCACGTGAAGCACGATCTTCGTTCCAAAGAAATGTCTCTTGACAATCTGGATCACCACCTTCTGGACAAATATATTTTCAAAAACATCCTGAAAATTGAAGATCCGGATAGCTCTGAACTTATTTCTTACGTAAAAGGAACTTCCAATATCAATGGAATCAATATCTTAAAAGAAAAAGTAGACAGCGGTGAAGGTAAAGTTGGTTTCGGAATTTACCCTGTAAGTTTTAATGATATGATTAAAATTTCAGACTTAAAATTAAGTATGCCTCCAAAATGTACATTTATTGAGCCCAAATTAATTACAGCCCTGTTAATGTACGATATGAAACCTTAATAAATTACTATTTTTTCCCTACTTTTATCAACGGAAAAGATAAGTAAATAAAAAATGAAAAAAATATTCATTATACTTCCACTCTTTTTGAGTGGATTTTTATTTTCTCAAAAAAAGCCACAAAAAAATCCGGCAAAAAAAGGTACTGTTGCCAAATTCAATTATCATGATGAGTTCAGAAAAATTTCAGATGAAATTATGACCAATGGTAAGGCTTATAATAATCTCGGAGAACTTACCAAAGGAATAGGATCACGTTTCAGTGCAACTCCAGGCTATGCAAAGGCTGCAGAATGGGCAGAAAAAAAATTCAAGGAAATTGGTATTAATATGATCTGGAGGCAAGAAGCCAAAGCTCCTGTCTGGATCAGAGGAAAAGAATCTTTACAGATAAAATCAGGAAACGGAGACTGGAAAAATATCAGAATGCTGTCCTTTGGAAATTCTGAAGGAACAGGCGGAAAAGATCTGGTGGGCGAAATTGTTTTAATCAATTCCACTTCAGAACTGAACGCAATGTCCATAGGCCAGTTAAAAGACAAAATAGTTTTCGTAAATGTACCTATGGATCCGAAAATCATCAATACCAGTGATTCCTATTTACTAACGGCAAAATCAAAATTAATTTCGGCTTCCGTTATTGCTAAAACAGGCGCAAAAGCATTAATTATACGATCATTAACAACCGCTAATGACGATACTCCTCATGCAAAAATGATTTACTACGAACCAGATGATAAAGTAAAAATACCGGCTTTATCAATTGGGGTAAAATCTGCAGATGAGCTGGAGAAAATAATAAAAAAACAAAAAGTCACGGCTAAGATCAACATGACCGCCGAATCAAAAGGGGATACAACCAATCCCAATATTATTGCTGAAATTCAGGGCAAAAAAGATTCTAAGGTGATTGTTTTAGGTGCCCAGCTTGATTCGTGGGATTTTGGCGAAGGCGCCATTGATGACGGAACAGGAGTTGTGCAGTGTATCGAAGTGTTAAGAACGTTAAAAGCGCTTGGATATGAAAATAACCATACCATCCGCGTGGTCTTGTATGCCAACAGTGAAAACGGAGGACAAGGCCGTGAAATGTATGCTGCTTATGTAAAAAAGAAAGACGAAAAACACGTATTTGCCTTAGGAACAGATGCCGGAGGTTATTCTCCACGAGGGTTTTCGTTAGATATGTCACCTCAAAGAAGAAGATTGGTTTTTCCATGGAAAGAATATTTTCTTCCTTACGGGGTTTATGATTTTGACCAAACAGAGGCTATTCAGGACATCTCACCTTTAAAAAAACTGGACATTCCTTTAGCTGAGCTTGTTGTAGACACCCAAAGATATTTCGACTACCATCATTCCGAACAGGATACTTTCGACAAAGTGAACAAAAGAGAGCTTCTTCTCGGAGCAGTGGCAATGACACAGATGATTTTTATGGTTGATAAAAACTGGTAACAATGAAAAAGATATTAGGAACCTCATTATTGCTTTTTGGAATGGCTGCTTTTGGTCAGTCTAAAGAAGACTCCATCCAATTCAAAAAGATTTCCACTGAAATTCTGAATAATGGTAAAGGATACAATGAATTGAAAGAACTCACCAAAAATATAGGGCATCGTCTAAGTGGTTCTGAAGCCTATGAAAAATCAGTACAATGGGCAGCTCAGAAACTTCGTGATGCCGGAGCTGATAAAGTATGGCTTCAGGAAGTGATGATTCCGGTTTGGGTAAGAGGAAAAGAATCACTCCACATTCAAACTTCTAATGGAAAATGGAAAAGTATGAAAATGCTTTCCCTTGGAAATTCTGAGGGAACGGGAGGAAAAGATCTCTCCGGTGATATTATTATGGTAAAATCATTGGAAGAATATGATCAACTTCCCGCAGAAAAAGTAAAGGGTAAAATTGTATTTTTCAACTACCCTTTTCATCAGGAAAATGTACAGACATTTATTTCTTACCGTGACGCAAGTCCTTACAGAAGAACAGCCGCTTCATTGACCGCTCAAAAAGGAGGTAAATTTGCTATCATCCGGTCGCTTTCTTCTGCTTTCGATGATGTTCCTCATACAGGAAACATGCGTTATGACGAGAACACTTCAAAAATACCGGCCGTCACTATAGGAAATACCTCTGCTGATGAGCTGGAAGTTCTTTTGAAAAGTCAGAAAGTCACTGCTAAACTCAATTCCAACTGTGGAATGAAAGGGGAAAAACGTTCCCACTCCGTGATCGGAGAAATCACAGGCAAAAAAGACCAAAGCGTAATTGTTGTCGGCGGACACCTGGATTCCTGGGATGTAGGTGAAGGCGCTCATGATGACGGAGCCGGAATTGTACAGAGTATTGAAGTATTAAGAACTTTTAAAAAATTAGGAATTCAGAATAATCACACCATCCGTGCTGTTTGTTTTGCCAATGAAGAAAATGGAACAAAAGGAGGCAAACAATATGGTAAAGTTGTCAAAGAAAACAATGAGAAACATCTTTTTGCCATAGAATCGGATGCAGGAGGTTTTTCACCACGGGGAATTTCTCTGGAAATGAATGAACCTCAAAGAAACCAGATCAAAAGCTGGATAAATCTTTTTTTACCTTATGGCGTTTATAATTTTGAAGGTAAATATTCAGGATCAGATATTGCTCCGCTCCACGAAATGGGAGTGCCCACAGCTGAGCTGGTACCCGATCCACAGCGTTATTTCGATATTCACCATACGGAAGAAGACACTTTTGAAAAAGTCAACCGAAGAGAACTGTTACTTGGCTCTGCGGTGATGACACAACTTATTTATATGATTGATAAAAATTGGTAACAATGAAAAAGATATTAGGAACTTCATTATTGCTTTTTGGAATGGCTGCTTTTGGCCAGTCTAAAGAAGACTCCATCCAGTTCAGAAAGATCTCCACAGAAATCCTGAACAACGGAAAAGGATATACAGAGCTCAGAGAGCTTACAAAAAATATAGGCCACCGTTTAAGCGGTTCTGAAGCCTATGAAAAGTCCGTAAAATGGGCAGAACAGAAACTTCGTGATGCCGGAGCTGATAAAGTATGGCTTCAGGAAGTAATGGTTCCGGTATGGGTAAGAGGAAAAGAATCCCTGCACATCCAGGCTTCTAACGGAAAATGGAAAAGCCTTAAAATGCTTTCTCTTGGAAATTCTGAAGGAACCGGAGGAAAAGATATTTCGGGAGAAATCATCATGGTAAAATCTATGGAAGAATATGATAAACTTCCCGCTGAAAAAGTAAAAGATAAAATTGTATTCTTCAACTACCCTTTCAGCCAGTCATTCATAGAGACTTTCAAAGGATACGGTGACGCTGCAAAATACAGAACAACAGCAGCTTCATTAACAGCAAAAAAAGGTGGAAAATTTGCCATCATCAGATCACTCTCTTCTGCCTTTGACGATGTTCCACACACCGGAGCAATGCGCTATGAAGATAAAGTATCTAAAATACCCGCCGTAGCCATCGGAAGCACTACTGCAGATGAACTGGAAGTTTTATTGAAAGGCCAGAAAATCATGGCTAAACTTAATTCCAACTGTGGAATGAAAGGGGAAAAACTTTCCCACTCTGTAATCGGAGAAATCACAGGTAAAAAAGACCAAAGCGTTATTGTGGTAGGCGGACATCTTGATTCCTGGGATGTAGGTGAAGGTGCTCATGATGATGGTGCCGGAATTGTTCAGAGCATTGAAGTATTACGAACTTTTAAAAAGTTAGGATTACAAAATAATCACACCATCAGAGTAGTCTGCTTCGCCAATGAAGAAAACGGTGTAAAAGGCGGAATCCAATACGGTAAAACGGTAAAAGAGAAGAATGAAAAACATCTTTTTGCCATCGAAACAGATGCCGGAGGCTTTGCACCACGAGGAATTGCTCTGGATATGGATGATGCCAAAAGAAATCAGATTAAAAGCTGGTCAAGCCTATTCCTTCCCTATGGAGTTTACAATTTTGAAGAGCGTTTTTCAGGAACGGATCTCTATCCGCTTCACGACATGGGCATTCCTGCAGCTGAACTGATGCCGGATTCTCAACGCTACTTCGATATTCACCACACAGAAGAAGATACTTTTGAAAAAGTGAACCGAAGAGAGCTTTTATTGGGTGCCACCGCTTTGACACAGATTATTTATATGATTGATAAAAACTGGTAAAACACAAAACCGTCTGTAAAGGCGGTTTTTCTTTTTTTAATAGAACACAACTCTTACATTCAATAGGAACGAACCTTAGTCTGTATACCTATATTTTTTATCAATGAATTTCACTTTTCCTATTTGTGAAATTAGTGTAAAGATATTAGTGTTATTAGTGGTTTTAAGATTAAACACAAATATCACAAATGATTTCACAGATAACACAAATTTAATAGGAATAGGCTTTAGTCTGTTTACTTTAAATAAACCCTCATCAATGGCTTTTGCCGAAACTTTATAACCACGGATTTCACAGATTGATATTGATGATTGAGTCTGTGTTTGATGAATGAGTTTCACATCTTTTATTTGTGAAATTAGTGCAAAGATATTTGTGTTATTAGTGGTTTTAAGATTAAACACAAATACCACAAATGATTTCACAGATAACACAAATTTAATAGGAACGTGCTTAGTCTGTTTTACTTTAAATAAACCTCCATCTTCATTTCTAAACTTTTCTGATCGTATTAGAAATATATAAAAAATTTTCACCGTAATATTTTCTACGTTTCAAATTACCAAGCAGGAAAAACAGAAAATTTTTCTTCGTTTAAGGAAATAATAGATAAAAACACGTTTCAACACAGGCTTTATCAATCCCGTGAAACAGAGTGTTGATCGCGAATATATAACTTTGGCATGATATTAGCATGTAAAATATTGAGAAAAAATTAAAAAAACACTAAGGATGAGAAAAGAGGTTTTCTGTGGATTTTCAGTTTTTCCACTGATTCAAGTTCATATCTAGTATATGAATCCTTTTTTTTCTACGATGCCGTACAAGATACGGGTTCGTGATTAATTAACCCCCGTTAGTTTTTCACAGCAATTTTGCACCCCGTATCTAACTGGTATCACAATAACAAAGAATCTTTATTGATTCAAAAAAAACAAAAATTTCCCGGACTTTCAGCCCGGTGTAACGATATAAATAAATGGCAAAGTCATCGTGAACCTTAGCCCAGTAAAGGAATTTATTCTTTTTACCGTGATGATTACGCCTTTATTTTTTAATTAATTGTATAACCCTTAAAATGTTAGTAATGATGAGAGCGTTTTTTGAAATGATTTTTAAGAGAAATGAAGATGCTGCAAAATTGCATATATGGAGCCTACTGTTGGTGTTGAGTTTTGCTGCATTTTCTGTGTTGGTATACGCCACAAAACCAAGCTTTAACAGCTTAATTATATACCTGACGGCATTTGCTGCCTATATCGGGTTTGGCCTTGTATTCATCAGTTCCCTAGCCGGAACAAGTATGAAGAAAAAATAACAAAACATATAACTTTCAATTTATTTTTACTGAAAAAACCGCCCCAAACAGGGCGGTTTTTTGTTTACAATCCTTCCCAATTATTATATCTCCAACAATAACATTCAGTACTTCCAACAAAAAAGCTACCCCCTCCGGAGCAGCTCTGTGATAACAAAGTTATCTTAACATCGTAAAAACTTATTCTTTAAACAGATCCTTCATCATTTCATCAAGGATCTTTTTGGTTTCTTCTTCAATCATATTTCCGGATTTTGCAACCAGTTCTTCTCTGAAAGGTTCACAGCAGGCTTTTATTCCGAAGCCTTCATCTGTTTTTACAAACTCCGGATGCATATTGTGTTCTTTACATACTTCAGATTCTATTTCCTTCTTTATTTGGTCGTAATTCAGATCAAACATATTTTCTATTTTGTTTTTTATAAGTGCAGGATAAAGATAGAGGTAATAAAGCCTTACCGAAATCCGTATTTTTACGGTATTTATGAGCAACAAAAAACCGTCTTTTCCAGGACGGTTTTATTTTAAAGCTAAGGTTACTGCTTACCATTTTAAAATTTATCAAGAACTTTCTTTGGTAAGATTTTCACCAGTTCTTTTTTATATTCCTTTTCAAGAACGACAAACTTCCAAGTCTTTTTATCTTTTGAAACCGCACAGGCTTTCATAGTGGCGTTGATGAGATATGAACTTTCGTTAGCCAGATATTTCACATTATTTGCACCATATTTAGCGGTTAAGGCGCTGCTCATTTTCTTTTTCATATCCTCATTTAATGAACTGACACTACATTTCAGTTTCAAAAAATACTGGGCAATAGAAAAATACTCACCCGTAATGAGTTCAGGTTTTTCAATATTTCCGAACTTGAAATCCTGTACTTCAATTTTCATGAATGGATTATTGTAAGTCATATTCAAAATTTGTGTCATCTGCTCTTTTGAAATGATGGTAAAGAATTTTGGATATATACAGCTTACCGCCTGATCTATCTGTTTAGATTGAATACTTTTCACAAAATAAGTAAGTGATTTTTTTATCGCGGCATCGTCAGGATTTGTCCTGGTCTGCGAAAAAGTCATCATCGACAGCAGAACAAAAAGAAACAGAAGTGATTGGGTTTTCATTTTTTAATAGTTATTACAGATTTTAAGATTATTTTTTACGGGAAAAATTATTACACTTTCCAGATATTAAAATGGGTCGCAACATATACGCAGATCGTTACAGAATATATTTAAACTAAAAAAGCCGTCCTTATCGGAACGGCTTTATATTTTAAAAAGGATTCAATTATTTTACTTTTACAAGCTCAACATCGAAAACTAACCAAGAGTTTGGCGGGATCACTCCTCCTGCCCCTCTTTCTCCGTAAGCCATTGCCGGCGGGATCAATAAAGTAGCAGTTTCACCTTCTTTCAACAATAGGATACCTTCATCCCATCCTTTGATTACTCTTCCCATTCCGATTGGAATTTCGATAGGCTCGTTTCTCTTGAATGAAGAATCAAATTCTGTTCCGTCTACCAATTTACCTGCATAGTGTACAGATACATTGTCACCCGCTTTTGGAGCTTTACCGTCAGCAGTTTTTGTGATTTTATAGTAAAGACCTGATTCCGTTTTCTGCATACCAGCTTTTAGGTTTTCAACCAATTTCTCCTGGTTAGCTTTGAATTCTTCTTCTTTTTTCTTCTTTTCAGCTTCTTCTTTAGCAATAAAAGCTTTATTATTTTCTGCAATTTTAGCTTTTCCTTCGTTGAAAGTCTTAGCTGCATCGTAGTGCTTGTACTCGTCACCTTTGCTGAAAACAGAAACTTTTTCTAAAACGATATCTGTTTTAGGTTTATCCTGAGCTCCTTTTTCAACGTTAGCGATAGCATCAATCACATCATTTCCTTTTACCACTTTTCCGAAGATGGTGTGTCTTCCGTCTAACCAAGGTGTAGCCACCTCCGTGATGAAAAACTGAGAACCATTGGTATTCGGTCCTGAGTTTGCCATAGAAAGAATACCTTTTCCTGTGTGTTTAAGGTCATTTCTTTCATCCTCGAATTTATATCCAGGATCACCTGCTCCAGTTCCTTTAGGGTCTCCCCCTTGGATCATGAAATCTTTGATCACTCTGTGGAAAATAGTTCCGTCATAGTAAGGAACTCCCTTAGCCTTAGCTTTGTTGTCGATTTTCCCTTCTGCAAGACCGATAAAGTTGGCTACAGTTACTGGTGCTTTCTTGTCCTCAAACTTTACAATCAGGTTACCTTTTGTAGTTTGAAGATTGGCATAAAGTCCGTCATTAAGACCTTCGTAAGTTTCTTTGTCTACGTTCATTTTTTTATAAATTGGGGTACAACTCATCAGCGAAATACTTGCCGCTGCCAGAATTATATTCTTGTTAAACAATTTCATGTATTATAGAGCTTTTAATTTTATGATTAATGGAATATCGTTATCTATTTTCTTTTCGTCTCCGTAGGTTCCGTAAGCCAAAGAAGACGGTACCAAAAGCGTTACTTCCTCTCCATCACGTATAAAACGCAAAGCATTCTCCACCGCTCTCAGTTCATCAAAATGCCCGAATCTGGCATCTCTTCTTTCAAAAGGCTGATCGTATATTTTAGTCTGGTCAAAATCGTACAGATCATAAGAATAAGAAATTGTTGTTTCATCCTTTCTTCTTTCCCTTTGATCATAGCCCTCCACTGTCACCCAATAATTCAGCTGCGTAGGATAATACTTTACAGACTGACCGCTGATCCAATCCTGAATCTGGCCCCGTTCTATAGCATTAAGATTTTTCATCCTGTTTCTAGAAACATCCAGATCTTTTTGGCTTAAAACACCCCCTACAGGAGGATGAGCCGTCTGTGCATTTCTGTTGCAGCTCAACAGGCTTATGGCTGATATGAAGAGTATTTTTTTCATAAACTTTTGCGAAAATACACATTTCGCGAATCAATTACAAAACTTGACAAAGAAATGTGTGCATGTAACAATATATTATCTTCCATAAAACCATTCCTACATAACACTTGAATACATAGATACAAAAAAGCCGGGAAAAACCCGGCTTTTATATAGTTATTTATATCCTATTATACTGTTTCTAAAGCGTGATCTACTGTAACTCTCCATCCGAAAGGATCTTCAGATAAGTTGTTTTGTAAATCTACCAAGTCTTTCTTAAGAAGTGCAGCATAGCTTTCTTCGTCAGATAATCTTGGAAGCTCCAATTTTTCACCTTGGTATCCTAAAGCCTGGAATTGAGTGGTTACTACTGCAGTACCTACTCCCCATACTTCTTTAAGCTCTCCATTCTTTAAAGCTTCAATTACTGTTTTCACAGGAATTGGTTCTATTTTTACTTCAATTCCTCTTTTCTTAGCTAACTGAATGAAGCTGTCTCTTGTTACTCCGTCAAGGATTTTCTCAGATGTTGGAGGTGTATAGATTGTATCGTTAATTCTAACAAATACGTTCATTGTACCACTCTCTTCGAAATATTCGTGAGTAGCATCATCTGTCCAGATAATTTGCTCGTAACCTTCTTCAATTGCCAACTGTGTCGGATAGAAAGAAGCAGCGTAATTACCTGCAGCTTTAGCAGAACCTACCCCTCCGTTTGCAGCTCTTGAATAGTGATCAGAGATTTTTACAGATACCGGCTCAGAATAGTAGCTTTTCGCAGGTGTTGCAACGATGGCAAACATATATTTATTAGATACTCTTGCTTTCAAAGCTTCCTCTGTAGCAAAAATCAAAGGTCTGATATAAAGAGACATTCCTTCCCCCTGTGGAATCCACTCTCTGTCAATATCTACTAACGCCTTTAATCCGTCTAAAAACATTTCTTCAGTCACTTCAGGCATAGCAAGACGCTTTGCGGACTTATTGATACGTTCAAAATTCTTTTCAGGCCTGAAAAGGAAAACCTGTCCGTCTTTGTCTTTATAGGCTTTCATACCTTCAAAACAAGCTTGTCCATAGTTTACTCCCATCATGGCAGGTGTAAATGGAATCGGACCGTAAGGAACTAATTTTACATCTCCCCATTTTCCGTCTTCATACTCACAAATAATCATATGATCAATGAAAGTACCACCAAATGAAAAATTGTTAGGGTCAAATGTAGAAATTCTGGAGTTTTCAGTTTTTTGAATTATCATTTTTTAAAATTTTTACGATGTTCTACAAATTTAACATAATTTTCTAAATATAAAAATTTTAGAGTAAATTTGACAAAAAAATAGCTTGAAAAGAGAGATTAAGACCACAAACGACGGAAGTAAAACATTGTTTATCAATGATTTAAATGAAAACTACCATTCTCATCACGGAGCACTACAGGAAGCTGAACATGTGTTTATCAAAAATGGACTAAATCTGATAAATGATTACGAAATTAATATTTTAGAACTCGGTTTTGGAACAGGTTTGAATGTTTTGGTAACAATTAATGAATATTTAAAAACTGACAAAAATCATGTCATCAATTATTTTTCGCTTGAAAAATATCCCATAAATGAATCCGAAGTTAAGGATTTAGCTTACTTTGAACTTTTTGATAACCCAGAGTTTAAAAATATTTATCAGAAAATTCATCTGGCAGATTGGGAAAAGCCAGTAGAAATCATTAGCGGATTCAACTTAAAAAAGATAGAATGTGATTTTTTCGATCTGAAGCATATTGATCTGCCCAAAATTAATCTTGTTTACTTTGATTGTTTTGGGGCAAGAGTACAGCCTGATCTTTGGGAAAAACCATTATTTGAGCTGGTTTCTGACAAAATGTCCATTAACGGATTATTAACAACCTACTCTTCAAAAGGCAGCGTAAGAAGAATTCTTCAGGAACTCAATTTCCAGGTAGAGAAAAAACAGGGACCTCCGGGAAAAAGAGAAATGATTAATGCAATTAAGATGTAGAAGGAAGCTTGAGGACGGAAGCTGGATGTTTACAGCCGACTGCTTAATTAAATTTTATTTTTTTTAAATAATAATCAATATATAAGATAAGTTACTTCAACATTATTAAGAATAAATAGTGTTAAAACTTCCGGCTTCATGCTTCCAACTTCCGGCTTTTTCCAACAAAATTCCTTACATTAGCTATACAAATATTATACATTATATATATGATAGATAAGATCAACATTAGAGTGTATGCCTGTGCGGTAAAAGATAAACAAGTTCTGACTTTATTTGAGGAATATGCCGGCGAACCTTTAATGAAATTTCCGGGTGGCGGATTGGAATATGGCGAAGGTGTACTGGAATGTCTGCACCGTGAGTTTGACGAAGAACTTAATGTAAAAATCAATATTCTGGAACATTTCTATACTCAGGAGAACTTTCTGGTATCCCGTTTCAAAGAGAATGAGCAGCTTCTTACCATCTATTATATAGTAGATATCGTTAATGAGGGAGATTTTATTATTCTGGATCCCTGCATTGAAAAAACAGAATGGATTGACATTGACAGACCAGACAATCCTTTTCCTCTTCCGATAGATAAAATTGTATTCGATAAATTAAAAGAAAAATTCCTGTAAGTATTCTTACAGGAATTTATATTATTTCTTTACTTTAAAATCATTTGCTCCGGGATAAGGCTGCAGATACCCTGAATTCCAATTGGACTGCAGTAATGATTCTATAAATTCATCACTTCTGTTGGTATGGGGATCATAGCGTTCTTTCAGGTCAATATCAGCCATTTTTCCTTTTACATTCCACCAGAAAGCACTCCATCCACCTCTCAATTCTTTGATAATCTCAAATACATTTTTTCCGGTAGCTCTGTTCATCAGTTTGGCAAAAACCTGTCCTTCTGTCGTAGTAAGATCTCTCAGTTGTTTTTCATATTGGTCAGCAAGCATATTCTGTCTTTCTCTTACAAACTTTCTTTTGGCTTTACTATCCAAGTCATTCATATCTTTCTGAATATCTCTGTACTGTTGCAGTGCGGTGACAAACAAAGGATATACCCTGTACAGCTTTTTATTCAGGAAGTAATAGTAATTCTTATCCAACTGATTATTGAATCGTGGTTTATTCACCAAAACCAACTCGTCTAAGACTACAACAGGCTCACCATTGATTTCATACACCTTAATCTTCTGCTGTTCGTCATAATAATACTTATTACCAAATTCATCCACTTTCAGGGATTCAGGCGGATACTGATTGAGTGGTTTTGCCACTATACCATCCTTCTGACCGAAAACACTGACTCCAAAAAAGAAAACAAAAAGGCAGATAATCTTACTAAAATTCATTATTTTTACACTTATAAGAAGAAAAATTAAACGCAAAAATCATTCCTTTTTATGAAATTTGAAAAGAAATCTTTGAAATTTTTAGAGAAATATTTAAACACTTCATCTCCAACAGGTTATGAACACAAAGGACAGGAGGTCTGGATGGACTATATCCGACCTTATGTGGACAAAATAGAAGTAGATCACTATGGAACCTGCTATGGGATCATCAATCCGGAAGCTGAATTTAAGGTAGTGATTGAAGCACATGCTGATGAAATCTCATGGTATGTAAATTATATTACAGATGACGGCTTAATCTATGTCATCAGAAACGGAGGCTCCGACCAGACTATTGCACCTTCAAAAGTTGTCCATATCCATAGCGAAAACGGAATTGTAAAAGGAGTATTCGGATGGCCGGCTATTCATACAAGAACCAACCAGAACGAGCCTACTCCAAAAATCGAGAATATCTTTATCGACTGTGGCGCTACTTCTAAAAAAGAAGTGGAGGAAATGGGAATTTTTGTAGGATGCATGATCACTTATCCTGATGAATTCTTTGAAATGAACGACAGATATTTTGTCTGCAGAGCTCTGGACAACAGAATTGGCGGTTTCATGATTGCTGAAGTGGCCAGACTTTTAAAAGAAAATAAGAAATCTATTCCTTTTGGGCTTTATATTACCAATTCTGTTCAGGAAGAAGTAGGTTTATACGGAGCAGATATGATTGCTGATACCATCAAACCGAATATTGCTATTGTAACAGATGTTACCCACGACACAACAACTCCAATGATTGAAAAGAAAAAAGAAGGAGATCAGAAATGTGGTGCCGGACCAGTAGTATTCTTCGCTCCAAGCGTTCACCATACTATCAGAGAACTGATTATTGATACTGCAAAAACAAAGAAAATTCCTTTCCAAAGGGCTGCTGCAAGCAGAGCTACAGGAACAGACACAGATGCTTTTGCCCATTCTAACGGCGGGGTACCAAGTGCTTTAATTTCCTTACCTTTGCGTTATATGCATACTACGGTGGAAATGGTATCTAAGGAAGATGTAGGTAATGTTATCAAACTTATCTATGAAACAGTTCTTAAGATCACGCCGGAAATGAAACTGAAGTATCATTAATAGAATCAAGATGCAAGACACAAGATTCAAGATAACCGAAATACACACATAAAAACACCTGTTTTGACCATGTTTTGGTTCTTGATTCCTGACTCTAAATATCTAATATAAAGTAAAAATGAAAACGAAGCTTATTGCTCCATCCCTTTTATCTGCAGACTTTGGGAATCTGCAAAGAGATATTGAAATGCTGAACAATTCTCAGGCCGACTGGTTTCACATTGATGTAATGGACGGCAGATTTGTACCTAACATTTCATTTGGTTTTCCGGTAATGAAAACCGTTCAGCAGCATGCTAAAAAATTTGTAGATGTTCACCTGATGATTGTGGAGCCTGAGAAATATGTTGATGAATTTATCAACCATGGTGCAGATCTTATTTCTGTACATTATGAGGCATGTACCCACCTTCACAGAACCATCCATCACATTCAGAGTAAAGGAGCAAAAGCGGGTGTGGTTTTAAATCCTTCTACTCCGGTATTAATGCTTGAAGACATTATTGCTGATGTGGATCTTGTATTATTAATGAGTGTGAATCCAGGATTTGGAGGTCAGAAATTCATTGAAAACACATACAAAAAGATTGCTGAAACCAAAGATCTGATCTTAAGCAACAACTCCACTGCGCTTATCGAGATAGACGGAGGAGTAAATCTTGACAACGCATCTAAATTATTTGAAGCGGGGGCAGATGTTCTGGTTGCAGGAAATGCTGTTTTCTCAACTGAGAGCCCTGAAAGAACAATTGAACTTTTAAAGATCTGATAGATTATTCTTATCATACACAAAAGGCAGCCATTGGCTGCCTTTTCTCTTGTTTGGAAATTTAAGTCGTCTTGGTTATAATCTTTTTTTCAAGGTATTGAAAATGTTAAAACTGTCATACTAATAACACAAAGATCCGAATAAAACCAAAGCTGCACATCCGTAGAAATACCGAATCTGCTAGCTAAGTATTTTCACTTAATTCCATTATATTTTTTCACACATCTCTGTTCCAGATGCAGGCACAGATCACAAAAATGATAGAAATAACAGAAAAGACTGTTCTTATATTATTCAGAAAATTCCATCTGTTTTCAAAGTTTTCCCGCATCTGCCTGATGGCTTCTGCTGTGGAATTGGAGATATCAAACTTATCTAAAGCATCATTCATGGGAACATTTCCCGCCACCGTTACTCCAAAAACCCCGATCAGATAAGCCAATGTAGCCAGCAGAAGAAAAATAAAAACAGGCTGCTGACCGCGGAGTAAAAAAGTAGATACGGGAAGGAGAATTGCAGTCCCCATAAAGCTCATAAAGAAAACAGGATTCAGGATTTCCCGGTTGATACTCTGCATTGCCTTCAGGTATTCTGTATCAGAAAGTTTTCCCAGACCGAGCACAACGGAGCATGAATAAGCATAGAAAAGTCCTCCTATCAAAGCAGTGAGGACAGCGGTAATGATCAATACTAGTGTTGTCATTTTCATATAATTTGATTTTGGTTACCAGAATAGAATTAATAAGGATTCCATTTTTTAATGATGTTCTGGGCAGTAAGAATCATTTCAGCATCCCAGTTTTCTGTTTTAAAATAATAAAAATCCTGATCTTTAATGGCTTTCACTTCTACATTATCAAAAAGAAGCTTGGTCAGTCTGGATTGCTCCTCATATAAAACCAGGTTTTCTAAAGGCTTCTCCGAAAGTTTCATTTCCTTTTTACTCCAGCCGCTTTTTCCTTTCACTTTCCAGTCTGAAGTTTCAATAATCGTGCTTACGGTATTAAAATCATTCAGGAAATTATCTCTTTCTTCTTCTGTTTTTACCGTATCTCCAAGTCTTTCAATGATAATATATTCCAGATTTTGACATTGTGTAAGTACAGATGGCAAAACAGAAAGAATATCCTGAGGAATAACATCATCATGCGTATCTCTCCTCACCTGCTTGTCCCCATACACACTATCCTGCCAGCTCCCACCCGAAAGATGGATTTCTTTTACTTTATCTAAAGGATATAAATTAATGATTTCCTGAATCGGTACTTCAAAGTTACTTGACTGGCAGTAAATATTATGGAGATCAAGAATCAGAAAACCATTTGTACCTTCCGTAAGTTTATCAAGGAAAACGCCTTGTTCTTTCACATCATCGATGGAAAATGAAAACGCCAGATTTTCTATACCTACAGGAATATTCACCGCTTCCTGAAGCCTGTATAATCTGTCCTGCCCTATTTCTAAAGTTTGAGGATGTAAAGATACGGGCAACGGCACTCCCTGATGAAAATTCTCAGTATTCATGAAACCAAAATGTTCCGTAATATGATTGTATTTCCGCAGACTGACTTCTTCTGTTAGTTTTTTCAGCCATTCTTCCTGCCTTTCTGTCCATCTCGCATCAAACAAAGAATAATACACTCCATGTCCTATCAGACGGTCATTTTCTGCATAGAAATTCAGTAAATCGTGAAGCCAATCCGGTTCATGAGCATGATAAAGGGTGTCAAAAGACCACTCCATCACTTCTATAGAATTATTCTGCAACAACGGCAAAATAGCAGAAACAAAATCTGCTTCCGCCATCATTGACACTCCTAACATTGGCTTTCTCATCTCCTATCCCATTCCGCAGGCCGGACAACCATGTCCACGAAGCACAAGCGTATCTTTTTTTACATCTGGTTTAGGAGCTCCCGGTTTTTTCTTTTCAACCGTATCCTGAGAAGTTGCTTTCTTTACTTTTTTAACAGGCTTTTTCGTTTTAGTTTCGGGTTTAGTGGTCTGTGCAGATACACCTACCGCTAATAAACTTGCCATTAATATTGCCGGAATTTTCATAATTGCTTTTTTTCAGATAAATTTTACAAGAAACGTTCCATTTCCATTTTATTGTGAGAACAAAATTCCTATTGCTCAGTTTTTAAAAATACAATAAAAAAACAAACACTTTAACAGGAATGATTAAATAGCAAGAAACTATTGCGGTAATGTTTTCTTTATTTATATTTAATGTTCAAATAAATCTATATATGAAAAGCAGTCTGATTAAAGCTGTTTTCCTTGGATTGGTATTTTCTGCATATCATACCGATGCCCAGGTTCAAACAGTTGACAACAGCAAAAAAATGGAATGGTTTAAAAATGCCAAACTGGGTATTTTTATTCATTGGGGAATTTACTCCGTTAATGGAATTTCCGAATCCTGGTCATTCTTCAATAATTATATTAATCACGAAAATTATATGAAACAGCTGAATGGTTTTTCAGCTTCAAAATACCAGCCGGAACAATGGGTCAACCTGATTAAAGAATCCGGAGCAAAATATGCTGTCATTACCACAAAACATCATGACGGTGTTTCCCTGTGGAATTCAAACGCAGAAAAGGCAATAAGCATTCCTCAAAATTCCCTGGCAAAAAAAGATATTCTAAGTCCTTTTATTTCCGCGCTTAAAAAATCCGGATTAAAAACTGGTCTTTATTTCTCTTTACCGGATTGGAGCCATCCTTATTACGATATCAATACCCGGACAAAACTACGGTATGAAGTAAAAAATAATCCGACACTGTGGCAGAATTTTATCCGTTATTATCAGGATCAGCTTAACGAATTGTCTACGCAATATTCTCCGGATCTTATTTGGTTTGATGGAAACTGGGAGCACACTTCTGAAGAATGGAAAACGACTCAAACCATAGATTTGCTCAGGAAACACAATACTGATATTATTATCAATTCCAGACTTAACAATCATGGAGATTATGATACTCCCGAACAGGGCATTCCTGTCATTCCCCCACAAAACCCTTACTGGGAGCTTTGTTACACCATGAATGATTCCTGGGGATATCAACCTTATGATAAAAATTACAAGACTCCCAATATGATTGTCAGAACCCTTGCAGACGTGATAAGCATGGGCGGAAATCTTCTGCTTGATATCGGTCCAAAATCAGACGGCACCATTCCTGAAGAACAAGTTGAAATCCTTAAAAACCTTGGACGCTGGACTTCAAAAAACCAGCAGGCCATCTATGAAACAACCCGCGGAATTCCTTTTGATAATTACAAAGGGAAATCATCTTTATCAAACTCTAAAAAGTCGTTATTCCTTTATCTTGAAGAAGCCAAAAATTTTACAAAAATCTATGGGTTGGCAACAAAACCTCTTTCCGTAAAAATCATCGGAGATCCATCAGCTTCCGTTAAAGTGGATTATAACCCTGAAAAAACATTGACCCTGAATTTTTCTAAGGTGAAATTTGACAAAGATGTCACTGTGGCAGAACTTATTTTTGATACTCCTCCCGTATTTATAAAAGATTTTAAGAAAGAAGAACACGCTCTAGCCGAAATACTGAATAAAAAGAATGCCCAGGAAGCAGCCTATGACATAGCCAATACGTTGAATTATGGTAATAATTTACTGACCCGTGAAGGTTTAACCAATGACGGCCTTGGCATGCAAATAAAAAAAACGCCTACTACAAATCCAGAAACTCTGGAATGGATAAGCAAGCATGCAGAAGCATTATTTGAGACAGGGAAAGGTCTTCCGGCGGGCCATTATCCGGGAATGAGTGCTTTATCAAAAGACAAACAGACTCTTTATCTCTTTGTGGAAGGAACTCCCTCCGGTCCTATTGCTCTGAAAGGAATAAAAAATGACATTTCCCGAATAAGAATCGTAGGCGATGGCAGTATGCTCAGCCATACTATTTACAATAAACTTTACTGGAGTGACCGGCCAGGAATTATTTATATTGATATTCCTAAAGAAAGATTAGATAAACAGATGACTGTTATTGCAGTTCTGCTTAATAAACCTGTAGAACTGTACAGAGAAAATGTAGGAGCCATTGAAAACAACCTTTAATAAGGTTTGAAACAAGAATTCATATAAAAACAAAATCCGGAGAAAATTCTCCGGATTTTTTATTTTGTAAGATGATTTTCTTAGAAAATCTCTCTTCCTGAAAAATGGAACTGAGCTTCGATTAATGCATTCTCGTTAGAATCTGAACCGTGAACCGCATTTTCTCCGATGCTTCTTGCAAACATTTTTCTGATAGTACCTTCCGCAGCTTCTGCAGGGTTAGTAGCACCGATTAATGTTCTGAAGTCTTCAACTGCATTATCTTTTTCTAAAACTGCTGCAACGATAGGACCAGAGCTCATGAATTCTACTAATTCTCCATAAAATGGTCTTTCAGCGTGTACTTCATAGAATTTTTTTGCATCAGCAACTGTAAGCTGAGTTAATTTTAAAGCTTTGATTTTAAAACCTCCTTCAGCAATCTTACCCAATATAGCACCGATATGTCCGTCAGCAACTGCATCAGGCTTAATCATAGTGAATGTAATGTTAGACATAAATGTATATTTTTTTAATGGCGCAAAATTACAAAAAATATCTTTGATTTTTATTTTAATTTTTTTTAACATAAAAATAACTTTTATTAAGAAATTGTAAAGCAATCTTTGGCACAGTAATTGTTTATTCTATTGCGATTCTCATGTTTAATTTGAGTTTTCATGGTTATTAGTTTTTACCCAGCTTCGGCTGGGTTTTTTATTTTCAAAAAACAGGGCTATTTTTTATTAATTATGTAATTTACAAAGCGATATAGATTTATATTTAATGATATTTTCGATTTTATTTCAATTAATACAATTGAACGGTTTTCTAAAATATCATTTTTCTTTCCACCCAAAATATGACAAAAGTGGAGTTATCTGCCAAAAAAGCAATATTGAAAAGTAGAGTTATCTAAAAACAGATTTTTTTTCATTAAAAACTAAAAAAAATAATCAAAAAAAATATATAGTTTAAGAAAGTAGTAAATCTAATCTTTAAAGAAGCGAATTGTTAGAATATTATTCTTACATAATGAAAAACAGGAAAGTACAGATTGTCCGAATCAATCTGTAATTATTAAAAAGTAAATATCTGTTATTATTTATTTTTGAGAAGCCTCTTCTGCCTCGTCCATCAATTTAATGTAAGTGGCATAGCGTGAATGTTGAATCTCCCCCGTTTCAAGGGCATCAATAACAGCACATTTAGGTTCATTGACGTGAAGGCAGTTATGAAACTTGCACTCCTCTCTTTTTTTGAAAATCTCAGGAAAGTAATGCTGCACCTCTTCTTTTTCAATATCAATCATGGCAAATTCACGAACACCAGGAGTATCAATAACATTTCCGCCAAAATCCCAGAAATGCATCTGTGCAAAAGTTGTGGTATGTTTTCCTTTCAGGTGAGTATCTGAAATTTCAGATGTTTTTAAATTCAGTCCTGGCTGTAAGGCATTCACCAAAGTAGATTTTCCACAACCTGAGTGACCGAAAAATACCGAAGTTTTATCTTTAAGAACCTCCTGAAGCTGATCCAGATTTAATTTTGAATAGGAAGAAATTTCCAGGGTTTCATATCCTATTTCCTGATATAAGAATTCAACGTCTTTTACAATTTCAATTTCCTCCTCGTGGAGAACGTCCATTTTATTAAAAAGAATAACCGGTGTAATATTATAGGCTTCACAGCATGCCAAAAATCTGTCAAGGAAACCTAAAGATGTTTCAGGATGTTTCAACGTAAAGATAAAACAAGCCAAATCAATGTTGGAAGCAATAATATGGGCTTCTTTTGAAAGGTTTACTGATTTCCTGATCAGGTAGTTGGTTCGTGGTTCAATTTTCGTGATCCATGCGATATCATCCTGTTCCAGCTGAAACTCAACAAAATCTCCTACAGCAAGTGGATTGGTAAGTCTTGTTTTTATTAATTTGAATTTCCCCCTGATTCTGGCCTCGAAAATTTTATTTGTTTCCAATTCCAAAACCTGGTACCAACTGCCTGTAGATTTAATGATTTTTCCTTTCATAGATAATGCTGGTGCAAATATACGCAATTAGGGCTTAGCATTCAGGAAATAGGTTTAAAAACACATGTTTCAATTGCCCTACATCCTGATGGCTAAGCCCTAAATAATTTTTTCAGGCGAAAAATTTAGTAAAAGTTTGATAACCTCTTACCTATTATCCGCAATCTATCTCTCGATCATAATATTGTTCTGAACTTCGATAGATTCTTCGTGAATCGCTTTGAACACTTTTTCAATAAACTCCTGAGACATTCCTGTTTCTTTCGCTTTTTGAGTAGCGTATTCTGTAATTACTTTCCAACGTTCAGGCTGGAAGATTGCAATATCGTTTTCCTTTTTAAGTTTACCGATTTTTTCAGAAATTTTCATTCTTTGAGAAAGAAGTTCAATTAACTGGAAGTCAAGATCTGAGATTAAAGTTCTGTGTCTACCCATTTCTCCTTCAAAACCTGCAAGATTAGAGTTTCTTACTTTCAGGTTACCAATAAGTTCTGCAAGAACCTCAGGAGTAATCTGCTGAGAAGCATCACTCCATGCTTCATCAGGATTGCAGTGAGATTCAATGATAGCTCCCTGGTATCCTACGTTAAGCGCTTCCTGTGTAATATCAGCAAGACCTGTTCTGTTTCCACAAATGTGAGAAGGGTCGATTAGCATTGGAATATTCGGAAACTGGCTCTTGAAATCAAGGGCAATCTGCCAGTTCGGATTGTTTCTGTATTTTGTTTTCTGGTATGTTGAAAATCCTCTGTGAATTACCCCAAGATTTTTAATATCCTGACCTAAAAGTCTTTCCAAAGCTCCGATCCATAATGCAAGATCCGGATTAACAGGGTTTTTTACGAATACAGGTTTATCTGTTCCTCTTAAAGCCATTGCAATTTCCTGTACTGTAAACGGATTCACTGTAGAACGAGCTCCGATCCAAAGGACATCCACGTCTGCTTCTAAAGCGGCAAACACGTGATGTGCATTGGCAACTTCAGTAGCTGTTTTAAAACCATACTCTTCTTTTACTTTTTTTAGCCAGTTCAAACCGATCACTCCTACCCCTTCGAAACCATTAGGTTTGGTACGCGGTTTCCAGATTCCTGCACGGAAAACTGACACATTGGCATTAGATTCTTTAATTCTCCTAGCCGTTTCAAGCATTTGAGCTTCACTTTCAGCACTACATGGTCCTGCAATCATTAGAGGCTGTGTAAGCCCATCGATCCACTCATTTTTCAAATCATTTAAATTCATATTCTAAATTTTATTGTTTTTGTATCTATAATTTTTTCGTTGACAGCAATAGCCCTTTGGATTATAAAATTTAATTTATAATTCTTTTCAAAAAATGCCGTTCAAAATTATTTAAAGGAATCAGGAAAATAATAGGGCTCTACTTCTCCTGTATTTTTTGGAAAGAAATTCAGTTAACAGTACCAATAAAATCGGTAATACGTTCTGAAATTTCTATAATAAGAAGCAGAAAAACTAAAATAACCGCTAAAAAAGTAATTAGCGGGTGCAAAAAAAGACAGATATGTGTTAGTCAATTTTTCCATTTTATTCTAGAAATGCCTTTGTTTTAGCTTTTCTGGTTGTAAATTGTTTTTGTCAAAAACTCATTTTCGACAGAAATATTTGACAAATATATAAAAATTATGTCAAATCAAACTTCATTAAATCATCAAGATCTTTCAAAAGTGGATTTTTTTCGATGAATTTTTCAAACATCTTCCTCTTTGTTACCACCTCAATCTTCAGATTTTCAACGTCTCTGACGTATTCTATCTCAATAATATGATTTTGAATTTTTCTTTTAAAATGATTAAAAAATTCTCCACTTATTTTATCAAATTCTACTTTAGCCGAATCTGAAGGGAATAAAACTTTAATTTTATTTTCCTCAGCTTTTTCCAGTTTGAAAGTTTTTACTGCATTAAATACAAAGCTATCTTTTTTCTGGAGTTGTTTAAGCATAATTCTCCATTCCATCTGCAGATCAGTATCTGTAAAATGGTTTTGCGGAAGATTTTCAGTTCTCACCACAACATTTTCTGTTGTTTCTACTTTATCTTCTTTATTAAGGAAAGAATTGATGCTGAAACCGGAAGAGATCCCCGGTCTTGACAGTGGCTTGGTTGTTTTTGTTACTGAAGTTTCCTGAGCTGTCTGAGAAACTACAGCTGGCTGTTCTACTTGAACGCTTTTCTTTTCCTGAGTTTTTTCAGGCATTTTCACTTCCAGTTTCTCACTGAGAAACGGAGCTAGAATCAGGAACTTTTTTTTTTAGTATCGCCTAAATTAGCTGTCAGTGAAGCCAGCTGCATTAATGCAATTTCAACCGTAAGTCTTGGGTTTTTCGAATTCTTATAATTAATATCGGCATGGTTGCAGATCTCAATACCATCAATAAGCTGTTGGGCGACCCATTTTTGCCCCTGTTCTACGAATTTGGCTTTAGTCTTCTCTCCTACTTCAATGAGTTCCATAGTGGAAGCATTCTGTGCCATCATCAGGTCTCTGAAATGATTTCCTAATCCCGCTATAAAAATATGAGGATCAAAACCTTTTTTTACAATCTCATTGAATGCGAAAAGCACTTCAGGAATTTTGTTTTCCTTGGCGAGATCCACAATATTCAGATATTGATCATAATCTAAAATATTCAGTACTTCGGCAGCTTTGGCAAGCGTAATATTTTTCTGGGAGAAAGTAGAAAGCCTGTCGAAGATAGAAAGCGCATCTCGCAGAGCACCATCAGCTTTTTGAGCAATCAGATACAAGGCATCATCTTCGTACTGGATATTTTCTTTTTGGGCAATGTTTCTCAGATGACTCTGGATGTCTTCAATGGTAATTCGTTTGAAGTCATAGATCTGACAACGGGATAAAATCGTGGGAATAATTTTATGTTTCTCCGTGGTTGCCAAAATAAAAATAGCATGAGCAGGCGGTTCTTCCAGCGTTTTAAGGAAAGCATTGAAAGCGGCAGAAGACAGCATATGAACCTCATCGATGATATATACTTTGTATTTACCCACCTGAGGTGCAAAACGTACCTGATCTATCAGTTCCCTGATATCATCTACAGAGTTATTGGATGCAGCATCCAGCTCATAGATATTATACGCAAAGCCATCTTCTGAAACCGAGCCATCTTTCTCATTGATCTTTCTTGCCAGAATTCTGGCGCAAGTAGTTTTACCTACACCACGAGGACCACAAAAAAGCAATGCCTGAGCTAATTGGCTTTCTTCAATTGCATGTTCTAAAGTATCCGTAATATGAGATTGCCCTACAACAGTATCAAACTCCTGAGGACGATATTTTCTTGCAGATACTATAAAATTTTCCATTGGCCAAAAGTAAGAAATATAGTTTTAATTTGAAAATTAAAAGTTTTCAAATTATCAACAAAAAATGTATTTCTGCTCAAATCGGAAAACTTTTAAGTTCTACTTTTTCTTGCTGTATGCAAAGTCGATCAACTCAACAATAGCGCCTTCTATCTCTTTTCTTCCTTCTTCAGTTTTCAGGTCAATACCACAAAATTTGTTTGCATTGTATCCTGTATAAAGGTTAAGATAGTAAGCCCCGGAAACAATTAAAGCCATAATTGCCCTGTGTCTTGTTGCCACTCCTTCTCCAAAGTAAGGATCTGAGATGTTTCCAAATAAAACTTCTCCTACTTCTTCACGTTGTTCAACTAATTTTTTAAGGATAGGCTTGCTTTCCGAAAGCTCCCAAAGGATAATTTTCTGAAGTTCTTTATTTTTCTTCAGGTTTTCGAACTGGTTCAATACCACCATTTTGGTAAGTTCATGTCCACCGTCAGAAAAATCCATATCAACATCCTGGTTGACCTGGCTCCAGTAATCCTGAGATTTGATATATTCATCGATCAGCTTATCAGTACTTCCAAAGTACTCATAGATCAATTTTTTATCAAATCCGGCAACGGCAGCTATTTTGCTTACTTTTAATCCGGAATATCCTTTTACTCTTAAAATTTTACCAACTGCAGCAAGCAGTTTCTGTTTTGTTTTTTCTTTGTCCCTAATGGGGCCCTGCACTACTTTTCTAGGCATAATTATTATTTTTTCGCAATATGCAATTTTTTATTAATATCATCAAACGCGTTAAGCGTTTTGTCGAGATGTTCTTTTTCATGTCTTGCAGTCACACTCATCCTGATACGCGCATCTTTTCTTGGTACAGCCGGGTAAAGAATCGGGTTGGTATAGATTCCTTTTTCTATTAGTAGTTTTCCGGCTTCTCCTGTTACATAAGGATCTCCAATTTTAACGGGAATAATTGCGGAACAGGTAACGCCTGTATCTAATCCTAAATCGTCAAGTCCTTTTTTAAAATAATTGATGTTATTCCAGAGTTTTTCTCTCCAGATAGGTTCTTCATCAATTAAATCAATGGCTTTAACGATTCCTGCGGATGATGGTGGAGCTGTAGCTGAGAAGATCTGCTGACGTGAATGGAATCTGATGAATGCTGCTATTTTTTTATCTGCAATAACATATCCTCCCAGATTTCCAAATGTTTTGCTGAATGTACCTGTGATGATATCCACTTTATTCAATAATCCAGCCTGTTCCAAAGTACCTCTTCCTGTTTCTCCAAGGATACCGACACCATGTACGTCGTCTACCATTAGAAAGGCATTGTACTTTTTCACAAGGTCATAGATCTCATTAATACGGGAGGTATCACCATCTTGGGAATACACTCCGTCCACAATAACGAGTTTCGTACGGTACAGATTTTCAGATACCTTCAAAATGTGTTCCAAAGATTCCAAATTATTGTGCGGAAATGTTTTTTTATTGGTAAAAGCACATCCTTCGTGCACACTGGCATGTACAGCCATATCTAAAATAGCAAGATCTTCTTTCTGCATTAAGCATTGTAAACTCGCGCTATTAGCAGTATAACCTGTAGTAAATACTACGGCTTCATCTTCTGTTCTTTTAAAAAAACTTGAAATTTTCTTTTCTAAAGCATTGTGGTAATCAAAATATCCGCCGATAAGAGGAGTGGCTCCTGTGCCGGTACCATATTTTTCTATTCCTTCAATTGCAGCTTGTTTTACTTTGGGGTGTTGTGTAAACCCCAAATAATCACTGGATACAAAACTAACAAATTCTCTGTTGTGGTTTGCAATGTTTACATTCAGTATTGCATTGGTTCCTGAAGTATTCTTCAGTCTGTAATTCATGTGTCCATTAGACTTTACATAGTCTAAATATTCATAAAAAATTTCAGCCCTTTGAGCCATATCATTATCTGGTATATTCTCAAAGTCTTTAATAGTTGCTGTTGTGAAATTGATGCTCATCCTTAATCTTGTTTGTTGTGGTTAAAAAAAACAAATATATAACTATTTAAAGGGCTTAAGCTCCCTTATTCAGATTAAATATTATTAAAGACACAATAATTTATTCTTACTCTCTGGAAACCAAACTCAATTATATAGACTTGTCTCTTTTTAACATTTCTCCTTATTGAATTAATTAGTTTTTTCTTACCTAAATTTAATAAAAAAAGTAAATAATAAAGAAATATTAATAGATAAATAATAAAAAAAGATGATTATTTTTTACAACCATCTCATTTATAAAAGATTATTTTGCGCTAATTTTAACATTATAATTCACTAAATCACCTTTTATAGTGGGTATTTCAGTATGATTAAATCCCTACCCAGAGACGGAAAAGGACTCTAATCTCCTGTCACAGCAATTTTAAAGAAAAAAAATAGTCAGTTTAAATATTGTTGGAATTTCTGAATTTTCCAGGGGTACAACCTGTCATTTTTTTGAAAAATTTTGAAAAGTTGGAGGGATCATAAGTAAAAATCCGGGCGATTTCTGCTATCGACTTGTCGGTAAGAATAAGCATCTCTTTAGCCTGCTGAATGATCTTTTCATCATAAAAAAAACAAGGATGCTGGCCGGTTTCTTTTTTTACCGTATCCGTAAGGTGCTTATGTGACAGCGCAAGCTCTCTGGCAATTTCATTCAGTTCCATAAATTCCGGAATTGTTCCGGAGATCACACCCTGGATATGATTATCCAGAAAAGTAAAATACTGAGAGGTAATTTCTTCACTTCTTTTCATCACGCTGGTTCTTGCTAATGTGTACTCAAGGTATAAAATTACTCATAAGATACAAAATAACATGGTGAACTTTTCGGATATTGAGATCTGAATATTTAAGAAAAACTATCTTTAAAAGCTTGGGTAGAATTTTTCACTTTTAGCTTTTCCAGAATATTCTGACGGTGTCTGCTTACTGTATTAATGCTTATGGAAAGAAGATCTGCAATTTGTTTACTTGCATATCCCTCTCCTACAAATTTTAAAACTTCCAGTTCTCTGGGACTTAAAATATTTTTGTAATCAAGCTTATCTTTCACAACAACGTCTCCCTTTATTGTATTAATAATCAAAAAATCAGAAACTGAAGAGGAAGAAATAGCAATATTATAAAGGCAAAGCGCAAATCTCAACCTTCTATTATAGGGGGAATACATGTAAAACATGCGATGTTTCACCCAGCGGTACTCATCCCTTTTATCTTTCATTCTTATTTTTGACACCACACTGTATGCTGTACGCTCCTCCATTTTAACAGCATCCAGTAATTTGAAAAAACGGAGTTCATGAATATACTTTTTCAACTGGTCGTCGGGATGTATCTTTTTCAGCATTTCTTCCTCCCAGATACTCTCTATCTCTGTAGGATTCTCACCCATCGTAAGTCCTAACTCAGCAGCAGCATGGGATTTATAAATATAACTTTTATTCTCCTGCATATCACTCAGCACACATATCGCTCCTTCCATCTGGGAATATACAAGTGCTCTCTGTTTATAGGTTTCTATATCAAGCAGGCATTTTTTGGAGGCATTATCCAGTAATTTATCACTAAGCTGTTCACGGATTTCCATAATGGTTATTTATCAGTATTGACGCAAATGAAGTTTAATAATACTTTTGCTAAAATAATAATTTACGTTAAGAACTTATCCTAAAGAGAATGAAGAAACTGATTTTCGGCTTTTGCACCTTATTCCTGATTCAAAAGTTTTCTGCCCAGACTCTGGAGAAAATGACCTGGTTTAATGAACCTGAAAAATGGGAAATCAAAAACAACCGCCTTTCCATGTTTGTAACACCGCAGAGTGATTATTGGAGGGTTTCGCACTACGGATTTACTGTAGATGATGCTCCCTTTTATTACACTACTTATGGTGGCGAATTTGAAGCAAAAGTAAAAATAACAGGTAGTTATAAAGCCAGATTTGACCAAATGGGTCTGATGCTGAGAACAGATAAAGAACATTATATCAAAGCCGGAGTAGAATTTGTAGATGGAAAATACAATCTCAGTACCGTGGTAACCCACAATAAAAGTGACTGGAGTGTGATTACCTTAGAAAAAACACCTTCTGCCCTATGGATAAAAGCAGTGAGAAGGCTGGATGCAGTAGAGATATTTTATTCTTTTGATGACAAAAATTATATCATGATGAGAAATGCGCCTTTACAGGACAACACTCCTGTAATGGTTGGCTTAATGGCCGCCTGCCCTGACGGAGAAGGATTCAATGCTGTTTTTGAAAACTTCCAAGTAAAGCATCTGCCGGACGAACGCAGGCTGAAGTGGCTTGAAACTCATAAATAACGATTGAATTACATTTCAATATACAGTTAATTTTATTCACCTCCCATCATTTACGGGAGGTTTTTTGATAAAAATACGATTAGAATGTAGAGTATAAAAAAGAGACTGTTTACTTTTAGTACAGTCTCTTTTGTTTTTGAGATAAAACCGTTTGTGTTCTTAGAATCATTATTTTGACAATAAAGTTTCTTTACTTGTGATGAGAATATTTTTGCAAAAATATGAATATTCATAAGCCCTGGCAAGGTTGTCATGTAGAATAAACCCCTGTTTTTTGTCAAATTTTTACTACAAAAATCAATTAAACAAAACATCAACCGTTAGTCAATAAATTAATAAAAACATTCCAATACAACACTATTTATCATTTATAAAATTTTAAAAGAAGCCACAAATACAGCATAATACTGAGATCTGTAAAAGAAAATTCAAAACGAATTCAATATAAATTTATCACTTATTATTGAAATATGATAATGCTTGAAAAATTTTGAAATGAATTATTGCCTACACTGCATGATAAAACTTACAGAAAACAGATCATGCAATACTAATTTATCTCCATAATTTCACTATTTTTACACGATCAAAAAATATAAAACACAAAAGACCAGAAAACTTCAATGATAAAAATTTATTTTCAATCGTTCCTGCCCATTAAAAAAACTTTGACTTGTACAAATACTATTATTAACCGTCTATTGCATTAGCAGCAGATATAGATCAGTTTTGCACATATATGAGAGTTTGGGCATTTATTTTTGCTTGCATCTATCTAAACATTTCCGGGCAGCACTATACATCTACGTGGCACAACATAGATAATGGGCTTCCACAAAGCAGTGCAAAGGCCATTGTCAAAGACAAATATGGCTTCATCTGGATTTCTACAGAAAACGGACTGGTACGGTATGACGGGAGTTCTTTTATTACTTTTGAGAATTTTAGGGTAAATAATCTGCATTTTGGTGAATTTATCGGTGATCCGCTTCTTGACAGTATAACAGTTCTTAACAATTTTCAGGAAAATAAAATCATTATTAAAAACAGGTTTCCAAGACTGGCAAGCCTTACCTCCGGAGATAAAATGACCTTTTCTAATGGTACTGATATCCTGTACCGTATCGCCAATAATATCATCACATCAGACTTCCATAGTGACATTCAGTATTTTATTCAGCTTAAAAATTCTGTTTATCATTTTACAGAAAAGAATGCCATCATCTATAAGGAAGGGAAAAAAGAAATAAAGATTGCCCTCCCTTTTACCAATAAAGATCTTAATTATATTTTTGTACTGAATGAACATCTTTTCATCAATGATCTGAAAAAAAGAAAAACCTATTCTATTTACAAAGGACATCTTTCCGTTTCTGATAAACCTACCCTTTTTAATCATCCTGACACTAAAATCTACTGGCAGCAGATTACCAATCAGACTTTTATTATCAATCATGATAACATTTATTTATTAGAAGGAAATGAAAAAGATCTTCGTCTGAAATTTCTTGTAAATTTTGAGGAAATCGGAAATCACTCCTACTGTTCCATGTTCTATGATAAAAATTTTAACAAATTATATCTGGGAACCCTCAATAACGGCTTGAATGTGCTTCAGCTTTCCAATTTCTATGTTTCAAAAAAAGAGGCTGATTTTTCTAATAATGTATATTTTGCCTCTCTTCCTTTCAGCCAAAGTACAATCATTGCTGAGGACGGGACAGAATTTGGAAGAAACGGGATTGTTAATAAACACCTTTTCGGAAGCAATGACAATTATCTGATGATGTATGACAATTCCGGGAACATTCTGATCAGAAAGAGAAACAGCATTATCAGGTTTTATAAAAATTCAGGGTATAAAAAGAAGGATTCCATTTTTGTCAAAAAAGGGCTTGAAACGTTTATGAAAAGTGGAAATCTTTATGGTACCACCTTTACAGATCTTTCGGGTACCCAACTTTATCTTCATAAAAAAGATATGTTTGCCCAACCGGATTTCACCTATACTTTTAAAAGTTTTGTGAATGTTTTTTTTCAGTACAGCGATAATGAAATTCTGACCGGAAACAGCGACGGCCTTTATTCCGTAATGCTGGGAAGTAATACCATAACTCCTTTAATCAAAAACATCCATGTTAAAAGCATTATCAAAACAAAGGATAATCTGATATGGATTACTACAAATAAAAACGGATTCTATCTTTTCAGGAACCATAAGCTTATCAAAATGCCGAACGACTGTAATAATTACCTCCAGTCGGCCCATTATATTCTTGAAGACCAAAAGGGATATTATTGGATATCCTCGAATAACGGAATGTTTAAGGTTCCTAAGAAGCAGTTGCTGCACTATGCAGAAGACAAAAAAACTCCGGTTTTCTATTACCGTTTCACCAAAAAAGACGGCTTTCTGACCAATGAATTCAATGGAAGTTCTGAGCCCAACGCTTATGCATTGGAGAATGGAGACTTTGTATTTCCTTCTATGGATGGTTTTGTATTTTTCAATCCGGAAAGTGTTCATTCTTATTATCCGGAAAGAAGTAAAATTTACATTGAAAGGGTGAAAGTCGGGAATGCTGAACCTCAGTATTTCCATCAGCTTCTTGAGTTAAAGAATGATTATAAAACAGCAGATGTTTTTATTGATATTCCTTATTTTTCTAATCTTGAAAACCTTTATATTGAGGCCAAAATATCAGGAAAAGAAAATACTGAATGGGAAAAGATCGCTGCAGGAAAAGAATTAAAATATACCATCAGTAATCTTTCTCCCGGTGAATATACACTCAGTGTAAGAATCCTTATTTCTCCGGATGGGAAATATGAAGAAAAAACAATACGTTTCAAAATTCATCCTCTTTTTTATCAGACATTACTTTTCAGAGTGTCTGCTTCCATTATTATCCTTATCATAATCATCATTATCGTTCAGTTAACCACCAATTTTTTAAGGATAAAAAATAAAGCTTTAAAACAGATTGTTCACAATAAAAACTCTGAACTAAAGGAAACTTCTCTTCACCTGGAGGTTGTGAAAAATAATTTGCAGAAAGAAACGGAATATCAGAAAAAACTGGTGGAGACCATCAGCCACGATATTACCACTCCTATCAGGTTTATTGCCATGCTCTCTCAAAAACTTCATGAATCCGATGATGTGGAGCTTCAGAAAAAGTATTTTGACAGTATTTATAAATCCTCAGAACAGCTTTATCAGTTTACGCTGAATTTAAAAGAATATACTGAGCTTTATAAGGCTGAAAATATTTTTGAAGAAAAGGAATATCCCATCAACAGAATTCTGGAAATCAAAAACAGGCTATTCTGTGAAATCGCCAAAGAAAAAGGGACAACGATTACCAACCTTACTGAACACATCGTTTATTCTCAGGTAAATGAAAGTATTTTAACTGCTATTATTCATAACATCCTTGATAACGCCGTAAAAAATACCTTTGAAGGAAATATAACCCTCAATATTACCGAAAATCCACAAAAATCCACCATAATAATTACTGATACAGGAACAGGAATGTCTGCAGAACAGATTGACATTTACATGAACCTGTTCAGAAATCCTAAACAGGAAACCCCCAGCTTCAAAGGAAAAGGTCTAGGGCTGCATATGGTCATCCATCTGGTAAAAAAGATCAATGCCGAAATGAGTTTCAGACAAAACCAGCCTAAAGGAACTGTTGTGGAAATAACACTCAATAAAAACTAATCTCTATGAATGAAAGAATTTTAATCGCTGATGATCATTATGTAGTAAGGGCAGGCACCTCTTTGGTTCTTGAAACTGCTTATCCGGCCATCCGTATAGATTTTGCAGAAAATTATGACCAGGTGAAAAAGAAACTGGAAGGTCAACGGTATGATCTTCTTATTTTAGATATTGATATGCCAGGAACTCAGTATAAAAAAATGGTTCCGGAGCTTAAAAATATACAAAATGACCTTAAGATTCTCATATTCTCAGGATATGACAAGGATGTTGCCATCCAGTATATCAGAGAAGGTGCTGAGGGCTATCTGAATAAACAAAGCAGTGAGGAAGAAATTAAGAATGCTGTAAAAACGGTCATCGAAAAAGGATATTTCTACCCTGCAGAACTGATTGGCCTTATTATTCAAAACAAGAGAAATAATCCGGTAGAAAAGCTATCCTCCAGAGAATATGAAATTTTTAAACTTCTGGCAGACGGCAACGGTAATCTTGAAATTGCCAACAGACTCAATATCCAGATGTCTACGGTAAGCACTTATAAAAAGAGAATTTTTCAAAAGCTTGATGTAACCAATATTGCAGAACTGATCAAGGCTTACGAAATGATGCATTAAGAAAATCGGGGCTGAAATTTCATACTATTCCAGCCCCAGAAAAAACACAAATCTCATTAGATTTTTTTAAACAGCTAACCCATAGATTTTGTATATTTTTATATCATTATTGTATTTTTAGAATCATCAGGCGGCTAATTAATACAGTCTCTGTACAGAAAGAAACAGTTCCCTTGTGTTATCAGAAGTATTGGAATCTGTAGTGGTAGCATCACTACTTCCTGTATTAGATTTGTTATCTACGCGGAATGCATAATATACTCTGTACCATCTTGGTTCCGGTTCCTGTATTGTAATATCAAATGTTACGGTCTCATTATGGGTCTGAGTAAGATAAACACCATCATCAAACTGTCGGTAAGCTCCCGGTGATAATTTAATATTTCCGTTGTCAGAATCTCCGGTATGGGTAGACATTTCTGAGACCCAGATTTTCACATCTGAAGTCCCTGCATTATAAAGTCTCGGATTAAAAGTGGTAGCCGCTCCAGTTCCTGCTGAACTGCTGTTAAATTGTGCATCAAGTCTTAGGAAACCTCCCAAAACGGGTAAATCTGAAAGATAGGTACTGGCCAAAGTATTCGCTCCGGAAACTCCTGCTGGAATACTTCCGTGGTAGTAAATTAAATCTCCTATGGTGATATCATCATCTTTCCCACCAAATGCAAATTTCCATGTCGTACCGTTAAACATATAATAGCCGGCTTTATCTACTTTCGCCGTTTTTGCAGAAGGCATTGTGACGGCCTGAGTCACATAGACCAATGCTCCGGTTTGTACCGTTGTGTAAACATCATCCTTCGCTTTCAGCTGATCCCCTGTTATTCTGGGAGCCATTACTCCATCGGGAACTGTTGCAACGTCCGGTTTCCCTTCTACATGCAATGTTACTTTAGGAGAATCTGTATTGATACCAACCTGGGAATAGGCAGTGATTGAAAGACCCATCATTATGCCGGAAAGAGTTAATTTTATTTTCTTCATTTTAGTATATTTGTTTAAAAATTATTGATTTATTAAAAAGGAAATAAATCATGTGGGTCAATTGACATATCATCAATCAGCCTTTATTGAGCTAGCTGTTGCAAAGTTATTCGCATTGAACAATCAACTTTATCAAGAATCAATGAAAAACCGGAAACGGCTCAATAAAACACAAACAACTAATAATCAAATATTTAAATAAGTCATTTTCTGAAAACTGACTGAATAAAATGTATTGAATGCTTAAAAAATTATCTCTTACCACAAATGACCACCGCAAAAGACATAAAAATTGAACAGTACAAACGGCAGCTGATCTACTACTACAACATTATGATGGCTGTTATTCTTGCTGTATTTGCTTTGATATTTACTTTTATCATTCCTGATAAAATGATGGCATGGTATCTTTATGGAGGGCTTTTTTTACTGGTATATACTTACCTTATTATACGTAAATCCTACTCGGTAAATATAATGGTGCATTCCTATATTATTATTGCCACTCTTTACAATTTTTACATCATGCTGGCTTTCTGGAACAACTCTATAGCCAGTTTTGTCTGGCTTATTCCCATTCCACTGGCCGCCTATGTTTTCTTTCAAAGGAAGTATGTTTTTATGTACAGCATGTTTGTTTTGCTGAATATTATTGCAGGATACCTTATTTCAAGAACATTCAGCTTTAAATTCCCCATACACAGACCTGAAGATGTGAGAATTACCGATACGATCCTTATGATTTCCAATGTGGCTGTAATATCACTTCTGCTCTATTTTAAGGATAAAATAAAAAGAGTTGAAATTTACCATGAAATCGAAGAAAAGAACCAGAATGCCATCATACAGCCGGCACCTATGGTAGAGAAAACACCTTTTGCAGATGAATTATTTGAGAAAATTGAGCAGGTAATGAGAGAAAAACAGCTGTATAAGGATGTCAATTTTAATATTTCAAAGCTTTCAACGGAAATTGATATTAACAGCAGCTATATCTCCAAATCCATCCGTACAAAAGGATATCCCAACTTCAATAACTATCTGAATAGGCACAGAATTGAGTGTGTAAAAAGACTGCTTAATGAAAATGATCTTGAGAAGGTAACCCTTATGTATATTTATACAGAGGCAGGATTCTCCAACCAGTCTACCTTCAACAGGGTATTCAAACAGATGGAAAGTATTACCCCTTCTGAATACATCAGCAGTTTGCAGCTTCACTGATTTGTTTCACCAATCAATATCATTGAAATAATGATTTTTAAATTCGGAAAATAATCAGGAAATTTACAGAACTTAATTTTCTGTCAAACCACTGCATTTTAATTGCAAACCATAATGAATCCATCTGAAAAAGCTCTTCAGGGAAGCCGACGTCTCCGATACATCAAACTTTGTATATTCTTTTCCGGACTTTCGGTTTTTGCACAGCTTTATCTCTTCCAGCCTATGCTGCCCATGGCGGCAGAACAATTTGGGGTATCTGTAGGTGATACATCCCTGCTGGTATCATCATCTACGATAGGTATGGCATTGGGATTGTTGTTTTTTGCATTTAAAGCCGACAGCTATTCAAGAAAAAGTCTGATGGTTTTTTCGTTGATCTCATCTGCTCTACTTACCATTATTTCAACCTGGATTCCAAGTTTAAGTCTCCTGATTGCTATCGGAGTCTTTAAAGGTTTTGTTGTTTCCGGCGTTTCTGCTGTTGCGCTAGCCTATCTTACAGAGGAAGTAAGTGCTCTGGCAGTACCTGCAACCATCAGCATGTATCTCAGTGGAAACACTATTGGAGGGATGAGCGGAAGGATAATGGCCACTTTATTTGCCGGGGAATTCGGATGGCGTAATGCAGTGTTGCTTATCGGAATCGAAAGTTTCATTCTGGCTGTTGTATTCTGGAAGCTGTTTCCGGAATCAAGGTTTTTCAATCCACAGAAAACAGATTATCATCTTAAGGTAAAACAGATGAAGTTTTTTCTTACCAATCCGTATATGCTTCGCCTATATTGTACTGCAGCATTGCTAATGGGAGTTTTTGTAAGTGTTTATAACTACCTAACGTTCAGATTAGAAGCAAAACCATTTTCATTAAGCCATTTTATTATCGCTTTTATCTTTCTGATGTATATTTTTGGAGTCTTTGGAACGATGATCGTAAGCCGCCTTTCTCAAAAGTTTCCGATGAATAATATTCTTAAAGTTTCTATCCTGTCTATGCTCACCGGAGCAGCATTATTATTATCAGAAAATATTTATATTCTTATTTTCGGACTTGGACTTTTTACCCTCTCTTTTTTCGCAGCCCATACAATGGCCAGCCAGATGACCGCTTTGTATGCCAAACGTGGAAAATCTTCAGCCACTTCTATTTACTGGTTATTTTATTATTTTGGTTCAAGTATTCTGGGAAGTGGTACCGGCTATCTTCTTCATGCTTATTCCTGGAATGTTTTCATTGGAGTTCTTATCATATCCGTTATTATTGCTCTTCTTTTGGTTACTTTTAATACGTCACCCAAAGCAAGAATAAAAAACTAGTACCACATACATACCACACTCTATTTTTCATGAACCCATGATAATTCGCTTACTGGTGTACTATTTTAACATATCATTAATTTTTCATTGCAAAAATTTAACCTAATCTTCCCTAAAATAAGGGTTAACAATGAGATGCTGGGCATACTATTTGCTTTTTATCTGAGACCATATCATCAACTAAAAACCAAAATATTATGAACGTAGCAGATCTAAAAATCAAGAACTTAGTCGAGTACAAAAATCAGATTTATACGATCACTGAGATCTTTCACAATGTTGAGCAGGCTTATTTTGTTAAAATTGAAAATGATATTCAAAGTATTTCAGTTCCGGCAGCCTCCATCAAACCTATTAAGATAACAGAAGAATGGCTTGAAAAATTAGGATTTTCAAGAACTTACAGTTCGGAGCAGAGCATCCGATATGAAAGACCGGAATCCTTTATAAAATATGACATTGATCTGAGCTCCAGAAAAATACTGGAAGGACTAAAGATATACGGGAACGCCATAAAGTGCAGGTACATCCATGAGTTTCAGAATATTTTCTCAAGCTTATTCGGAAAAGAAACTGCTTTACATTATGGTTATTTGAAAACAGAATCGTAGTTAAAAATAGTTCTTAATTGAGAAGACCACAATTTAACCCGTAAATTGTGGTCTTCTTTTTAGCATAAAACAATGGCCATTCTAAAGATTTCAAATCATTCTTCTCCAATGCCCTGGGGAATGAGATGTTTCTCAGCATAGACCGCGTGGAAAATAATGGAAAAGATATCTATGGTAATTTTAAAGCTGAAAAATGGGGAACATTTCAGACCTTCTTCAAATTCCACAAAAACTATTTTATTCTTTTAAATTCGATATCAGAGAGGCTTCCTCCCGATAAAAGGAATCCCTTAATATCATTATTCTTATCATATTTAAAATCAAGCTTTCCGAAGAATGATTTGTAAGAATAAAGTTGTGAAGAACTTGAAAAGTACAATAGGATATCTGAATTCAAAGGATGTCTGGCAACCAGTTTATTATTTTCTACCACCAATTGATATATGGTGTTGAATTCTTCATTTCTGTAGAATCCGGCATATTTACGAAGACCTATTGTATTCTCATTCAGAGGCTTTAATACTACTTTTTTGCATGCAAATGTAAAATCTCCAATATTGAAAATTAGCTTCTCCGGATGAAATGTAAAACTTCCTGTCGGAATAAAAGGGATATTAAACTTATCATCTCCTGCTGTTTGTAGGGGAGTTTTATTATTATCCCAATAAAGGTTTTTACCGTCTGTTTTTATCTCCAGATAATTTCCCGGATTTATTTCATAAGTTCCTTCCCATGATTTCAGTTCAGCCGCTGTATACGATGTTTTCTTTGGAGGAGCCGGAAGGGTCTGCTGGTCTTTAAGAAATACATCTACCAGTGCATAGGCAATCACCAGCCCATCAAAAACACTTTTATTTCCTGTCAGTACAACAGATAGATGATAGGCAGGAATATGCAGGATATAAGACCTGTAACTGGCAGTTCCTCCTCCATGAAAGACAATATCCAGCCCTTTATACTTTCCGGTTTGCAATCCCAGCCCGTATTGTATTTTCTCACCGGTATTCAATATTGTACTCTGCTGCATCTTATTGTAGATCTCACGGCTTCCCACCAAAGGTTTCTGAAAATTAACAGCCCATATACACAGATCATTCAAAGTAGTAAAAATATTGGACGAGCCATTTTCCATCTGCCCGAGAGGAGTTTTGACAAAACCGGAATGGGTTACCTGATAAGATTCTGCTCTGTTGGGAGTGATTTTTACCGGATCATTCACCGCCATTGAGTGATTCATTTGCAATGGTTTGAAAATATATTCCTGAAGTATTTGTGCAAAATCTTTCTTATAAACCCTGTGGAGGATTTCTGCCATCAACATAAAACCGGTATTGTTGTACCTGTATTGATCGCCTGGTTTAAAATTGATGCTTTTAATCGCTAAAACTGTTTTCACAGCATCTTCGTTAGTTACCCGGAATTCATTTCCGAATCCCTGCAAGTCTTTAATACTTGTAAAATCCGGCAATCCATGGGTATGATTGGCAAGCTGTCTAAGGGTAATTTTATAGGGAAGATTCTTCAGTTCCGGAAGATAAGTCCGGATATCATCTTCCAATGATAACCGACCTTCTTTTTCAGCTAAAAGTGTAACAAAAGCGGTAAACTGTTTTGAAACAGAAGCAATATCAAAAGCCGTAGAGTCTGACACTGGAACCCTATCTTCGAGATTTGCCAGTCCATATGTTTTTTTATAGAGTACTTTTCCGTCTTTGATAATGCCTATAGCCATTCCGGGTTCATTGGATTTGGCATAAGTACTTATTACGGAATCTGCTTTTCGGATTTTGTTCTGCTGAGTCAATTGTCCGAAATACAATCCGGTGCTCAGGATGGTAAAAATAAATAACGTCAATCTGATTTGTGGTTTCATCTGTTTTACATTTTAATGATGAAGCAAATCTGAAACTTTACGCTGATGTAAATATCCGACTACCGGAAATCGGACTCTTTTTATCTGAAAAATCAGTCCGACTTTAATTCGGACTCTATTTAAACAACTGATTTTCTGTAATCTGTAGGAGTAACTCCTGTTTCTTTTTTGAAGGCCGTATAAAATGAAGATTTGGAATTGAACCCCACCTCATACAAAACTTCAAGCACAGTAAGCTGAGGCTGATCCTTAAGAAGATCTTTAGCTTTATTAATTCTGAACTCATTAATAAAATCAAAAAAATGTCTGCCCGTATGCTGATTAATTAATATTGACAACTGCTTTTCCGGCATCCCCATCTGTACTGCTAATTTCTGCAAGGTAAGCTTATCATCCAGATAAGGATGTTCTACTTCCATAAAGGTCAGGAGATTTTTCAGCTGCTCAGGTTCTTCTTTTTGAGATTCTTCAACCTCCTGCACAGGAATCAGATCCTTATTAATCCCAGCCAGAAGATTGGGACGGTATAAAGCATTCAATACAAACCAGCTGATCACAAATAATACAAATAACGAATTCAGCGTATATAAATATAAAAATGCAGTTTCATTATCTTTCAGAAACTCTCTTATCAATACAAAAGTGTTTCCGATCAAAAAGAGAATTGTGGTCTGCAGCAGCCATTTATAAGTAAGCTGATGATTACTGGAATAGTTTTCCTGATATAACCTTTTAAAGGTTCTCAACACCAGAAATACGGCAATGATATAGAAATAATACTGAACAGTAGAAACAAGATCAAAGGCCTGATCATTCTGCCCGGAAATACCTGCTATGCTAAACCATCCCATGAAAAACAAAAATGGCAAGGCATGCAGAAGATGCTTTTTGCGAAGCGTAAAATTATAATAACAGGCGGCATTTACATACAGATAATATAACGGCATCTGCAAAAGAACACTCGCCAATTTGAAGCCTTTAATTATTTTATGATCAGATGGAGGCAGGAAAAAACCGGAAAGATCAATGACAGAAATCAATAGAAAGGCAGCGAATAAATAATGGGGTAATTTCCTTTCAGATTTTGCGGTCAGCAGAAAAGCGCTTAACAGCAGAAACAGGAAAAAAATAATCTTGCCCAAATCGTTGATCAATGACATATTCTCTATTTTCATGATATTCACAAATCTACAAATAATAGTTTCTTGTTGAGTATTTTAGCTTTCAATGAGATTACTTTTTTCAATACTCATCATTCTTTTCAACTGAGGTTCAGCCTTTGTTATTCCTGAAATTTTTAATATTTGCGTAAATTTGTACGGTAGGCAATACCTTAGATTCATTACGGTAAGCTACAATATTTTACAATGGATACCGATACAATACTTTTACAGCTGATAGAACACTTTAAGGAAATAGTCTCTTTAGAAGATAAAGATATTGACTGTATCACTTCCAAATTAGAGATTATATCGCTCAAAAAGAAAGACTTTCTGCTTCGTGAAGGGCAAGTTTCAAGACATATGAGGTTTATTGCCCAGGGAAGCCTGTACGCTTATCATATTGATGAAAAGGGAAAAGAAAACACCACTCAGCTGGGTATTGAAAACTGGTGGGTGAATGATCTTTACAGCTATTTGAGTGAACTGGCGTCAAGAATGTTTATTCAGGCTAATGAAGATACTATCATTGTACAGATCAGTAAAAGCAATTTGGAGCTGTTATACAAAGAAGTTCCGGCCATTTCCGAATTCTGGCGACTGAAAATGCAGTCTGCCTATGTCACATTGCAGGAGAGAACTTTTGAACACTCACGGGTAGATGCCTATACCAAATACCGAACATTTGTTACTGCTTACCGCAATATCGAACAACGTTTCCCTCAATACATGATTGCTTCCTACCTTGGAATCACTGTAGAATATCTGAGCTATCTGAGAAAAAAGCACCTCTCTGACGTTTCTTAAGATTTCTTAAGTTTATTCCGTTCCAGCCCGAATAATTTTGCTCACAGAATTTTAATGAGTGAAATATGAAGGCAAAAATTATCGCAGTAACAGCTCTTGCATCAGTCTCCCTGAGTCTGAATGCCCAGAAATTATCCTATACTCCCGATCTTGTTTTAGGGCATCGCTCCTATACCTATATGCACAATATCAACTATCAACTCAATGATCGGTTGAAACTGAATAATCTTACTTTATTTGATACAGAATATACCAAAGACAAAGAAAATATATTCTTCATCAGAAATACGCTGGCTTACAGCTTTACCAAAAGACTGAGTGCCAACGCTGCATTCGGAATGAAAAACCCGGGAGCATTTTTCAGTGCCTACCTGCAGTACAAGATTATCCAGTCTGATTATTCTCTCTCCTACTCTATAGGAACTACTTATCAGAAAGGATTTTCATTGGAACAGTCCATCTCATTTGAATATACTCCGTATCTGTCAGAAAATCTCAAGGGATATTTCAGTGTACTGGCTATTGGAAACCTGGATGACAGTGGGTATCCCAGAGGGCTGCAGTTTATCAGGCTCGGAGTAAAACAAGACAAGATGATGTATGGGCTGGCCTCCAATTTTGACCAGTTTAACAACGGAAAAAAGACCCTGGAAAATATCGGGGCATTTGTAAAATATAACTTTTAAAAATTATAAGAAATGAAAAAGAACATTGATTTAGGAATGCTTATCACAAGAATAGCTATTGGATTTCCCATGTCGGTTTATGGAATCAGTAAGCTGGTGCATGGCGTTGGGTTTATTGAAGATATGATGACAATGCACGGCCTACCATCATTCTTTGCTTATGGGGTTTTTGCAGGAGAGATTATAGCTCCTATCCTATTGATTATTGGATTCCGGGCGCGTCTGGCAGGATTGATCTTTGCCGCCAATTGTTTCACTGCTACGATTCTTGCACAGACGTCTAATATTTTCAAACTTAATGAATTTGGAGGCTGGGCTTTGGAACTGCTGGTAATCTATATGCTGGTAAGTCTCAGCTTTTTCTTTAGCGGTGCCGGAAAATATGCTGTTTCTACCCAAAATAAATGGGATTAAAATTTCCCCACAAAAACTTTCTATTCATTGATTGATAAATCAGAATCTCAGGATTCTGGTTTATTTTTTACCAAATGACAATAAAAACAGGCATTAGACACCGGTTTCATTCCGTATTTTTACAGTAACCTTAATCGTTAGTCATGAAAGAAGTAATCGTCTATCAAATTGATTCCTTTACAAAAGAAAAATTCAAAGGAAACCCTGCCGGAGTTGTATTAAATGCAGAAAATATGACCTCTGAAGAAATGCAGCTTGTTGCCAGAGAGCTGAACAACTCTGAAACCGCATTTGTTTTTAAATCTGATTCTCAAGAGGAAAACTTCGATTATAACGTCCGTTATTTCACTCCTACCACAGAAGTTCCCTCTTGTGGACATGCTACTATTGCCGCGCTCTACGCAAAAGCTCAGGAAGACCAATTGGATTCCTGTACCCTTACAATCAAAACACAAATCGGAATATTGCCGATTCATATTGAAAGAAAAAACAACGATTACCTCATCACAATGACACAAGGAAACTTTGAGCTGAGTCCTGCTTTCGATGTTTCAACCACACAAAAAATTGTTCAGGCTTTGGGATTGATTATCGATGATCTTGATGAAAAATGCCCTGTACAGATTGCTTCAACAGGTCATTCAAAAGTAATGATTGGTATTAAAAGTAATAGGGTTTTAAACCAACTCACTCCTGATCTTGCGGCTTTGGCAAAGCTTAGCAAAGAAATCAGCTGTAACGGATATTTTGTATTTACTTTCGATACAGACGAAAAAAATATTTTAACCAATGGTAGAATGTTTGCCCCAGCCATTGGTATTGCCGAAGATCCGGTTACCGGAAATGCTAACGGTCCTTTGGGAGGCTATCTTATTCAAAATAAAATCAAAGAAGCTGCTGACGGTATTTTTGAATTCACAGGAAAGCAGGGTGAAGCGATCAACAGGATGGGTAAAGTAGAAGTAAAAGTTCAGGTAAAAAACAATCAACCAGAGAGGATCAGTATCACCGGAAATGCAGTCGGTGTTTTCAGAACCACGATGAATCTGCAATAATGCTGATATTTAGATAAAAAATGTCCCTATTGAAGATCATTGATCGTCATTAAAATAAATCTACAAACTGATATTGAAATTGGATACCGATTTTTCATCCATCATGGCAAATCCGAATGAAATAACTCCGCATTTATTCAGAACCGAGTACAGTAAAATTGTTGCTGTGCTTTGCAGAAGCTTTGATATTAAACACATCGAAATTGCCGAAGATATTGCCAGCGAAACCTTCCTGAAAGCGTCAGAATACTGGGCGATACACGGAATCCCTGATCATCCCGCAGCCTGGCTTTATACAGTAGCCAAGAATAAAACAAAAGATTATTTCAAACACCTTTCTGTTATTGAAAAGAATAAACAGGAAGAAATAAGAACGGCTGAAAAAGAATTTCAAACCATAGACTTTAATACCCAGAACATCTCTGACAGTCAGCTGGAAATGATTTTCACCATCTGCAATCCTCTCAATTCTCAGGAAACTCAAGTAAGTCTTGCTCTTCAGATTCTCTGTGGTTTCAGTATAGAAGAGATTGCCAATGCTTTTCTCTCCAAAACAGAGACCATAAAAAAACGTTTACAGCGAGGCCGGGAATCTCTCAGAACCCATCATTTTACCATAGATTCTTTAAATGAGCAGGATATTCACCAGCGCTTAGAAACAGTCCTGACGACTTTATATTTATTGTTCAATGAAGGGTATTTTTCCAGAACGAATAACTTTTTAATCCGTAAAGATCTTTGTCTGGAAGCCATGAGACTTACCTTAATTCTCACAGAGAATCAATTAACCAATACTCCCAAAACCAATGCCTTGCTTGCTTTGATGTGCTTTCAAAGTTCAAGACTGGATGCCAGGATCAATGATGAAGGGGAAGCCATTCTTTTTGATGAACAGGACGAAATGCTATGGGATAAAGCCTTGATTGAAAAGGGCAATTATTATCTGGTAGAAGCCTGCCAGAACAATGACATTTCTATTTCAAAATATCATCTGGAAGCCGGAATTGCTTATTGGCATACTTCAGGCAGCAAAGAAAAATGGCAACCTATTTTAACCCTGTACAACCAGCTTGTTATTATTGAATATTCTCCTGTTACAGGGCTAAACAGAGCTTTTGCTTTTTCCAAAGTGTATGGAAATAAGAAGGCAATTAGGGAAGCAGAAAAACTTAACCTTATCACCAACGAATACTATCATGGATTGCTGGGACATTTATATTCCAAAATTAATACGGACAAAGCCATTCATCATTTTGGAGAAGCGATCCGACTGACGAAATCAAGATCAGAAAAACAAACTTTGCAGAAACAACTTAATCTTTTAATACCATAAAATTTCAATATAAAAGCGTCCCGATCAATGACCGGGACGCTTTTCTTTTTATTATTTATCTTCTACAGCATTGAGAAATAATTCCTCCTTTCCGATAAGATAAATGTTGATTAATTCTTGCCTATTGATCTTAATAGTATCCCCGTTTTTACATTTATATTTCTTTTGCAGAGGCTTTCCATTAAAATAAACCTTATCAGAATCAAGTAATAGGTTAAGTTTAGAAGATGAAATGCCTAAACACGTCCGGATCACCGTTGAGATTCTCAGATTAAAATCAAAAGGATACTGCATTTGAAACGAAATCATCTCATCGTCCATACTCATCAGGTTCTCTACCAAAAGCTTATCGTAAACCATTTCATATTCTACACTTTCCCAGTCGGCTTCCACACTATTTTTTCGCTTGAGTTCCTGTGAAAAAGCATATTCCCAGGCAATTTCTGTATTATTTTCTGAAAATTTATTGAATATTTCTTTACTGATCGATTCTGTTCTGATTCTTGAAAACACAGTCATGTTATAGGTGTTGTTGCATTTTACACATCGGTAAATTAACCATATATCAATATTCTTTTTCTGAGCATTCAGCCTGAATTTATCACTGCAATGAAATCTCTCGCTGTTACAATGGTTGCATTTCTTTTTTAGTAAGGGAGTATTTTTCGCTTTTACCTCCCATATATATTGTGTACTCATTACTTATAATTGCGCTTATTATTCTTTGTTGGATTTTTTCCTATTATTCACGCATTACAAGGATGTTACATGCATCGGCTTTTAACTTAAAGATTATTTCTCAAGGTATAGTTTGCCATATATTTTGGTTCCTGATCAATAGTAATTGTCAAAACCAAAATAGCAGATACAGCTACCCGTTGCGGGCAATGCAGTGAATAATATGATGAAATGAAAACCAGTTCGGATAGAGAATTACCCAAACGAAAGAACGATCAGCCTGTGGTTACGAAGACTGATACTAAGCGATAATAAGTTTAAGAGTTGTTCTCAAAACGAGTTATTTACTTGGTTATGATAAAAGTAGTCAATTTTATCGAAGAACAGGGCATTTTGACATTTAAATTCAAAAAAATAAAAATCCACAGGTTATAAAGTGAACCATACAACAAACAAAATTTGAACTATACAACAAACTCATCCTTTTCATTTCTGCCGAACTTTGTGGTATTAAAATCATCAAAATGGTACAGATAAATAAAATTTACATCAACGGCGAATTTGTTACGCCAAAAGGAACAGAAACTTTTGATCTTATAAATCCTTCTACCAATCAAAAAACCGGAGAGGTAGTTTTGGGAAATGAAGAAGACACCAGAATGGCCATCGCAGCAGCAAAAAAAGCCTTTGCTACATTTTCAAAAACAACGAAAGAAGAACGTATCCGTTTTCTTAAAAAGCTGCATGAAGCAGTAAGCAAACGTGAAGATGAACTTGTATCCGTCATGGTGAATGAATACGGAGGAACATTACAATTCTGCAGAATGAGTGTTCAGAATGCCATATCAGCTTTTACCAGCACGATTACCACTCTGGAATCTTATGACTTTGAAAAAACAGTCGGAAATTCTAAAGTACGTTTTGAATCTTTGGGCGTTGTAGGAATCATTACTCCATGGAATGCCAGCAACAGTTTCATCTGTAATAAACTGGCTACCGCCATTGCTGCAGGATGTACAGCCGTTATCAAACCTAGTGAAATGAGTGCTATGCAAACCCAGATTCTTACTGAATGTTTTCATGAAGCAGGGCTACCAGAGGGCGTATTCAATATTGTAAACGGATTAGGAAATGTAGTGGGCAATGAAATCACCCAACATCCGGATATTGCTAAAATATCTTTCACCGGATCCACCCTTACAGGAAAAGCAATTGCCAAAGGAGCGGTTGATACCATGAAAAGAGTCACCTTAGAACTCGGTGGAAAATCTCCTAATATTATCCTTGAAGATGCTGATCTTGATAAAGCAATTCCTATGGCAGTTTTCGGGGCGTATATGAACAATGGGCAGGCATGTATTGCTCCTACCCGATTGCTTGTTCCAAAAAATAAGCTGAATGAAGTGAATGAACTTGCTAAAAAAGCTGTAAAACAGGTAAAAGTAGGAAACCCAAATGATGAAGATACTCTTGTAGGGCCAATGGTAAGCGCTAAACAATTTGACAGAGTACAAAGTTATATCCGCCTTGGACAGGAAGAAGGTGCTACTCTTCTCGCTGGTGGTGAAGGGAAACCGGAAGGTCTTGAAAAAGGTAATTTTGTAAAGGCAACCATCTTTACCAATGTTCGCAATGATATGCGTATTGCACAGGAGGAAATTTTCGGACCTGTCCTGTCTATTATTCCTTACACTAATGAAGAAGAAGCCATTGCCATTGCCAATGATACCACTTATGGCCTGGCAGCTTACATCAGTTCTGCCGATAAAGAACATGCAGAGCGTGTGGCAACACAGATTGATGCCGGAAGAATCTGTATTAACGGGTTTGCCCATGATCCTTATGCCCCTTTCGGAGGCTTTAAACAGAGCGGTATCGGACGTGAGTATGGTGTATTTGGGCTGGAAGCCTATTTAGAACCTAAAGCAATCCTTTCCTAATAGTATTTTCTTCACAGCAGAATGTTCTCAGGATCGTTTTGCTGTGAAGATTCTATGATCCTAAAAAAGTTTTGTAAGTTTGAAGAAGAATCCACCCAGAAATATCCGCCTGAACTATGAGCGAAAATAATATTCCTTTACCCATCAATTATTCCTGTCATTTTTCAGAATTCAGGGAAGGTGAACAGTTTGCACGGATTCACAGTCTGGGGCTTGTTCTTTCCGGGGAAATGGAACTGAATGACGGGATTACAAAGACGATATTTAAAGAAGGAGAACTCTACTCTGCAAGGAAAAACCGTTTATTAAAATTTGCAAAATATCCACCTAAAGACGGTGAAATAAGAACCGTAACCATTTATTTTGACGAAGCCATCTTACGTGATTTCAGCCGTGAATACGGATATCAGGCAGAGAAAAAAGATAATATCCCGGCCTTTATAAAACCGGATCAAAAGGCATTAACAGCTTTTATGTATTCACTCCTCGCTTATGAGAATCTTCCTTCTTCCACAGAGCTTCTGCGCCTCAAACAAAAGGAAGCCTTACTTCTCATGCTCAATCATAATCCCGGCCTTAAGAATATTTTATTCGATTTTTCTGAACCTTATAAAATAGATATTGAAGCTTTTATGAATAAGAATTTCCATTTCAATGTCAATGTAGAGCGTTTTGCTTATTTAACGGGAAGAAGCCTGTCTGCATTTAAAAGAGATTTTCAAAAGATTTTTGGAATTCCTCCAAGACAATGGCTGCAGCTTCGAAGACTGAAGGAAGCTCATTTTTTACTTACCCAAAAAGGCAGATCAGTTTCTGATATTTATCTGGATCTGGGATTTGAAAATCTGTCCCATTTCTCTTTTGCATTTAAAAAACAGTTTGGCTATCCACCCAGTGCATTACAGGCCAAATAACTTAGATCTCTTTTAAAACATAACCGGATGCAAAAATAGAATATAAAAATGAATGGACTCGTATCTCTCACCTCTATTTTAACTCTTTAAAAAGAAACAGATCGTGCCATAAAATCATGACACGATCTGAATTATTGAATCTAATTATTTTAAAGTTTTTTAAAGTGCGTATTCTACTGAGGCTTCTTTAGCAGCAGCTACCATTGCTATTAAAGCTTTTTCTGTTTCTTCCCAGTGTCTTGTTTTCAGTCCGCAGTCCGGGTTTACCCAAAGCTGGTTGGCAGGAATTACGTTCTGTGCTTTTCTCAACAGTTCAATCATTTCTTCTTTTGACGGAACCCTTGGTGAGTGGATATCATATACTCCGGGACCAATTTCATTCGGATATTTAAAATCTGCAAAGGCATTCAGCAGTTCCATCTGAGAACGGGAGCATTCTATGGTAATCACGTCTGCATCCATATCCGCAATATTTTCAATAATATCATTGAATTCTGAATAACACATATGGGTATGAATTTGCGTAGCATCTCCCACTCCACTTGCTGAAATTCTGAAAGCTTCCACAGCCCATTTCAGGTAGTTTTGCCAGTCTGCTTTTCTTAGAGGAAGCCCTTCTCTTATAGCAGGTTCATCAATCTGAATAATTCTGATTCCTGCTTTTTCCAGATCCACTACTTCATCACGGATTGCCAGTGCAATCTGCTTACATGTTTCTGAACGAGGCTGATCATCACGTACAAAAGACCACTGTAAAATCGTCACAGGACCAGTCAACATTCCTTTTACCCATTTTTCCGTTTGAGATTGGGCATACTGAGACCAATACACCGTCATAGGAGTCGGGCGGGAAACATCACCAAAGATCACAGGAGGTTTTACACAACGGCTTCCGTAGCTCTGTACCCATCCGTTTTTGGTAAACACAAATCCTTCCAGCTGTTCTCCAAAATATTCCACCATATCATTACGCTCAAATTCTCCGTGCACCAATACATCAATTCCGATGTCTTCCTGCCAGCGAATGGTTCTCTGAGTTTCTTCTTTTAATAAAATATCGTATTGCTCCGCAGTAAGTTCTCCCTTTTTGAATTTAGCTCTCCAGCTTCTTACCTCTGTTGTCTGCGGGAATGACCCGATTGTTGTAGTGGGAAACAAAGGAAGCTGCAGGACTTGCTGCTGTTCTTCTTTACGGGTTTTGAAGGTATTTATTCTTTGTGCATCCTTTTCAGTGACCGCATTTGATCTTTGTTTTACCTGATCATTGTGGATAAGGGAAGAGGTTCTTCTGCTTTCAATGGCTTTTTTATTTTCTTCAAATACTTCAAGAATATGTTCTTTTTCTGTTCCTGATACCAGCTCTTTAAGCGTTACCACTTCTTCTACTTTCTGTTTAGCAAAAGCAAGCCAGTTTTTAATCTCAGGATTAAGGTTCGTTTCAAAATCAAGATCGCAAGGAGAATGAATCAATGAACATGACGGTGCAATCAAAATCCTTTCAGAGCCTAATTTGTCAACAGCTTTTCTGATGAAAGACAATGACTTTTCAAAATCGTTTTTCCAGATATTTCTGCCATCAATTACTCCTAACGAAAGGCTTAGGTTTTCCGGAATACTATTCAAAATACCATCCAACTGTTCCGGATTTCTAACCAAATCGATATGCAAAGTGTTCACCGGAAGTGAAACAGCAAGCGATGCATTATCTTTTAATCCGTCAAAATAAGTGGCAACAATGAATTTCAGTTTCGGGAAACGTTTTCTTATTTCTGAATACACAGAAAGATAGGTTTCTTTTGCTTTCTCAGTTAAATCCAGTGCCAGAAAAGGTTCATCAAACTGAATCCATTCAGCACCCTGCTCCTGAAGTTTGGTTAAAATTTCCGTATATACAGAAAGAAGATTTCCAGCCAGATCCAGTTTATCAAATCCTTCTTCTTTTTCTTTTCCTAATAACAGATAAGTAACAAGTCCGATAATTACAGGTTTTGCATTGATACCCGCCTGTTTTGCTCCGGCAAATTCATTGAAAATTTTATCTGAGCTTAATTTAAATTGCTGGTTTTTATAAAATTCCGGGACAATGTAGTGATAGTTGGTATCGAACCACTTGGTCATTTCCATTGCTGTAATATCCAGCCCTTCTTTCTGATATCCTCTTGCCATCGCGAAATAAAGATCCAGCTCAGAATTGTTCTTTTTAAGCACCACCTCATGGTAACGCGAAGGAATTGCTCCTACTACAAGGCTCATATCCAATACCTGATCATAATAGGAAAAATCGTTGCACGGGATAAGATCTATACCGGCTTCTTTCTGAATATTCCAGTTTTGATTACAGAGAGTTCTCCCTGTATTCAGAAGTTCTTCCAAAAGAATTTTACCTGACCAATATTGTTCGCAGGCTTTTTTGAGTTCTCTTTTGCTACCAATACGCGGATAGCCCAGAATGTGAGTTTGCATTTTTTTAAACTTTTTAATTAAACTTAATAGGAAAGTGCTTTAAAATGCTTCGTTATGTTTTAGCGGAAGAAGTTTCAGGAAAGTAATGACATAGCAGACTGTGCATTTCCTTCATAAAGAAAAATACATGAATCTGATCTATCATCTGTATGACCCAAAAGCTTCAGCCCGCGAAAGCATTGTCAATTCAGTAAAGGCAGGTCTCCTGACTTGTAACAGTTTCCGTCATCCTTCCCGCTTTTGGCAGTGGATATACAAAGACAAAAACTTTTGGTGTGTTACTTACAGTTGCGCGACAGCTCGTGATTTGCACACGATTCCCTATTAATCTACCTTAAGTAAAACCTTTCCTGTTTGATGAAGTATCTATAAAGAACTGTACTTTTACCTTTAACAATTGTCATCAGTAAAAGTTTTTAATTTTGTGTAAAATTAGCAATACAGAATAAAAGCACAATAAATAAGGAAAAATTAAGCAAAATAAACTTTTAAAAATAAAAATAAAAGCATATAATTCTATATATTTGATTGTTTTAATCATTTAAAAGAATAATATTCTGTGGAACAACTCGATGATAAGGATGTACAGCTGCTCAGGCTGCTCCAGAAGAATGCCAAACTAACCGTTAAAGAACTTGCTAAAGAAGTGAACCTCTCTACTTCACCGGTTTTTGAAAGAGTAAAAAGGCTGGAACAGGAAGGGTTTGTTAAAAGATATGCAGCCGTTCTGGATGCTGAAAAACTCAACCGTGGATTTACCGTTTTCTGCCAAATCAAGCTGAAAATTCACGACAGATCTGTAGGCTATGACTTTGTAAAAGAAATTCTGGAGATTGAAGAAGTTGCCGAATGCTACAATATTTCCGGAGATTTTGATTTCCTTCTGAAAGTTCAGGTAAGAGATATGAAACATTACCAGGATTTCGTATTTAATAAACTGGGATCTGTAGATTCCATCGGGAGTACCCACAGTACATTTGTCATGGCTGAAGTGAAAAACAACCACGGACTCACCATTTAATTGAACAGGAAATCGGTTTTATTCTTCAATCCATTTTCTGAAAGCAGATGTATTGCTCTGGCTTGTAATAAGATGATCTTTCTGACCTTTTATCTGGGCGGAAAGTGTATTCTTATTGTAACGTTCTATTCTTTCAATATACTTTTTCTGAACGAGTGCACTCCGGTTGATCCTGAAAAAATCTGAAGCATTGAGCTGGGTTTCAATTTCTTTCAAAGTAGATTCATTCAACACGTGTTTTTTTCCTGCTGTGTCAAAAGCAAAGACAATCCCTTCTTCCGCTTCAAAGAACGTAATGTCTTCCGTATTGATAAAATAGATTCCCTGATGTGAGCTGACCGAAAATCGTTTCTTATAGTTTTTCTCCACAGGGCTGTTATTCAGCATTTGCTGAAGTTTTACCAAAACATCCTCCGGTTCTGATGCTGTATTTCCCAATAGAATAAATTTATCCCAAGCCTTTTGAAAACGGCTCTGCGAAAACGGTTTTAAAAGATATTCAATCCCGTTGCTTTCAAAGGCATTCATCCAGAAACTGTCATACGCGGTAGTGAAGATAACCGGACATGAAATATTCACCTGGTCATAGATTTCAAAGGCGTTTCCATCTAATAATTCAATATCAGAAAAAATCAGGTCAACCGCTGAGTTTTTAAGAAAAGCAATAGCTTCTTCTACAGTACTTATTTCCGAAACAATTTCCACGGGTTTTTCCAGTTCGCTGATGAAACGTTTTAATTTATTTCTTGCCGGAATTTCGTCTTCGATGATTACAACTTTTATCATATTTTATGCTGGAATTATGGGAATGACCACTGAAAATTCAGTTTCTGATTTTATAATTTCTACCTGCCGATCCGTTAACAGCGTATACTGCTCCTTAAGATTACTGAGCGCTCTTCCTGAAGTCTTTTTACTGTTTCGCTTGGGTATTCTGGTATTGGAAACCCTGATTTCTTTATCTATTTCTACGGTGATCAAAACAGGATTTACAGCTGTTCCCAGATTATGCTGAACTGCATTTTCAAGCAGCAATTGCAGGGAAAGCGGAATGATCTTCCCCGATGATCTGATATGATTTATTTTTAATGAATAAGCATTTCCATATTTATACTGTATCAGATTAAAATATTTCTCTGCAAATGCCAGTTCTTCTTCTACAAACACGGTCTTTTTATCAGAAACCTCTAAAACATACCGGTATATCTCTGCAAATTCATTGAGAAAATCTGATGCTTTGTGTTTATCTTCTTCTATTAACTGATCCAGAATGTTGAGATTATTGAATAAAAAATGAGGATTAAGCTGTGTTTTCAGTTGATTAATTTTACTTTCAGACAGGGCATGATCATAAAGAGCCAATTGTTTCTGATATTCCGTATTCTTTTTGTAGTAGCGGTATGCGAGAAAAAAACTTCCATAAATAAACCCTCCTATCAAATCTGAAAAGGTAGAAAGAATAACAACTTCCTGATTGAAATTTTTCTCCACTTTTCCAAAAATAACAGCAATCAAAAACCCTATTATTTTCATCACCAAAAGGTAGGTTAATAGGGAAAAGCTGAATATTTTAAGGATTTCAGCTGCACTAAACGTTGATGACTTTTGCCAGTTTTTAATGAAAAAATCAATCACAAAAAACAGGATACAGGCACTGATAAGAGTAACAACGGCCGCTTCAGGAGTAAAAATATACCAGTCCAGTGTTCGTCTTATTCCTATGCGGGTGTGAATAGACTGTACATAAGCAAACAAAAGAATAAACAGAAGGAAGTACCTGTTTTGATGCATCTGTTTCAAAATGGTTTTCATCAGTTTTATAAGGGGATTTTTTTACAAAAATAGCCCTATATTTTTACAGGGCTGTTTTTTGTATTATTATTTTTTCTTTTCCGGAAATGATGAGGTAACATTTCCGTTGTCATCTAAAAAGTCCAGTTTTGCTTCATTATTTTTATCGACACAGAATCTGGCTCTTGGTTTACCCTTACTGTCAAATAAGAACAGTCCGTTATGTTCATCTTTGGTTTTTCCAAGCATCATTCTTGGTGCACCTCCAATCAGTCCCTGTTGTTCATATTCTTTGTATTTTTTCTGAGCGGCTTCCGGATCTTTTATCTGATTCAGTTCTGCCATGATTTCTCCTGTTTTGAGTTGTGATTCTTTTGACGGACGATCATTAAAATAAAGTCCGCTGGAGACCACTCTCTTATCTCCTTTCTTATAATCCTGAGTTAAAATCTGCATGACCTGATCACCATCATATTGATCATAGGTAAGAGACAATCCCGAACTGTGGCCATTCTGATTTTTCTGTCCGTCATAAATAAAGCCTCCACATTCAATTCCGTCTTCATTGAAGAAAAGCATACCTGAACGTTTTTTTCTCGTTTTATTGGTAGGACTGCCGTTTATTTTATCTTCCCCTGTGGGAAATTTATCCACATTGGTAATGATCATTTTTACCGTACCGTCTTTTTCTACAATATTGATTCTTTCTACATCTATTTCAGTAAACTTCTGATTTCCGTCTTTTTTAAAGGCGGAAGCAGTTAAAAATACAATTCCAATGACCGCTGTAAAGGCAAATGCTCTTAAAAAAATTAATTCCCTGTTCATAATGTTATGTGTTACTTGTTTTGTTTTTGATAGGTCAAAGCTATGGTAACCCTGTTTACCATTCAATCAGAAAACAATGAACTAAGGAAATAAAGAAATAAATGAAGGATTTTTCCCGTTGAGTATATTTCATCAACCACTCTCCTTCCGGTAAATAAAAAAATCCGTCAAAGAATAACGGATTTACTATGATTATGGTTTTCTATTCATTAATTCGCTGCCGGATCAATAAGCGCAGTTGTAAGGCTTAATGATTTGAGAAGATTTTTACTGTCAAACAGCAATGTTGTATAGTGTTTTCCTTTTTTAAAAACCAATTTTGATCCTCCCGGAAATTCACTGTCTGCTCCCAGTTTTTGCGCCTTGGCATTGTATTTACTGAACTTTGTTTTACTATCCTGCAATGTACTTTTATTCAGGATAAGACCGAAAGGCAGTCCTTCAATAACTAGAGGTTTGTTATCTGAAGTGGTAAAAAACATTTCATTAACAATATTATCTTTCCCCAGACTGCAATAGAGTTCTAATCCTGTCTTCATTGGCCATTTCGCATATTTTTCTTCATTGGCATCTTCATAAAAAACAGTTTTTACGTTCAGTGCTTTTGATATTTTATCGGGAGTCTGCGGAAATATAAATTCTGAATTCTTGTCCAGTAAAGAATTTAAGGTAGCCGTTTTCTGAGAAAATACGCTTACACTTACTACCAGAAAAAAGAGTGTTGCAATAAAAGTGAATGGTTTCGTCTGCATGAGAATATTTTAATATTTTAATAATTTGATGGCTAAAGGTATTAAAATTACACTGTTTCCTTTCATAAACCTTTCATATTTTCATTATGTATTTTAAATAATTTGGTCTCCGAATGATTAAAATAACAGATTGTAACGGTCTCTGATATAAAAATCAGGGTTGTAAGACCTTAAATCTGGGATTAAAAGATCATCTTTTGTGGTCTTTTAAACATTTTTTCAGGTCTCTCAGATCAAATTTCCGGTTATATAACCCCATACGATATCGTAAAGACACAGGTGGAGAGGTTCAGAACCTTAATGATGTATTTGCAGACCACAAAAGATAGGTTATATCATGCAGAATGAGATTCTTCCTACGTCAGAATGACATTTGACTTTTGAGACAACCTCTTCTTATGCATTAAAGTATGATTAAATACCTTAGTTTATTTCTTTTGCTGCAAATTAAATACTGTACCCGCCGGATCCGTAATCCAGTGCATATCCTCAGGAAGTTCTTCAATTTCATCACAGGTTTCCACTCCATTTGATTGCAAATATTGAGTTGCTGCTTCCACATCAGGAACTGTAAGCTGTAACCAGGTTTCAGAATGGGTATAGTTGTCGACACAGTCTAACCAGATGATATTACTCCCGAATTTCACTTCATGGGTTCTGGAAACGGTTGGATTATTAATGGCCTTTTCCTCCACATCAAGTTTTAAAATATCCCTGTAAAAAGAAACGGTCTTTTCGTATTTATTTTTTGGAATTTTTATGGCGATATTAATTCCTGCTTCAAATTGGGTCTTCATCATCAAGCTATTTTAAAAAACTGTTCAGATAATTCAGAATCAATGTCGTCTGCATCATCAGACTCACATGGGTTTGCCCCGGAGCAACAGCCAATTGAGATTTTGGCATGGGTCCCATATCTGCAAAAACATCACCTCCCAATAATTTATAGGTTTTTGAAAGTTCTGTTTTATCCAATCCGTCATTATCACCGGCTATGATTAAAACAGGTACCGGAATTTTAGAAATATTCCCGTCACCAAGGTCGAAAGGCTGTCTGGCAGAAGCCATCATCTGTTCCAGAAATTTTGTCCATTTTGTTTTATCAGGAGCTACGGCATTATAAGCTGTATGCAGAGGACTGTTCGTAAAAAGATCAGGTTTCATTCCTTCAAATGCTTTATTTACTTCAGGCAGCCAGCCGCTGGTTTTATAGGTTGATGAAATGATAACCAGCTTGTTCAGTCTTTCCGGACTCTGTATCGCTAACTGATAAGCCACTTCTCCTCCAAAACTATATCCGGCCACATCGGCTTTATCAATTTTCAGATAGTCCATTACCTTGGTAACATCACTGGCCAAAGTAGCATGGGATAATTTCCTCTCTGAAAACGGAGTATGTCCGTGTCCCTGTAATTCAAGAGCGATGACTTTTCTGTTTTTTGAGAGCTCGGGGATCAATTCTCCCCAGTTCAAATCAATTGTCATGAAGGCACCATGCAGCAGCACAATAGGTTTTCCTTTCCCATAGACTTCATAATAAACTTTGATACCATTTACAGGGGCATAGCCACTTTCAGAGGGTTTTACTTTTTGTCCGTATAACTGTGATATTGTAAGAGCAATAGCCAGGACTAATAATGCAGAGCATTTGAATAAACTTTTCATAATATTATCAGATTTAGTGGATTAACATTTTAATCAAAATTAGCGAGTCATTATGAAACCAGACTTGCCACAAGACAAGATTTTATATCAATGAAATCAATTCCTTATAAAATCCGGGAATGAATCCTCTCCTTACCCATTACATTTTACATCATTTCAAAAAATAAGAGGTAAAATATCAAACAATCTATTGAATAAAATAAATATTTTCAAAATAATTCTACAACAGTTGATAAAAATTTATTAATTTCGGATAGAACTAAACCTAAATTATTATGAAAAATTTAAAGAAAATCGAAAGACAGGAATTGAAAACAATTAAGGGTGGAATTGACTGCAGAGGCGGCCAACTGTGCTTAATCGGTGGTAAGTGGCAATGTATGCCTTACGATGGATGTGGTGGTGGAAACCAGCCTTAGTTTTATGTTTAATACAATGACTTGACTATGAAAAATTTAAAAAAAATTTCAAGAGAGCAGTTGAAGACTACTAACGGAGGAGCATTAAGCTGTTCCGAAGCATGCTGCCCACCTCCGGGAATCAAAAGATGTCCTTGGGTGATTTGTGTAGCACCATGTGAGATATTAAGTTAAAAAGAACTGTATTCTCTCCAATAAAAGCCTGTAGTTCGTATGAATTGCAGGTCTTTTTGTTTTTAAATTCTATACAAAATAAAAAAGCTACAAATCAAAAGATCTGTAGCTTTTTCTGCGGAGAGTGAGGGATTCGAACCCCCGGACCTGTTACAGTCAACAGTTTTCAAGACTGCCGCAATCGACCACTCTGCCAACTCTCCTTAAACTCCGGTAGTACCGTTGTTTTCAGTGGTGCAAATATAGAAAGTTTTTTATTACCGACAAAATATTTTTTCAATAAATTTTGCATTTTTCCGGTTTTAAAGAAAACACAGCTTTCAAAAACAAGGAAAATGCGGGTATCAGGGACTCAACATCAGGTATTTAACTTCATGTATGAAATATTTAGCCCTTCAACCCTATTTTTCAATATTTATTTATCCGTAGTAATATTCGGTAGTAACATCTCCGCTAAAAGCCGGATGCATATCCTGTTTCTCCATATGCAGCTCAAATACTCTTTCGCCATTTTTATTTCCGCCCCGTATTTTTAAAGCATACCATCCATTATCTAAGGATAAAGTAATGCTGTTTTCATCATTAATAGAGGTAATATCTTTCAAATAACCGATGCCAACAATTTTCACTTCATTATTAACCGTCTGAAAAACCCAGCCTCTGGACTCTACTTCTACCTCATCATCATTCAAAATCTTTTCATCATTTACAGAGACCCGGAATGCATAATGGTCTTCTTCTACCCCTATTATCGGAATCGCAATTCCTGATTTTGTTATTTCATCCCCATGTTCATTTTCTACAAAATATTTTAAAATATTATTACCCGGGAGATTATGTTCCTGCAGGTATTTTGCTAAAAGTTGTGGACTAAATATCACGAAACCTTTACTTTCGGAGAATATTTTTTTCATATATAGATTGGATTTGGATTATATATTTCAACAGTATTACTGTGTTTTTGAGCCCTTATTAATTGTACCTCAAAGTAATGCTCAGCTCTTTCTTGGAATTCCAGATAAATAATGGTCTAGTTCTATGAGAAAATCATTAATGATGACCACTACTTCTTCTACATTTTCCAAAAATATTTCCTGATATTCTCTTGGAGGCTTATTTAAATTATAAACGATTTCGGAATAATCATACTTTGACAATCCCATATAGATATAGTAGGGTTTTTCCCAATTCCGGTTGTAGGTTATATCTATAAAAAGCTTTCCTCTTGTTGCTGAAAAAATCAGTTCTCTATCATCATATCCGTCGTTGTTTCTTTTCAGGTTATTATAAATGATTGTCCAACTGGAAATTTTTAATGGAATAAGATCTTTTTGTAACGGATTGAGGTATTCTGATAATAAATCGTAGAATTCATCAATATGATGACCTGTTTTTATCGTTTTATAAATGTTTGTAGCATCATCATTTCGCCATTCTCCTAAAGATCTGGATAACACACATGTATCAAAAGAATATCCCACGTTGCTATTTTCATATGAAATAGAAATTGTTTTTCCTGTAATGTGATTTACGGCACTCAATAATAAGGTATTATCAAAAGGTATATCCAGTATATTGTAATTCTTATCTATAAAGACATTTGCATCAATACTCCACCCTCCTTCAACCTGAATTCCGTTGTTTAATATTCCTTTATCTGTCATTGTTATCGGTAATTTGCTTTTTTTATATAATTAGCGGCATCTGCTGCTGAAATCGGATGACTGTGTATGGTACCGGAAGCTACTTCCACTCTCATGAATCTTGTTTTTTCGCCCATATTATATCCTATATCGGTAGGATGTTCATAAATATAGTAAGTAACCCCTCCATTCGGTACTACATTCCCTTTCCTCATTGCATCAAATGCAGCCTTTTTCTCAAAATTTTTGAAGTTATCTTTCACTACATCCGGGAAATATGATCCTTCAGGTTTACCTCCTACTCCTTTAATACTTCTGGCTTTGGCATCTTCCATAGAAGTCGCCTGAATATGTTTGGTAGCATGTACAGAAGGTGGTGTAGGTCTTTTTGCATTGATAATTGAGCCTCGTTCTGCTTTTCTTCGTGACCATCCTCCATCAACCTCCATCAATCCCAGCGGATCAATTTCGGAATTGCTATCATGCGTATAGGCATACAGATTAGGATTATCTCCAAGCGGGCCTATTGGATCCTGAGAAAGATAAGTCCCATTTTTCATATCATAATACCGGAATCTGTTGTAGTAAAGTCCAGTCTCTTCATCCTCATACTGCCCTTGCTGCCTGAAAGGAATAAAGGATTCTTCTCCCTTTACATTTTCAACTCTTCCAAAAATATCATATTCTGCGCTCCATACCAGATTTCCCTCTTCGTCATAAGCCTGAACAGGTCTCCCTATATAATCTGAAATAATGGATGCCTTTCTGTTTCCTTCTATCTTTGCAGATGGTACATGGCTTCCTGTCTCATAAATCCAGGTTACTAAATTCTCTACAGGTTCTTGTTTAACGATGATATTACCTTCATCATCAATTTCAGTTGCAGGAATTTCCTCAATATCATAATTCCATTCATGTAAAAGAACGTTGCCATCCCAAATATAACGAGTTATTTTCTGCCCACCAATTTTCGAAGTTCTTCTGCCCAGTGCATCATATTCAAATTGTACTTCCTTCCCATCCGGACGTTTTACTTTAGCCAGCATTCCATTGGCACTCCAGGAGTAACTCCAGTCTCCAGACTCCCATTCGGGGGTTTGTACTTCTGTGGATAAATCATCATTCACATTGGGTAAAAGAGTTCCGGATGGCATTTTCGAGGGGCTAAGCCAATCTGAAGCAATGGCTTTGTAATAAGGATGAGTATTGTTGGGTTCTTCCAAATGTTCCGGCCTTGCATTATTGATTACCCGTTTACTCTTTAATAATAAATTACCTTCTTCATCGTAGTGATAAAACCAGTTTTTATCCCGCATCAGCTTTCCGCCTTTGTCATAGATACGGTCAGTACGTTTTGTACTTTCATATAAGCAGCCGGTTGCATCAGGATTTTTATGCTGAACTTTTCCGTTGGAATATTCTGCAGCGGTAAGACTTCCGAATGCATCATAATCAAATTTTGTTCTGCTGCCTTTCACTTTGTCAAGGATATTCAGCAAACGGCTTCCTTCTCCCCATATATAATCTTTATGGAAAGTAGTATTTGTTTTATTAATGGTTACTTTCTGACTTACAGGCATTCCTGTATGATCGAATTCAAAAGTACTGTCTATACCGCCTGTCATTTCACGAGAAAGGACTTGTTCATTCTTACTGATTTCAATATTCATCTTCCAGGGCAAGATAACTTCTGTGGTAGCTGCAGAAATATTTTTGAGCTGTCCCAGATCCGTATAAGAATAATCAATTTCCGCTCCCAGGCTGCTTTTGAGACCAGTGAGATTTCCCTGGTGATCATATTCATACAGAACAGAATGTTCACCCTGTTTTTCTTGAATAATTTGTCCTAATGGGTTTCTCTGAAAACTTACGCTGCTATCTTCGTTATCCGCTTTAATAAGCAATCCTGAAGTATCATACTGATAGGCTTCCCAGGTTCCATCCGGATAATCAACCTGCGTTATTCTTCCCGCCAGATCATATTCATAGAAAATGGTATTTCCACGAGGTGTTCTTCTTTGAATAATTAAACCGTCCTTATCACGGACAAAGAATTTTTTCTGTCCTTCAAAACCTGTTTCTCCTATGATCTTGTTATTATAATCTCTTTCAAAGGCATAGATTTCTCCTTTTTCATTGGTAATGCTCATTAAGTTTTCATAAGCATCATATCCAAAGGCTAGTGTTTCTTCTTTTTTATTGGTAAGGGCATTCCGGCGAACCTGTTTCTTGAGACTTCCCATTGGAGTATAGCTCATGAGCCATTCTGCGCGGCCATCTGTGGCGTACACCGGAAGATCATAGGCATCGTAACGAAGTTTTATCGGTAACTGCCCCTGTTCATTCATTTCAATTACCCGTCCCATTTTATCTCTGTTCCACAGGGTTCTGTTGAAGGGTTTCGGACTGAAAACCAGCAATCTTCCATATTCATCATATTTCCAAAACTGTTCAGTCCCGACCGTATTCATCAGCTGAATAAGCTGGCCTCTCTTATTATATCCGTAAGATGTTGTAACATGTTCTCTGATACTTTTTTCGGGAAGCCTTTTCCCATCAGCATATTCATAACATACATTTTCTTCTGCCGCATCTGTATGGCTGATTAGTCTTCCATATTCATCATAATTCCATGTTTCAGAAACGCCTGAAGGGGAAAAACGGGCAACAACCTGTCCAAATTCATTGTACTGGTAATGATATTCTTCACCATCAGGGCTGTGAAAAGTCTTGATATTTCCCATTTCATCATAGGTATATCCCTGAACACGTCCTTCGGGGCTTCCTATCATTTTCAGTTCATTGTGCGCTGTAAAGTCATACCATGTTTCCCCGCCTTCTCCATCTACTTTTTTATAGACAAGAAAATTATCATCGTAGTAATACCGTTCTGTTTTATTATGCTGTTTGGGATAGATCACTTCTGTAAAGCCTTCTTCATCATCATAATGAAAACTTCCTTCCATATATCCGTCCAGACCTTTAGTATATATAACTCTTCCTTCTTTATCATATTTCCAGATATAGCTCATCCCATTTCGGTTGGTTCTTCTTACAATCTGATTGTTTCCATCATATTCAAAGACCATTGCTTTTTTGTGAATATCCCAGACATGAGTAAGATTTCCCCGATCATCATAATCATAACGAACCTGCAGATCTCTTTGTTTTTTATAACAGTAATAAACTTCTGATATCTTTTTATGTTCAGGATGAATAACTGTTTCTATACTAGATTCAGTACCAACATCTTTTATTCTTTTCAAAATAATATTTCGATCTTCATATTCGTATTCACGAATCGTTCCGTCACCATATTCAATCCGGGTTACTTTATATACCACTCCTTCTGTGGCATGATGAAAACGTGAATAGGTATAAATATCCGTTCCCTTACGAACAATCCAGATACTGCTGCTTGGTCTGTACTGCCAGATTTTATGATCTCTGAAATACGTCATTTCATCCCCTATTTCAGGTACAGGAATAAGCATCGCCATATTTTCTTCAGGATGCATCCAGCCGGCAAATTTATTATGCTCTTCAGGAAGGATAAACAGATCATGATTATTAAAGACACCATTTCCTAAAGGACCAGAATCATAAGGTCTGTCGCTATGCCATATATTTTTCCAGAGTAAAGGGGTATTTCCCTGGATTTCAAAATCATCCCACTCAAAAAACATAGCGCCCGTTGCAAAATTAACAGGTTCAAGCCCCCAATGGCATAGTTTTTTGGATAAGGCATTCGAAAATTTGAACTTATTGAATGGAGCTTTTTTAAGAACACTGTTATTCAGCTTCTTTAAACTATTAGCTCCCATTTTGCCTATTTTTTTGGTAAGGCTTCTCATTAAAAACATCCCTGCAAGACGCATCAGCATTTCTCCCGGGGTATACACATGAGGAACAAAAGCACCGCCCACCAATACAGGCCCACCCGTATTGATCTGAATATACATGCTTGAGAAGTTATTATAGAAAGCAAAATAAGCCAGTGGATTTTTCTTTGGTTTATCCGGCATTGCGGGCAGCATCGTCATTCCGAAAGGGAATCCCATACAGGTTAATACCTGCTGAGGCTGGTTTCCGCTCATTTTACTTCCTTGTGCCAGAACGGTCTGTGAACCGTAATATACTTCTCCTTCGTGCGGAGCTTCCTGGGGAAAAGGAATGAGATATACCGGAATAAGTGAGGTGATATGTCTGAATGGGATCACCACTCCCATAACACTGGTTGTGGTGGTTGCTTTATGTCTTCCGTGAACATATATTGAACCGCCCATGGGAATACTTTCCGGAAGTGACGGCATCAGGTTTCTTGCAAATTGGGGAATGGGAATTGTGATGGTAATATAATCCATAATGTCGAAAACAATTCCTATAAACGGATGTGGCAACGGTAACGGGATCAGCATAAATGAAGGCGGCGGCGGAATGAGAGTCCAATGGATGTCAATCGCCAGTACGATATCGAAATGCTTACTTGTATGCTGAATGGCCGTGGAAGGCATTGCTGGAGTATTCACTTTGATCAGTTTCACTTTGCTTTCCGGAGCTGCTTTTTCAGCAGTCACAGCGCTATCTCCATCACCTCCGCTACTGCTGTTTTCCTGTTTACTGCTATCTCCTCCCGCAATAGACTGAACCATGGAAACAGGATTCAGGGAATCAAAATTATTTTTCATTCCGTTCTTCCATCCTTGTTTGGTTTTATCCCAGCTTACCGAAGTAACGTCTGCATTTACCTTCAGAGAGCGATCCGGATTCATATCCGGTTTTGCCACTTTGATGGGTTTTACTGTTTTTTTATTCAGATCTGCCATGATTCTTTTAATTTGAGATTACCCTGCTTTTGGTTTTTCCACACTTACCTTCCATTCATCACCAAAATAAGTCTTCATTTCGCTGTCTAATATTCTTTTTTTATCTGTATCCCCTTCATATTTGAGAATAAGCATTGAGGCTACAAACCTCAGGCTGCTCTGCTCTCTTGCCGAAGGGTTCATCAATTTTGCTATGCCGATACATTTTTCAAAATATCTGATCATTTTATCTTTTGTCAAAACGGTATCATTCAGTGTACCAATGATTCTGTAACACTCAATAGCCATTGCATATTCTTCTATTTTCTGAGCAGTTTCTGCAGCTTTTTCAAATATTTTCTCTGCCCTGGACTTTTTGGAATTCCCTAATAAATGACTTCCATAATTCATATACATCTGAACTTCCAATGGTGAATCCCGCTCTACTTCTTCCAATATAATCCGGTAGGTATCTTCAGCCTTATCCTTTTTTCTATCTGCTATATAAGCCTGAGTAAGCATAAAATAAGCTGAAATCTCTCCCTGTTTGTTCTTTTGTTCTTTGGCAAGCTTCACCGCTGTTTTCAATGCATGCTCCGCTTCTTTGAATCTTTCTTTACTTAAATGATTACTCGCTATAAGGATCTGCTGTTGAAAATCCGTATCCGGGCTATTCTTCTTACGATTGGTATGAGCAGCCGTATTCTGCATTAACTGGTGAATGTCTACTTCCACTCTGAAACGGTGTGCTGAAGAGATATTGGGTAAGGTTCTGTAAGTATGATGTTCTGCCCAAACCAGTTTAATATCTTTATTTTCCGATGCTTCACAGATTCTGCACCATTCTTTCACCCACAAAGACAGCTCTTCGGTATCAGTGATCCTAAGCGGAGCAATGTAGATGTATATTTTAGAATTCTGAATCGTAGGAAAGTTTTTCTTTAGCTCCAGAAGAGGATAAAATGCCTTATAAGCATCTGTTTTAAAATTTTCTTCCGGAATTTTCAGATCCCATTGCGGAATATTTTCTTCACTTTTCTTCAGCATTTCATAAAACTCAGTCCATTCATCCAACAAGGTTTGTCCGAAAGCGTTCATTCCATTAAATTCCTGATAGTGAAGTAAAAATATATCATCTTCTTCATCTTCAGAAAGTTTTGATTTGATAAATCCATCAAAAAGATCGGTTTCATGTTTTTCTCCTATACAGATCAGCATAGGCTTTTCTTCATTCTTTGAAACAACTTTCTGCCATTGTCTTTTTAATTTTACCAACTCCAGGTCTACAGGATTCATCTGTTTTTAGTTCAGTTTTACAGTTCCACTTACAATATTTGTCTCACTTCCTCCACCAACATTGATTTTTCCTCCGCTGCTAAGATTTGCTTCCGTATCACCTCTCATAGAAAGCGTTTTGGTGCCGATATCCAATGTATCAGATTTGATTCCGATGCCTGAAGTGGGATCACCGTCTTCAGGGCCTACCCCAACACCAATACTTGATGTTCCGCCTACTCCAATATTGACTCCCTGTACAAATACTTCTTTTCCTTTAATCTGAATATTTCCGTCTTTATCCATGTAAATGGAACTGCTTCCACAATTCAGGGTGATAGAAATTTTACTGTCTATCGTTATATTTCCTGCACCATCCAGAAAAACAGAATTTTGGTCTTTATCCTTCACTGTAATTCCTCCGGCATCGTCCAGACTCATGGTATGTCCGCTTTTACTGCTTAAGCTTTTGATATTATTTCCGGAACCGCCACCACCGCCAACTCCACCATGGAACATTCCTCCCATCACAAACGGACGGTCAGGATGCTGATGGGCAAAGTTGACCACTACCTGATCACCCTCTTCCGGAATGGCCATAAATCCACGGTTTTTACTTACTTTTTCGCTGCCTCCACCATCGGGAGTCATTACTCTGATATATTCTGTCGTAGTAGAACCATTCTGCCAGTCGAACTGAACTTTCACTCTTCCCTGGTTTAAAGGATCTGTATTGGAAATTACCTTGGCAAACTGAGCATCTGCTTTCGGCGTGTGAAACTCCGGACGGGGAATAAATCCTGTATCAGAAGCAATGGCTTCAAATGTTCCTGTATAATATCCTCTTGCGTCTACCTCGTGATACATATCGGTAATCATCAGCTTGGTAAAGTAAGTGGTTTCACTGCTTTCGGCTTTTCTCATTTCAATATCAGCAATACAGCCCGGATAAAGAAAAGGAACTGTTGTAATGCCTGAAATAACAAATACTTCTGAGGCTTTACTTCCAGCAGTTCCTTTTTGAGAATTTTCCACATCCATGAAAGACACCGCTTTTATCGGAGCTACTCTTAAAGATGGAGTGGTAAACGTTTTTTCTGAAATTTCATACGCTCTTTTTGCAATATCTGAAGTGTGACTAATCTTTGAATTTCCGGCTGTTAGCTTTTCATTTTTGCTGCTGTTGTAGCCATAAAATGACGGATTTACATGCTGAGCCTTCATTTTTATCTTGACATCACTCACACTGCTTCCATAGGTAAGGTTTACAGGTTTTTCCTGAGGAGGAAGTTTCCCGAAATGAAGCACCTCACCATCATAATAAAATTGTTCTCCATAGGCTTCTGCAATTCTGGCCAGATAGTTATAGTGGGTTTCTTCATATTGTGAACTATAAGAAACGTTTCCATGGGCTGCATCTACTCTGAAATCAAAGGAATTTTGTCCCAGTCCTTCTTTTATCACCTGATCTGCAATGCTGTTCAGACTGATTTCTTGTGCTCCGCCAAAGCTTTGAATATGAGGGGCAGCATCTAAAAGAACAGTCGGACTGAAACCTGTAAGAACAATATTTCCCAGACTTCCTTTTTCCTGGCTGAAACCTACTTCTGTGATTACGCCTACAAAGTTTCTTTCGGGACCGTCTTCAACATCTTTATACCTGAAAATCACGGTAATTCTTTTTCCAAGAAAGTTTTGAGCTTCTTCCAGATTATGGTTTTCTGAACCTCCTAAACTATCATGAGCCAGCATCAAATCAAATTCATGATGCTTTACAGCACTTTGTTTTAACTGAAAATGCTTGAAATGCTTAATTACTTTTCCGTCAATTACGATTTCAAGTTTTACCACACGATTGATTCCGGCTACCTGATTTCCCGGGATGGTATTGGCATTATAAATTCCTGAGGTTGGCTGTTTCGCCCATACTTTGTCTTCTACGAGTGTAGGAGGATTGGGTTGTTTAACCTGATTCATAAACATTTGAGAACCGTTTTGAACGATTCCTGTATAAGCCTGGGCCTGAGCCATTTTTTCTGTAGCTTTCTTAATGGTTCCGCTCGATTTTTCCTGCACTTCCTGAGCAGCTTTGGTGACTGCCTGATCTGTCAGTGTTTCTTTAATATTCTTTACAGCTGAAATTTTATCTTTAGAAACAGGCATTTTGGGTGAATGATCGTCCTGAAACATAATTGTAATATTTTGATTGATTGGGTGTCAAATTTTTTTAAGCCTAAAATATATCTGTACACTACGTTCAGATATATTTTCATTATCCATATTCTATTTGTAAAAGAAAGTATGGATATTGAGGTCAAAACAGGGCATATAGTAATGGTGAAAAAGAACTTCACCTCCCTGTTGAATTCAAGATTTCTCTTGATATTATAATTGTAATATGCGGATTTTAATCATGATTAATTTTTTGTAATTGGATTGATGGTATTACAAAGATAAAACGGTAATCGCTATTCAAAAAATTTTCGATACTCAATCTGAAATTTTGTCGTAGTTCTACGACTTTTAAGCAATAATTCTAAAGCAAATGATTAAAAAAAAGAAATAAATAACTCTATATCAAATAAATATTTAACAATTTTTAATAAATGAAACAAAATAATTTATCACTTGAAATAGAAATAAATCAAAAATGAAAGAACTTTTAACAACAGAAAACCAGCTGTACGATGACAGTTGGTTTGTATTTTAAATATCGATTATCTTAAGTTTTTTTACTCCTGCAATTTCACACTAATCTCCTGCACATTCTCTGCAGAAAGCCCGTAAAGTTGTGGTGTTTTTACCTCCAGAAGATTCAGGTAGATATATAATTCTGCCCTGTGGTGGATTTCATGCTCTATCATTGCCCGAAGCCATTTCCATATAGAAATTTCACTATTGGCCGGAGTCAGGCATTTCCTCGTAAGATCTTCATCAGAAAGCCCTTTGATAATATCCAGAGTCTGTCTGTGCATTTCGTTGAAAAACTTAACTGTATTTTCATATCCGTCGGCAAGCTCTTTTCCACATCCCGGATAAGCACTTTTTCTTCCGCTAATGGTCTCTCCATACATATACCTTTCAATAGTGGCAATATGTCTGATCTGATCACCAATGGTAAATTTTCCTGGTTTATAGGAAAAATCAATATGTTCGGGAGGAATAACTTCAATAATACGATGTGTTCTTTCCCTTATTTTTCCATAATAATCAAGGAATGATTGTACAGTTTTTATTTCCATATCTTTTGCTTTATCTGGTCTTTTTCTATAGAGTGAATATAAGAATTCTCATGATATAAGGTTTTGGTTTTTATCATAAATCATTCATAATATTAAAAAATCCCACATAAGTGAGTATAAAATTTGGAAGCTTATTAAATAACCAATATTTTAGTTAAAAAATAACCATGATGAAACTAGGAATTTGTTTGTGTATTATTCTGTTAGGCTTTAAAAATGCAAATGCTCAATCCGCAAAAATTGATACTGAAAAGCTTCTTGAATATTATGAAACACAACGTTATGCTGAGGCCGCAACATATCTTCAGGGCATCTATCCCGGAGATACACAGGATATAAAAGCACTTTCACAAATTGCTTACTGCAATATGATGGCGGGAAAACTGACGGAAGCAGAAAAAAATTATCAAAAAATCAATACCATACAACCGAACAGTCTGCCTACTCTATTCAGTTTGGCCAATATCAATTCCAGAAGGGGAAATGCTTCTCAGGCCAAAACTTATCTTCAACAGATCATTCAACTTGACAGCCTGAATTTCAGTGCTTACAAACAGCTTGCCACCTATGCAGAAACGCCAGAAGCCAAACTCAGTTATCTGAAGAAAGCCAATACTCTTAATACCACCGACCCTGATGTGGCTTATGATCTTTCTCTAACCTACAGTGGTCTTAAACAATATCAGTCTGCTTATGATGTATTGAAAACAGCTATTGCTGCGGATACAGAAAATTTCACTTTACAACAGGCTCTGCTACCGGTAGCCAACCAGTTAACCCAATACCAGGAAGTGATTGAAACCGGTGAAAAACTCCTTAAAAACCATGCTGATGTAAATGTAATGAACGATATAGGGCAAGCGTATTTTTATGTAAAAGAATATCAGAAATGTATCAATATTTATAAAATGCTGGAAAATATGGGTGTACAAAATGAAGGAACACTCTATTTTATGGCTCTAAGCTATCGTGAACTGAAAGATTACAACAATGCAGTAGTTTATGCACAGAAGACTATTGATGAAGCCATTTCAGATCATACTCCATTTTACTATGCAGCACTTGCCGGGATTTATGAAGCCAAAAATCAGTATAACGATGCCTTGACAGCCTATAAAAGAGGATTAACTTTTGGTACCAGCACTATGATTTATTACCGCTTAGGACTTCTTTATGATCTCCATCTGAAACAGCCTAAAAGTGCGGCAACATACTATCAGATGTACCTTAAAAATAATCCGGATCAGGAAAAGGAAAAAGAACAGATTGTGTATGCAAAAGGGAGAATTTCCGACTTAAAACAGTAAAAATTCAAATCATTTTGTGATAATAGTCACAGGAGAAATATATTCTTCCCTCCTAATTTTGTACTCAACAATAAAAATTACATTATGAGCAACAGAAATCAAAATACAGCGGAACAGTTTATCCAATATTTAAATGACGAAAATTTTGAAATGGCGGAAAGTTGTCTTCATCCTGATTTTACATTTATCGGGGTATTGGGGAAAAGAGAAAATGCTTCAATATATATCAAAGACATGATGCAGATGAAGTTTAAGTATGAAATTCTAAAGGCTTTTACTGCTGGGGAAGATGTGTGTTTCTGGTACATGATTGATATGGGAGAAAAAACGATAGAAGCTTCCGGATGGTACCAGATCAAGGAGGGAAAGATTCAGTCATTGAAAGTTCTGTTTGATCCCAGACCTTTATTGGATAAATAAAAACACATTAAAAACGCTGTCCCTGTTCATCTATCTTAATCGTCATAAAAAAAAGAATATGATTATGAAAGAATTTGCATTGATCTTCAGACTGAAAGACATTTCTGATTTTAAACCTTCTCCTGAACAGATCCGGGAGCGCATGATCTGGCTTGGAAACATTGCTGCACAAAACAAACTGGTGGATGAAGGAAATACTTTATTACCCGCTCCGGGAGCTGCCAAAACTGTAAAACCAGATAATATGGTAACGGATGGCCCTTATACCGAGATCAAAGAATTCATTAGTGGATATATTATTGTACGGGCAGAATCTATTGATGAAGCCGTTGAAATAGCGAAAGGAAACCCAATTTTTAAAATTGGAGGAAATATTGAAGTTCGTGAAGTCTTGAAGACCGGCAAGTAAGGTGGAATTTGGGAGGAATTACAGTTTAAGTTGAAAATTTCTTCATGCATTCAGCATTGCTTTAAATCCATCCTGTTTTTTTTCTCCAAACCGTATATTCCCCATCTTTGCTATCAATTTCCGGAATATCTTCAGGTTCCGGAATTTTATGAATTTCTGCATTGGAGAATATGGGCAGATTTACCTTTTCACGCTCTACATTTAAGTTCTCTTTGTTTTCTACCGGATAAATTGTTCCTTCAGCGGTCAACTGTGTCCCATATTTTTGAGGTTTACTCTGAAAAACCTGAATCCGGTCGTATAAATAGGCTTTATGGATAGGATTAATATCATTATAATGCTCTTCCATCATAACATAGCATGTCTTCATAAATTCTGGTTCACCAATCGCATGCTGAATAATAAGCCACACTGCATCATTTGCTTTCTCACCTACTTTTGAGATGGTAGGATAACCAATTTGTGCTATAATTTCCCTCAGCCGTTTTGCATTGGCTCTATGAATCTCTTCCATTTCGGGATGATAGCCTCCGGAAAGCTGCCCTGCTTCCAACAGTTTTTCTCTGACCGACAGATCTTTGCCAGCCAGCTCGATCAGTTCTTTTTCAAAAGTAGGATTGTTCATATGATAAATAATAATTGATGATGATTGATGATGATTGACCGATATTCAACTTGACATAAAAATTGTATCAAGAATAAAGCGTGCCCTGTTTTCCACTGAAACTTTCGGAACTTCTATGATATTATATTCATATTCCCGATATATTTCTTTCATACACTCAAAAGTTTCCACCGCCTTTTCAAAGGTCTGTTTTCTTTCCGGATCATTTTCATAAATCTCTTTCCATGGGGGAAGAATAAAAACAGGGTTATGATAAACCATAGCTCTTGCTTTTGCTTCCATAGATGCCGGAATGATAATATTTTCAAGCCTCATATAACCGAGAGTATCCAATATTCCACGATCAAAGAAAACAGGCGCTGTAGAATTCATATGACGTATTTTCTGGTAAGTTTTTACAGATTCTTCAAACATGAGTGCTGCAAAAAGTTCTTTATTAAGCCATGGAAGGCCTTTCCCACCGGAATCAATCTGTTCTTTAATGATTTTCCTTCCTTCTTCAGGTACTGTTGTCAATTCATGACGGTCTAATTCTTCCAGCAACCTTGTTTTTCCTGCTCCGGGACCTCCGGTAATGATATACAATGTTGAAATATTCTGCTTCATGGGTGTACATTCTAGTGTATTTATAACCCCATAGCACAACAGAATTTTCATAGAGGCTGTAGGGTTATTTATTGTTTTTAATGATACTTTTATAAGTGTTGATACGATCTTCTTCCCGGTACATATTACACAATATCAGGAGATCATCTGTATTGTACCTTTCCGCAACCTGATGTAATTTCTGATCTACAGATTGGGGTGTTTCAATCATAATTCTGTTTAAAACAGTAAAGAATTCTTCTTCATCTTGTGTTCCTAAAACCCTCTGCTCTACCACTTCAGGGGAAAGAACAGCATCAGGACTGACTAACTGTCGGGATTGTAAAAACTGATAAGCCATTCCATAGGCATTTCGTCTGGCTTCTTCAATATTGTCTGCTACAGACAGGGCTACAGCAACCTGTAAAGAAGGCTTGGGAAAATATTGCGTTGCATCAAATTCTCTGAGATAAGCATCCGTATTTTCCTTTCCATTTTCGCTATTCATAAAAGCCGCAAATGAATATCCAACTCCATGTTTTGCCGCTTCCCGGGCAGAGGTCATTCCTGAACCCAGCCACATGATTTCCGGGATATGCTGCACATGAGTAGGCTGTGCAATAAGCCCATCATATACACCTTCTTCCTCTCGTATGAATTGAATGATCTCTTCCAGCTTTGTTTCCATATTGGATAAAACTACCGGTTTATGGTTATTCAGTGCCATGACAGCATCTTTTAATCCTCCCGGCGCTTTTCCCAACCCGAGAATAAACCGTTCAGGATAAAGGGTCGACAGCATTTTGGACCACTCCGCAATTTTATACGCAGAATAGTTCCGCATCATAATACCGGCTGTTCCTACTTTGATACGGTTTGTTTTACTGAGAACGATAGCAGCTAATAATTCAGGGCTGGAACTTCCATAAGCTTCTACGCCATGATGTTCGGAATACATAATGCTATGAAATCCTATTTCTTCAGCCCATACAGCAAGGTTAATACTGTTTTTCAATGCGGATGCTGCATTGCCCCCCATGGTGGTGGGTGACTGATCTAATATCCCCAGTTTCAGCTTCATACTATTGAATCAATTTTATGGTGAAGTTATGAAAAAAGCGTTACGTAATGGAAAAATATAATCTTATCATTCTTTAGGCGGGAAGACAATTCCTTCATCCTTAATCAGCTCATAGCCAAACTTCATAATGGTTTCAATCACCGGAATGGCTTTTTTCCCTTTTTCTGTAAGACTATATTCTACTTTTGGAGGAACTACGGGAAATACTTCTCTGTAAATCATTTCTTTAGCTTCCAGTTCGCGCAGCTGACTGGTCAGCATCTTGTCGGTGATATGCGGAATGTCTTTTTTAAGTTCACTAAAACGAAGAGGTTTCTCCTGTAATCTCCACAGAATAGGCATTTTCCAGGTTCCTCCGATATGACTTAAAGCAAATTCAATGGGAGTATAGTACAATCTTTTATCATGGAAAAATTCAGGCATAACAATTTTTTTTGAGGGTCACTTTCAAAAAGGTAAGTATAGAACTAAAAGGTAAGTATATAGTTTTCTGAAAGTCTATTCTGCAAATTTGCAAAAAAATAATGAAAATGAACAGAAATCTTTATGTGCTGGCACTCGGTGTTTTCGGAATTACCACTACTGAATTCGGAGTGATTGGAGTATTGCCAGAAATAGCTTCTACATTCCGGATATCCATTGAAAAAGCAGGCTGGCTGCTGAGTACCTTTGCATTAATTGTTGCCGTTTTTGGGCCTTTTATGCTGATGATATTATCTTCATTCAAAAGAAAGAATCTGCTACTTTTGTCTCTATTTATTTTTGTCGCCGCCAATATTTTTTCTGCCTGTATCACCAATTTTTATCTGCTGCTTGCCGTCAGAATGATTCCCGCATTTTTTCATCCGGTATACTGGTCCATTGCCTTATCTGCTGCCGGACAGACCTCAGATCCTAAAGAGAAATCAAAAGCGGTAAGCATTATTTTTTCAGGCCTTACCCTAGCCACCGTCATGGGAGTTCCACTGGCTACCTTTATGTCTGATCTGTTTTCCTGGCAGTCTTCTTTTTTACTTACTGCTTTTATTAATGGCGTTGCTCTGGCAGGAGTATGGATTTATTTACCATCGATTCAAAATACCCATGCATCATCAAATCAGTTTCCCTTTAAAATATTTAACAGTAAACATCTATGGATTGGGCTTTTCCTGGCATTCTTTACGATTACAGCAATGTACTCAACCTATGGTTATATGGCAGAATTTTTAAAGAGTATTACCAAAATGAACGGAAAACAGATCAGTCTGATGCTCTTCCTGTTTGGAACAGTGGGAATTGCAGGAAATAAAATTGCGGGAAAATATATGAGCAGATTTCCGTTTCAGACCACTCTTATATTTCTCATTCTGTTATCTGGTATTCATTTTCTGATTGGGCATTATGGCAGTCATTTTGTAATCATGACTCTGATCGTGGGATGCTGGGGATTGGTTCATTCCGGAGGGTTTCTGATCAGTAATATGAATGTAACCTCATCTGTTTCGGATTCTTCAGAGTTCATCAACAGTATTTTTACTTCCTGCGGAAACTTTGCTGTTACTGCCGGCACTCTATTCGGAGGATTCTGGATTGCCCGTTATGGGATAGAAAATACAATATGGTCAAGCATTATAGGATTAACTCTCGCTCTTATACTGGTGCTTATCAAAAGGAAGTATACAGAAACTAAACTTTAATATAAAAAATACAATCTTCCTTATTCCGGAAGGTTTCTTTCTTTATAAAGATGATTATGCACATCTGATATCAGCACAACCGCCACCACCTCCATTTCCGTTTTTGTAATAACATGCTGATGTAGGGCATCCACATGCTATACACTCACTCTCTGCAGGTGGACGACCGCCCGTGATTGTTTTTAAACTTTGTCTCGCGATTTTCTTTAGATTTTTCATAATAAATAAGTTTTTGGTTTGAAATAACAAAATAGTAAAAAAATGTAAACCATCTTTAATACAGATTATTAAATAGCAATACATTAAAATATAATAGGCTGGGAAAAATGAAAAAGATATACCCTCACTGTTGAGCAAGGGTATATTATTGTTGTATAATTGCAAAAGTTCTATATTACTCCTGCATTATTTTTTTAACTTCATTAAACTCGCTTTCAATAACAGCATCTGGTTGATAGGTTGATAATGAAACAATCACATTAGTCAACAGAGAAAGGGCAAACCCAGGAATGATTTCGTACCAGTCTTTTAATGGATGCTGAAGATAGACCCATGCTAAGACCGTAATTCCTCCTACCATCATCCCGGCAAAACCTCCCTGCCATGTTGCCTTTTTCCATAAAAGAGACAGCAGGATCAACGGTCCGAATGCAGAACCAAAGCCGGCCCATGCATTTCCTACAAGATTAAGAATACTATCCTTGGGATCCAGGGATAAAAGTACCGCAATGACGGCTACGAGTAAAACAGAAAGTCTGCTCGCCATTAATAATTGCTTGGAAGTTGCTTTTTTATTAAGAAAAGCTTTGTAAATATCTTCTGTTAATGAACTTGAAGTCACCAATAACTGGGAAGAAATCGTACTCATTACTGCTGCGAGAATGGCTGTAAGTAAAAATCCTGCAATAAACGGATGGAATAATATACGGGAGAAATAAATAAAAATAGTTTCTGCTTCCGTCTTTGATCCGTCAAACTTCATCATAGTATTCATATCGAACTTTTGCAGATAAGCGATTCCTACCAATCCTATGGCCAGAGCTCCTGCAACAGTAAAGATCATCCATGTAATCCCTATACGTCTTGCTTTAATCAGATCTTTCGGTTTATCAATAGCCATAAAACGGACCAGAATATGAGGCTGACCACAATATCCTAATCCCCATGCCAATAAAGACACAATACTTACGGTGGTGGTTCCTCTGAACAGATCCAGATATTTTGGATTTTTTGCTTCAATCAGGGAAAACGTCTCTCCCACACTTCCGATTTGAGTAATCGCTACAATAGGAACAATCACCAATGCCAACACCATGATGGTGCCTTGCACAAAATCAGTAAGACTTACTGCCAGAAATCCACCTAGAAATGTATACAGCACTACTACCAGACTTGTCAGGAGCAAGCCTACAGTATAATCCATCCCGAAAGCTGATTCGAATAATTTTCCTCCGGATACCATTCCTGCAGAAGTGTACAGAGTAAAAAATACCAGAATAAAAATAGAGGATGTGATTTTCAGAAGCTGATTTTTATTTTTAAACCTGTTTTCAAAAAATACAGGTAGCGTAATGGCATTCTGCGCCACTTCTGTATAAATTCTGAGCCTTGGGGCTACAATAATATAATTGAGATAAGCTCCAATGGTTAAGCCTATCGCAATCCAGGAACTTGAAATTCCGGACAGATACATTGCTCCCGGAACGCCCATCAAAAGCCATCCGCTCATATCGGCTGCCCCTGCAGACAGTGCTGTTACGGCTGCTCCCATTTTTCGGCCGCCAATTAAAAATTCTTCTGAATTACTTGTTGATTTTCTATAAGAATATATGCCTATACCTATCATTAATAACAGATATAACCCCACAGAAATCCCTTCATATACTTGCATATCACTATTTTTACGAAGCCGAATATAACCTTTTTTTGAAAAAGGTTAAATCTTCTTCCATCCACAGAATCTTATGAAAAGGCTAAAAAAACCAGGAAATCAATACAATTTTAACACACTATCAAAAATATAATCAAGGATAAAAGAAATTCATTTTCAGATCCTCCATATTAATTATCCCTTTATGAAAAAGGCTATTTATTGCCGGTTTTAAACTTTATAAGAAGTTTCTCGTCTCTTAGAGGATGACCTTCTTTAGAAATAAAACCTTTATTGGTAAGCACAAACTCATACTCTTTATTGGGTTTAAGATCTACTAATACCAGCAAAGTTTTATTATTGTTTTCCATCCCTGCTATTTTTGTCATTGGATTATATTCTTTTCCCTTATCAGACAGATTGAAGGAATATTTCCCGGGAACCATTTCCTGTGAAAAAGTAATCCGGAGTTCTTTTGTATCCGCATTTACATCTTCGGAACCATTGGCTGGGTCCATTTTCACTACATAAGGTAATTTACTCTGATATTCTTTGGCAAGCTTATCAATTTTTTCTTTGAAAAATTTTGATTTGTCCAGAAAGTCTTCCACAGATTTATTATCACTATAGTTCAGTTCAATAATATCTTTGATGGCCTGTTTTTTATCTTTTGCATTCTGGTAGTACATTTTACTGATCACATATCCTACATAATAACCCAAATCTGCACCTTCTCCTTTTTGTCTTCCATTATAAAACCAGTTGGCAAGATTACTGGTAAACATTTCTTTTTTAAACTGGGCTTTAACTTCAACGTCATGAGCAATTCCATAAGAAATATATTTTCTTTGCGGAGATTCTTTCATCGCAAGTTCGGCAATCAGATCGCATGATCCTTCCTTTATAGCCTGATTTAAAACTCTATTTTGATATCCGGTCTGCTGGGTATGTATATATTCGTGAATATTTAGGAAAACTATATTATCCAGAGACTGGTTTGCAAAAAGACTCTTCAACCATTCATCTTTGAATTCTGAAGTATCTGTAGACGGAAGTCCGGTGGCAAGTTCAGCCCCTACCATTACCATATTGCCGCTCACTGTTCCTCCCGCGTTAAGCCCTCCAATGGTAAAATACATTTCAGCATCTTTAAGGGCGGGATATAACTCCTTCAGTCTGGCAACACTGGCCTCCAGTTCTTGGGTCTTGGTTTTTATTGTTAAAGTATTCGGTCTGACTGAATTCCAGAATTTCGGATACTGGTCAATGACTTTTACATAAACGCTATCATTGTAATTTCTGGCCTTCATAAAAGCTTTCAGCCCTTTTGTTGCTTTGTCGGTATAAAGTTTTTTAATAAGATCCAGCTTTCCGGAATGATCATTTGTTTTTTGAATGCTGTCATAAGCCACCCAAAAGTTATCAATATCTGAAGTAAAAATCTTGGCTGATTTTTGCGAAAAGGCAGTGCAAAATACAAGTGAAAAAATAATTGTAGTAAAACTTCTCATGGTTATTTTAAGAGAACAATTATACATACAATTATTGTATCTCACAAATATCTTTTACATCGTAAAGACCGCAGATATCAAAGGAACAGAGGGTAAATTCACACCATAATAACTCTAAAAAAATGAAGTACAAATAGTAATTTGTTATTTATTTATATTAATTCCAAATAATTTTAATTCTTTCCATTTTATTGTCGCAAATATTTAATACTTTAGCTTAATAATTTGAACGAATGGGAATAATCCTTAAACCAATTGATATTGTAGATGACATTTCACAAGAAGATTTCCGTGAAAAATATCTAAAGCCATGTAAGCCAGTGGTAATCAGAAATATGGCAAGAAAGTGGCCCGCCTATCAAAAGTGGACGATGGATTACATGAAGGAAGTAGTAGGCGACGTTGAAGTTCCCCTTTATGATAGTGCCAAAGCAGATCCAGCCGCTCCCATCAATACACCGACTACGAAAATGCCTTTTCGTGATTATGTTGACCTTATTCAGAGAGAGCCTACTGATCTGAGAATTTTCTTCTTTGATCCTATAAAATTTGCGCCAAAATTGTTGGAAGACTATGTTCCGCCAAAGAATCTTATGGGTGGATTTTTAGATAAATATCCTAGTATGTTTTTCGGAGGTAAAGGTTCTGTGACTTTTCTTCATTATGATATTGATATGCCGCATATTTTCCATACTCACTTCAATGGAAGAAAGCATGTTCTTCTGTTTGAATACAAATGGAAAACACGTCTGTATAAACTTCCTTATGCCACATATGCACTGGAAGATTATGATATCGCCAATCCTGATTTTGAAAAATTCCCGGCATTGGACGGTATTGAAGGAATTGAATGCTTCCTGGAACACGGAGATACCTTATTCATGCCTACAGGTTGGTGGCACTGGATGAAATATCTGGATGGATCATTCTCTATTTCCCTGCGTGCCTGGGACAAAAGCTGGGCTGTAAAAGCACATTCTCTTTGGAATCTTGCTGTTCAGCGTAATTTTGATAATTTCATGAAAGGACGATACAAAAAAAGGTATATGGACTGGAAAGAAAGAAAAGCTGTAGAAAAAGCCCATATCGCTTTGAAAAAAGGACTACCAAAATAGAATAAAACCTTTTTTAGATAATTAATGAGTGGATGATTTAACCAGAATCATCCACTTTTTTTATCGACCTTAAAGATGTAATTCAAAAATTAGTTAACTTGCAAACGTTCCCTTAATATAACTACAAATGTTTGAAAAGTTGATAGATAGTTTTGAAAAACTATGCTTACAGATTATTATTGAAATACTGTTGGTTCCGGTAACCATTTTCAAGTTGTTTCAGGATCCCCGCCGCTGTTATGATCTTTCTGTACATGAGATGGAAAAAGAAGAAACCGAGCGTTTTCAGGACTACCTTTCACCCATAAAACTTTCTGTTTATACCTCTGTGATCATCTCTGTGCTTTTAATGGATTATGGGGGTGAGCATAATATTATTTCGAAGATCAAGGGGCTAAGTATGGTGGAAAAAGCTCTGTTTATATTCCTCATGAATAATATTACTGCGGTCATTTTCAGTGTCGCTTTATTGTGGTACAAAAAAGAGAAAGTCAATACAGTAACTTTCCGAACCTTATTATTTTCTTTTATTTATACAACCGTATATACGTCTACTCCATTTTTTATATTAATTATTTCAGCTATGTTTCTGGGGCAAACCATGAATGTAAAAGCTTATGTGGATCATCTTGGGATGGTGAATGAATATGGAACAAGAGAGTATCTGTTTTTACTAGTCTGTCTGGTTTTTATCATTGTTGGAACGATTGGTATTGTTAAGCTTTTCAAAGCGCTGCACTACATCCTCAAGAATAATTTCACCTATCATCCTTATATCGTTTGGTTTTTCACACTGCTTTTTTTTATTATCCAGCTGTATTATACGCAAGGTTTCATTTAGACACCAACACATACCAATCTGTTCATATTTGCTTACCTTTGTAAAAATTTTACCTTATGCTCAAACCTCGTGAAAGAATACTAAGCACCGCTATGGTTCTTTTCCATAGACAGGGCTATAACAATACAGGTATCAATCAGGTCATTGATGAGGCTCACGTATCAAAAGCAAGCTTTTACCAGCATTTCAAATCTAAAGATGACCTTTGCATCGAATTTCTTAATAAAAGGTATGATTACTGGGTTGCTGAACTTGAAAAATTTACATCAGAAGCAGAAACGGTACAGGAAAAAATCCTGAAGTCATTTGATTTTTTGATGGATATGAACAAAAGAGAAGATTTCAGAGGATGCAGTTTCCTGAATATTTTATCTGAAATTCCTGCTGATAAGGAAGAAATTTACAAAGTAATCCGCTATCATAAAAACAAACTCAGAGAATGCTTCAATGAAGACATTCAAAACGATATGGTTTCAGCTCATGTTTACCTTCTTTTTGAAAGTTCAATCCTGACCAGCCAGCTGTACAGGTCTAATGAACTGATCGAAAAATCTAAAATTATTGTAAAGGAAGTACTGAGCAACTCACTTTAATCCTTTTCAGATATGCACATTCCGGATATTCATTCTTTTTTTAAATCAGATCTTCATGTATTATCTGAAGTTACGTATCCTGCTAAAACCATCCTGCTTGAAGAAGGAAAAGTTTCAGATAAGATGTTCCTGGTAAAAAACGGAGCTTTAAGAGTATTTTTCTATCAGGATGGAAAAGAACTTACATTAGAATTTATTACAGAAAATCAAGCCGTTTCATCTTTTAACAGCTTCCTGAATGGCACCCGAAGTGAATTTATCATAGAAACACTGGAATCTTCCACCGTATATGAGATGCATGTAGATATTTTTCGTAAACTCATGGAAGGTCAGGAGTTCCAGCAAACTTTTCATCCTCTTTTTTACAGGCGTTTCAGTGAAATTAATAATCGGCTGGTTTCTTTTATTAAAGATTCTCCACAGAAAAGATATGAACAGCTTTTAAAAGACAGGCCAGAGCTTCTTCTCCGTTTCCCACAACATTATATAGCTTCCTACCTGGGAATTACCAGTGTTTCACTAAGCAGAATCAGAAACCGCAGATAATTTCTTTACAATTGTTATCGTTTACTGACCCATCTCTGAGATAATTTTGTTTCAAATAATAAAGTTATGAAACATTTTATCCAACAGGTTTTCAGCGAAGTTCTGGAAAATCCTGCATTTGACGAATTACTCATTGAAAAGTATTTCTCGAAAGATTATATCCAATTAGTTGACCGCCAGCAATTAAATTATCAAGAATTTGTTCTTCATATTAAAAAACTGAAAGAAAAAGTGGCAGAACAAAAGATTGAGTTCATCAGCCATGCTGAAAATAGCAACATCATCTTTACTCATCATGTGGTAAATTCTAAATTAAAAGACGGAAGTTTTGTTATCCATAAAGTACTGGCAGAATTTACCATTCAGAATAATAAGATCATACGATGTGATGAACTGACTGTAGTATTGGAAGGAAATCAAGCCGAAAAAAATCTGGGATCTGAAATGTAGAGCATAAAACGATATTGCTTTACCGTATTAAGTTTCTATATTAACAATTCTTAAGATAATCTTAATTTTCCCTTCAACACTTTTTCCAAACAGACGTTTAATTTTGTTGCGATTTTTATCTAAAACTAAGAAAAGTGAAAAAAATTTTTACGTCTGTTTTATTTTGTGCTTCAATTTTTTTCTATGCACAAACCGGTTCTCTTTCCGGAAATATCAACGATGATTCGAAGATAGCCCTGCCAGGAGCCAAGATTTCCCTAAGTCCGGGAAATATTTATACAACTTCTGATGAACATGGAAACTTTGTATTCCTGAATGTTCCACCAGGAACTTACACCATGAAAATTGATTATCTCGGTTATGGGGTACATGAATATAATGTAACGGTAGAATCTGAGAAAAATACCCGTCAGAATATTATTTTTGACAAGAAAGAAACGTCTATTGCAGAAGTTGTAGTCTCAGGATCCACTTTAAAAAATCAGGCCAGAGCTTTAAACAAGCAAAAAAATAACGCCAATATTACCAATGTAATTTCTTCGGATCAGATCGGTCGTTTTCCTGATGCCAATATCGGGGATGCCCTGAAACGTGTACCGGGAATTACCATACAGAATGATCAGGGTGAAGCCAGAAATCTTATCATCAGAGGGCTTGCACCGAATCTAAACTCCGTTACCCTGAATGGAGACAGAATTCCGTCTGCTGAAGGAGATAACCGTAATGTTCAGATGGACCTGATTCCTTCTGACATGATCTCTACAATAGAAGTTAATAAAACCCTGACTCCGGATATGGATGCCGATGCCATCGGAGGTTCTGTAAACCTTATTACCAGAGCTTCCCCGAACGGACAGAGGATTTCTGCGACAGTTGCAGGAGGATACAATCCCATTCGTGAAAAAGGAAATTATACAGCGGGATTTGTGTATGGAAATAGATTTTTGGATAAAAAACTAGGAGCTGTATTCAGTTTTTCTTATAATAACAACAATTTTGGTTCAGATAATATTGAACCTGTATGGAGCCAGGCTAATGATCTTGCCCAAACGGTGTATGTCAGCAAAATGGGGGTACGTTATTATAATGAGCATCGTATCAGACACAGTTTTGACCTTAATATGGATTATGAATTTAATTCTAAAAACAAGATCTACGCTTCTGCCATGTACAATTTCAGAAATGATAAAGAAACCAGACTGGCATTAGGATATAAAATAAAACCTGTCTACAGCGCCGATGAAACGGAGATTACGGATTGGAAAGGCAGTATTACAAGACAGAATAAAGGCGGTGATGCCGATAATGACAATACCCGTCTGGAAAAGCAGAAAGTTCAGAACTATGCTTTAAGAGGAGAACATTTATTAGGTTCTAAAGTAGATCTTGACTGGTCTGTCAACTATGCCATTGCAAGTGAAGATAAGCCTCATCAGCGTTATATAGAGTTTGAAAACAGCAAAATGAACTTCTCTCCAGACCTTAGTAATCCTGAAAAGCCGACATTTAATCTCTTGGCAGCAGACAATCTTGGCAGCTACAAACTGAGTGATCTTTCGGATGCCAACAACTTTACACAGGAAAAAGAATTGGGAGCAAAAGTGAATGTACGTTTTCCTTTTTCTGTGATTGATGGTCAGAAAGGGCGTCTTCGTACCGGGTTCCGTATGCGTTTGAAGAAGAAAGAAAGAGAGAATGATTTCTATGCTTTCACTCCAGTCAATAGTATGGGAAGTCTCTTATCTGTACCAACGATCAATCTTGATGGTCAGAATTTCCAGGCCGGGAATTATGTTCCGGGAACATTTGTTGATCCTTCATTCCTTGGAAGCCTGGATTTATTCAATCCAAATTTATTTAACGGTAAGCTGAAACCTGAAAAGTACCTTTCCAGCAACTACAGTGCAAAAGAGCAAATCTATGCAGGTTACATCCGTTGGGATCAGGATTTCAATGATCAATTATCCATGATTGTTGGAGCACGTATTGAAACTACCCAGATAGATTACACCGGAAATTATGTGATGAATGAAAAAGATCTGGTAGGACAAATTAATAATACGAATACATACACAAACGTACTTCCTAATATTTCCTTCAAATATGTTCCGATGCAGGATCTTGTACTTCGGGCAGCATTTACAACAGCTCTTGCCCGCCCGAACTATTATTCACTGGTTCCTTATCTGAATGTTATTTCAGAGGATGAGATCGTTGCAGCAGGAAATCCAAACTTAAAGGCAACCTATGCTTATAATTTTGATTTCATGGCAGAAAAATATTTTAAGTCTGTGGGAATTCTTTCCGGAGGAATTTTCTATAAAAACCTGAACGACTTTATTTATACCTATTCCAAAAGAAATTATACGGCTAATGACTTTGCCAGTGATTTCGCAGGACAGTCCAACCCTATTCCTGCAGGAGAAAGCAACTGGAAGTTTACCCAGCAGCGCAATGGTGACAATGTAGACATTTATGGTTTTGAAGTGGCTTTACAAAGACAGCTTGATTTTATTCCCGGAGCTTTCTGGAAAGGACTTGGAGTGTACGTAAATTATACCTATACCAAATCCAAAGCAAAAGGAATTACCAATGAAGATGGAATTGAAAGAACAGATGTAGGACTTCCGGGGGCAGCACCTCATATGTTTAACGGATCTCTTTCCTGGGAGAACAAACGTTTTTCAGCAAGGGTTTCCATGAACTATACCTCTCATTATATTGATGAGCTGGGTGGCAAGGCGTTTGATGACCGTTATTATGACAAACAGTTTTTCCTTGATGCCAATGCTTCCTATAAAATTACCAGTCAGCTTAGAGTTTTCGCAGAAGCCAATAATCTTACCAATCAGCCGTTAAGATACTATCAAGGTATCCAAAGCAGAACCGCTCAGGCTGAATATTACAGACCAAGGTTTACGATGGGAGTGAAATTTGATTTTTAAAATACACATGAAAAACATACATTATATAGTAGCCCTTTCAGTTCTTCCTCTTGTGATCAACTGTACCGGGCAGAAAGAAGTAACAGAAAAATTAAAACCTACAGTGATCACAGAAACAGTGATCCATGATACGGATGATCCCGCCATATGGATCAATCCTCAGGATGCTTCAAAAAGTATCATTATCGGAACAGATAAGGATACAGACGGTGGATTGTACGCCTTCGATCTTAACGGAAAAATCATCAATAAGGTTTTAGGACTGAAACGTCCCAATAATGTCGATATTGAATATGGTTTTATGCTCAATGGTAAAAAAACAGATATCGCAGCAGTAACGGAAAGAGAAACCAACAAAGTAAAACTTTATACACTTCCAGAATTGAGAGAAACTGGAGAGATTTCTGTATTTGACGGAGAATCAGAACGTGGACCGATGGGAGTTTCCATGTATAAAAATCCGGCAACAGGAGAAATATTTGTCATTGCCGGAAGAAAATCAGGACCAAGTGACGGCTACCTTTGGCAGTACAAGCTGACTGAAAAGAATAGATCTGTTACCGGTGAGGTGGTTCGTAAATTTGGAAAATACAGTGGTCTGAAGGAGATTGAAAGTATTGCAGTAGATGACGAAATGGGCTATATTTATTATTCTGATGAGCAGTTCGGGGTTCACAAATATTATGCAGATCCGGAGAAAGGCAATGAGGAATTATCCGTTTTCGGGAAAGGGGATTTTAAATCTGATGTGGAAGGAATTTCCATCTACCCTACTTCTAAAGGGAAAGGATATATCCTGGTTTCCAATCAGCAGAATGATACCTTCAATGTTTATTTAAGAGAGGATCAGTCAAAAGGAAGAATTGCAGAAATTCCGGTTTCTACCCTGGAAAGTGATGGTTCTGAGGTGACGAATGTTAATTTGGGTTCAAAATTTCCCAAAGGCGTTTTTGTTGCCATGAGTAATGGCAGAGTCTTTCACTTTTATGACTGGAGAATGGTTGAGAAAGCCATCAAATCAGCCGGAAAAGCTACTAAATAAAAAAATAACTTTTACACCATTAAGGTGGATAAGATTGTAAGAGTATTAAGTTGAGTCGAATAGTCATTGCGAACCAAAGGTGAAGCAATTTCATGAATTTAGCTCATCTTAATATTCTTCACTTTTTCATTCTTCTTAATGGTTCATATCTTAAAGTTTTTCAACGCAAAGCATATTTTAAATTGGGTAATATTTTAAGTAAGCTAAGAAAGAGTTGATTTTCAATCACCTGATGAAGCTAGATGTTTATCCATAAACCTTTAAGCCTGCTGCAACACTTTGCTACGGCAAAAATATTAAAGTTTGTTGCCTAAACTTTGCGTTTGAAAAACAATTGCATTGTTATATCGCAGTAACAACTTCCCTCTTCCAGCCCCCGCGCCTTTCCTCCTACTTATACGTTCTGAATAAACGATCCCAAATCGAGGTATAAAATCCAAAATTTTTGCTTTCATCCAAATGATGTTGGTTGTGAAACCTTGTTGTTCCCACGAAGAAACGGTCAAAAGAAGCTGGAAAAAACTCCCTGTTTAAATGTCCTATAGTTCCCCAGATAAGGTTCAGCAGAAGGTAAATTGAAACAGAAGTTACAGAAAAATCATAGCCTATAAGTAACACCAGCATCATCAATCCAAATCCTATGGTTTCAAAAGGATGCAGCACAAAAAGACTTAAAAAATTGGTACTGACATGCTCATGATGTTTTCCATGCAGAGTTTTATAGATGAAAGGTAAATGAGCGGCAAAATGAAAAAAATACATCAGGAGATCCATTAAGAGAAGCAAAGCAACAACCTCCGCTATTATCCCAATTACAGATTGAGTCTGCCCCAATACAATCCATCCGGTTTTCCATAAGAAAGCTCCAAGCAGCAGTACAAAGCTGTTACATACAATCGTCATCAGGCTGAGATAAAAATCGGATCTTGTGACAGGATGATTTTTCTCCTGTAACTGGCTTTTACGGCAAGTCTTTTCAATAAAAACATATAATCCTATGGAGAACAGATACAGAAAAATATTAATGACCAGACTGAATATAATCCATTGTGGCCAGGAAAACTGCCAAAATATCTGTAAATAACCGGAAAGTTCTGTTTGATTAAAATTCATAAGCCCGTCATCCTTCAGCTTGATGTCATAAAGGTATGAATTTCATAGTAAAATCAACCGATAAAGTGCATTTCAGGGTTTATTTCTGTCTTGCCTTTCTTCTCAATTCCCGAAGTCTTGACGTCAATTTCTTTCTTAAATCATTATGATATTCGCGGTAGTTTTTGATGCTGTTCTCCAGATTCTTTTTATTAAGCAGATATTCCTCATACAGATTCCCTAGCTCTGAAATCTGGGTAACCACATCGGAAGGCTGGCTTTCAGGATCTTCTGCAGCTTCTATCAACAGACGGTAATATTCAATACGACTGGTCAGGTTCATGTGAAGTTTTGGTTCTATTCCCTGCATGTTTTTATGATTTTATGGTGTTCCTGAATAGATAAAAGGGCAAAAGGTTTTATCCTTACTATTCGATATATTCTTTTTTATTATTAAATAAACCTTTTAATTTTTCTTGAACCATTAAGATTGTATTAAGACGTTAAGATTATTAAGATCAAGCTTCGCTTTAACTTAAGATCAGAATGATTGATCTTAACTATACTTTATTTCTTCAAACTTCTTAATGGTTTAAAATATTGATATTCATTTTCTTTCTTTGTCTTTTCAATCCAAATTATTTTTCCATCATCACCGGAGGCACATCACTTTGAAATAGAATCTTAACACGGGCATTATCCTTCCCTACAGATTTGAAATAACCTCCATTAAGAGCAGAAGAAATAAGGGTTTCATTAGGATCGCCCAAAGGTAATAATGGCAGTCCGGCAAATTCATTGACATTGACCTGAGGGGAAATTCCATTGCTGTATTCTCCGGCTTCATTCGCGTTAAATACTTTATAAATTACCGGATGGATCTGCCAGGAAATTTTTCTCGGTTTACGTTTGTCTTCTACTACAAATCCTGCCATATCTTTTCCCAGTGTAGTATCTCCAATCTGAATAACCTGCATATAAGGTTTGAGGTTATTCACAACAATTTCGGCTGCCGATGCTGTACTGTTCGATGTGAGGATAAAAACTTTCTGCAACCCAAGCGCATTGGCTCGTAATGTATTAAAATCAAGCGCTTTGGGATCATAAGCAATCTGTTGGGCAAATGTCCTTTTTACTTCTCCTCCGTTTTTATTTCCTTTAAAAATGATGAATGGCGAACCAGATGATAACCCTGAGGGAATGAGTGAACAAAGTGCTGCTGCAGATGATACAGAGCCTCCATAATTGTATCGGAGATCGAGAATGAGTTCCTGTACTCCGGCCGCTTTCAGTTCCCCAAACTTTTGATTCAGAGTCTGAGTCATCCCGTCGGGAAAATCATAGATGTACAGATATCCTGCTTTTTTACCGTTTTTCTCAAAAACTTTAGATAAAACAGGCTGCTCAAAAGAGAAACCATAGTAAACGGTAATATCTTTTTCATCGGTTACAGCTCCGTTTTGCCATTTTCCAACGGTAAGTTCTACCACAGTCTGATCTTTAATGGAAGAAGCCATTGCTTCAGCATTCGCGGCTGTCATTATCTTTCCATTAACTTTGGTAATGATCATTCCCCGTTCAAGCCCTGAGTTAAAGGCAGGAGAGTTTTGAAGAACCAGCTTCACTACCGTAACCACCTTGTTGCTGGCAAGCTGAACAATGGAATAATCAAAACCATACATATTCCTTATGGAACGTGGATAGGTAGAGGAATCTTCAGTATTCACCATGAAAGAAAACCGATCCTGAGGAGACAGCAGACTTTTAAAAAAATCTTTTACAGGAAGTCGGTAATCTGGTTTTACAGGCATTTGGTCTGCCCAGTAATAATATCGTTTCATGCTGTCCTGAACCCATAGATTTACAGATTCTGTACTTCCTTCCGGAAAAACGGGTGCACTTTCATCATTATTATTCGTACACGAAATGAGAAAGACTGCGATGGCAATGCATTGAAGTTTAAAAAAATTTTTCATACGCAATTACAGATATTCTGCAACATCAATATCTCCTTTTACCACCCATTCTCCATTTTCCATTTTTTCCTGAAGGACAATCATGTTAGCCCCTGTGTGCTGTTTTAATTTTACCTGAATCATTTTAGTTCCTGCATAAGGTTCCGTAGCTCCCGGTTTGTATAATTCAAGATATACCGGAGCTGTGGAACTGAAAAAATTATAAATCTTTACAGCCGTAAAATTATCTTTCCCGATACTATCAAATTCTGCCAGTACTACCCCGTTTTCTCTTTTCAAAATACCTTTCACATTTTTCAGTGAGGTTCCTGAAAATTCGCCAAGATTGGGAAAAATAAATTCAAAACCTACTTTCCCAAAATTAACCTGAGGTTTTACCGCATACGTCTGCAGATAAATTCCCGGAAGATTAAAAAAATACAGGTCTTTATAGTCTTCTATATTGTCATATGTAATATTGTATTTTGCAATTTCGGTGCCTGTTTCATGGTTATAGACAGACAGTTTATTGGTTTCTCCCTGATCCAGTACAAACTGAAGCTGAGTTTCTATTTTATTGGTATAGGACGTTTTTCCGTCAATGGATACAGGCTGTCCGTTGAATCTCAGCTGAAGAGCATCCGGTTTGGAAAATCCCTTGATATTAACGTCTCCGGGTTTCTGTACCTTATCAGACAACTCCATTGTATTGCTGTCTGTGCATGAAAAAAGTACCGTAAAAAATAGGAGTAATGCAAAGATTTTATTCATCTTTCTCAATTATTTCATTGTAAAACTTAAAAATATTGCCCGGCCCTATAAGCCGGGCAATATATAATTATAAAAAAACTAGTTGGATATATTCTGAATAGCCTTCTTTCAAAGACTACCCATTATTTTATATAAAATTTCATGGTGTTCCTAAAATCAGATTCTAAGGAGCCAGAATGCTTATTTTTTAATAAATTTCAGTCTTTCCGTTGTCTTTCCGTCTGTAACTTCTGCGATATACGCTCCTGCTATAAGACCAGCTATATGAATACCTTTGGAATACTGAGTCGTCAATACTTTTTGTCCAGCTGCATTGTAAATATTAACTACCGTTGTAGTTTCTTTCAATGACGGATTAAGCTGCAACTGTAAAGATTCTTTTACCGGATTTTCAACTATTTGTGTTGTAATTTTGTTTCTTTTTATCTCCTTAGTTCCTAAAAATGAAGTAGCATAAATTCCCATTTCATCGATATTAATATTCTGGATATTATTTCCACTTGCTTTTCTGTTCGCCCACATTCCGATATAGATTTTCTTCCCTGCGAAAGCAGAAAGATCTACAAGAGATTGTACAAACTCGGTAAGATCTGCCGGAAATGGATTGGCTGAATCTCCTACCTGTATTTTATAAAGACTCTGAACATCATTACCACCTGCATCTACCGTCATAGCCTGAAAATCAGCTAATGTAGGAACTTCTTTCTGTGGTGTACTTACATAGATAAAAAGATCTCTGGCAACAATAGTATGGGTAGTTCTCTGCCTTCCGATATTCGCAGCTAAAGTAACTGTACCTGCAGTATTAGTAAGATCAATCTGAGGAGAAATGATCCAGTCGTTTTCCGCAGCAAAGCCATTAGCATTTCCACTTGGTACCAAACTGATGGAATGACGAAGAACACCTGAAGTTCCATAAGTAAGAGTAGTTCCGTTGTGATAAATGTTTTGTCCCTGTACCCATCCGTTACCATTGCTGTTCAGATCATGGAATGTCCATCCCTGAAGATCAGCAGGAGTATCAAAAGAGTTTCCCCATACCAGAGACTGCGCTGCAGCCAGATGGGATAAAAACAGAACAGATGATAAAATTATTTTTTTCATAATACTGATTATTAATGTTTTTGAAGTAAAAGCAAGGAATCAGCATGTGCTGTTCCCTGCTTTTTAAAGTTTTTTATTATTCTACAATAGAGAAATTGTATTTTGTCCAAAGTCCCTGGAAGTTTCCACAGTTTCTTGGAGATACATTCCAACCACCTTCGTTGAAGAAAGGCTGGCTCATCCCCCATAGAGATGCAGGAGTACCAGTCGCCAGGTTAGCTGCAGGGATTCCTGCTGTTCCTGTACCTGTAACTGAAGTAGTAAATCCGTGAACCTGAATCGTGTTGTATGCTGAAGCTGAAGAAAGCTCAGAACCTGTACCTTCTACTTTGATTCCCACAGGATATCCTGTAACTACAGCGTTATTTAATGTTAATCTTCCGTGTCTTCTGATGTGGATTCCGTTTTCATACAAAGCTCCTTTATTAGAGTTCTTAGCTCCAATGATGGTAAGGTTGTTGATTACCGGATGAGTCAACAATGTTGTAGAAGAACCGTCTGCGTTGTTATCAAGCTCGATACCGTTAGAATCCGGGCTTGATCCGCTAAGACTGTGTGTAGAGTTGTAATCTGCCAAAGCTAATGCACAAGTGATTGTTCCTGTATATCCGTTATCGAAGTCGAAGTTATCATCATCTGCTGCAAAAGAAACAAGGTTTGAAGCGTTTACTGTACCTCCGAAGAATTCAAAAGAATCATCTTTTCCGAAAGATACCTGAATATGATCCAAAGTAGTTCCGTTCCCTACTCCTCCTAATGTAAGACCATTGATTTCGTTTCCTGAGTTTGGCGCTAAAAGATCGTACCCTGCAAACTCAATACGTACATATTTCAATGTTCCACCGTTGTGAGAAGCATTGGTACCTCCGTAATAGAAATCAGGTCCAGATAATCCTTCAATCGTTTTTGTGAAAGGTGTGTTTGTAGGAGCATCTCCTAAAATGATAACCCCACCGAAATCACCAGGAGCAGCAGTTGTATCTTCGTTTCCGTCTAACAACTTGTAGCTGGTGAAAATGATAGGCTGAGCTTCTGTACCCGCTGCGTTGATTTTTCCTGTTTTAGAAATTACCAAAACTCCCGTAGCGGTATTGTTTGTGCTTGGTTTAGCTTTAATGAATGTACCCGGCTGAATTGTTAATGTAGCACCATTTTTTACGGTTACAACTCCATTTAATTCAACTACACCACTCCATGTAGTATTTGAAGTAATATCACCGCTTACGCTGGTTACCGGAAGAGCAGAAGCTGTAAGGTACTCAGCAGAAGTAGATTTCATTTCGAATGGAGAAGATGAATCCGCCAGTTGATCGTTTTGACAAGCTGTAAGAGATAATGCTGCCACTGCAATTAGAGTTAGTCTTTTCATTGTTATAATTTTTAATAAATCCGGTCGTGTTATTTTATACCAGATCAGTTTTTTATTCAGGAATATCTTCCTCTCTATTCCTTCGATTTGTTTTTTGGTGTTCATCCCATCGCTGCAGGAGGAACTGCATTGCGGGAGTTCCCATGGAAACCGTTAATGCCTGGGAAAAACAATTAACGTTCGGTTTTTTTCTGAACCAGTACTGATGTGCGCCTTATCAGCATTTTCCAGTTTTTGATCAGGTTCCCGAAACCTGTACGCTTCTATCATTAAGATATCTTTTTACTCTAAGTTTCTATTTCCATGCTCATAAGGCTCATTTCCTTATTCTAGAATGGAGAAATTATATTTGGTCCAAAGTCCTTGAAAATTGCCACAATTCCTTGGTGATACATTCCATCCTCCCTCATTAAAAAATGGTTGATTCATTCCCCAACCGGAAGCAGAAAGTCCAGTAGATAAGTTAGCCATAGGAATTCCTGATGTACCAGCCCCTGTGACGGAAGTTGTAAATCCGTGAACAAGAATGGTATTATAATTAGAGGCAGAAGCAAGCATTGAACCTGTACCTTCTACTTTGATTCCAACAGGATATCCTGTAATAGTAGCATCATTTAATGTTAATCTTCCATTTCTTCTGATATAAATTCCATTTCCGTACCTAGCACCCATAGTGGATTTCCAAGGACCTATTATTGTAAGATTATTCACTACAGGATGTGTTACTAATGGTGTAGATGTTCCATCAATATTATTATCGAGTTCAATACCGTGAGAATCATTGACGGCCCCACTGAGACTATGGGTAGAATTATAATCTGCCAAAGCAAGTGCACATGTAACAGGCCCAGTATATCCATTATTAAAATCGAAATTATCATCATCTGGTGCAAAAGAAATCAGGTTGGAAGCATTTATGTTTCCTCCATAAAATTCAAATGAATCATCTTTACCATAAGACACCTGAATATGATCGATAGTGGTACCACTACCTACTCCGGCTAAAGTAAGGCCGTTAATTTCATGGATTGTATAGGGGAATATATCTGTTCCTCCGAATTCAATACGTACATATTTCACGATTCCTGCGTTATGATTTTGGTTAGTCCCACCATAATAATAATCAGGTCCAAAAAGTCCTTCAATGGTTGTTGTAGAAGGAGTATTCGTTAAAGCATCCCCCAGCAGGATTAATCCTCCAAAGTCGCCAGGCTCTCCAATAGTATCTTCATTACTGTCCAACAGCTTATAACTTGTAAAAATAATCGGCTGACTTTCTGTTCCTACGGCATTGATTTTCCCTGTTTTTGTGATGATCAGAACTCCTGACGGAGCTGTTGTTCCTTTTGGTTTTGCTTTAATATATGTTCCTGGAAGGATTGTCAGTGTAGCTCCATCTTTTACTGTTATTATTCCATCCATTTCGATGACTCCACTCCAGATTGTATTAGTGGTAATATTATCACTTACAGTAGTTACCGGAAGAGCAGAAGCTGTAATATATTCAGATGAAGTAGCCTTTATTTCAAACGAAGATTTCTTATCCTCTAATCTGTCATGCTGACAAGCTGTAAGGAATGATAATATTACAATTGGAATTAACTTTTTCATTGTACCGCTTTAATTATTGTATTCTATTTTATTTAGACCTATATCTTGATTGTGTTTTTAAAACATATAGTTCACACTCAGGCTGAACATTCTTCCACTGTAAGCCCGAAACATAATCTTATCAATATTCTTGTCATACCTGTCTGTTGCACCTGGTAAAAGCCCCCATGCTTCCCTTTCAGTTCCGATCGCACTACCCAGTCCCAGTGGTATTACATAGGAATTGTAATTATTATAATATTCCTTCACTCTATTGAATAAGTTTCTTGCATTGAATTTTAATTCAAGGTTTTTGTTTCGAAGAAATTTATAGGAGATCTGTGCGTCTGCCACAGCATAAGGACGCTGTATTTCTTCTCCTTTGTAAGCATACCCAACGGTGATATACTGATCTCCTTTAGCATTATATAAAAAACTAAGTCCCAAACGATCACCATCATAGGTCAATCCAAGATTATAGGCATAAGGAGTCTGTCCATAGAGCGGACGTTTTACTTCATAGGTTTCATCATTCTCACCTGTTTTATAAAGATCTTTAAAGGCTACTACCTTTGTGTGATTATAGGTGAAGTTTCCGCTTATAAAAAGTTTTTCCAAAAAGGTTCCGTCTGCAATAAATCCTAAATTCTTTCTTACCTCAGCCTCTACTCCCAATAATTTTGCGTTTTTCGAATTACCATTATAGAGATATAGATTTCCTTCGCTGGAAATATGTCCCTCACGTTCTATGGGTCTGTCTATATTTTTATAATACAGCCCTGCAGAAAAGATTTCTCCCAATCCGGGAAACCATTCAAATTTGAAATCATAATTATTGATGACTGAAGATGTCATTTCTGTATTATAAATCAAACCATTAGCTATCGGGTCAAAATAGGGTAAACCAGTTCTTTCATTAAACTGCGGACGAATTACGGATCTGTTGTAGGCAAGCCTAAGATTCATTTTATTCGTAGGACTATAGGTAAAGTTCATAGAGGGCATCCATTGCCACGGTTTATCCTCAATGGCCGCTCTTTCTACATTCTTGGTATCACTGGGGTCTAGCTGCTGAGAGATAAGATTATATTTAAAGTATTCTGCACGAAGTCCCCATACCAATCTTAATTTCTTCCAACGGTTATCAAACATGACAAAAACCGCATGCTGATTAACTTCTCCTTCATATTTATCATTTTTATACAGTGCCCGGGTTTCCCATCCAATACCTCCTGGTACATAGTGAGATCCATTGAACCAATCTGCAAGAGCTCCATACATTGTCAAATAATTTTTTTCACTATTCGGAACATTTCTGTTCTCATCCACTCGTAGAAAGAATTTTTGTTGTTGATTGGTATTATTTTTCAATGTTCCTGCATATCCTGTCTTTACCGTATTTTTTACGTTTCCAAAATCCAGATCCCATTTAACTGAAGCACCATAATTGTAATCAGTCTCTTTATTGGCTATATATCCTCTATAAAAATTTCCTCCTGTATTATAGATTTTATGATAGGTCAGGATCTCACTCCCAATAAAATCATATAGCGTCAGATACTGAGTATAATCTTTAGTATCAGATGTTATCCCGGTTCTTGCTGCAAACCAGTTGACTTCCGCATTTCCTATTTTATGATTCCCTTCCAGTTTATTTTGTAGGAGCATCTGAAAAATGGGATAATTCGTATTATCAGTATAAGGCCTGTCTAGGTTTTTGATCTGAGCAGGATCATTATTGGGTATCATTCCGTTATAAAAATAATTGTAGGCTAATTCTGCATTAGAAGCCATGGCACTACCCGTAGTATATTCATTCCAACCGGTAACTCTTGTCAGGGTATTATCAAAAATATGGGTATAGGAATTACGGAATGATATTCTGCTTTTCCCTAACTGAAGTCCGAAATTAAGCATCCCCGCAACTGTAGAGTTGTAATTATAGGAAGCACCTTTATTTTTGAAGTTATAAAATGGTATAGGAGCGACTCCTTTTGTTTCCCAATCTGCAATATAAGGTCCCGTGGTATCCAGCCAGTTTCCTCTTCCTGTGTGGTCAATATCCAGTTTATTCTGTTCATTTCTGATGACAAATGCTCCTGCAAAACCCCATTTATTATTGTTTTTAAGCGCATATGTTCTTCCTAATGCCAGCTGTATATTAGATCCCATGTCACCTCTGGTTTTATAGGTGCTGAAATTATCATTGGTAAACTGTCTGGACTGCTCAAAAAATCTGGGATCTGTCCAGTTCATCGGTTCAAGTCCTTTAGGAAAATCTCTGCTTCCGTCATCATATCCGAAATAATCATACTTTCCCCTCTTACGGGTTAAAAATTCTTTGAAAGCAGACTGGTCGTTATATGAAGTTCCCAGGGTTACCGTTGTAAAATTTTCATTGGGAATATCTTTGGTCCTTACTTCTACGTAGCCTCCTGCAAAACTTGCATTCATATCAGGTGTTGCAGATTTGCTTACCACCACACTTTCTACCATGGCAGTAGGAATGATATCAAATGAAAAGTTCTGATTATAAGCTTCTGTACTGGGCAGGTTGATTCCGTCCATGGCTGCAGTATTCCAACGTTCTCCCATAGATCGTACTACCACATATTTATTATCGATGGTGGTGATACCTGTTACTCTTTTCAGTGTTCCTCCCACATCGCTGTCTGGCGTTTTAGAAATCTGCTCCGCTGAAATACCATCACTCATCTGGGCTGCTTTTTTCTGCTGGGCAAGAAGCCCCGCCTGAGTATCTGCTTTACGGGCAGCTGTGATAACAACTTCTTTGATGTCTGTAATTTTATCGGAAGCTTTGTTTAAAGCAAATGAAACTGAACTGGTTTCTTTATTGGTAACAGATAGTTTTTCAACTCTCAGCGTATTATATTTAGGAGCTTTTATCGTCAGATTATATGTTCCTGAAGGAAGATCTATGGTAAAATCTCCGTTATTATCTGTGACTGCAGTTTTCTGAGCAATAGTAACTTCTGCTCCGGTAATGGGATTTCCCACCTCATCCACTATTTTACCGGAAATACGTCCGTTTCCCGGTACCGAAATGTTTAAACTTTCATATTTTATCGAAATAAGATCACCATGCAAACGGTAGATAACAGGAAGCCCATTGGTAATATCCTTCAGGCAGTTGTTGACAGAAGTATTTTCGCATTTCACCCCTTTTACCTTCAGCTCTTTAATATCTACCTTGGAATAAGCCAGTCTCATTCCCGTTTTTCCGGCAAATTCTTCCAAAACTTCAATCAACGGTCTGTTGGCAGGTACGGAAAATGTTACTTTCTGAACCAGCTCCTGAGCTTCTGCGGCTACAGTAAAAAATAAGGCTGCTATGGTAATACCACATTTCAAACTTTTCATACTTAATAGTGTTCTCTTGATTATGATTATTTATTTTTTTGAATAATGATTTATTTCTTAAGGATATAAGTGTTTTCTTTTTTCTGAACTTCCAATCCCAGAATGAAGGCCAGTGATTCAATATTTTCGCTAACTGTTCCTCCGGTAAAATCAGCCGTGATCTTTTTGTCTTCGGCTTCTTTAGGATACAGTACTTTTGTGTTATAATTGCTTTCCAGCACTGCGACTACTTCTTTTAAAGGAACATCATTAAAACTCAAAGACAATATTGAAGGAATTTTGTTTGCCGGGTTTTTCGCAGGTTTCAAGGAAATAATGGCTGTGGTATGAGCAACCCCGAAATTGGTCCACTTCTGATTAGGTTTAAGAAAAGAAACCGGAACTCCCGGAGATGATACCGCTACCTTTCCTTCATAAAGATCAACGGCTTTTTTCTTTCCGGACTGTGAGATTTTAAACACAGTTCCCAATACTTTAGTACTGAAACCCTCAGCATGAACAATGAAAGGATGTATTTTTGACTTCGCCACAGAAAAGACAGCATCTCCTTTTAAATTCACCACTCTGGTAGAAGCAGGAAATGATTTTGCTACCGTCAGTTCAGCACCTGGCAAAAGAGTGACCACCGATCCGTCTTCAAGATAAACAACACGGTTTACCGATTTTGCGAGATACACATCAGGCTTTATGAACATGGTGTAAGTAAAAATGCCTCCCAACGACAAAAGCAGAATAATAACAGCCGCAATTTTATAGAAGGTTGTTTTAAAACTTTTTACAGACTGTATATCTCTTTGAGGAAAGTAATATTCAAGCCCAGCTAATACCCTTTCTCTGGATTCTTTCAGATGAACAGCATCCAGATCTTTTTCTGTACGGATCTTCCATTGTTTTAAAAGTTCATTTTCTTTTTCCGAAATTGGGTCTTCCGAAATTTCCCGTTCCCAAAGTCTGAAAACAAAGGCTTCAATATTTTTATAAGTTAAACGTTTTTTCATAGAGTCTTTCATGGTATTCACTGATACTTCTATCTATAAGACCGTGAAAATGAAAAACTTCCCCAGCGCATTCTTAACCTTATATTCACATTACAACCAGATTGTTAATAATTTTCGCCCTTTTTCACATTTACTCAACATTAATGTCATATTTGAGGGCTGTTTTTCAGAAATATTTAATCTTACTCTACCCAAAGTTCACAAAAAGTTAATTTTCCTTTAGGTAATTTTGTAACACAATATGAGCCCAACAGACTATACATTATTAAAGAAAATAAAATCAGGCGACCGCCCTGCATTTATGCTGCTGTATGACCGATACTGGGATAGTCTATATCGCTTTGTTTTTGTAAGAACACGGGATAAAGAAATCTCTGAGGAAATTCTTCAGAACCTATGGATAAAGATTCTTGAGAATACAGATGTGATACAAACCGATGATACGGGAAGTGCGAAAGGCTACCTTCTCCGCCACCTTCATTACAGAATCATTGATTTTTATAACAGCTACAAAAAAGTACTCCCTACTCTGAGTATTGACGAGTTTGATATTCCCAATGAAATTGAAATAGCAGATACAGACTACTTTGAAATCCTTGAGGAAAATGAGATCAGTGCTCTGTTATTAATGATTGATGAAGTGGTTTCTCAGCTTCCTTCAACGGAACAGCAGGTGTACGATATGAGAATCCGAAAAAATATGTCTGTGAATGAGACCGCAGAAGCACTGGGAATCAGCAACAAGACGGTAAGTAATAAATTAAGTAAAGCGTTGGGAGAAATCCGTGAACAGCTGAACCCTGAGTATCAGTCGTCAAAAAAACTGGTTTCTATCCTGCTTTTGATGGAGGTGTTGACGAGATGTTGAGAATGGGATGCGAGGTTCGGGATTCGGGGGGGCAAGTCAATGGTCAATTTGCTACGCAGTCAATCATCAATTTTTATAACAGTTATCAAAATTCACAGCGAAGCAGATTCACCTTTTCACGTCATTGGTCAATCTGTTGCGCAGTCAATCGTCAATTTTTATAATGTCTATCAAGATTCACAGCGAAGCGGATTCACCTTTTCACGTCATTGGTCAATTTGCTGCGCAGTCAATCGTCAATTTTTATAACGTCTATTAAGATTCACAGCGAAGCGGATTCACCTTTTCACGTCATTGATCAATCTGTTGCGCAGTCAATAGTCAATTTTTATAACGTCTATCAAAATTCGCAGCGAAGCGAATTCACTTTTCCACGTCATTGGTCAATCTGTTGCGCAGTCAATCGTCAATTTTTATAACGTCTATCAAGATTCACAGCGAAGCGGATTCACCTTTTCACGTCATTGATCAATCTGTTGTGCAGTCAATCGTCAATTTTATAACGGCTATCAAGATTCACAGCGTAGCAGATTCACTATTCACGTCATTGGTCAATTTGCTGTGCAGTCAATCGTCAATTTTATAACGTCTATCAAGATTCACAGCGAAGCGGATTCATCTTTTCACGTCATTGGTCAATCTGTTGTGCAGTCAATCGTCAATCTTATAACGTCTATCAAGATTCACAGCGAAGCGGATTCACTATTCACGTCATTGGTCAATCTGTTGCGCAGTCAATAGTCAATTTTTATAACGTCTATCAAAATTCACAGCGAAGCAGATTCATCTTTTCACGTCATTGGTCAATCTGTTGTGCAGTCAATCGTCAATTTTATAACGTCTATCAAGATTCACAGCGAAGCGGATTCACTATTCACGTCATTGGTCAATTTGCTGTGCAGTCAATAGTCAATCTTATAACGTCTATCAAGATTCACAGCGAAGCGGATTCACTATTCACTATTCACTATTCACTATTCACTATTCACCAAATACTGGCAGAAAAACGGTATTAAAGTCCAGGATCTTAAAATCGGCAAGATTTGAATCTATGCTTTCATCATTATTCGTAAAAATTACGGTCTGCATTCCGGCCTCTTTTGCAGCCTTTAATCCTGAGTGGCTGTCTTCAATAGCAATGCAGTGTTCCGGGGAAACTCCAAGGTTTTTTGCAGAAGTGAGATACACTGCAGGATGAGGTTTTCCCTGAGTTTCAAACTCTGATGAGTGGATAGTATCAAACAATTCACGAACCTGAAGTTTTTCAAGAACAACATGTGCTACACGCAAAGGAGCATTGGTTGCCAGCCCTATTTTATATTCTTTAGTCTTAAGATTTTTAATAAACTCCTGCACACCGGACATTGTACAGTCTTTGGCCTGTATCATCTCGATCACCCTTGTTACCACTTTATGTTCCAGATCGGATGCATCAAAATTTTCCCAGGGAAATCTTTCATACCAGAATTCGGTAACTTCCTGAGTGGTCATATATTTGGTTTGTGCTGCAAGATCTTCTGTAACCTGCACTCCATAGGATGAAAATACATCAAGTTCAGCCTGTGTCCAGAATTTTTCTGAGTCTATCAGAACACCGTCCATGTCAAATATTACTGCTTTTAAAGCCATCTTCTGAATGATAAATTATTAGTTATGAATGATCATTTACTGGCTGATTTTATATACACAGCGCTGCCCTCCGGAAATGATATGATCTATTCTTTCCACTTTGTAATCCTTACCGATCAAAGATTGAAAATTGGATAATTCGGCACGGCAGAACCCCTGACATTCTGTTGCCGCAGCACATATGGGGCAATGGTTTTCAATCAGAAAATAATCTTTGCCTTCTTTTTTCCATTCTGCCATATAGCCTTCTTCACTACGGACTTTTGCGAGAGATTCAAGACGCTGTTCCAGAGATTTTGCGTGAGAAAGTACTTTTTCATACCGCTCATGGGTGTTCTTTTCCCTGTCACTGATCAATAAGTCCAAAGCATTGTCACCCAAAAGATTTTTCACTGACTTCAGAATCTGAACCGTCACATCTGCATGTGTATCCGGAAATTGAGACAATCCTTTCTCTGTGAGGGTATAGTAAGTAGATGGACGGCCTACGCCTTCGCTCTTCACCGAAGACCGGATCAATCCTTCGTGAGCAAGGTTCAGTAAATGCTTTCTAGCCCCTTCTTTAGTGATCGAAAGCTCTTCAGCAATAAGAAGCGATGTAGCTTCACCTCTCATCTTTAAAAACATCAGAATACGATCCGCAGCCGGCTTCTTCATTTGACAATGTTTAGGTTGTTTTATTTTTCAACAACAAATATAGTCATTTTCTATAACCTTAAAAAATAAAGCTTAAAACAAACATTTACAAGATATTATGTTTTCAAACTACAGAATCAATAAAACAACCTAAAAGTTGTTTTATTAAAATATATTTCTACCTTTGTCATACATTAATCAAAAAAATAAATACGATGAACCCATTTACATTACCCCAATTACCTTATGCTTATGATGCTTTGGCACCTTTTATAGATACAGAAACAATGACAATTCACCATCAGAAACATCATCAGGCTTATGTAGATAATCTGAATGCTGCACTGGCACAAACCAATGAAATCAATCCCGACCTTGATTCACTGCTTCAAAGAATTAGCGAGTACAGTCCTGCTGTAAGAAATAATGGTGGCGGTCATTATAATCATTCTTTATTCTGGGAAATCCTTTCTTCTCAACCCAAGCTAAATCCAGAAGGTATGCTTCATGATGATATCACAGCCACTTTCGGAAGTCTTGAGAACCTTAAAGCAGAAATGAAAAAAACCGGTTTGGCGCAGTTTGGTTCCGGATGGGTATGGCTTTTTGTAAAATTCAACGGATCTCTGGCCATCAGCTCTACCCCTAATCAGGATAACCCGATGATGGATATTCTTTCCATGAACAGAGGTTTTCCGATTCTTGGAATAGATGTATGGGAGCACGCCTATTATCTGAACTATCAGAATAAAAGGGCAGATTATCTGGATGCTTTCTGGTCTGTACTGGATTGGTCTTCCGTGGAGAAAAAATACGAAGAAGCTTTATCAAAAGTAAGATAATCAACACAAAATAAACAAACTATGACTGAGGAAAATTTTATCAATAAAGCAAAGGCTTCCGGCATTATTGCCCTTGACCTTTCAGACTATAAACCTACTACGGAGATTGTAGAACTGGATATCAAAGAGTACCTTTTCATGGGAATGATTGTTAAGGAAAAAGAGTTTAAAGAATCAATTGCTGCGGTAGATTTTTCTGTATACAACGAAAAAGCAGTAGGCATTACCTGCTCTACGGATGCCATTATTCCGCCCTGGGCTTACATGTTCATTATGGAAAAACTTTCGCCTTATGCTTCTTATGTGGATTTAAATGATGCCGAAGCAATTCTGCTCGATCTCTGGAAACGCCGTCTCATCTACGCAGATCTGAAACAGTATAGAAATCAGAAAGTGGTTGTTCGGGCCAGTACCCATCATGATCCTTCACTTTATTTACTAGCTGCAGGATTATTGAAACCTTTGGTTAAGACACTGATGTATGGCGAAATAGGATTACCCAAAGTAATTTTTAAACAATAAAAAAATGAAAGCAATCATATTCAACGGATCACTGGAAAGAAGAGCCTTATCTACTTCCGGACTGATTTCAGAGTATTTTTCAGAACAGCTGAAAATACTGGGAATTCAAACAGATATTTTTACACTGGCTGATTCCGGCATTCCTTTATTCGATGTTACCCTTACCAAAACCCCTTTGGCGGTAGAACGCATGACTCAGATGTTCACTGATGCAGATCTGCACATCTGGCTGGCTCCTCTTTATCACGGAAGTATTCCGGGAGTGATGAAAAACTGCCTGGACTGGCTGGAAGTGACCGCCAACAGGTATGAACCTTATCTTACAGATAAAACTGTGGGGTTGGTATGCTGGGCAGATGGTCTGCAGGCGATGCAGGGAATCAATGCTATGGATTCTATTGCCAAATCATTGCGTGCATGGCCATTACCTTTCAGTGTTCCTATTGTAAGATCATCATTATTTGCTACTGATCAATCCACTGAAATTTCAGCTCTCTACGCTGGTAAGTTTGATAAACTGATCAGCATTGCTACCTCCAAAAAAATAGAAAAAACGACTATAAACCATTCATAACATGATAGAAACAGATATACTGATCATTGGTGCCGGCCCTGCAGGGTTATTTACGGTATTTGAAGCCGGCCTTCTCAAAATGCGCTGCCATATTATAGATGCACTGCCGCAGATGGGAGGCCAGTTATCAGAACTGTATCCCAAGAAACCTATTTTTGATATTCCCGGATTTCCCAGTGTACTGGCCGGAGAACTCATCGATAATCTTTATGAGCAGATTAAACAGTTTGAGCCGGGCTTTACATTTAATGAAACAGCAATACATCTTCTCAAACTGGAAGAAAATCTTTTTGAAGTGATTACTGATAAAGGAACAAAACACAGAGCGAAAGCCGTTATTATAGCCGGAGGTCTGGGAAGTTTTGAGCCTAAAAAACCACCTATTGAAAATATTTCTGATTTTGAGGAACGCGGCGTCAGTTATTTTATCAAAAGACCGGAGGATTATACCGGAAAACATATTGTCATTGCCGGAGGTGGGGATTCTGCACTGGACTGGACGATTCATCTTGCTGAAATAGCTTCGTCTGTTACTCTTATTCACAGAAGGAATGAATTCCGCGGAGCTCTGGATTCTGTTGAAAAGGTAAAAAAATTAAAGCAGGATGGAAAAATCAACCTGATTACCCCGGCAGAAGTGGTAGCTGTAGAAGGAGAAAATCATTTAACAAAAATATTTATTGAAAAAGAAGGAACCATTCAAGCCATTGAAACAGATTATTTTATTCCTCTGTTCGGGTTGGTTCCCAAATTAGGTCCTTTGGCTGATTGGGGACTTGAACTGGAAAAGAATGCGATAAAAGTAGACAACAGCACTGACTTTCAAACAAATATTCCAGGGGTGTATGCTGTAGGAGATATCAATACCTATCCTTATAAAATGAAACTGATTCTGTGCGGGTTCCATGAAGCAGCCATTGCCTGCCAAAGTATCTATCAACGTTTAAATCCCAATAAAAAATTTGTACTAAAATATACAACGGTAAGTGGAATTGAAGGCTTTGACGGCACTAAAAAACAAGCAGAAAAACAGGTAGTAGCTACTATTGACTAAGGATTATGGAGAATGAAATTACCATTACTGTTATCGACCAAAACGGTAATACTCATACATTATTATGTCCTTTAGAAATGGGACTTACGCTTAAAGATATCTGCAAGGCTTACGAATTACCCATGGAAGCTATGTGTGGAGGAATGGCCATGTGTGCCACCTGTCATTGTTTTATTCTCAGTGAAGCCATCCCTCTTCCTGAAAAAAATGATATTGAGGAAGCTCTGTTATCAGAACTGTTTACCTCCAATACAACCAGCAGATTAGCCTGCCAGATTCATCTGACTGCCCAAATGGATGGACTGTCAGTAAAAATTGCTGTAGATTAATGAGTTAAAATTAAAAATTAGCACACTTTATGCTGCTTATTTTCAAAGAACAGTGTTGAACTGCTGTAATTAAGTTTAGCGGGGATTTCTGAATCGTCCGACGTTGAAGAAATCCCTTTTTTAAACCCTTTAAATTCATACAATATGGCTATAAAAATAACAGATGCCTGTATCAACTGTGGAGCCTGCGAACCTGAATGCCCCAACTCAGCCATTTACGAAGGTGCTATCGATTGGCGCTGGAAAGACAAAACAAAACTTTCAGGACATATTACATTTCCTGACGGCACAGAAGGTGATGCTGATGCATACCATGAAGCTGTTTCGGACGAAGTTTATTATATCGTTTCCGGAAAATGTACAGAATGCAAAGGTTTTCATGAGGAACCACAATGTAAGGCCGTATGCCCTGTAGACTGCTGCATAGATGATCCTGATCACAGGGAAACAGAGGAAGTATTATTGGACCGACAAAAATTCATGCACAGTGCTTAATAAATTTCTATCTTTTATATTTAATTTTCAATAGAGGCGGGTTTTAACCCGCCTTCTTATATTTCTTTTTCTTTCGGCTTTAGCCAAAACTTATTTTGCAGTAATATCAGTGTAGATTTTCTGAGTAAAAGAAGTTTCAACACCTGTTTCAGCACCATATTTCAATACGGCACCTGCAAATAGTTCCAGTTCGTTATCCTTCTTTCCAGAATGGATATCAAGCTGTAAGGAAGTAGGCGTTTCAAAAGGAAATGTAGACGCTTTTTCAAATGTTTTATCAATGATATCTTCCTGAAGATAGATTTCTTTTTTAGCAGCAATCTGTTGTATTTCTTTCATAATTTCAGTCGCTTCCTTCTTCTGTTGCTCGTCCGTACATACAGTTCCGATGGATGAATTATGCTTTGCCGTCACCAATCCGAAACTGGCAATAAAAATAAATTTTGTCCAGATATCCGTTAATGAATTATCCTTGAAATCAAAGTCAATTTTACTTTCCCTCAAAAGGTCTGTAACCCATTCCACTGGAGTGGAAAAATGCTCAGGATCTCTACCAACAATCATTTTCCCGGCTTTCCCTTTATGCTCTACAATTCCTCTCTCTTTAATATGAGAAGCTACATAAATGCAGGTTGGAAGAATGGTATGATCCGGAATAACGGTACGTATTCTGTCATAGATATCTGCTCCGTTCATCATCGGAAGCAAGATCGTATCTTTGTTGATAACCGATAGCAACTGCTTACATACATTTTCAAGGTCATATTCTTTTACACAAATTAATATCAGATCAGGATTTTCAATCTCACTGATGTTCTGTACAATGGTATCAGGATGAGTCTTCGGATTAGCATGTTCAGGAGACAGCAAAGTCAATCCGTTATCTTTTACTTTCTCACAAGTTTCTCCACGGGCAACAAAGGAAACGGTATATTTCCGGAAAGTTTCATTAGTCTGATTGATTTTAAATCCAAAATAACCGCCTACACCGCCCAATCCTACTACTACAATATGTTTTTTGTTCATGAATTATTTTTAAACAAAGATCAGTGATCATTTCTGAACTATCACTTGACAAATGAAAAGAAATTACAGTTTGTGAATGTCCCTTCGGATCCTGCTCAGTGAGCTGTCTTTAATTCCTAAATAAGAAGCAATTACCTTCAAAGGGACATGCTGAAAAATATCGGGATCCTTCTTCATCAGATTGAAATATCTTGTGCCTGCTTTCTGACTGGCCATTTCAATCAGTCTGTCATGAATATTATAATAATTAAGGACAAAAAGAAGCCGGCTAAACTCCCTGAATTCGGGAATATTATGGAAATTATGCTGTACATTTTCCAATCCTGTTTCCCAGAAAATACAGTCTGTAACAGTTTGATATATTTCTTTGGTAGGCTGCTGTCTGAAAAAGGATAAAAAATCATTAACGAAGCAGGGAGCTTTATAAATATTGGTGGTAATCTCCTCATTATCTTCATTCAGTATATACGAGCGGACATAGCCTTTTTCAAGAAAATAGGTTTTGGTACTGATAGCATCTTTATCCAGCAAAATTGTATGGGCTTTCAATTCAAAGCAATTAAATTTTTCAGTGATTTTTTCAACCACTTCTTTTTCAATACTGAATAGAGAATGAAAGTAAATGTTAAGTGATGATTTGTCCATTAAAGTATCTTCATAAATCTATTTTGAGACTTCTAAAATAGTGATAATTCAGATATTCGTAAAAATTTTCATGCTTTCAATGGTCTGGTTTTACTGCTTTCGTTGCTATAAAAGTTGGTAGATACTCATCAATTAAAAAGCGTGGGTTTGGCTGCATTTCTTCTATAAAATCTGCAATCAAAAAACCTGCTCTCAATTGTCCGCCGATAAGGTCTGAAAAGGTATGCCCAAAAACCAGAGCTTCATTATTTTCCAGTTTTCTATTAATCTGATTCTGATCCAAATCTTTTATATCAGCATAAGGAAGTGTATATTTTGGTCTGATAATTCCATCTTTTATATCCTGAGGATTTCGGTCTGCAACAAACACAACGGGATTAAAAAAGCTGGCCAGCAATGCTCCTCCTTTTTTCAAGACTCTATACGTTTCTCTCCAAACGGGATTCACATTTTCCACATAATGGTTGGATATAGGATGAAATATAATATCAAATGTTTCATCTTCAAATACACTCAGGTCTCTCATATCCCCCTGAACGGTTTTCAGTGACAAACCGTCACGTTCAGCAACTTTTTCATCCTGTTTAAGCTGTTCACCGGAAATATCAAAAACAACTACGGAAGCTCCTGCTGCTGCCAGTACCGGAGCCTGCTGTCCTCCTGCAGATGCCAGACACAAAATTTTCTTTCCTTTCACATCTCCCAACCATTCCTTATTTAATGGCTTCGGAGTCAGATGAACCTCCCATTTTCCTGCTTTCGCATCATTAATTAAGTCTGTACTTACAGCTTTTGACCATTCATTCTCTTCTAATGCCTGTTTGTTCCAGGCCGCTTCGTTGTGCTGTATAAAATTGATTTCTCTTTCCCGCATTTTTTTCATTTTCTGGTCATTAACTCTTAATTTAAAAAAATATCATATTCATAAGCAAATCAGCTGGTACAGATTTCCTAAAATGTACTAGTCCAGTTCAATATTCAAATTGTATTGTACTTTGTAGTTTACAACAATTTTTGTAATTTTCTTCATCTAAAAACAGTCTGCACAGACAATAATTATGGACAATGACTTCTCTTATCATTTCATAGAACCGGACAAAGAGATCGCAGATTTTGTTGAAAATCTGGGAACTTTTCAGAACCTTTCGGATGAAGCGAAAGAAGTGGTTATCATCCCTGACGGAAGAATTGATTTATTTTTTTCACAATCAGCTTCAGAGCCTTTTCACATTACTCTTCTCGGGTTGGAAACTTATCCGGAACAAAGATACATTGCTCCCCATACCATTGCCTTTGTCGTCAGTTTTAAACCTCTTGCAGTTGAATATATTTTGAATACCTCTATTGCAGATCTTTTGAATATTGGAAAAGAAATTTCTCCTGATTTCTGGGATTTTAAAACAGATGATTTAAAAGATTTTTCCAGCTGTTGTACAAAAGCAATTCAAAAAATAAAAGAACAGCTTCCCTCAAAGGTAGATGAAAGAAAACGCCAACTTTTTGAACTTGTGTATGCTTCAAAAGGAGAAATGAGTGTGCAGGAACTTTCTGAAAAAACAGGCTGGAGCAGCAGGCAGATCAACCGTTATTTTAACAAACAGCTCGGCTTGTCATTAAAAGCCTACTCTACTATTTTGCGTTTCAGGGCATCTTTGGAACACATCGCACAGGGAAGACTTTTCCCGGAACTTAATTATACCGATCAGAATCATTTCATCAAAGAAGTGAAAAAATTTTCAGGGGTTGCTCCTAAAGAATTATCCAAAAATAAAAACGACCGATTTGTACTATTATCAGTGTTGAAAGGAAAATAAATTTGCATTGTAAAATTTAAATTAAAATGCTGATAGAAAATAAATCAATAGCAATCGTTGGTGGTGGTCCTGCAGGACTTACGCTGGCAAGACTTTTACAATTAAAAGGTGCAGACGTAAAAGTATATGAAAGAGATTTCAATAAAAATGCACGGGTACAAGGCTCTCCTCTCGATATGCATGAAGACTCAGGACTGGCGGCCTTACGCAAAGCAGAACTATTGGAGGAATTCAAAAAGACTTTCCGTCCCGGTGCAGACAGAACACTGATCATGAATGAAAAGGCTCAAATATTTTTCAACGATCATGAAACAAAACCTGAAGAAGATTTTGGACATGAGCATTTTCGGCCAGAGATAGATCGGGGTCCATTAAGAAATATGCTGTTAGAATCCCTGCATCCTGACACCGTAGTCTGGGACAGTCATTTTCTCTCGATGGAACCTCAAAATGAAGGCTGGCTTTTGCACTTCAAAAACGGGAATTCCGTGTATGCAGACCTTGTTATTGCCGGAGACGGAGCCAATTCTAAAATACGGCCTTATCTCACTGATATCAAGCCAGTTTATTCCGGAGTTATTATGTTGGAAGGAAATATTTCAAAAGAAAATGCCCCTAAGATTGATGCCCTAATTAAAGGCGGAAAAATAATGGCATTCGGAAATACAAAAAATATTTTACTGGGCCAGAAAGGGAATGGAGATCTTGGGTTTTATGCAAGCTTTAAAGCTGATGAAAACTGGCCTGCCACCAGTGGTCTTGATTTTTCTGATAATGCACAGGTGCTCAAATGGTTCAAAACAGAATACTCCGAATGGAATCCTTTATGGGAAGAATTGTTTGAAAATGCTGGAACTCCGTTTATTCCACGTCTGATTTACTCTATGCCTTTAGATCAAACATGGAAAACCCAGCCCAATCTGACACTGATTGGTGATGCTGCTCACGTAATGCCTCCATTTGCAGGAGAAGGTGCCAATATGGCCATGCTGGACGCACTTGAATTGAGTGAATATTTAACGAATGACAGTTACAACACATTACAGGAAGCAATTTCCAGCTATGAACATCATATGCGGAAAAGAGCAGCCACTGCCACACAGGAATCCCTTGAAAACAGCGAACGGATGCATTCTGAAAAGTCATTAGCAACCATGCTGGACTTTTTTAATGGTCATCTTACTTCATCATAAACAAAAGGCTGTCCCAACCAGAGACAGCCTTTTTCAGTTAAATAAATCTTTTTTCTCTCCGCGTTTTAGATCCTGATGCGGAGATTCATGTGTGTTATTTCTTGATTAACTTAGTATTATAAGTATTCTTATCATCTTTTATAGTGATCACATACATTCCTTTTACCAAAGAAGCAACATTGATCCTTCCTTCAATTTTACCTTCCTGAACTAATCTTCCGTCAGCACTGTAGATTTTGTAATCTGCTTTACCTTTAAGGTTTTTCACTTCTACAAATGTATCTGCAGGGTTAGGATAAATAGATACTTCGGATGATTTCGTGTCTACGACATCTCTCACAGCAAGGTTAGCATTTTCCGAAATCTTCACAGAAAAATCTCTGAAAGATCCTACAGAAACGATTCCACCACCATTTACAGGTACAGTAGGACTTCCACAAGGTCCGCTGGCTGCATTAAAGAAAGTACTTGCAACTCTCATTCTCAACAATTTTTCACCAGAGTACGCCGTGTCAGGCACTGTAAATGTCACATTTCCGTCACGAAGGTAAGCCTGAGCAGCGGCAGCAAAGAAAGGAAGAGCTCCACTGGTCACTACTTTTTCAGAGTTTTCAAAGACTCCGTTTCTGTTGTAATCTATCCAGATTTCAAGCCAGTCGTTATAGTTTCCTCCCGCAAGGTTTCTAAAGCTTGCTGTATATTGAGTTCCTTTTGTTAAATTAACAACTTTGGTTGCATCTTCACTAAAGTCAAGATATGTTTTGTAAACATCCAATCCGGTATATACATAAGCCAGGTTAGATAACGTCAATCTTACAAGACCACTATTAAAGCTTCCGCCATTTCCTCCTGTAGTCATCAAACAATAATCTGAACCCGTTCTCAGCCCTTTTGTTTTAAAGGCATAATTAGTAGAGAATGCTCCCGGAACACTATTCACAACGGCAGCTACCTGTACTTCATAATTGGTTTCATCTTCAAGATTTGACAACAATACAGAGTTGGCAGCACTTGTTGTATTCGACCAACTTGCAGCCCCTACTTTTCTGTAATTGACAGAGTAAGTGGCTCCCGGTACTTTATTCCACGATATTCTCGCCGTTGTTTTTAAAACTTCTGTCTCTATTGCAGAAACTCCTGTTGGAGCAACGGCAGTAGAAATAGGAGCCGTTCCTACTGTTACAGCCGGAGATACAGCATAGAAAATATTGCCTACTGCTGATATTCTTAATTTAACAGTCCCCGTTACATTAGCCGGCATTTGTACAGCATAGCTTCCTGTATTAGGTGTAGAAGCTACCAGACCTGTCCATGTAGTCCCGTTATTGGTTGTATAATCTATTTTTACAGCCGCTACATTATAAGGAGCGGTATTGGTGTTTGCAGCATCCCATGTGATGGTATTGGATGCATCATTATATAAAACAGATGTTGTGGTAAGTCCGCTGAATTTGAAAGGTCCGTCATTACCTACTGTTACAACCGTTTCAGCAGTGGAAGTCATTGGTCTTAATGCATTCTGATCTCTTACAGTTACCGCATAGTTCAATGTTCTTGGGATATAGGAAACGGTTTCCCATACCTGTTTGTCTGTCAGTACACCATTCAATACAGTTTCCAGCTTAGGGAAATATCTTCTGCTGTTAGCTGTTCCCGGTAAAGATCTCGCGATAGCTCCTTCTGCATTATAGCCCCATCCGCTATCTCCGGAAATCGTATTCCTGTCTCCTACACTGTTATATTGTTCCCATGTATAGGTAACAAGATCACTTTCCGCATCTACTGCTACCGCATCCAGATAATAGGCAGTTCCTTTAGGAATAGAATAATTAGCCAACGGTGTAATTACCGGTGCGGTATTGTTTATGATATCAATAGCAACACCACATCCTACTTTAGATTCGAGGTTATTCAATACCTGAGAAATAGATTTATAATGGAAATATCCATCCATATTGGCCTGAATATTATCCTGAGTAATTCCCGGATATCCCATGATCGTTGTTCCTCCCCAAGGCTCTACATTGGCACCGGAAGCTTCAGTTCTCATAGAGAAGGTATGGTTGGCTCCCAGCTGGTGTCCCATTTCGTGTGCTGCCATTAAGTCAAATACTTCTCCTACAGGGTCAGGGCTCATTGAAAAAGCGGCACCTTTTCCTAAAGAAGTATTAGTGGCAGGATTTGTACAAACAATTCCTATTCCTCCCGCATTTCCATTTCTGCTTTGTCCTACATTGCGATGAAATACGTGTCCAATATCATAATTGGCATTTCCAACATCTGCCGTCAGCTTTTGTTGCAGCTGTAAGTTTAATGACGGATCTCCTGCAGCTGCCTGAGGTGTATAAAAATCGGTAGCAGGATCTGTATAAATAATTCCCGGAAGATCCAACACATTAAAGTGAGCTCCAAAATCTCTCTCAAAAACCCCATTGATTCTTGTCATTGTATTATTGATCGCAGCGACAGCCCCGGCAACTGTGCCACCGTGAAATTGCGTATATTCACCGGTAACAGCCATAGCCATTCTGAAAGTTCTGTATTTTGTATTAGTAGGTCTGTTGGTAATTCCTATATTGGAAAGCATCTTTTTTCCGTTTTCCACCAGTTTACCTATCTCTTTAAGATCATGCTCGGTATCACATTCAAACCCATGTATGTCTCCTTTTTCCTTTGTTTTATAAAAAACGCCATAAGTCTGTTTATCTGCACTTATAGGTTCTATAAACTGAAATATACCGTCTTTAATAATCATAGACTGCATATCTGTAGGGGATGTACTAAATCTTAAATACTTAGAAGCATCATCCATGCCAATTCCTACATAGGATCCCAGCTGATATCTGTCTACAAGAGATTGATCCATCACAGGATTGCTATAGACCGCAAATTTTTCAATTTTTCCTTCTGCTGTTGGTAAAGAAATAATAACAGGACGTGCATTTTTTCCCGTCTCTTCAGCATTTTTCAACATTTCTCTCAGAGACTTCAAATCAACTCTGTAAGAATGTTGTACGGCAACTCCTTCTCTTATCTGAGAAGTTTTCTGAGAAACAGATTCCCATCTCTGAGCATTGAAAGCCGTAAAACATGATGCTAACGCACAAACGAATAAAATTCTTTTTTTCATAGATTTATTTAAAATTATTTTGGTATAGATATAAGGTTGCGTATTTTTTCATCAATAGATCCTTCAGACATTGTATTTAAAACCATAGCGGGATATTATCATAAATACAACAAAACAAAACCAATCGTGTAAAATTCGCAAAAAATTCTACCACAAAGCTTGTATATTTCAAATGAAAAACAAAAAAAAATCATACTACACAGGTACAACAAGCATGATAATTATTTAATTATCAATAAATTATATTAAAAATCCATTTCAGGCTTAAATAATATAAGTTCTTTTAGACGAGGAATCATTAAAATTTCAGTCCAAAAACTGAATATAAAAACGTATTGAAAATCAGGACGAAAGTCATACTTAAATAGTACTTAAAAAAGATAAATTATGAAAAATTAAGGTGAAAAAATAAGTCAGTTGAGAATAATCAGCTCTTTTTTTGATTAATAATTCCACAGATTAACCAAAAACACAACAATCTATATATCAAACATTTAAAAATAAAAATACTCCGTGTAGTACCCATGTAGTATAGCATTTTTTCATGTTACCAATAAAAATTTTCATATTTGACCACAGAGACCACAAGAAAAAAACCGAGTGGTGAAAAGAGAATATTTCGAGTACTGTCTGACCTGATACATCAGACAGTTTTTTTTTGGATTATTTTAAGGTATCAAAGAAATGATAGATATCTGTTTCCCCAGGAATGTCTAGTTTTTTTCTGATTCTGTATTTTTTCTGCTGAATACTTCTATGCTGAACCATCGTATAGCTTGCTATTTCTTTAGAAGTAAAATGCAATTTAATCATAGCACAAAAAACCAGTTCAGAATTTTCAAGACTTGGGTTAATCATTAAAAGCTGAGCTATAAACTCTGGGTAAGCTTCTTTAAAACGATCCAGAAATTCAGAATCATTCTTTTTACCAAGTTCTATAATCTCTTCCTGCTTATTGTCATTCATCCTTATTTTCAGGTTTTCAGCTTCTATAGAAAGGATTTTTTTCCGTTTTCTCAAGGTAAGAATAATTCTCCAGGCATATAATCCCAACAGGCAGATACCTATGAACGACAGGGAAACAATCCAATATATTTTACTTTGACGATGATGGGTATCTTGTTGGGCTACCGTAATAAAAGACTCCATATCCTGATTGATGGTAGCCAGCAAAGATGTATTGGTCTTATAAAAAGCATCTGTGTACGCCTTCAGATAAAAGTAAGCCTTCTCTTTATCCCCCGTATGTTCATATAATACCCTTAAATCATTATAGAGATACTTGGCGTAATAAGCATAGATACGTTTAGTTTTTTCATTGATTTTCAACGCCCTATTAAAATACACTTCTGCTTTATCATATTCTTTATAATTAAGAAAGTACTCTCCCATAATAGTATTAGTATAGAGGGCTATTCCGTCTTCTTTACCTCCTATATTGGCTTTGTTGTAGGCTATTGTTATGTACTTATAGGCAGAATCCCTGTCTCTGCGCATATAAACATAATCGCTTATAGCACAGTCTGCAAGACCCGTATTGTCCAGTTTTTTGGCTTGATGGAAATATTCAAGCGCTTTTTCATATTCTTTTTTTTGGGTAAGATAAATTGCCTGTCTCAAATAAATACTGAAAAGTATATCATTTTTAAGCTCTGAGTTATCACTTTTCTTTATAAAGCTCATGGCTTCATTGTTATATTGAAAAGCTTTATCAAGCCTTCGAAGTTCTACATTGAAGCGTCCGTAAACGTTATAAAATCTGGCTTTGTGGATATTATCCTCTGAACCATCCAGGATCTCTTTTGCATTATCAAAAAGAATCTGCGACTTCTGAAAATTTTCCAGTGAAATATTAAGCTCAGCCAGATTGATAAAGCACAGCGCCTTCCCTTCTGCATAATTCATTTTATTAGCCTGATCATAATATTTTTTATTAAGAGCAATCAATGAATCATAGGCTCCGGCAAGCCTGAATTTCTCATTCTGTTTCAGCAAAGAGACATCAAATCTCTTTTCAGCCTCTTTCTTTGAATGAGAATGGCACGAAACTAAAACAAAAAGTAAAACAGAAAGAAAAATACGCATCATAAGTTTCTCTATTTAAGCTAAATCCTTGTATTAATTATGATTAAACAATGATTTCTCAGAATAACGGTTCTCATATTTTAAAAATTTTCAATGGTTTTTTCTGATAAGATCAACAATAAAATCTTTTCATAAAACAGAATCCTGCTGCTTTTATTGTGATATATTTTTTTATTCTGTTAACGTTTCAAAAAAGTCATAAATATCTGTTTCTCCAGGAATATTCAGTCTTTTTCTGATCCTGTATTTTTTTTGCTGAACAGATTTGTGCTGTACAAAAGTATAATCCGCAATCTCCTTAGAGGAAAAACGTAATTTCAACATGGCGCAAAAAGCAAGCTCTGAATTTTCAAGATCCGGATTGATTTCCAAAAGGTTTTTTATAAATCCAGGATACAATTCTTTGAATTTCAACAAGAAAGAAGAATCATTCCTTCTAGCAAGTTCAATCACTTCTTCCCGCTGCTTTGTCTGGACATGATTTTTCAACGCATCGGTTTGCTCTTTCAAAGTATTCTTCTTCTTTCGTAATCCGCCAATCATCTTCCGGACATATACTCCTGAAACGGTAAGAACGGTGATGGACAGCGCAATAAATAGCGGAAGATCATTTTTATGCCAATCTGATTCCTGTTTTACTTCTGAAATAAAATTTTCAGTCGTTTTATTCATTGCAGCGAATCGTGCAGCATCAGATCTTCCCTCCTCTTCCATATATTTCTTCAGATAAAAATATGCCTTTCCACCATCATTTTTTTTCTTGTATAATTCTGCAAGAGCCTTATAAACCTCTTTTATATGTGAGGAGTAAGTCCGTCTTGTTTTTATATTGATTTCCAGTGCTTTTTTAAGCGCTTTTTCTGCCTGTTCACTATTATCAACATCATTATAATAATATCCCATGGTGTAATACACCCAAAGTGACTCCACATCTGTCGTTTTCTGACTAAGCATTTTTTCATCTGCCCTGGCAATATATATTCCTGCAGAATCAGGTTTATGGGTAAATAAATAATACTGTGCCATCATACAATTGGTATACGCTGAATTTTCCAGCACATTGGCTTTTGTAAAACATTTTAAAGATGTCCCAAACCATCCCTTCCACGCATAATAAATAGCCTTGTTTACATAAAGTCTTGGAAGTAGCTTATCAGTGAGTTTCGTTTTTTTTACCTGTTTAAAATAATAAAATGCTTTATTGTTACACGCTATAGCCTTATCATATATTTTAAGATGAGAATAATACAGACTGTAATCATCATAGAAAGTCGCTTTATGATATGCATTTTCAGAATGTATCAGATCTTTTTCTGCTTTATTGAAAAAAAATCGGGCTTTTTCATAATTTCCAGCTGAGACGTTGACACCTGCCATATTCAGGTAGCAGAGTCCTTTTCCTGCTGTATACCTCATTTTGACTGCCTTCTTCAGATATTTCTTATTAAGCTGGGCAAAGGCTTCATAGTCACCAGACAACTGAAGTTCAGAACTTTGAGTCAATAAAGAATAATCAAAATCCTCTCTTTCAGTAGTATGGGATTCGCTATGACATGAAAATAGGCACAGAAATAACCCCATGCAGATACTAAAGGTTATTATATTCTTTATACCCTTCGGATGTGTCTTTTTATTTTTAAAAATGAACCAGTTAATTTTTCCCATCACCACCACTTTTCCTTATATATCCAGATATCTACCTATTCATTTTCTTATAAATAAGTTGATAATTATCTACCGTTATTTCAATATTATTCCCCAATATGTGTTATAAATATACATATTTTATCATGTTCATTATGAAATAAACAGGTTATTTTGCAAAAATGTAACATTCAAATAAAACCATGTGATTTTCCCCTTAAACAAATACTTTTTTTAAAATTTACAGAACATTTATATAAGCATTTCTGATCAAAAGTATATGTTTTATTTTTAATAAGACTATCTAAAAAGAAATTTGTTACAGATTGATCAGCAGGTTTTAAAATTTTCATGAAATGATTTAAAATTCAGTGATAAATATAAGAGGAAGCCAAAATAATCCACACCTTTGTATTGGGTATAAATGGAAATGACAAATAAGATAACCATGAAAAATATTAACTTTCGAAAACTTCTTCCTGAGAAAAGCAAAATCTACAGAACCATCCGATTGGAAAGTCTGGAAAAATTCCCTGATTCATTTGGAGCAAACTATCAGGAAGCCCTGAAAATTGAAAAATTCCCAATGGAAAGCCATATTGAAAAGCAGACGAGAGAAAGATTTGTATTTGGAGCTTTTACAGATGAAGAACTTATAGGGATCTGCAGCTTTGTGAAGGGTGAGGACAATACCGGAAATATTTATCAAATGTATATTAAAAAAGAATTTCAGGGAAAAAATATTGGACAGGGATTACTGGAAGCAGTTATTGATGAAGCTTCTCATACATTTCATGGTATTGAAATTCTTTTAGAAGTTACTCCGGGAAATGACAAAGCTTATAAACTATATAAAAAAGCAGGATTTCTGGAAATAAAATCTCCCACAACTGAAAATATCAGCAACATCACCATGAAATATCAGGTCTGAATAAAAATTTACAACCATTCAAAAACTTCGTTTGGAAACCTAGTACGTATTGCATAGTTAAATATTATAAATGAATTCCTGCATTTGCTAAATTTAACCTGAAAAAAGAAATGTAATTGTGCATTAAGACGAGATCATTGTAAAAAATCTTAATGACAGCCCATGATTTTTAAGTTAAATACAACATGAAAACGGAAAGCTTTGAAACGATATGCGAAGACGGAATACCGCTTAAAGGAATTCTCCTTATTCCGGATCAGCCAAAAGCTGTAATTCAGTTTAACGGTGGTACCGGAACAAAGAAAGAATTTTACCTGTCATTTCTTACCTATCTTGCTGAAAATGATTTCCTGTGCTGTCTTTGGGATTACAGAGGAAGCGGAGATTCTTTTTCCGGAAATTTAAAGACCTGTGAATTTAAATTTTCAGACTATGGAGTAAGAGATATGCCTGCTATCAAGGATTTTCTCAACGAAAGATTTCCTGAACTTCCGTTTATCATTGTTGGGCATAGTGCTGGCGGACAGCAAATCGGATTTATGAAAAATCTGGATCATGTAAAAGGAATGATCAATTTCGCCGTATCAGCCGGCTATTATATGAATATGCCACTGTCTTACAGAATGAAAGCTTATTTTTATTTTTACCTTTTTGCCCCTATAAGCATTTTAATGACAGGATATGTAAAAGCCAAAACCTTTGGATTAATGGAAAACCTGCCTAAAAATGTAGTGTATGAATGGCGCAGCTGGTTGGAAAAGAAAAATTACTTCTTCGATGCTAAGTTTTATGGCAAAACAGTTCCGGTTGGGCATTTCAGGAATTATACATTCCCTATTCATTTATATTGGACGATAGATGACACCATATCAAGTCAGAAAAATACAGAATCTTATTGGGAGCATATTGATAGTAAAGAAGAAATTACTTTCACGAAGTTAGTTCCTTCAGAATTAGGATTGAAGAAAATTGACCACTTTGGTTTTTTCAAAAAAAATATGAAAGACAGGCTTTGGGAAAATGTAGTAGGTCAATTAAATGCTTTTCTTTTAAATCATTAACCCAAAAACATCCTTGGACTTGTATTTTCATGGAGAAAAATCAATAAGTTATGAACAAAAAAATGGACAAACCATTATAAAAAATGATTTGTCCATATCAAGTGACCCGGCTGGGATTCGAACCCAGGACCCATACATTAAAAGTGTATTGCTCTACCAGCTGAGCTACCGAGTCGGCCTCTTACTTTTTTCAGCAAATCCCTTTATTTAAGGGACTGCAAAGATAGACACATTTTCCCTAAATCCAAATTTTCCTCCACATTTTTACTCAAAAATTTAGCATAAACTTACAAAAATGGCAAGCCATATTAATTGATCAAAATCAGAATCATTATTTTCCGTATATAAATACCTGTTTATTAAATCATTTGCTTCAAAAATACCATTAACAAGCTTTTTAAAAATATTTTAAAAAAAATATTAAATCTGTCAATCATTATAGAAAGAGCGTTAGGAATAAAAATTTCTACCAGATAATAAAGTTTGATGTATTCAAGATGTAGATTTGATGTATACAAAACAAGCTTTTACATTGATTAATAGCCATAAATTTGTTCTTGAGTTAGAAAAATGAAACTCATTGCCCACCTCGTGATCTTAGTATTAGCTCGACTAATTTCATTATACAATTAATTATTTATCATTATATAAAAAACAATTATGAAAAAAGAATTATTACTCGCGGGTATCCTCATTACCTGTACTCTTGTAAAATCTCAGGTCGGGATAGGAACAACAACCCCGCAAAAGATGTTACATGTTAATGGATCACTACAGCTTGGCAATGAACTTAACCTGGGGGGTACTGCAACTACTGAAGGATCGGCAGGAACCGCAGGACAGGTACTTAAATCCAATGGTCCTGGTACAGCACCCTCATGGCAGACTTTAGCAGGGGTTCCGAATGCTACAGGAACAGTAATTGCTGTAAACGGTCAGTTTTTGGTAGCTCAGGAGATATCTGCGCAAATGACAGGTGATTTTACAATATCTGGTACTGGCCCAGCAACAGCTATAGGAAATTTAACCAATGTGATTATAGATAATGAGAGTAAATATACAGGTTCATCTACAACCAATTCATTTAGCGTATCTGCTGATGGTGTTTACCTGATTACAATGAATGTGCAGTTATATACAAATAATGGTAGTAATCCAACCATTGGTATTTGGGATAACCAAACCGGCAATTGGGTGGCCAGGGTTAATGACTTTTATTCAGTACCAACAAATCAACTACAAACTTATACCTTAATCACATCGATTCCTATGTCAACTTCTAAAACATATTCATTCAGAGCCGCAAATACTTCTGATACAGTAATAAGATCCCATAGCTCTGGAACTACAGGATCCGGTCCTGTTACACAGATGTCTGTGAAACGACTAAGATAAAAATCATGAAACAAATTCACTGGAAATAATGTGAGCAAAAGCGAATTCAAACACTAAAGTTCTTAAAAATTCGTCTTTTTTAAATAAACAGGTCGGGTCGTAATTTTAAATTACGACCCAACCTGTTTATTTTCTTAAAGTATTATTCATATTTGCGTTTCCATTATTGCACATAATATTACACATTAGTTTAAAATTGTGATATTGACCTGATAAAATAATACAAATCTGTTTCATTCTCAAGGAATAGTTTTTTACGTAATCTATATTTTTTTGTCTGTACAGATCTATGTTCCATGGAGGTACATTGTGCAATTTCTTTTGAAGAAAATCCAAGCCATATCATGGCACAGAATGATAAATCAGATTTAGAAAGCTTGGCATTAACCATATGCAGCTTCTGACATACTTCCGGATATGACTCTTGAAATTTTGCTAAAAAACCAATATTATTATCCCTGGCAAGCTGAATTATAACTTCATGATTTTCGCTAAGTTTTCTTTTTAAATCTATTGTTTCCTCTTCTTTTTGAATAATTATTTCATTACTTTGTGTAAGTTTGGCCTTCTTTTTTTTGATTTGCAGATAGAAATAAATGCATAGCAGAAAAATTATTATTACAGAGATACTTTCATATAATAAAGCATTATTTTCAGTTTTTCTCTTTTCATCAAGTTTTTTCTTCTCCATACTGTCAATGGCCAGAATAACTGCTTTATTCTGGTTATTATCCAGGCTATCTTTCAATGAAGTTGACTTATTTAAATATTGATTTTCAAGATCCAGTTCATGGATCTTTTTGTAAAGACTGGCTAATAATTTAAAGTCATTTAGAATCAATTTGGGCCTGCCAACTTCTTTTGCCAATCTTAATGACACTTTACAAGTATCAATGGCCTCATTATACTTATTTTGAGTTTCAAGGAAGCCCCCATAGTTATATAAAACAACTGCTCTTTGAAACTTATTATGTTTAAATTTTTTAGATTCTAAAAGAATAAAGGATTTTTTAAAATAATAGTTTGCAGAATCAATATTTTTATCATGCCAAACGTAATGTCTTGCAATATTAGCGACATCCAAGGGATTTGCTTCCAATTTCATTGCTTTATGCAAATAAATAAAAGAAGAATCAACCTGATAAGGTTCAGCCAAATAAGAGGCCCGGGTAGAGTACACATATCTTAAAAAAAAACGGCAGTCCTGATTATCTTTTTTGAGTTTCAAAGCATACTCCATCGCTTTCGAATTATAATCCAGAGCTAATTTATTAAGCTTCATCGCGTTATAAACCTGAGCAAATTCCTGATTAATCTTACCTTCTAGAAAATCATCATTAATATTTTTAGATTTTTCTACCGCTTTATTTAAATAATCTAAACTTTTTTTGAAATCTCCTATTAGCCACAACCTATTGGCAATATTGGCATACCCCAACGCTTCTCCTTTAGGATAATTATTTTCAATGGAGATTTTTACAAGATTTTCATTCCACAGGATCAGATCCTTGTTTGATATTATGGTACGAAGTTCTTCATTTTTCTTGATCAAAAGAGTATCAAGCTGCATTAAAGTATACTTCTGAGAAAATAACCTTGTAAAACAAAAGACAAAAAGAAGACAATATAATGCTTTACTAATTTTTGCTGAACAATACATAGTGAAAAATATAGTTTGGAGGTTGGTATACAGTTTTAAGGTTGAAATACACATAAATATCTGAAAATCCTACACCTTAATTATATATTACTTAACAATAATGATAGTTATCTACAAAATAAATACTCATATGATATTATAATTACTAATCAACTTTCTTGAAAAGGATTTTATTAATATCATTACTCACAATAATAATCAGTTTTGGTTTCGTTTCAAAACTACTTTGCTCTCCTGTTCTTAGTTTGTAATAATAAACAGCCTGCATTTTCTCATTTTCTTCCAATTTTAAAGGAATGAGTTCAACAGATCTATTCGTTGCAGGATGTAGTAAAACCACTACCTTTTCTCTTGAAAAATCAATGGGAGTTGGCTTTCTATTTTTCCCCATAAAGGAAGCCATATCAAAAATTTGGTTGAATTCATTTTCTGTTGAGATTACCTTTTCAGTAAATCCTCTAATGTCATAGTTATTTTTAACAAAATAATTATCTGCTATTTTGTAGAATATAAGAGAAGAATGTGTAGTGAATGTATTAGTTTCTATCTGGGTGTTGCAAGAACAAATAATATAACTGGAAATTAAAATAATAAGTAATTTTTTCATCAATTGCTTTTGGGTGATTAAACTTAAAAAATGTGATTCTTTAGATATGTTTTTTCACCTTTTGTAAGTACTGGTTTTTTCAATCATTTGTGTAGGTATTTTTAAGAGTAGAATTATATGCACAAATTTGCAAAAAAACAGCAACCCTGTCTCTAAAAACACATACATCAAAAATACACCACCCAATAAAACAGCTGAATATCAGACATATAAAATAATATATACTATTTTTGTATCCTTTAAAATATTTACACACTGAAAATAACTTTTAAATAATCGCTTGATTTAAGAAGCTTTTTTCCATTTATAATTAGTATTTCTACTTAACTTAAATTATCTCCCTATCTGAATATTGTTTAGTTTTTATTTTATACGATTTAATGAAGTAGATATATCATTCAATTTTTTGACAACATACCGTAATTTATTTTTCTAAGTAAAGAAACATATTTACACTTAAGCTTTGAGGCTGCATATCCATGGATTACTATATTACATTGCTATTCAAACTATTGGCCGTAAATGAATAGGAATACTCATTTTTGATTCAATTCAATAATATTAAAATCATTTGTGAAAATTTCAATAAAAATAATTTATAACAATATTAAGATTATTGGAGCGAAATCTATGGACTATACTACATCATACATACATCATTCAATCATCGTTTGTGCATTTTTTTAAGTATATTATGATTTTCTTGTCTCATTAAATAACAATACAAACTCACTATAAAAACACATTAAATAAATACGCTTTATCTCTTTAATATAAGAAACAACTGCTTCTATAACTGGCAGTACAAATAGAGATACAGGTCAATAAAGTTTGAATATATCTACAATTCGCAGAAAAGAAAATTAAATTGTACTTATAGAATACATTATATCTAGAATATAGACAATCTATATTCTCAAAATAATAAGTCAGGGAAATCAATGACAAAATTTTGCTAGAATTGGCTCATGTTGGCAACTTCCTTTTCAAAAAACAGCCACATATAACACTAATAAATTTCACTGTTTCAAGCAAATGATGTACCTGTGATGTAGGCATTATTTAGGCAACAAAATAGTTAAGGATTAATTTTGTATTACACTTCAAAGAAACCAAGTTCTTACAATATATTTACTTTTCTTCAGCCAGAGCATTTCATGACCCTAATAATTAGTATTGCTTTTCTCTCTGGTTGAAGATTTAAGAAAATTATATATACCATCAGATCTGTTTATTAATATTCACTCTAAATACAAGATCTGTTTCCCTAAATAAAAAAAGGACAAACCATTCATAAAATGATTTGTCCATATGAAGTGACCCGGCTGGGATTCGAACCCAGGACCCATACATTAAAAGTGTATTGCTCTACCAGCTGAGCTACCGAGTCGGCCACAATTAAAATGAAATAAATTTCAATATTAATTATAAAATTTTCTTTGCAGTGCCTGCGACTGGACTCGAACCAGCACATCCTTAGGAAACCACCCCCTCAAGATGGCGTGTCTACCAATTTCACCACGCAGGCAATAAAATCACAAAATTTGTAATATTTATTGCTAGTGACCCGGCTGGGATTCGAACCCAGGACCCATACATTAAAAGTGTATTGCTCTACCAGCTGAGCTACCGAGTCGGCCACTTATGCAACAAGTTTTCATTTAAGTAATGTCCCTTGTTTTAAGTGGTGCAAAGATATAACTTTTTTCTTTATCTCAAAACTTTTTCGCAAATTTGTTTAAAAAAAATTCATGGTAATTTCATTGATCGGATACATGGGAAGTGGCAAATCTCACATTTCCAAAATATTAAGCGAAAAAATCAATTTTAAATTAATTGACCTCGATAAAGAGATTTCAAGAAGAAACAAATTAACCATCCCGGAAATTTTTGAAAAAAAGGGAGAGATTTACTTTAGAAAACTGGAAAGAGAAGCCTTGGAAGAGATATTGGCTTCGGAAGAAAATGTAGTTTTAAGCCTTGGCGGAGGAACTCCTGTGTATTATAATAACATGGAGATCATTAATCACAATTCCAAAAGTTTTTTCTTAAGAACATCGGTAGGAACATTGGTAGAAAGACTTTCAAAACAGAAAGAAAAAAGACCATTGATTGCCAATATCTCGGATGAAGACCTTCCGGAATTCATTGCAAAGCATTTATTTGAAAGAAATCAATTTTACAGCAAAGCACAGTATACTGTAGGAACAGATTCCAGAGAACCGGAGGACATTGTTAACGAAATAGTAGAAAAGCTCTATCTCTAGAGCTTTTTTATTTTATTTATTGATCTTCATCACCAGCTTCGCCACCTGTCTCACCAAAGAAGTCATCCCAATCCGTAAAGTCAGAATCGATATCGTTACCTACGTAATCGTCCATTTCTCTTCTGTCTTTTTTGGTTGGTCTTCCCTCGCCTTTATTTCTGTAATAATCTTGTGACATTTTACGAAGTTTCAACAGTTCGTACTGTTCTTTATCTGTCACATCCTTAATATGAAGAGGCACCAGCTTGGCTCCTATTCTGCTTTTAGGTATCTGAATTACTTTTATTTTATAATCAATTTGATTCTTACGGATTTTAATAGTATCTCCTTCTTTTACCTCTTTAGATGACTTTACGGCAGACGTTCCTATAGAAACTCTATTCTTTTTAATCTCCTCTGCTGCAATACTTCTCGTCTTATAAAAACGAATGCTCCATAAAAATTTATCTATTCTCATATTTTTTTATACTTTTGCCGTTATATTATTTGTAAAGTAATTAAAGTTTTTTGAAATGAAAAAAATATTTTTATATATCCTTGCAGGATCTTTGTGTTTTTCTGCTTGTAAGAAAGATGATGATGTGTCAACCTATGTAGAGCCGGAAGACATTAATACACAAAATACCTATGATGATCAGGCCATTAAGAAATTCATGGATGATAATTATCTGGATGCACAGGGTAATATAAAAGCCTTCAGTTCTACGGATACAGCGGATGATAACGAAAAAAAATTATCTGAACTGTCACCTGTAACACTTCCTTCGGGAGCTATCTATATCGTTAGAAACGGTGCTCAGCCTCCTGTTAATCCTGATCCTGTTTATGATCAGACCATCAAAACTGATGATATTATCAAATTCATGGGAAGAGCTTACTCTTATCTGGCAGTTAATTCTGACGGAAACACTTCATTTACATCAAAAGCTACCTTTTTAAATACTATTGACGGAAGTGGTATTCCTGCTATTGACCCTATGTTTTATTACGTAAAGAAATCAATACTGGATGCTGGTACAACTGATGCAGCAAAAAAAGCAAAGTATTATCAAATTCCTGGTTTCAGAGAAGCTTTACAGAAATTCAAAGCATTCAATAATCTTTCCAGTGAAACACCTTATAACTTACAGGGAGTAATTATTCTTCCTTCCAGAGCTGCTTTTGCAAGAAATCCTCATTATCCTTACTTAAATGCTTCTTACAGAAACAAATCTTTTGTATTCAACTTTCAGATTTATGGACGAGATAACAGACCAGATGATCAAAAACAAACTTCTGAACAACAACAATAAAAGTAATCACATCATAAAAAAACACCGTCTCAATGACGGTGTTTTTTATTTTATCGTATGGTATTATGATCTTGCCTTCTGCTTTACATTTCCTAAAATATCAGGGAAGTAAAGGTCCGCAAGGTGATCAAACTCATCTCCTCTCATAAACATGGTGGCATCTACTTCTTCATAAGAACTTCTTCCTGCAGCCGCAATCAATTCATTGCAGGTATGAAGGGTATTTTTATGAAAGTGATATACTCTTTCTGCTTTATCCGTCACCTCAAGTCCTTTGATAAGCATTTTATCCTGTGTAGCCACTCCTGTAGGGCAGTTATTTGTATTACATCTCAACGCCTGAATACATCCTAAAGAAAACATAAATCCTCTGGCATTGTTACACATATCAGCCCCCATCGAAATTGCTCTCAGAATATCAAGACTGGTAAGAACTTTACCGCTGGCAATCACTCTTAATTTATCTCTTAAGTTATAATTATTAAGGGTTCTGTTGACAAATATCAAAGCTGGCTCTAACGGCATTCCTACTCCATCTGAAAATTCCGGCGGTGCAGCTCCCGTTCCTCCTTCTGCCCCATCTATGGTAATAAAGTCCGGATAAATCTTCAGAACATTCATCTGAACACAGATATCTTCAAATTCTCTGGTATCTCCGATACACAATTTAAAACCAACAGGTTTCCCGCCTGAAAGATCTCTTAATTGCTGTACAAACCTCAACAGTCCTGCTGCATCGGAAAAAGAAGTATGCGAGGGGGGTGAAATAACAGTCATACCTGGTGTTACGTGACGGATTGCTGCAATTTCAGGTGTATTTTTCACTCCTGGAAGTACTCCTCCATGTCCTGGTTTTGCTCCCTGTGATAATTTGATTTCTATCATTTTCACATTAGGAAGGGTTGAATATTTTGTGAATAATTCAGGATTGAATTTCCCTTCATCATCACGACATCCGAAATATCCTGTTCCGATCTGCCAGCATAAATCTCCGCCTTCCATATGATAAGGTGAAATCCCCCCTTCTCCGGTATTATGATAGAAGTTTCCTTTTTTTGCTCCTCTGTTCAGGGAAATCTGTGCTCTGTCACTTAATGCTCCGAAACTCATTGCTGAGATATTGAATAAAGAAGCGTGGTAAGGCTGGGTACACTGTTCTCCTCCCACCCATACTCTTGGGAGCTCTTCTGATGGTGATTTTGCATATATAGAATGCTTGATCCCTTCATATTTTCTGTGATTTACTTCCAGCTGTGTACCAAAAGCCACAGTATCACTTAAATTTTTTGCACGTCTGTATACTGCAGAACGCTGATTTCTTGGAAACGGTTTCCCGTCTGTTTCCCTTTCAATAAAGTATTGCTGCATTTCGGGTGAAATACTCTCGAAAAAATACCTGAAGTATCCCAATACAGGAAAGTTCCTCAAAATAGCATGTTTCGATTGGTAAGCATTGTAAACACCCAATGCATAGATTGCGGATAACAGCGTAGGTATCCAATAATGCGCTCTGATCAGCAGTGCTATAATCCATGTAGCAGCTACTAATACAATTCCCCAAGATAAAAACTTATCTCTCATGAATGTAGTATTTAAAAGTTTAAAAATAAATTTAGTGGAATTTTTGCAAAGAGCCTATGCTTTTGCTAAAAAACTTTGGTAAGAAGATTGCACAGAAACCGTGCCATCTGACAGGATTTTTTCTAAATTTAGAAATTCGATTTGGTTTACGGATGCAGGATCAAAATCTTTCTGGACTCTCACATAATTTTCTGTGAAGCCAAACATTTTCCCGTCTTTATTTTCGTGCTCCCAAAGAACAGGAAGCGTTTTACCAAGTTGTGTCTGATAAAATGCCATTTTCTTCTTTTCAGAAAGAATTCTCAGCATTTTATTACGTTTTTTTCTTTCTGCTACAGGAACTACTCCATCCATAGCAACTGCTTCCGTATTTTCTCTTTCAGAATAAGTAAATACGTGCAGGTAAGTAATAGGAAGATCATTCAGGAAATTATAGGTTTCTATGAATCTCTCTTCTGTTTCTCCCGGAAATCCTACAATAACATCTACACCAATAGCCGCATCAGGCATAACCTCGCGGATCTTATTGACTCTGTCGTTGTAAAGTTTGGTCAGGTAACGACGTTTCATCTTTTTCAAAAGATCATCGCTTCCGGATTGTAACGGGATATGAAAATGCGGAACAAAACTTTTACTTTTAGAAACCAGCTCTATACTTTCATCTTTTAAAAGATTGGGCTCAATAGAGGATATACGGATTCTTTCTATTCCATCTACTTTATCCAGTTCTGAAATAAGATCAAGGAAAGTATGTTCATGTCTTTTGTTTCCAAATTCTCCTTTACCATAATCACCGATATTCACCCCTGTAAGAACAATTTCTTTAATATCTCTTGCCGCAATTTCTGTAGCATTTTTGAGAACGTTTTCGATAGTATCTGAACGCGAAATTCCTCTGGCTAACGGAATTGTACAGTAGGTACATTTATAGTCACAGCCATCCTGTACTTTCAGGAAAGCTCTGGTTCTGTCTCCAATAGAATAGCTTCCGATAAAGAAATCGGTTTCTTCAATTTCACATGAATGCACTACCCCTTCGCTTTCAGATTTCTCCAAATCATCAAGGTAGCTCAGAATATTGAATTTTTCTTTTGCTCCTAAAACCAGGTCAACACCTTCAATCTGTGAAATTTCCTCAGGCTTTAGCTGTGCATAGCATCCCACAATAACTACCAGTCCTTCCGGATTGGCTTTCATTGCTCTTTTCACATGAAGTTTACATTCACGGTCAGCATTTTCAGTCACAGAACATGTATTGATAACATATACGTTCGCTTTTTCATCAAAACTTACCTTATCATAACCTGCATCTGTTAATTGACGGGCAATAGTAGATGTTTCTGCAAAGTTTAATTTGCAGCCAAGTGTATGAAACGCGGCAGTTCTGTGAAAAGTAGACATTTGTTACTCCTGAATTTTATGGGTGCAAAGATAGTAATTTTAATAAGAATCCAAGATTGATTCAATCTATTGTTTATATTCATCCCTTACTTCAGGGCTGTTTTGAAAGCAGACGGGGGAAGAATTGGCTTCGGGATCTTGATTTGAAAATTGGGTTTTCATTTCTGTATTAAACTCTTGAGACCTGTTTCTGGCAATAGACAGTGTGCTCCAGTCTTCATTTTTTATCATTTTAGCAATATAAACGATCTGTCCGATATGGTAAGGATAATGAGCTAATTGACGAAGGACAGCATCAATCACCGGATGTGCTTCTCCTCTGATATAGGTTGTTGCATAAAGATTATCCTCATTTATTTTCTCAAGAGCATCAAAAAAGCATTTCCAGCCCTCTTCCCAAAAATCCAGAACCTGTTCTTTAGTGGTAAAGGTATTGACAAATTCTCCATCGCGGTTACGCCAGGATTTTTCTCCGTCTTCAGTCAGGAAATTCGTCCATCTTGACAGCATATTTCCGGCAAGGTGTTTCACGATGATGGCAATAGAATTACTTTCTTCATTGTACTGCCAGAACATCTGCTCATCTGTCAACTGAACGAATGTCTTATCCCCAAGAGATTTATAGTATTCAAAACGTTTTACAAAGAGGTCTTTCATTTTTTCTATTTTGCTATCTAATTTAATAACTTTCAAAAATAAAAACCACTTCAAATGAAGTGGTTTTATCTATGTATAAAATTTATTGTTATTCTCTGTTTTTCACCAATACCCAACCGGTAAATTTAATTGCTGTATTTTTTTTATCATTTTCATTCCAAGTGATAGAATACCAATAGGTTCCGGTAGGCACTCTTCTTCCGCCCTGGATTCCGTCCCACTTATAGCCATTTGATCTGTCTGCCTGGAATATTTTATTTCCATATCGGTCAAAAACATTCATGATCAGGTTTTGTTTGTTGGCCAATGCAGAATAATCAATTACATCATTTATTCCATCTGCATTCGGAGTAATCACATTAACCAAATTAGGGACTACAATTCCTATCTCTATCGGATCACAGTCATAGGCATCTTTTACATAGACTTTATGATCTCCTCTTGAAAGATTATTGAACACATTGGAATCCTGCCAGATAATATTATCTATTGAATATTGATAAGCCGGAGTTCCTCCTATTACAGATACTGTGATTGTATTATTCGAAATATCAATACCGGAAACAACCGGCTGTTCGGAAGGAAGTACTTTTACCGTTTGTGTTGTAACACATTCTCCTGTTTTAAGTTTCACCCAATAGGTTCCTATTCCGGCTTTAATTGTTTGTGTAGTGGCTCCTGTACTCCACTCGTAACTTTTAAATCCAGGTCCTGCATCCAGAGTGGTCTGATCTTCTGCGCAAATAGTCACATCCTTAAGTTTATCAGAATATACAGGGGGAATAACCATTAAAGTAACCTTAGCCACATTATAACATCCCTGGGAATTGGAGACTCTCACATAAACAAATCCATTAGGAGCGATGTAATTATTGGCATTCAGGATCTCATTGGTCTGGCTAACAGCATCAGTCAGTGAAGGATAATATTTTTTTGTAGGATTGGTCTGGCCTGTTACCGAAGCATTGACCAGATTAAAAGAAGCTGTGGATGGGCTGGCTTCGATGAAGCATGATCTCAAAGTGGCCTCATTCACAACGACAACCGGATAAAACTTCAAGGTAATCTGTGCTACTGCAGTACATCCAAACTCAGAGATAACTTTCACATAAATAATTCCTTCTGCAGATACAAATGCCATGGGATTAGTAATCTCATTGACACCGGCATTGAGATCCGCCATCGTATGATAATACTTTTTAGTAACATTCGGGTTTCCAATAACGTCTGCGGTGGTTAAATCAAATAAAGCTGTGCCCGCATTATTATTGTTGCACTGAGTTAATGTTGCATTTTTAGCGGTAATAGATCCATCTTTGAATTTGAATGTTCCGACCTGTTTGCATTTGTTAAGAGGGTTAGTCGCATTGGTAGGATCCGTATAATTGATACTGTAATAATAGACCGTGGTTGTATTTACTGTGATAGGAGCTGTAATAGGGTTATTCCCTGTTAAAGCATCATTCTGGCTCAGGTGATAGCTTACCCCAAAGTTTTGATTTCCATTAAGAATTCCTGAGGATAATGTAGAAAAATCAAATAAAGCTGTTGTAGAACATATCACCACTTCTCTTGGATCTGCAGGATTTGCAGCCGGAATTCCGGGAGGATTAAAAGGTTGGGTCTGAATAGCCGGATCAGTAAATGGTGAAGCGAGTGTTGCAGTTCCACCCCATGTCAAAGAAAACGGAGCTGTGGTAGAACTTGTACTGCTTACCCAGTTGTCAATAAACAAATAATAAGTTTGTCCTGGTAAAACATCAAGATATTTGCAATACGGAGTTAAAGAACCTCCGGCAGCACTTAAAAGCGTACTTGTCATGTTCAATCCTGTAGCAGGACCAGGCCCGATAACCGTTGCAGCATTACAACGTATTGGTGACCCCAAACTTCCGCAGGTTACATTAGGACCAAAAATTGCCCAGTCATAATCTGCATCCGGATTATTCGGAACAAGATCAAAAGTAAGAGTTCCTCCTGTGGCGATTGTAATTTTATACCAAATTGAGTTGTGCTCACCAGTAAAGTCTATACAGCTTCCTGAGTTGACCAATTCTTTTATATTACCATATCCTGTAGGACTATAAGTGATATTTGAGTTTCCACAAACAGAAAGTGCAGTAGCACAATCGGCCTGAGCATAGAAAGTATGAGAGAGACATAGAAGTATGAAAAGTAAAAGTTTTCTCATAGATTTAATGTTTTTATGGTTACATCAGTTATACATCGTATTGATATTCAATGCACACCAAATATAATCTTATTTTAATTAAAAACAATGAAATCTAAATAATTTTAAACTATTACAAATTAAAACACTAAATAATTTCCAATTATTCACATTATCTCAAATTAATACACAAAATAACCAAACACAAAAAATCTTATTTTATACTTGTAATATTCCCACATAAATTTTCCAGATGAAATATTTTATGGAAAGGACTTTTTACTTCTTTCAAATGTTCTTTATCCTGAATGAAAGTATATCTTGAAGCAATAGAATTCATATCTGAAACAATAACTAACCAGCATTCATCTACAGAAGTATCATAATAAGGAAACTTTTCATTCTTCTTTTCAATGAGTTCCAGAATTTTTTCCGAACAGAGTTCATCAAACAGATTCATACTGTATTCGTGGGTGATAAATACATTTCTGCGATGAAAAGATTTTCTTACACTTTTTATGCAACCTACGGGTTTGTTTTTTTTGATGGTCTTATAAATGCTGATGATATTTTCCTGCTGTACTTCCAGGGTATCAAATTTCGTTTCCGGATGGAATTCTAAAAAATAAACACCACGATATTTCGTAGTGTCTTCCTGTTCTAATATTATTTCTGCCTGACGGAACATTTTATTCAAAGTACTTTCCACTTTCTTCATTTCCAGATGGTTGATTACTTCAGTCAGTTCTATTCCAATTTTTTTGTCGTTGAGTTTTGCGATAAAGTCTGGGCTCTCACAGGTAAGATTTTCAAATTTAACTTCGGGGAAGTGATGCATAAAAGAATTAAGAAGAAGGATCTCAGATTTCTTTCTGTACTTTTCACGGTCATGCAGCGGAGATTCGTCTATGGTACGGTGATACTTCTCTATGGGCTTTTTTTTCAAATGCCGGTTCAGGTAATATAAACTCAGATTCTTTATCAGATCTTCTTCAGAAAACGTCTTTTTCATGTGTGATTTTTTTATTTAATTAAAGAACACATGCAGCCCTGGGCTTTCATCATTAAAAGTTTTTGATAATCAAAAATTTACACTCTTAAAGATAAGCAAAAAAACAATCCGATATTTAGTTTTTAAATTAATTTATCGATTAATTAATGTAAAGTTTATTTTCATAATGTATACCTTTGCCTTTTCTAACACAAACGCACATTTATGGATTTTAGGAATTTCAAAATACCCTACAATATCAATCCTCAATACTCCAAAAAAGCCGTCTATTTCTCAATGGAATTTGCTCTTGAGCAGGTACTGAAAATATATTCGGGAGGGCTGGGCTTTCTGGCAGGATCTCACATGCGAAGTGCTTATAATCTTAAGCAGGATCTTATTGGAATCGGTATCCTATGGAAGTTCGGTTATTATGACCAGGCAAGAAATCACGATCAGACTTTACAACCTGTATGGACAAGAAAAATGTACAGTTTTCTTGAAGACACCGGAATAAAATTTCAAATCGAAATCCACAGTGCTCCGGTTTGGGTAAAGGTATGGTACCTTGATCCTGAAATTTTCAATACAGCACCTATGTTTTTTCTTTCCACAGACGTTCCGGAAAATGATCACGTTTCCAAAACAATCTGTCACAAGTTGTATGATGCCAATGAATCTACAAAACTCGCACAATATATTTTACTCGGAAAAGGAGGTGCCAAGTTACTGGACGAAATGAATATTGAAAGAGAGGTTTACCACCTCAATGAAGCGCATGGACTTCCCGCTGCATTCTATCTTCTAAAAAAATACAACGGAGATATTAATAAAGTTAAAGAAAAACTCGTTTTTACAACGCATACCCCGGAAGAAGCAGGCAACGAAAAGCATAGTTTCAGATTATGCTATGATATGTCCTATTTTTCAGGTTATAGCATGGAAGAGGTAAAAAAGATTGAGGGTTCTGATGATGACCGTTTTAATCATTCTCTTTGTGCATTGAGAATGGCAAGAATCGCCAATGGAGTTTCCCAGCTTCACGGTGTAGTTTCCAGAGCGATGTGGAGTAAATATCAGGGAATCTGCGAAATCACATCAATTACCAACGCTCAGGAATTTAAATACTGGGCAGACAAACCTCTTTACAATGCAAAAGATGAGAATGATGCCACTGTTTTTGATTACCGTAAAAAGTATCTAAAGAAAAAACTGTTCAGTATTGTTGCAGATCAAACAGGTAATTTATTTAATCCTAATGTTTTTACCATTGTCTGGGCCAGAAGATTTGCCGGTTATAAAAGAGCAGAGCTTCTTTTGCATGACAAGGAAAGATTCTACAGACTTCTGAACCATCCAAAATATCCGGTACAAATCATCTGGGCAGGAAAACCTTACCCAATGGATTACTCCGCAATTTCTACCTTCAATACCCTGGTTGAAGAAAGTAAATATCATAAAAACATTGCCGTTCTTACAGGCTATGAACTGTCTTTAAGTAAATCTTTAAAACAAGGTTCTGATGTATGGCTTAATAACCCAAGAGTTCCCAGGGAAGCTTCAGGAACTTCAGGGATGACGGCTGCTATGAACGGTTCAATCAACTTATCCACAGATGACGGCTGGATTCCGGAATTTGCCAAGCATGGAGAAAACTCTTTCGTGGTTCCAAAAGCAGATTATCAGAATATGAGCATCTACGAACAGGATAATTATGATTTGAACACCTTATATGAAATCCTTGAAAACGAAATTCTTCCCACCTATTATGATCACCCGGATCAATGGAGAAAAATCCAGTACAATGCCATGAATGATGTGAAAGATCATTTCAACAGCGACAGGATGGCTGATGAGTATTACAGAGTGCTTTATAACGAAATAAAATAATGAAAGGGTGAATTTGCCATTTTGCAGTTTCACTTTTTAATAAAAATGCCCGGAAAAATTTCCGGGCATTTTTATTGAAGTTTATTTACTTTTTTTCTTTGAAGGTACCTTTAAACCTTCTTCTCTTGCTTCGGAAATACCTATAGCAATAGCTTGCTTTCTGTTTGTCACTTTCTTTCCGGAAGAAGATTTCAGTTTTCCTTCCTTGAATTCGTGCATCACTTTTCCTACTTTGTCCTGAGCTTTTTCTGAATATTTAGTCTTGCTCATGATCAGATTTTTTTTAAGATTTTGGCAGGGATACCCCTAATTCATAAACGCAGGCATGTTTCAAATATTTTGAACGCTCTCTTGATGTTACCGATTCAAAATGATCATTCTTGATCACAATAATCGGGTCTTCTATATTTTCAATTTCAAAATTGGCAAAATAACGTTCATCCGGACTGGTTTTATCATTTCTTGCTTTTATTTTCTGCAGCTCATCCGCATATTTTCTGAATCCCGGATCTGAGGAATGGATAAATTTATACTCATCGCCTGCATACACATAGTAATGAATTTTTTTCTCTATCAACCCCGCTTCATCTGTAATTTCGGGATTATCATTTCCGTCTCTAAACACCACTTCCACCAATGTTCCGCCTTTTTTATGAGCACATTCTTCAGCGTCAGTAAAGCTGGAAAAACCGGTATAAACAATCTGGTCGTTTAATACATAACGGTTCAGTTTCTGGTTGTATGCATTCGTTTCCATAATTATTATTTGATTTGATTATAAGTAATGATATTCAATTTTTTTGCCAAAAAGCTTATTTGAAAAGCTTTTTTACACATTTTAATAAAATTATTATCTTTGAAATCCATTAATGCTAGAAATGAAAAAACTACTCTTAACTCTTACTGTAGCTGCTGTATTTCAAAATGTATCAGCACAGGAAATCACTTTAGATAAAATATATTCAGGATACTACCGTGGAAAAGGGATCGCAGGAATCACTTCCATGAAAAACGGAGAGAACTATCTTGTCATTGAACCGTCAGGAATTGCAAAATATTCTTACAAAACCTCTCAAAAAGAAGGAAACCTTGTGGACGGAAGATTTGAAAGCTATATTTTTTCTGATGATGAATCTAAAATTCTTTTACAGGTTGGAAGCCAGCCTATTTACAGACATTCTTTTCTTGGAAAATTTGATGTAAAAGATTTAAAATCCGGGAAAACCATCAGCTTGAATGAAGGAAAACCGGTTCAGGAACCTACATTTTCGCCAGACGCTACGAAAGTGGCTTTTATTGTTGACAATAATCTTTTCTATCAGGATCTTAGTTCAGGAAAAATTACACAGATTACTACAGATGGTAAGAAGAACTCTATCCTGAATGGTTTGGCAGATTGGGTGTATGAAGAAGAATTCGGACATGCAAAACAATATGAGTGGACAAAGAATTCTGATGCCATCGTATTTGTAAAATCTGATGAAAGCCAGGTTCCGGAAATCTATATTCCCATCTATGGAAAAACCCTTTATCCGGCTGAAATGCGTTATAAATACCCGAAAGCAGGTGAAAAGAATTCAGTGGTTTCAGCACAGCTTTATCGTCTTGACAATGGGAAAACAATGCAGCTGAACTTAGGTTCTTTTAAAAATTATTACATCCCGAATGTATTCCAGACCGCAAAACCAGATGAAATTGTTTTAATTACTTCTGAAAGAATCCAGAATGCTTCAGATATTTTAAAAATAAATACCAAAACAGGAGCTGTTCAGAAACTATTCACAGAAACTGATGAGAAATGGATTGATACAGACAGTCCAACTCTTGAATTCCTTGAAGATGATTCTTTCCTTTGGTCATCTGAAAGAGATGGAAACCGTCACCTTTACTGGTATGACAAGGATGGTAAACTAAAAAAGCAGATCACAAAAGGAAACTGGGAAGTAACCGATTATTATGGATTTAATCCTAAATCTAAAGAAATTTACGTTCAGACCACTGAAAAAGGGAGCATTAATAAAGTGATTTCCAAAGTAAATATCGAAAACGGAAAAACTCAGCTGATCTCCAATGCGGAAGGAAATAATTCTGCCAATTTCAGCAAGAATTATAATTATTTCATCGAAACCTCTTCTACAGCAGCAAAACCTTATACATATGTTTTAAAAGACGGTAACGGAAAAGCAGTAAAAGAACTTCAGAACAACAACGATCAGTTACAGAAGCTAAAGACTGATAATTTTGTTGAAAAAGAATTCATCACCATTCCAAATGCGGTAGGCGATCAGATGAATGCCTGGATTATGAAGCCTAAAAACTTTGATCCCAATAAGAAATATCCTTTATTTATGTTCCAATATTCCGGACCGGGATCTCAGCAGGTTGCCAATTCATGGGACAACGGAAATGCAATGTGGTTCAACCATCTTGTACAAAAAGGATATATTGTAGCTTGTGTAGACGGACGTGGAACCGGATATAAAGGAGCTAAATACAAGAAAGTAACCTATATGAACTTAGGGAAATATGAGATTGAGGATCAGATCACTGCAGCAAAGTGGTTCGGAAACCAATCTTATGTTGATAAAACCAGAATCGGAATGTTCGGATGGAGCTTTGGGGGTTATATGACCAGTTTAGCCATGACTAAAGGTGCCGATGTTTTCAAAGTGGGAATCGCTGTAGCTCCGGTAACCAACTGGAGATATTATGACTCTGTATACACCGAAAGATTTATGAGAACACCTCAGGAAAACCCTGATGGCTATGATAAAAACTCTCCTACAGAATACGCAAACCTATTGAAAGGAAAATTCTTATTAATTCACGGAACGGCTGATGATAATGTTCACTTCCAAAACTCTATGCAGTTTTCTGAAGCTTTGATTCAAAACAAAAAACAGTTTGATTTCATGGCTTATCCAGATAAAAACCACGGAATTAATGGTGGACAGACAAGGCCTCAGTTGTATCAGAAAATGACAGATTTTATTCTGAATAATTTATAAGTGTAATTCCAAATCAGAAATAAAAATCCCTTTCAAAATATTTTGAAAGGGATTTTTATTAAGGATATTTTACAGCCTTATCCAACTCTATAGGATTATTAAAAGCCTTTATTTTTTTCCTTTCGTTGGCTTCCGCTGGCTTTAGCTGTTCTTTAGACAAGACTGTCCCGTCCTCCAACAACAATTTCTGCCCTTCACGCATAGTCAAATTTCCATTAAATGCGTATTTAAAGGGATTGGAATAGAGGTCCAACCTTAATTTATTTAAATCTTTCTGGGTAACAGGAATTGCTCTGGATATAGAGGCATTTAATGAATTACGTTTATAATCATCCGCAATCTTTTCACTCTTAATCACATTAAAATAATAATTCTTTTTTGTATCATATAATTCCATAATCAATCCCGGTAATCCGTTAAACTTATAAGGTCCATAGGGAATTGGGATATCTTTAGTAAACCATGCGATCCAGTTTCTTCCTCCAAATTTGGTGATCGCCTTTTGAAGCGAAAGGTTATCAGATATCTTTATACTGTCTGTAATAGTCCACTGTTGCTTAGTTTCCTCAGACATTTTATAAAAATTCACATCCCCGATATATTCATAGTTCTGATAGGTATTGTTATTGTTCTTTTTGATGAGAAATGAAGTCAGCCTGTTGCCTTTAAATGCATATTGCCCGGTAGCAATAAACAATGAATCACTAATATAATTCAGTCTGTTATAATAGGCTATATCCTCCTTTGTAACATCCAGATAATAATTTTCCCTCGTAATATCTTGTAAGGTTGAATCTTTCTTGTATTTCACCTCATAGATGAATCTGTTGTTCTGAGCCAACATCATACATGTTCCCAGCAATATAAATAATAAGCTTTTCATAATAATTTAATTTTCAGATAATAATTCCGGGATAAAGAACTCCAGATCTGCTCTCTCATACTGAACCGGGTATTCCGTGTCATTGATAAAGATGTTAATTAAAAGGATAAGTCATAATTAATTAGTTAAGGATATTTTACCGCTTTATCCAATTCTATAGGATTGTCACCCCCTTTTATCTGATTCTGAATACTTGTTGTAATTTCTTTAAAACTTAGATTAACGGAGTTTCCATTAGCATCTCCAATCTTTGTTTTAATATTTCTGATTTTTATTTCAGCTAATGGATCATTGTAATAGTCAATTTGTAATTTCTTATAAACATCCCAGGTTATTTCTTTTCCCTTTCGCAAATAGAACATATTATTTTTATCAGACTTTTTAATTTTAATAAGGTTAAAATCAAAATCCTTCTGTTCGTCTGAAAGTTTAATAATTAAACCCGGAAGTCCATAAAATATATAAGGTCCATCCTGTAGTGGACTTGCACGATCAAACCAGGCAATCCATTTGCGTCCACCATACTTTGTTACAGCTTTCTGACATTCCACATCACCAATTTTCATTGTATCAGACAGAATCTGCCATTGTAGTCTATCATCAATGTTAATATAATATAAATCATACATTGAGGGGTGTGTAATACTTTTATAAACTGTATTACTGATTAAGTTTTTGAATGAATACATATTCTCAAAAATAGGTTGACGCCTCTGCCAATAACCATTTTTTTGCATTAATGAGTCTGCTTCACGTGCTTTTTCTGATCTAAAAACAGATTGCTTACCCAGAACATCCAGATAATAATATTCTTGTTTCACATCTTTTTTTTCAGTTCTAAAGATAAATTCATATATAAAAGTAATATTCTGTGCAGCCAAAATATTCGATATGAATAATAAGATAAAAAGTAATGCTTTCATGACAGTTTAAGTAGTATTCAGTATTAGAGAATAAAGAAAAAGAGATACTCATTGTATCTCTTTAAAAACCTGTTATTCAGGTTAACATCATTACATACAAGCATTATGGGACTCAACCACCTGGCCATTTTGTACCGTATACCAAAAGCCACATTCCAATCCATATTGTGCACATACATCACCAGCTCCCGGCTGACAAAAATCTTTTAAACCTCCTTGGACACTTTTTAATTTTTCTCTCGAAATCTTTTTTAAATTTTTCATAATAAATGTTTTTTAATATTATTTGTCACTATTGACATGGGCGAAAATAGAAAACAAATATCACTCAAACAGGAAATACACATGTATATTACTTGTACAACCACTATTTACACTATTTATACTCTGTGTACAAGTTAAATCCAGTAACACAAATCACTCTTTACACTTAAAATTTTATATTTATTTCATTAATCAATTACGCAGGTATTATTTATTTTATCAATTAAAATTAAAAAGCTATTTTTGGGAAATTTGAAATTTGAAAATATGAAGACTAAACATCCTAAAGGGCTGCCCTATCTCTTTTTTACAGAAATGTGGGAGCGTTTCGGGTATTACCTGATTCTTGGAATCTTTGTCCTATATGTTATTGAGCCTACGGGTATGAAAGGCGGACTTGGACTTCCGGATAAAACTGCTGATGACATTTTCGGAACTTATATTGCCTTAACCTATCTGACACCATTCATTGGAGGATTCCTGGCAGACAGGGTATTAGGATATATTAAATCTATTTATCTTGGAGGTTTTTTAATGGCTGCGGGATATATAGGAATGGGAGTTTTTAAAGATTTACCTTTATTTTATACTTCTCTGGCGTTAATTATAATAGGAAACGGGTTCTTTAAACCCACTATTTCAACCCTATTAGGAAACCTTTATTCTGAAGAACCTTATAAAGCGAACAAGGACTCCGGATATAATATTTTCTATATGGGAATCAATATCGGAGCATTTATCTGTAATATTATTGCCGCTTTTATGCGTAATAAATTCGGTTGGGGTGAAGCTTTCATCACTGCGGGTGTAGGAATGCTTATCGGTATGGTTATTTTCACCATAGGACGAAAGCATTATATCCACGCTGCTCAGATGAAACCTGTACAGGAAGGAGATACGAAGCTTTCTGAAATTATGCTTAAAGTTTTCGTTCCTGCTATCGTTGCCGGAGCAATAGGTTGGTTTATTCCTAACAATATTTTTGGAAGCGACAGTACAGATGCCTTTATTTTCGCATGTGTCCCTGTAATCTACTTCTACGCATCTCTTTATTTTAAAGCTAAACCGGACGAAAAAGCACCTATCGGGGCTTTGCTTTCTGTATTTCTGATCAGTATGTTCTTCTGGGCTGTTTTCAAACAAAATGGAACAGCTTTGACAAGATGGGCGAATTATTATACAGACAGAAGTGTTCCTGCATCTCTTGAAAAGCCATTAGAAGGAATCTATATGGTAGAAGGGAAAAGTTATGAGGACAAAGAAACGCCTGTTTATGACAACCAGTTCCGTTCTCAGAAAGACGACAACGGGGAAACTAAAAAGGAAATGGGAAAAGATGTTTATTTTAAAAATATATCCCCGGAACAGCGTGCTGCCCTTGAGAAAAACCCTGAAAACAAAGTATATTTATACAATACAGAATTATTCCAGTCTATCAATCCATTCTGGGTTATTGCACTCACTCCTGTTATCGTAGGATTCTGGGCATTATTGAGACGAAAAGGAAAAGAACCTTTAACGCCTACCAAGATTGTTTTAGGATTATTTATTTCCGGTCTTTCCTGTTTGGTAATGGTTTTAGCAGTGATGGCCGGAGAAAACGGATCGGTAAAAGTTTCACCATTATGGCTTGTTGCCAGTTATGGCGTGATTACAATTGGGGAACTATGTTTATCTCCAATGGGGCTTTCTTTTGTCTCTAAACTTTCTCCTGCAAGGATTACTGCATTGATGATGGGAGGATTCTTCTTGGCTAACTCTGTGGGAAATAAACTTTCAGGTATCCTGGCAAGTACATGGTATAATTATGAAAACAAAACGAATTATTTCCTTGTTAACTTTGCCTTGTTAATATTTGCTACACTTTTAGGTCTTTCTATGTTAAAAAGACTGAATAAGATTATGACTGAAAAAGGGCATTAAAATCCTTATTATTATAAAGATAAGTAAGCTGCGGAATCCTTCCGCAGCTTTTTTATTTAAAAATAAAATTAAAACCTTGCCAAAAACCCAAAATAAACTATATTTGTCAGTCTTAACAAAAATTAACAATAGAAATGGATAATATTGAAGCATTGAGTCCGAAGCCGGATGAATTTGTAGAGAATAAGAATTCCAGGCATCCTAAAGGATTATGGGTTCTTTTCGGAACAGAAATGTGGGAGCGTTTCAACTTTTATGGAATGAGAGCTCTTTTGACGCTCTTCATGGTAAATTCCTTATTAATAAAAGAAGCTGATGCAGCGATCATCTATGGTGGATTTCTAGCTTTATGTTATCTAACCCCTCTTTTAGGAGGATTTATTGCTGATAAATATATCGGAAACAGATATGCCATTATTATTGGTGGATCATTAATGGCGATTGGTCAGTTCCTATTATTCATCAGTGCCTCTACTTTCTCCGCGGATATCGGAAGTGCCAAACTTATTATGTGGCTGGCATTATTCGTTATTATTTTCGGTAATGGATTCTTCAAACCGAATATTTCCTCAATGGTAGGAAGCCTTTATCCAAAGCAGGAAAAATCTAAACTGGATTCTGCTTTCACCATTTTCTATATGGGGATTAACATTGGGGCGTTCTTAGGTCAGTTTATCTGTCCGTACGTAGGAGACGTAAAAGATGCTACCACTGGAGTAAGAGATATTTTTGCTTTCAAATGGGGATTCTTAGCGGCTTCTATTGCAATGGTAATTGGAACGATAACTTTCTTTATTCTTAAAAACAAATATGTAGTAACTCCGGAAGGAAGACCTATCGGAGGATTACCTAAAAATAATACAAGTGCAGATTTCGAAGAAGGAGAAACGCAAACAGCAAAATTTTCTGGTACATTCTTAGGAATTACGGTAGCTATATTTGTTGTTCTATTCTTTGTATTTAGATATTTACTTGTAGGAGAACTTGGGTTTAACTCAGTGGAAATGGGTCAAATGATCAAAGGAATTATTTATCCTTTTATCTATTCCGCAGGTATTTCCCTTGCCTTCCTGATTATGTCTTCTGCAGAAAATAAAATTGAAAGACAAAGAATCTGGGTAATCTATATCGTATCATTCTTTATTATTTTCTTCTGGGCAGCATTTGAACAGGCAGGATCTTCATTAACATTTATTGCAGACAACCAAACAGACAGAAACATTTTCGGATGGAATATGCCTCCTTCAATGGTTCAGATCTTCAACGGAATTTTCGTAGTTCTTTTAGCAGTTCCTTTCAGTTTATGTTGGGATAAACTAAGAGCAAAAGGAAAAGAGCCTGTATCTCCTTTCAAACAAGCAATGGGATTAGCATTGATCGCTCTTTCTTATTTCATCATTGCACACAATGTAAAGGATCTTGGAAACTCAGGTTTACTGGCAATCAAATGGTTAATGTTACTTTATTTCATTCAGACTTGTGGTGAGCTTTGTCTTTCTCCAATCGGATTATCACTAGTTGGTAAGCTTGCTCCGAAAAGATTTGCTTCATTATTATATGGTGTTTTCTTCATTTCTAACGCTGCTGGTTATGCATTAGCAGGTTCATTGGGAGCACTTATCCCTGCTACAGGTGATAAATTCAAAAAAGCTGAAGAATTAGGAGTTAATCTACAGGATGTTTTAGATAAAAAAGTAACGCTGACAGCTGATCAGGTAGCGGCTTTTGATAAGGCTCAGCTTCCATTACACAACCCTACGTTTGTAGGATTTGAAATCCACAACTTATTTGAATTCTTCATGGTATTCGTAGTTCTTTGTGGTATTGCTTCTGTCATCTTAGGATTAATTTCACCTATCTTAAAGAAAATGATGCACGGTGTAAACTAATTGTATCAACAAAGTATAATAAAACCTCTGCTAAGTCAGAGGTTTTTTTTATTTTCGTACGATGGAAATTTCCGAAGATTCTTTATTCCAATCCGTAAAGGAAATCATTAGACAGTCGCGCGAAAAAGTTTTTCGAATAGCGAATTCTACTTTACTGCTTACCTACTGGCAAATTGGAAAACTTATTGTTGAAGATGAACAACAGGGAAAAGAACGTGCAGAATATGGAAAATATACGCTGAAAAAACTTTCTCAGAAGCTTACCTTAGAATTTGGAAAAGGGTTTGATTATACCAACTTATCCAATATGCGAAAGTTTTACACTGCATTTCCAATTGTTGACACATTGTCTCAACAATTGAGCTGGTCACATTACAGATTGATTTCAAGTCAGGATAATAAAGACAAAAGACATTATTATCTAAATGAATCCGTACAAAATAACTGGAACGTAAGAGATCTCAAAAGACAAATCAATTCGCTAGCTTACGAAAGAGTTTTAGAACATAAAAAGTCTTCTTCGGAAAGTATTCACAGTGTTTTAAAAGATCCTTATATTTTTGAATTTCTTGGGTTAAAAGCTGATGAACAATTCTCTGAAAAAGAAATTGAAACAGCCATTATTGACCATATCCAGAAGTTTTTATTGGAATTCGGGAAAGGGTTCGCTTTTGTAGCCAGGCAACAACATATCTCAACAGATACATCGGACTTCTACATTGATCTTGTTTTCTACAATTACATCTTAAAATGCTTTGTCATAATTGATTTAAAAACCGAAGAACTTTCTCATCAGGATATCGGGCAGATTGATATGTATGTAAGAATGTATGATGATCTAAAACGCGGTGAAGGAGATAACCCAACCATCGGAATTTTATTATGTTCAGAAAAGGATGAAACTATTGTAAAATATTCCATTTTGAATGATAAAAACAATTTATTTGCCAGCAAATACCTGTTGTACCTCCCAAAAGAAGAAGAATTAAAACAAATTATTGATCAGGACAGAATCCGTTTTGAACTGGATCAGAAAGATAAAAACCCTTAATTAGAACTTAATCATATATCATTATGAGCTTAACTTTAGATGAAATACAAAATTTCAAAGGAAAGTATCCCAGACAAATCTGGAGCCTGTTTTTCTCTGAAATGTGGGAACGCTTCTGTTTCTACGGAATGCGTGGAATGTTGGTTTTCTTTATGATCTCCCAACTTAATTTCCATGAAAAAGAAGCCAACCTTCAATACGGTGCCACTCAGGCCTTTGTATATGCCTTTACTTTTGTAGGCGGTCTTTTTGCCGATAAAATTTTAGGATTCCGAAAATCCCTGTTCTGGGGTGGTCTCCTGATGATCGTAGGAAGTTTAATCCTTGCTACTGATCCGCACAAATTCTTTTTCTTGGGAATAGCATTCACCGTAGTCGGTACAGGTTTCTTCAAACCTAACATTTCATCTATGGTAGGACAGCTTTATAAACCTAATGACTCAAGAGCCGATGCCGGATTTTCACTTTTCTATGCAGGTATTAACCTAGGCGCTTTGCTGGGAGGTTATTTATGTATTGCTATTGGAAAAGGAGAATTTCTAAGTAATATTATTCCAGAAGAGATGAGATGGCATATTGCTTTTGGATTAGCTTCAATAGTAATGGTAATAAGCTTGATTAACTTTGTATTCACCCAAAGAACATTGGGAACTATTGGTCTACAGCCGGGGCATCCTTTAGCAGAAGAAAAAACAGCTCCCATACCAAAATGGAAAGAATATGGAGTATACGTTTTGTCATTGGTTTTTGTACCCATCATTATGACCATGGTTGCCAAAACAGAGTATACGGATTATTTCATGTGGACAATCGGGCCATTGACTTTAATCTATTTATTCTATGAAATGTCTAAAGTAACAGCTTCCGAGCGTAAAAAACTTTGGGCAGCATTGGTCTTCATTATATTCTCCATCATATTCTGGGGAATTTATGAACAAAGTGGAGGTTCTTTAAGTATTTTTGCGGCTAAGAACCTGAACAAAGATCTTTTCGGATTAGACCCAAATGGTGTGAATAACTCAGGTGGAGCTTTCTTCATTATATTCCTTGCCCCAATAATCGGACTTCTTTGGATCTGGTTGAATAAAAGAAAAATTGAACCCAACACCCTTATCAAATTCGGATTAGGATTCATTTTCCTGGGATTAGGATATTATGTTTTATTTGCCACCCGTTTATTTGCAGACCTTCAGGGAATTACTTCATTGAATTTCTTCACTCTAGCCCTGTTAATCATTACTCTCGGGGAACTATGCCTCTCTCCTATCGGATTATCCATCATGACAAAGCTTTCTACCAAGAATCTTCAGGGAATGATGATGGGAATGTGGTTTCTTGCTTCAGCTTACGGACAGTATGTTGCGGGGATTATCGGAGCCAGTCTTGCCACTTCAAAAGAAGGTTCTACCAACTATGATGCTTTGATCACTTATACTGATGGATATAAACAATTGGGATTATATGCGATAATTGCCGGAGTGGTATTAATTTTGATATCTCCGTACGTGAAAAAATTAATGCAAGATGTAAAATAAAAAATAAGTAATTATGCTTATTTTTACCTAAATATCACAATATGAAGAAAATTTTAAGCATAATCCTCTTACTTTTATTAAATTTCAGTTTTGCTCAGGTAAAGTGGATGACTATTGAAGAAGCCTTAAAAGCCCAAAAAGAAAATCCCAAGAAAATACTTATTGATTTTTATGCAGACTGGTGTGGCCCATGCAAAATCATGGATAAAAAAACATATGGACATCCTGTGATTGCTCAGATTCTCAATGAGAATTACTATCCGGTAAAGTTTAATGCAGAAGAAAAAAAGAGCATTGAAATCTTTGGAAGAACATTTTCCAATCCGAACAGTGAGCACAAAAAAGGAAAGAATTCCCTGCACGAGTTTACACAATATATGAATGTAGGAGCTGTTCCGAGTACGGTATTTCTGGATGAGCACGGAGATCCTATTACCATTCTTCAGGGAGAATTATCCGCTAAAGAACTGGAACCTTATCTGGAACTGATCTCAAAAGATTTGTTCAAAAAGATTAAAACCAGAGAACAGTGGGAAGACTACCAAAAAAAGTTCAAATCTAAAATCAAAGAGTAATTTAGAACTTCAAAACCCCAATTTTCGGGTTCAATTCTAAAAATTCACTATACAGACTTCCAATTTTTTTGGAAGTCTTTTTTATTTTACCGAAATTCGAACCTTTGTTTTTTCATACAGATCTGGAGATATTGAAACCAGATATCAAATCAAAAATGACTTTAGAAACTTCCATAGAATACGTAAAAGGAATAGGTCCGGAAAGAGCCAAACTCATCAAAAGTGTGTTGGGATTATCAACTGTTGAAGACCTGTTGAACTTCTACCCTATCCGTTATCTGGATAAAAGCAAAATTTATAAAATATCTCAGCTTCAGGAAGAAAGTAGTCAGGAAATCCAGCTGAGAGGAAAAATTACTCAGGTACAGGAAATCCAAACGGGGAAAACCAAGAGGTTATCTGCAAAATTCAATGACGATACCGGCAGTATGGATCTGGTGTGGTTTCAGTATTCCAAATGGCTGAAAGAACAGCTTCCTATCAACAAAGAGGTTTATATTTTTGGAAAGATCAATGTTTTCAACCGACAATTTTCTATGCCTCATCCGGAAATAGAAGCGGAAGAAAAAAAAGAAGGTGAAACCCGCCTTAAACCGATTTATCCAAGTTCTGAAAAATTGACTAAAAGAGGTTTAAATCAACGATTTTTTCAGAATGCATTAAGAAATATCTGCAAAGAGATTCCGAATCTTATTGAAGAGAATTTTCCGGAGTATCTGATGAAAACCTTTAAATTCATGTCCAGACAACATGCTTTTCTGAATGTTCATTTTCCAAAAGATCAGGAACATTTTGATAAAGCGGACTATAGGTTGAAATTTGAAGAATCATTCTTCTTTCAGTTAGGATATGGTTTAAAGAAATTACATCATAAAACGCAGTCTCACGGTAATCCTTTTCCAATTATCGGGGATCATTTCAATGATTTTTATGAAAACCACCTTCCTTTTGAACTTACCAATGCACAGAAAAGAGTCTTAAAGGAAATCAGAGTGGATATGAAGAGGCCTATTCAGATGAACAGGCTTTTACAAGGTGATGTAGGATCAGGAAAAACAATGGTAGCTCTTCTTACCATGCTTATCGCTATGGATAATGGTTTTCAGAGCTGTTTGATGGCACCTACGGAAATTCTCGCCCAGCAGCATTATAATGGGATCAAAGAACTTTTAGAAAAAACAGGAATCAATATCCGTCTCCTGACAGGTTCAACTAAAGCAGCAGAAAGAAGAATTATCCATGAAGAGCTGGAAAATGGTACGCTTTCTATTTTGGTAGGAACTCATGCGGTTTTAGAAGACAAGGTTAAATTTAAAAACCTGGGATTAGCCATCATTGATGAGCAACATAGATTCGGCGTTGCTCAACGGGCTAAACTTTGGGCTAAAAATAAAATTCCGCCACACATTCTTGTGATGACCGCTACACCGATTCCCAGAACTCTCGCTATGAGTTTTTATTCTGATCTTGATGTTTCCGTTATTGATGAAATGCCTGTAGGAAGAAAGCCTATCATTACTGCTCACAGACGTGAAAAAGACAGATTGTATGTATATAATTTCTGCAAAGATGAAATTAAGAAAGGCAGACAGGTTTATTTCGTATATCCTCTTATTGAGGAATCTGAAACCTTAGATTATAAAAACCTGATGGAAGGCCTGGAGCATGTCATGGAATATTTCTCAGAATACAATGTAACCATGCTTCACGGAAAAATGAAACCTGACGAAAAAGATGCTGCAATGGCTTATTTTGCTTCAGGTAAAGCAGAAATTATGGTGGCAACTACAGTAATTGAAGTGGGGGTAAATGTTCCCAATGCTTCCGTAATGGTGATTGAAAGTTCAGAAAGGTTCGGGCTATCACAGCTTCACCAGCTCAGAGGACGTGTGGGAAGAGGTGCCGAACAGAGTTACTGTATCCTGATGACTTCCGATAAATTATCCAAAGAAAGCAGAACACGTATCAAGACCATGACTGAGACCAATGATGGTTTCAAAATTTCTGAAGTGGATATGCAGCTTCGCGGTCCGGGAGATATTCTGGGTACCCAGCAAAGTGGTGTGGTAGATTTTAAAAGACTGGATCTTATTAATGATTCGGCAATCATTAAAACTACAAAAAATACGGTAGAAAGAATACTGGAAGCGGATCCAATGCTTTCCAGACAGGATAATCTGATTATTAAAAACTATTATATCAGGTACTACAAAGGGAAAAATAAGTGGAGTAAAATTTCATAAAAAAAACCGCAGAAAATTTTCCTGCGGCCCCCTTATAAAACTGTTATTTAGAAGAAATTACTTTTGGTCTGTTCAAAATAAATTTATTTTAATAGTTAGGCTTAATATTTTGTGATGTGGTGTGGTGTGAAAAAATATTTATATAACAATATAATAGATAAATAGTCTAAGACCTAACTATTAAAATAAATTATAAAAAACAAAATGAATTATTTTTTTCCAACTTGCTTATTATAAAAACTAACTGTTTTTCGGTGGAGATGAGGGAATGAAACGAATAAAAATACCTCCAACTACTTATTGAGTTTTCATGATTGTACCGTTTTGTTTAAAGATCTTCTGTGCTTTAAAATTGGAAAATTATTATAATTCATTTTGTTAACTAACATCGTGATTTATATAATTCTTTATTTTTAGAAACAATTACCTTTCATTCATCTGTATCTTCTACTATATAATGAAATTTGTGTCTGAGTTTACTTTTACAAATGTCAGTATATTAATTCAGATGCCTTTTATATTATTTTAATTATTCGTTATAAAATTATCACTTATTTGTGAATAGTATGCAGTAAATATGATTCAAAAATTCTTAACACTAAATTAATAAATCCCTTATCCATCATACTTTAAGGATTAAATTATCTTTATTCAATCCCGAAGTGTGATACTGCCAATTGATGGTAATAACTTCCGTAAGCACCTTTTTAAGCTTATCAAAACAATCAGGTTTTTTCATAAAAATGTGAGCTCCTTTTACAAAAATATCTTCTATTTCATTTTCCGGAATCGGTTCAGAAAAAATAGCCGTCACCATATTCTTGAATTTTGAATTTGAAGTGATATCTTCCAGGCACTCCATGCTTGTCTTTCCAGGAATAGCGTGGTTGATAAAAACAATTTCCGGAACTACAGCATCCTCATTATTGAGATATTCCATCAGGTTTTTTCCGTTACTGAAACATTGAACTTTTATAGAGATTTTCAACTCTTTTAGAATATTTTTAAAAAAAATCAATGTATTGTCATCGCTATCTGCTACTATTACGTTCAGAAATTCTTTATTCATACTGCATTTTAGGGTTTATTACCATGCTTTGTACTCTTCTTCGTCTGCCAATAATCTTTTGAAACTGGGATGGAGTGATTCCTGTTGTATTTTTAAACTGGGTACTCAAATGCGCCACACTGGAGTAATTCAGCTTGTGGGCAATTTCTGTAAGGCTTTGCTTGTTTCTTATGATCAAAGCTTTTGCATGCTCTATCTTTTGCAGAATGATAAAGTTCTCTATAGACGTGTAAGCCACTTCTGAAAATAGATTGGAAAGATATCCGTAGCTGTGATTCAGTTTCTCAGAAATATAGATCGATGCTTTTACGGGAATAATCTCATCAGAAAAGACAAGTTCTACAATAGCATCTTTTATTTTCTGTACCAAAGCGGTTTTTTGGCTTTCTATGATCTCGATACCATAATCTTCAAGATTTTTCTTAAAAAGATTGTGCTGTTCTTGGGTAAGGGGCTCATAGAATTCTACTTCACCGAAGTTCAGTAACCTGTACTTCAGCCCGTGTTCTTTTAGTTTCTCGTCCAATACCTTTTTGCAGAGGGCATTGAAATCAAATTTAACATACATTTTCATCCTAGTATATATAAAGCCAGTTTTATTTAGTAAATATAATAATTTATTTCATTTAAAAGTGAAATAGCTTTATTTTTTTTATTTTTGCGATATATACGAAAAAACTCCTGTATTATTGAATACAGGAATTTAAACACTAAGGATGAAAAAAATATACTGATAAAAAGCTGATTCAGCTCAAAACCAAGCATATGAATGTATTGTAATAAGTGATTTGGTTCTGAAGCAAAGATGAATTAAAAAAAGAAGTCACTTGTTATAGAATTACAGGATAAAGTTACAAAATTTTAAGTCATTTATCTGTGAATTAGAAATTCCATTAGAAAATCATCCATTACAAAACCGTTCCCAATGTCAAAAACACCTTCATCGTAAACCCTGTATCCCTGGGATTCATAGAAGTTTCTGGCAGAATTGTATTTATTGACATTTAAAATAATTCTATCGTTTTCGTTTTCATAAACCTTCTCATTGAGAAACCGAAGGGCTTCTTTTCCGAACCCTTTTCCTTTGCTCTCCGGAACCAGATAAATGCGATGCAGCTTGGTGGTTTTTTCTTCATAATGATGTTCGTATCCGATAAAGCCTTCATAGGAATCATTATCTTCATCCTGAATAAGATAATAATGATAATGCGGATTTTGGAAATGATTGAGAATTTCAGTTTCAGAATACATTCCAGAAAGCATGAATTCCATCTGTTCCTTCGAAAGAATATCTGCGTAAGCATTTTCCCATGATCTTCGCGCAAGATCCTGAATTAACGGGATGTCTGCAGCTGTTGCCTGTTTTAATTTCATGATTTGTTATAGTATGATGATTAAAAAAGTGAAAAGCCTAAACTTTTCACTCTTTATATTGTTCAATGATGACTGATGAGTCTTAAAACATGATTAAAATTCATCCTGTCAGTTCATTATTAAAGGTTTGCCATTTCAGCCTTAATTTTTGCATGAAGACCTTCTGAAGCCTTTACCAAAGGAAGTCTCAGATAATTCTTAATAATCCCTTTTTCTGTCAATATTACTTTAATACCGCAAGGGTTTCCTTCTGCAAAAATCAGACGGGTAATATCTACCAGCTTGTTGTGGATTTCATAAGCTTCTTTTACCTTTCCTTCGAAAGCCAGCTGTACCATAGTAGAAAATTCTTTAGGATACGCCTGCCCGATTACGGAAATTACACCATCACCTCCCGCTAATGTTACAGGTAATGTATATTCATCATCTCCGGAAACTAAAGAAAAACCTTCAGGTTTCTTTCTCAGAATATCAAAGTACTGTAAAATATTGGGTGCAGCTTCCTTAATCAAAAACAAATTAGGGAATTCTTTTGCAAGACGAATCGTAGTATCTGCTTCTACATTCTGCCCGGTTCTTGAAGGAACATTATAGATGATAATATTTTTTCCTGTGGAAGCTAACGCTTTATAATGCTGATAAAGACCTTCCTGATTAGGTTTATTATAGTATGGAGACACAGAAAGTACTGCTTCAAATGCAGAAAGGTCTGCTTCTTCAATCTGTTTCTTGACATCAAGAGTATCGTTACCGCCAATTCCCAACACTAAAGGAAGACGTTTATTATTTACCTTAATGATATGCTCAATTACCTGTTTCTTCTCCTCAGCAGAAAGCGTTGCGGCTTCTGCCGTTGTTCCCAATACAACCAAATAATTGGTCCCGTTGTCGATATTGTACTCCACAAGTTTTGTTAAACTATCGAAGTCAACGGATAAATCTTCATTAAAGGGTGTTACCAATGCAACACCTACTCCTTTTAAAATGCTCATCTGTTAGAATTATTTTTGCCAAATTTAATAATTTACAGTAAGAATTTGTAATAAATAATAATGTTTTATTATACATATAGTTATATTTGCATATACTAAAAGAGATTATGAAAAATAAATTCTTGTTACTAGGAATTGCTCTGGCGTCCCTTACAGCATGCAAAACGGCTTCTGCGCCGATGCTTGTAAATGTAAAGACCCAGAAAAATATTTCTATTAATAATGAGCTAAAGAATGATGAGGAGTTTGTAAAATTTATTGAGCCCTATAAGCAGAAACTGGACAAAGAAATGAACCAGAAGATTTCACACACGAATGTGGATCTTACCAAGCAGGGTGATAACAGCAATCTGGGAAATCTTTTAGCTGACTATACGTTTGAAGGAGGTAATGAATGGATTAAAACTCATCTTAAGCAAAACGTAGATGCTGCGCTGATCAATATCGGAGGAATCCGTACCACTATTGGAAAAGGAGATATTTTACTTAAAAATGTATTTGAAGTAATGCCTTTCGAAAATGAGGTGGTCATTGTAAAAATGAAAGGAGCAGATTTACCGGGTCTTTTTGAGTATTATGCAAAAACGCAGGTCAACAATCCTGTTTCTCATTTATACATTGAAACAAATAACGGACAGGTAATCAAAACCTTAATCAACGGAAAAGCAGTAGATCCGGCAAAAGATTATTATATTGCCACTTCAGACTATCTTGCGCTGGGAGGAGACAATATGAAATTCTTTGCAAAAGGAGAATCCATTGCAACAGGGATTAAAATGAGAGATTTATTTATCGATTATTTTAAGAAATCCCCTGAAGTTGTGGCAAATTCGGAGGTTCGTTTAAATTTTATCGGGAAGAAATAATGGATAGAAAAAGTTTTTTAAAAGCAATAGGCGGCGGATCTTTAGCAATGGCTTTAGCTCCCAACATGATGATGGCGGAAGAATTAAAAATCCTCAATGTAAAATCAGCAAATAAACTGACCATTCTTCATACCAATGACCAACATAGCAGAATAGAGCCTTTTGACGCAAGCTATACAAAAAATCCCAATCAGGGAGGTTTTGCAAGAAGAGCGAATTTAATTCAACAAATCAGAAATCAGGAAAATAATGTTCTTCTTCTTGATTCGGGAGATATTTTCCAGGGAACTCCTTATTTTAATTTTTTCGGAGGAGAACTGGAGTTCAAATTAATGTCCATGATGAAATATGATGCCTCTACCATGGGAAATCATGATTTCGACAATGGTCTTGATGGATTTTTAAAAGTGCTTCCTAATGCGAAGTTTCCTTTTATCTGTTCCAATTATGATTTTAAAAATACCGTTCTTGATGGGAAAACTTCCCCTTATCAGATCTTCAACAAGAATGGAATCAAAGTAGGAATTTTCGGAGTGGGAATCCAGCTGGATGGTCTTGTAGGCAAAAAACAGTATGGAGAAACCGTGTATTCCAATCCTATTGATGTAGCACAGCATTATTCAGATTTCCTGAAAAAAGATCAGAAATGTGATCTGGTAATTTGCCTTTCCCATATCGGCTACGACTACAGAGATGAACCTAATAAAATAAGCGATAAAATTTTAGCCGCCAATACAGAAAATATTGATATTATCTTAGGGGGCCATACTCATACATTCTTACCAGAACCTCAATCTTTTACCAACAGACAAGGCAAAAATGTTCTTGTCAACCAGGTTGGATGGGCAGGACTTCTTTTGGGCAGAATAGATTTTTATTTTGATACAAACAAAAACGTACAGCATATTTCCTGGAACAATCAGGTAATAGATAGCAGCATAACCGCATAATATGAAAAAACTCTCTATAATTTCTCTTGGTATTTTAGCATCCCTGCAGCTGATAAAAGCTCAGGTTATTTCATCCAAAAAATGGGCTGATCTGTTTTCTTACAACAAGATCTTAGCAATGAAAGAAGACAATGGAAAAATCATTGCGGCCACAGAAAACGGAATATTCTATTATACCATATCAACAGGAGAAATTACGAAGTTATCCAAGGCCAATGGTCTGCACAATATCGGAATCACAGCCTTTGATTATAATCCACAAACTAAAACCGGGCTTATCGGTTATGAAAACGGATCTATGGATGTGATCACGCCACAAGAGATCAAATATATTGTTGATATTCCTATTGCGACAGGATATAATGGGAATAAAAAAATCAACCATATTTCCATAACCGGAGATCAGGCGGTAATTTCTGTCGGGTATGGGCTATCCATATTTAACCTGCAGAATAAAGAATTTGGTGATTCAGCATTTTTCCTGTCTGGCGGGGTTTACCAGGCCAGTAATGAAGCCACAATATTCGGGAATAAAGTATATTCTGTAACTGACACAGGATTGAAAAGCCATCAAATGAATACTACGTTTCCGGTATATTCTACCTGGACAACGGAAGCTCCCGGAGCTTTTAAACATATAGATTCAGAATCAGAACTGGTTTTCTCAACGAATACAGCAGCCTATATTTATAATAACGGTACTCCAACACAACTTCCTACAACTTTCGAAAAAATCCGGGATGTTGTCATTACCTCCAATAGTATCGTCGTTACAGATAACAGAGTGTACACTTACGGCATCAATGGAGTATCACAAAATGCGGTAAGCCTTGGTGAAGAATGTAATACTGCACTAACAGCCGGTGGAAAAATTTTAGGAGGAACAGTATTGTCAGGGATAAAGGATGAAAGTAACAATACTTTTAAACCCTCAGGTCCTTTCTTCAATTTTGCCTATAATATCAATCTTTTTGATAATAGCCAGCTTTTGGTTTCTTCTGGAGCCAGAGCAAATAATTATAACCACCCGGCTATTCCTGCACAACTACCAAGTCCTGGTTTTTATTATTTCAATGGTACAGAATGGATTTATCCTTCATTCTTTGTTAAAAATCCTCCAGAGTTCGTTAATGTACTGGATGCTATTATTAGTCCTTACAATGGCAATGAGGTACTTTTCACCAATTATACAATGCGTGCTAACGGAGTATATAGAATGAAATATAATGCCACAAGCAAAGATTTTGAGCTGGTAAAATATTATGATCTTGGAGCACAACCTTATTACAGACGTCCTGTAGGTTTTGCTGTAGATCCTCAGAATAATCTGTTTGTTTCTTTTGGATTCAACGATGGAAACCCTTCTATGGGAATCTACGATAAAACAAGCGATGATTTTCTCATCAAGAAAATAGTTCTTGCCAGTGACGGGATACAGAAACCTGTTTTCCATGAAAATATGCTTTGGACACCACTCCCAAGATCTAATAATTTTTGGGTATATGACTATAAAAGTGCAACTAATCTTTCCGATGACACTGATTATATCCTAGGAAGTTCTAACGGATTTAATAGTTCAGGAGGTATATTATCCGTTGCATTTGATAAATCCGGTGATGCCTGGATCGGTACGGATGGAGGTTTAAGAATCATGCGCAACGCAGCAACTGAAATAAAGAGTTCTCAGCCTGAAGTAGAACCTATAGTTATAGAGCAGAATGGTTTAGGTGAAGAACTTTTCAGAGAATCAGCAATTCTGCAGATTGCAGTAGATGCCGGTGATTACAAATGGGTATCTGTTGACGGCGGTGGAGTTTATTACCTTTCTGCCGATGGTCAGAGAACCATAAAGCATTTTACAAAGGAAAATTCACCTCTTCCTACGAATAGTGTTACCGATATAAAAGTTGATAAAAAAACAGGTAAAGTATATTTTGTAACCTATAATGGGATTGTAACCTATCAGGGAGATGTTGCAGATGTGACCTCTAATTTCGGGGATGTTATGGTGTATCCTAATCCTGTTGTTTATTCTAATTTCAAAGGAAAAGTTACGATTAAAGGTCTAGCAGAAAAAACCAATATAAGAATTGTGGATGCTGCAGGAAATGTAGTTCACTCTGCAGTAGCAAGAGGAGGTTATTATGAATGGGATCTTAATAACCAGAAAGGAACAAGAGTAGCATCAGGGATTTATTTTGTCCTGATGACGAATGAAGACGGGTCTGATAAAGCTACCGCCAAAATAGGAGTGGTTAATTAATGAATTCACAAAACGGTTTTTTACTTTCGTTTATAAAATATGGGGAAAATGATGCTGTATTGCATTGTTTTACAGAAGAAGAGGGTTTTCAAAGCTATTTTCTGAAAGGAATTTATTCCAAAAAGAATAAAAAGAAAGCCCTGCTTCAGCCATTGAGCCAGCTTAATTTTTCCGTAAATCCATCCAGAGGTAACGGTATACCATCTGTTTCAAAGTTTGAACTGGTAAAAAACAATGATATCTACACCGATATAAGGGTCAATACTGTGATTTTCTTTATCTCAGATTTTCTGAGTCACATTCTGAAATATGAGAATAAAAATATTCCGATCTATTCCGGGATCAATCATTTTATCAGTGAACTGACTCATAAAAATTATCAGGCACACCTACTGTTTTTGCTGGCTTTTTTAAAAATACAGGGCGTTGCTCCTTTGCTGAGTGAAGGCAGGTTTTTAGATCCTGAAACCGGAACTTTTTCCCCGGGCATATGTCATCAGCTTTTCAATGAGGAAATTTCCACGCTGTGGAAAAAAGCCCTTTGTGCAGAAGATTTTTACTCCACAAAAATCCATTCGTCTTTAAGAAAAGATTTCCTTGACAGTCTTTTGGTATACTATCATTATCATATTACTGATTTCAAAACTCCGGCCTCACTGGAGGTGATACAACAGATATTTGAATAAGCCCAATTTGTCTTCTTACTTCTCTTTTGTTTTTTCAACATCATCCGGCATTTCGGTTTCGGATTCTGCCATTTCTTTTTTGGAAAACCGGGGTTGTAGAATTTTGGCAATAAGTCCCGTCCATCCTGTCTGATGGGAAGCTCCTACTCCACGACCGTTATCACCGTGAAAATATTCATAGAACAGGATATAATCTTTGAAATCCGGATCAGTCTGAAATCTTTCATACTGGCCATGAATCGGTCTTTTTCCATTTTCATCTTTCAAAAATATCTTGGCAAGCCTCTTGTTTAAAGCATCTGCAATCTGATCCAGGTTTGAATAGTTCCCGCTTCCCGTAGGATATTCCACTAAAAAATCAGGGCTATAGTAAAAGAAAAAACGCTGAAGACTATCAATAATAAGAAAATTGATAGGAAACCATACCGGACCGCGCCAGTTGCTGTTCCCTCCAAAAAGTCCGCTATCACTTTCTGCAGGCGTATATTTCACACTATAATTCGTGTCATTCAGCAGTAATGTATAAGGATTGTTTTCATATTCCTTGGATAAAGCTCTCACCCCATAATCGCTTAAAAACTCATCCGGATTCAACATCCGGCTTAGCAGTCTTTTCAAACGGTGTCCCCGAAGTAAAGATAAAAGGTGTTTGGAATCCTGCCCTTTCACTTCCCATCTTGAAACCAAAGAGGCAAGTTCCGGTTTATTATCCAGTACCCATTTCATTCTTTTCTTGAAATTGGGAAGGTTTTCAATCATTTCATCATCGATGACCTCAACGGCAAACATTGGGATCAATCCAACAATGGTTCTTAACTTCAGGTACATATGTGTTCCGTCATTGGAAGCTATGGCATCGTAAAAAAACTCATCCTGTTCATCCCAAAGGCTGAAATTTTCATCACCCATATTGTCCAGTGAGTGGGCAATAGCCAGAAAGTGTTCGAAAAACTTCATCGCCATTTCCTCATACACATTGTTATAGAGAGCCAGCTCCAAAGCAATTCTCATCATATTCAGGGCAAACATAGCCATCCAGCTCGTACCATCCGACTGCTCCAACTGTTCTCCGTTAGGTAACACAGTATTCCGGTCAAAAACACCAATATTATCAAGCCCTAAAAAGCCGCCTTCAAAGATATTGTTCCCATTAAGGTCTTTTTTGTTAACCCACCAGGTGAAATTCATCAACAGCTTCTGGAAAGCACTTTCCAAAAATTCCAGATCAGGTTTGTCTTTTAAGTATTCATCAATTTTGAATACTCTGAATACGGCCCATGCATGTACCGGAGGATTCACATCACTGAAATTCCACTCGTAAGCAGGAAGCTGCCCGTTAGGATGCATATACCATTCAAACAGGAAAAGTTTAAGCTGATGTTTTGCAAAATCCGCATCTATCAGTGAAAAACTGATGGTATGAAAGGCCAGATCCCAGGTGGCATACCACGGATATTCCCATTTATCAGGCATGGAAATAATATGTTCATTATTAAGATGCTTCCAGTCGTAGTTTCTTATTTTCTCTCTGGACTTTGGAGGAGGCATTTCGGCAGGATCTCCTTTCAGCCATTTTTCAACATTATAGTGGTAAAACATTTTGTTCCACAACATTCCTGCAAAAGCCTGTCTTTGTACCAGTTTTTCATCTTCGGAAGAAATACCTTTCTGGATCTCTGCATAAAATTCATCTGCTTCTTTCTGTCTTTGTTCAAAAAGAGTATCGAAGTCTTTAAAGGGTTCTCTTATATCCTTATCTGTAAGTCTGAATTCAAATATTTTAGTTTCTCCCCCCTGAAAATCCTCGTCAATAAAAAAAGAAGCTTTTGTTCCGGTATTCTGAGGATTGACCGACTGGGAATTTCCTGTCATCACAAAATTATTAATCCCGTCTTTACAGTATTTGGATTCATTGGAAGACTGGTAAAGCCTTTCATTATTGGTTTCATTGTTACAAAACAGGGTCTTTAAAGATTGTTTTGCATATACATTTTTTATCTCAATATCCTTATGGCTGACATTAATATGATCAGAATCTTCAGCAGACAACTGAGGCTTGTAGTCATCATATCCCCAATTCCATGTATTTCTGAACCAAATTGTCGGCAATAGTAAAAGAGGAGCTTCTTTTCCAGATTTATTGACAATTGTTATTCTGACCAGAATATCATTCTGGCTTTCCTTTGCATATTCAATAAAGATGTCAAAATATTCGTTGTGATCAAAAATCCCTGTATCAATCAATTCATATTCCGGTTCTTCTTTTCCTCTTGTTCCATTTGTTTTTACCAGATCTTCATAGGGGAAAGCATTTTGAGGATACTTATACAGCATTTTCATATAGGAATGCGTAGGGGTAGAATCTATGTAATAAAAGTATTCTTTTACATCTTCACCATGATTTCCCTGCCCGTTCGTCAGTCCAAAGAACCGTTCTTTGACCATTTTATCCTTTTTGTTCCAGAATCCCACAGAAAATATCAGCTTCTGGAGATCATCACAGATTCCGCAGATTCCTTCCTCGCCCCAGCGGTAAGTTTTGGCTTCTGCCGTATCATGACCTGTATAATTCCAGGCATCTCCATTTTCACTATAATCTTCACGAACAAGTCCCCATTCACGGTTACTGACATAGGGTCCCCATTTTTTCCATGAAATATCTGAAATTCTCTGTTTTTCTGACATAAGCGATAATTATGAGTTATGAGTAATGAATAATGAGCAATGAGTACTATGTTTCGTTTCAAGCGTTAAGAACAACCTCAAAACTTTAAACTTTAAATTTTAAACTTTGAACTTTGAACCTTTAACTCTACTACCCTCCCGTAGAAAAGCTCTCAAACGTGGTCATTCCACCATCCACAAAAATGCTGGCTCCCGTTATATAATCGGCAAGATCACTGGCAAGAAATGCCGCCAGATTTCCGATATCCTGTGGCTGTCCGATTCGGTTATAAGGAATCAGAGTAAGAAGAGAATTGAGGGCTTCCGGAGTACTCCATGCATTTTGATTAATAGGAGTCTGGATAGCTCCCGGACAAATAGAATTCACACGGATTTTATCTGCTCCATATTCCTGGGCAAGGGTCTGCATGAGCATTCTTACAGCACCTTTACTGGATGCATAATTAGCATGTCCGGCCCAAGGGATAATTTCGTGTACTGAACTGATATGAATGATTTTTCCACAAGCGACAGAACGTGAAGGATCTATTCCTCTCCGAAGAAACTCTTTAATGGCTTCTCTTGCACATAGAAACTGTCCCGTCAGATTAACGCCTATGACAGCATTCCATTGATCCAAAGTCATTTCAGTAAATTTCGCATCTTTTTGAATCCCTGCATTATTGATCAGGATATCAACGGTTTGAAACTCAGAAACAACATCCTGAAACATTCTGACCACCTGATCTTCCTTGGATACATCACACTGATAGGTCATTCCTTTTCCTCCTGCATCCGTTATTTCTTTTAAAACGGTTTTAGCTTCTTCTGCAGATCTTTCCGAAGAATGATTAACAATGACTGTTGCCCCAGCTGATGCTAATGATTTTGCAATCCCTGAACCAATTCCACTGGAAGCTCCTGTGACTACAGCCACCTGATTCTGAAGTGATATTTCCATGTTTTGTAATTTGATGTTACTCAAAGTTATGGAAAGATATCAGCAGATAAAAAATTATGATTTTAAAATTTTATTAAAGTTTTTTGTACATCAGGTATTGAGGACCACTTCTTCCGATTCTGGTTTTGCCATCATAAATGTATCCAGCCTGAAGATAAATATGATAAGCAGAATTATTTTTCTGGTTTACTGCCAGTACAATTTCATCACAGGTATTGAAGTGATTTTTGACAAAATTACCTACTTCCAGCATGGCAGCTTTCCCAATTCCCTTTCCCTGCATCTGAGGATTCACAGATAGAGAGCGTAATAAAACTGAATTTTCATTATCGGTAAGCTCAAGTTTATCATTCCCAAAATCAAGGACAAAAAAACCAACGGCTGCATCATTTTCAAATATGGTCACCGGAAATGCGTCTTCATCATTACGTTCACTGATGCTTTGTAAAGCCTGCTGAGCAGTTGCAGTAAAGCGCATCTGATTTTCATCCAGGGCATAGCTTACCCCAGATAGATCTTCCTGTTTAAAGAATTCTAAGTGTATCATAATATTAGTGATGGTAGACATCTTCATACATTACCCCCGCACGGATTTCCACGGGAAGTTTATTTTCCTCAGGAACAATAGGGCAATTATAATCGTAAGCGTTATAGGCACAGAAAGGATGATATGACTGGTTAAAATCAAGCACTATCGTATTTCCTTTCGGGATTTTTAAATCCATATATTTCCCTCCTCCATAGGTTTCTTTTTCATTGGTAGCATCACGGAAAGGAAGAAAGAGATAATCTTTGTATTTGTCCTGTTTGATTAAATCCAGACTCTGGTATAAAGTAACGTTATAAGGCTTTCCATCCAATGTAAATGTTGCTTTTCCATATTCCTGATACGACTTTGTTTTTCCTGAAGATGTAGGAAGATCGAAGGGTTGGGTATCTTTTGATTGGACAAATTGTGCCGTAACTCTGTATTTGGCATCAAAAGGAAAGAAAGGATGTCCTTTAAAGTTTTTAAGGTTATCCCCTCTTAATGGAGTTTCTTTTGGATTGAAATATTCTGCATTCAGTTCTTTCTGAAATTTCTGCACCTCTTTTTCTTCTTTTGATATCTTTTTTTGAGAAAAAGCCCATAACGGAAGCAATAAAAAGAGTATTATATATTTTTTCATGAATTTAAAATTATAAGTAAAACTATGAATTTCCGAAACAATAAAAGTTAAAATTGTAATAAAAAATATAATCTGTAATAAATAAAATAAGTGTCTGCACCTCTAGCATACTTTTTGAAAAACAAAGTTCATGGACAGAAAAAGCTTCATTAAGACCAGTGCTTTGGCGATATCAGGATTTTATTTTCTTCAATCCGAATTACTTCACGCTCAAGCAAGAACAAACAATGAGATAAAGGAATATAATGATGTTCCGATTATCATTATTGGCAGTGGATACGGAGGTGCTGTATCTGCCCTGCGTCTTTGTGAAGCCGGAAAAAAAGTAATCATTCTTGAAATGGGTCTTAACTGGGAAAAAGCAGGAATTCCCTTTTCCAATCTGCTGAAACCAGGGAAAAGTTCTGCATGGCTGAAAAAGAAAAGCATTGCTCCTTTTATGAATATTTTCTCTCTGACTCCTTTTACGGGAATACTGGACCGTCTGGATTTTGATCATATTAATATCTGGGTAGGAAGAGGTGTTGGCGGAGGTTCTCTGGTGAATGGTGGAATGGCTGTCACTCCCAAAGAAAGCTATTTCAAAGAAGTTTTCCCTGATCTTGATGCTGAAAAGTTTTATAATCATTATTTTCCTCTGGTACGGGAAGAACTTAAAGTAAATGTTATTGATGAACAGTTTCTGGAAGAATGTCCTTATTACAAGTTCACGCGGGTAGGTGAAGAAGAGGCTCACAAGGCTGGTTTCAAGACGATGAGAGTTCCCAATGTCTATGATTTTAAGTATATGGAAAAAGAATTCAGGAATGAAGTTCCGCGTTCTGCCCTTAATACTGAAGTGATCTACGGAAACAACTATGGGAAAAACAGTTTAGATAAAACCTATCTCAGAAAAGCTCTTGAGACCGGAAATCTGGAGATTCTTGATCTTCACCGTGTTCAGACTATTCAAATGAATGATGATAAAAGCTATACATTACATGTGCAGCAGATTGATACCTCCGGAGCTCTGGTTGCTCAGAAGGTTTTCAACTGTAAAAAACTGATTCTTTCCGCAGGAACCATGGGAACATTACAGCTTCTGTTGCAATCCCATGCAGAAAACGGATTTCCTGTCCATGAAAAGATTGGTAAAAACTGGGGAAATAACGGGAACTTTATGACGGGACGAAACTGGGTAAAACCTTTATCAGGAGGCACGGGAGCTAAGCAATCCACAATTCCTGTGGGAGGAATTGATAACTGGGATGATCCTGAGCATCCGTTTTTCACGGAAATTGCTCCTTTACCTATGGGAATGGATGTCGCTACAGCTTTGTATCTGCTGATCAACAGGGTTGATAAAAAGGGAGAAGTTGCTTACAATACAACCAACAAATCCCTTACCTTGAACTGGAATGAAAGCAATACTTCTAAAATGAAAGAAAATGCTCAATACTTTATCAGAAAAATGAATAAAGCTAATGGGGGAACCAGAAGTCATTTACTTTTCAATAACGGCTTTGGTGCAGATATTTGTTATCATCCGCTTGGCGGGTGCGTTTTAGGTGAAGCTACCAACGAATATGGAAAACTAAAAGATCATGAAAATCTGTATGTTCTGGATGGTTCTTTAATTCCGGGAACCATTGGTGTTAACCCATTTGTTACCATTACGGCTATTGCAGAATACTGTATTGAAAATCTTATCGTACAGAATGAATTTGCCTGAAATTAAGGCTTTGTCTGTACTTCCTTAAGATAATTTCTGATCTCATCTTCCAGCTTTTCCGGATAGATAAAATAAAGTTTTCCAGCCAGTGAAGTTCCCAGCTCATGTACCAGATCTGCATATGCAGACAAGGCCTGCCAGTTTTTTTCAATATTGCTATCAGAGAAAGTAGCTTCTATTGTACTCCATAGTTCCTGAGATAAGTATTTTTTGAAAAGTCTTCCGTGTTTATTGGTTGTGATAGTATTCCAGTCATGATTTCCTGCAATATACCATTCAATCAAAGGGACAAGATAATCTGTCCGAAGAATATTTTCAGACATAAATTTAGCATAGAAAATATCTCCGCGTTTCAAACACTTTGCAACGTAGGTTGTATCCCACCAGAAGTCATTGATCAGCTGCCGGAACTGTTTTTCCGTTGGCTTCTGAATCATGATTGACTGATATGTCGGGGACTTCAGGTTTTTAGTCAGGTTATCTTTATCCAGTAAAACTTTATACCCTACATCCCAATCTTCGGGAAGAGTTTCTTGATTGATTTCTTCTATAAATTCTGCTACCTGATACAGCTTAAAGTCAACTTTCACATGATCTTTATACAAAACCATTTTCATCGCATGCTTTCCTTCAAAAACACGATCATCTTCTTCAATCATGGAAATTGGATCACCAAAAAGTTTTATCCATTCATTTCCGGATTCATAGGTTGTTCTGTTTTCAAAAACAAGTTCGATATCAAGATCACTAAAATCATCTACAGGAGCGTAAGGGTTTACCAATGAACTGGTCAGGAGAACAGCACGGATATCCGGATTGTTTTCAGCCCAGTGAATAATCTGTTCTAATTTTTCTTCCCTTACTTTCATATTAATAGGATTCTGATATTTTTACCCGATACACATCAGAAGAATTTCTCTTGATTGATTCTACAAAAAAGCCTCCTTCCTCATGAATAACTTCTTTCAGATCAAAACTTTTACAGTCTTTAGGAAGTCCGGAAAATATGAGGGTAAACCAAAAGTCTTTCATAAAAGGAACCGGTGTCCAGTAGGGAGAAATTGAAATATTTTCCGCATGAATCAGCTTGCTTCTATGCTCAGACTGGTTATCAAAAAGATAGGTTGAATGCCAGATCCTGATCAGGTTTCCTAAAAATGGTGATGCGGGAAAACAACAGTGTACAATAACCTGCTTCTCCTCTTCTGTTTTCGCCTGAAGAGATTCCAGGATTTCCTTTGCAATAACTGGTTTTACAATTATTTCTTCCACCTTTTAATAAGTAATAAATAATGAGCAATGAGTAATAGCCTTTATTCCTCATTGCTCATTAGGGATGTTAATATTCTAATTCTAGTTTTTCTTTTGTATAATGCCTTACTTCATGAGTCAGTTCCGGGTTTGCGGCCAGTTTTTGTCCGTAAGAAGGAATCATTTCAAGCAATTTTTCTTTCCATTCTCCATTCAGTTTTTCCGGGAAACATTTTTCCAGCACATTCAACATGGCATATACTGCTGTAGATGCTCCCGGTGAAGCGCCTAATAAAGAAGCAATTGTTCCGCTCTTATTCACCACTACTTCAGTTCCGAATTCCAGTTTACCACCATCTTTTTCATCTTTTTTGATGATCTGAACTCTTTGTCCTGCTACTTTCAATTCCCAGTCCTCTTCCTTAGCATCTTTGATAAATTCTCTTAAATGCTGCATTCTCTGAGATTTCGTCATCGCAACCTGCTGGATAAGATATTTCGTCAGAGGAATATTATGCCACCATGCTCCGAAAAGTGATTTTAAATTTTTGGTGTTCACACTTTCGGGAAGATCGAGATAGCTTCCTTCTCTTAAAAATTTGGTTGAGAACCCTGCAAAAGGTCCGAAAAGAAGGGCTTTCTTACCATCAATGATTCTAAGATCAAGGTGTGGAACTGACATTGGCGGAGCATCCACCGTAGCCTGTGTATATACTTTAGCATGGTGTTTTTCTACCAGCTCCTGATTATGACTTACCAGCCATTGCCCTGAAACCGGGAAACCTCCATATCCTTCACTTTCTTTAATATCTGAACTGTCCAGTAACGGAAGAGCATATCCTCCTGCCCCGATAAATACAAAATCAGCAACGACTTCCTGTTTATGGCTATGAATTCTGTCTTTCACTTTCATTTCCCATTTACCGCTTTCTCTGGGACTGATGTCTTTTACTTCATGGTATAAGAAAACCTCTACGTTAGAATCTTCCAGAAGGTGTCTTCCCATTTTTCTTGTCAAAGTTCCGAAGTTAACATCCGTTCCCATATCCATCTTCGTTGCTGCCATTACTTCAGACTGATTTCTTTTACTCATCACCAAAGGAATCCATTCCCTCAGTTTATCATGATCTGTAGAAAATTCCATTCCTGAGAAGAGTACAGATTCTGCCATTTTATCATGACGTTTTCTAAGATATTCAGCATCTTTTTCTCCGAATACCAGGCTCATATGGGCACATGAATTGATAAACTCTTTCGGCTCATGAATATACCCTTTGGTAATCAGATAAGCCCAGAATTGTTTTGAAATTTCAAACTGTTCTGCAATGCTTTCTGCCTTGGTGATATCAATAGACCCATCTGGTTTTTCCGGAGTATAATTTAGCTCACAAAATGCGGAGTGCCCTGTTCCGGCGTTGTTCCATGCTGCAGTACTTTCTTTGGCAAACCTTCCTAGTCTTTCAAAGATTGCAATTTCCAGATTTGGATCAAATTCATGAAGCAGCGTTGCTAAAGTGGCGCTCATGATTCCTCCGCCTATCAGTACAACGTCGTATTTAGGTTTCGGTGTTCTGCTTGTAAGCGATTGTGACATAATTTTAAAATTTTACTTCAAATTTCGGGAAAAGTTTTAAAAACCAGAACGCGTTTAACGATTTTAACATGTTATTTTTTCACTCAAAAATACTTCTTTAACACACAACAAAAAACAATGGAAAATTTCAATAAACTATTATTGAAATGATTGATAATGTAAAACATTTGTTTATAAAAATGTTAAATTTTTATTTTTTTTAATTCACTGAACGGTAACTAATTGATTGTTTTTTCAAGGATGAAATTTTATAAAAATTTAAGTTTATTTAAGTTCAACATATTAAATACAGTAACCATAACCATTTACGCTATCATACTTTATCAACAATAAGTGATAAATCATTGTGCTAAATTTAAAAAATATCACTTTTAATTGATAAATACATAATATTATAGATACAATTCTACACATAACATATTGGATAACTGCTTTTTTTACGTACCTTTCAATTGGTTTAATACATATTCCAATAAGTATTTAATTAAAATTATTTCGTAAACATACTAAGATGAAAATCATTAACTTCGTGAGTACACTATTCGCGACAGTGGCTTTTGCCCAAAGCGGAAGTGTAGGAATTAACACGCCCACACCAGACCCCAGTGCTATTCTGCACATTGAGAACTTCAGTGGAACCCCGGCCACAGCTACAGCCACCATTTCAGGAGGAGCAGTTACCGGGATTACCATCAGCAACGGAGGCAGTGGCTATACTGCTGTACCAACAATCAATTTCTTTGGAGGAGGATCTATTGTCAACGGAGGATCAAAAGCCCGTGCTACAGCGACTATTTCCAATGGTCAGCTTACAGGTATCACCATTAACAACGGAGGCAGTGGCTATACTACAGCTCCTACAGTAACCGTTTCAGGAGGCAATAAAGGATTATTATTCCCCAACCTGAATATTGCTAACCTAAGCAGCACAACGAGCCCTGTTGCCTCTCCTGCCAATGGACTCATAGGATTTAATGGAGGAACCAACAGCAACAACAAGGCTCTTCATTTTTTTAACGGGACAACCAATACATGGCAAAGTACCATTGATGCTCAAAATACGCCAAAGGTTGCCTATCTTGATTTTACCGGATCTTTATCAGCTCTCGACAATGCTATAGCCGGAGCCAGCACTCAGCTCATGGTTAATAATCCAGCCGTTTCCGGAGTATCAAACATTAGTGGATTCAAAGTTCTTCCAAACACTGCCGGAGGATATTCCCTGATTCTTCCACAAGGAAATTATCTGGTAGAGGTTAACCTGAATTTAAACTCACCTCAGGAAAATCCATCGGGACAGGGAGGGACAGCTCCACTTTCAGGAAGCTCTTATTACCTGATGGGATATTTTATAGATTTTATCAACGATACCTATAATAATACAACGAATACCTTTACAGGAGGAGGTGCTACAAGAAAAGAAGTTCCTATTGTTTCTAAGATTAATACCAATCATCTTGCCACATGGTCTTATTATTATACGGTTCCTGCTAATGCCAATGCCAATATTATAGGAGGGCTCAGATTAAACCTTGGAAGAATGCAGAACAGTACATTCTACGATCTTGTGAATGTAATCCCAACCGGTTCTTATATTAAAATATCTCAGCTTTAAAAGAATGAATATGAAAAAATATTACATCCTGCTATTATTGATTATAGCTCAGACCATATATGCACAGGTTGCTATTGGGAAATCTTCAGTGAACAGCTCTGCGGTTCTTGAAGTTTCACAATCTACCAACAAGGGAGTACTTCTTCCAAGAGTGGATATTGTAGACATATTGAGTAATACTTCACCGGTAAATAATCCGGTACAAGGACTGGTTGTGTACAATAAAGGAAATTCTATCAGTCCAGGTCTTTATATCTGGAAAAATAATATGTGGACCCAACTTTCCGATACTTATAACCTGGTAAGTTATATGATGCTTCAGCGTGCTACTGATTATGCTGTATTAGGAGGTCTTTCCAATGGTACATATAAAAATTTCAATGATGCTGCTTTTACTGTAGTTTCCAATGATATTGGAGCTTTATACAATACCTCTACAGGAGTCATCACACTTCCCGGAAACAGTGGTTATTTGGTCAATGTATGCTTGAACATCAGAACAGCTCTTGAGAGCAGTACTGCCGGAATCGGGGGAACACCTGTTCATCTGCATCAGTATCTTGTAAAACTTATTGATCCGTCCAACGGAAATCAGTATGGGAAAACAATTAGCATCAATGCACAATCGATTGCCAGTAATAAGACTCATACTCTGAATATGAGCTTCTCCTTTGTAACAACTTCAACCGCTCCAATTCTTTTAGTTCCTGCCATTGCTCATGATGCAGGAGGAACTTATCAGAACGGATCAGGAGGAACAGCTCCTAATAACGGAGAAATAATCATTACGAATGCTAAAGTTGACATTCAAAGATCAGCACTTAATCAATAATCTATTGCACAATGAAAACATCTATTTACATAGCCTGTATGATACTGTTGAGTATTTTCTCGAATGCACAAGTTGGTATCAATACAAATACACCCAATGCCAGCAGTGTTCTGGACATTAATTCTTCCAATAAAGGGGTTCTTTTTCCGCAATATGACCTGCTTGTTTTGAACAGCACTTCAACTCCTATCGCCAATCCGGCAGATGGACTTATCATCTACAATAGCGGAGGAGCCTCTACTTTTCCTAAAGGATATTATGTTTGGGTAAGAAATCAATGGCAGCGTATTATCGTTTCAGGTTCTGAACCTCAGATCATGTCTCTGCTTATCAGTTCGGGAGTACTTATCCCTACCGGAAGCACAAATAATACATTAGGGAACTTTGCGGTTACTTCAAATAAAATTACAGGAGCTTCACTAGGTGCGGATAATTCCACGATTACCCTGCCTGCCGGAACTTATATTGTACGGTATTCTGTGGATTCCAGCAACGCGAATAATAACAATGGAACAGCTAATACCCAATATCTTGGCCAGAATTTCACCTGTACAAGATCTTACCTGATTAATTCTGCCACCAGTGCAACCATCACGGAAACCAACAGAATGTGTCAGCTATCCAGTTCTTTTACATTTTATCAGGGAAGTTATTTTTTAACATTAGCTTCTCCAACCACTATCCGTCAGAAATTTGAATTTGATTCAGGAAACGGCTTTACAGCCAGCAATCTGAATGTGAGATCATCATTAGCACTTGTCATTACTAAGATGAGTCTATAAAAAAAACTTAAGCACAGAAAATGCTTAAGTTTAATTATTTATGTTTAACAGGACCTTAATTCTAAGGTCCTGTTTTTTAATTCAATTTTGCAGTCAGCTTTTTAAACTGCTTTTCAGCATTTTTACCTTCATACAGAATAGCATAGACTGTATCGATAATCGGGAGTTTAAGATTTTTTTGTTTCGCTGTTTGATAAATGGAATCAGCAGCGTAATATCCTTCTGCTACCATGTTCATAGACTGAATAGCAGATTTTACCGTATATCCTTTTCCAATCAGGTTTCCAAGGTTTCTGTTTCTTGAGAAAAGTGAATAGGCTGTTACCAAAAGGTCACCCAAATAAGCGCTTTCATTCACATCTCTAGGTGCTTCGTAGATCGCTTCAAGGAAAGTTTCCATTTCACGGATGGCATTGGAAACAAATACTGCTGTAAAGTTGTCCCCATACCCTAATCCACTTGCTATTCCCGCTCCGATGGCAAAAATATTCTTAAGGATTGCACTGTACTCATTTCCTAAAATATCTTTACTTGTATGTACCTTGATAAAGTCTGAACTGAAAATTCCTTCAAGCTTTTCAGCTGTTGCATCTTCTACTGCGGCAATGGTAAGGTAAGAAAGTCTTTCCATAGCCACCTCTTCAGCATGACAAGGGCCTGCAATAACGGCCTGATTTCTAAAACCAATTTTAAATTCATCACGCAGATAATGCGCTACCACATCATTTACTTTAGGAATAATCCCTTTGATCGCTGAAATAAAGATTTTATCTGAATAATCACATGTCATTTTATCCAACGTATCAGACAAATAAATAGACGGAGTTGCCAAAACAATAACGTCACAGGCAGAAACCAGTTCATTAATATCTGTTGTCAGTTTTAAACTTTTAAGATTAAAATGTGCTGCTGTAAGATAAGTTGGGTTATGTCCACGAAGCTCAATGGCTCCTTTTACAAATTCACTTCTTACACACCAGTGTACTACTTTGCAGTTTTCAACAAGCATTTTTACGATAGCGGTTGCAAAACTTCCGCTCCCTACAACTCCTACAGAAATATCCTTTTTATTCTTTTTTGGATTCGAAGATTCTGAAATAATTTTCTTTTTAGCCATAATTGGAATGTGAACTGCAAAGATATTAAAACAAAGACGTAACGCGGGCTTTGAAACTATGATAAAAGCCATTTTCTGAAAAAATTAACACTTCAACACAATTAAATAGCTAATTAGCCGTTAAATACAGAAAAAACTGAATTTTAATTAAAAATAACTCACAAAGGTTATTTTTAATTAAATTTGCAGCTTCAAAACCGTTTTAACTTACTAAGAGAAGAAATATGAAAAAATTTCTAAACAGCAAGAAGAACGTAAACATTCTCCTGGGAGGACTTTTACTAGTAGTTTTTGCACAAGGTGTATTCATTGCAAAGCTCTTTTCCGAAAGAGATGACAAAACCTACGAAGTGAACCTTGTAAAAATAAACACTGAAAAAGACAGTATAGATTATTTAAAAATGAAAACTGATCTTACTCTCGTAGATCAGACTGTTGCTCAACTCAACTCTTTTCTGAAGTCCAAAGACATTACCAACGAAAAACTGATGATGCTCAACCAGGACAGTATTTCAAATTCTATTTATCTTTCCAAACAAGCAAACCGATACAGCCAGTATCTGATGGATCTTCAGAAAAAACTGATGCAGGTTCCATTAGGGATGCCTACTGACGGATATATTTCTTCCAATTTCGGAGTGAGAAAAAATCCTATTCCATTCAAAACTGTTTTTGCTTCTGTAAAAACAAGTATTGCAACGGAAGCTAAACCGGCAGTTGCTTCCGCTCCAAAACCTGAAGTAAAAGCTGAACCTGTAGAGAAAATTATCGAGCTTACCGACAGCTATGGAAACAAAAGAGAAGTAAAAGTGATGGTTACTCCAAAAGCGGCTCCAGTGGCTGCTTCTCCAGCTTCTACAACAAAAGCGGTTACCGGAAACACAACAACCAAAACAGTGGTTGCTGAAAAGAACAACGCTCCTGCTGAAGCTGATCAGATGCAGTTCCACAAAGGATTGGACATTGCGGTTGCTTATGGCTCTGATGTAAGAGCTGCCGCCGCCGGAACAATTATCTTTTCCGGACAGAAAGGAGGTTATGGAAACTGCGTGATTGTTTCTCACGGAAACGGATTGGCTACGCTATACGGACATTTATCACAACTTGTTTCTAAGGTAAATGATAAAGTAAAAGTAGGCCAGGTAATAGCCAAATCCGGAAATTCAGGACGATCTACAGGACCACATCTGCATTATGAAGTACACAAAAACAATACTCCGATTAACCCGAAATTGTTTATGAATTTATAATAAAAAGGCTGTCTATCTTGACAGCCTTTTTTGTTGATAATGAAATTTTTAAACCATTAAGACTCTATTAAGGTTCTAAGAATATTAAGATGAGCTTCGCTTTAAGCAGAGTCTTTCTTTTATTTTCCTTAAATCAGCTTCAATCCTTCAAAAAATCTTAATGGTTCAAAATCTTAAGAGTTCCTCTTGGATGGGTAAAAGTACCATCAGGACCTGCAATATTTGAATAGATAATATTTTTATTATAATCCTGAATATGGGTTACATTAAAACCTAGGTGTGGCTCATGCCAATAGACCATAAAAACATTTTTTGCTACTTCCACTGCGGTATATTCTACAGTATCGGTACTGTTTTTTGAACTTCCGGCTGTTCCTGTAAACGTCATTGTTTTGTTATCTTTAAAATCAAGAAGGAATTTTACGGCTCCAAAATCCACTTCCACTTGATGTCCGATTGCCGGATATGGAGATTTCAGATCCCAATCCATTTCTTTTAGGAAAACTTTCACTCCCATTTCAAGCTCTTCTTTTCCTTGTAGACTAGGATATTTTTTAACCATAAAATCTACGATAGCAGGTGAGATTTTATTTTCAGTGACTGCCTGTTTATAGTTTTCCAGATAGTTTTTCACAAAATCAAGAGATTGTGGAGATGTAGATAACTCTGCAAAATGGGAAGGAATAACCTGTTCCGGCTTCAATGCTTTCATAGCATCAATCTGCCCGATCCATTGATCAATTGCTTTTACATTTTGTGTATCTGCCATCCAAAGGTGTGAACCTACAGAAACTGAAATTCCACCTGCAATAGTTTTAATGGAAGGAATCCAAAGAAAACTGTGTGCCGGATCTTCCGGATTTTGTCTGATTTCAATTGTATGACCTTCAAGATCAGGAATTGCAACAGCTGCTTCAGGAACAATAATTTCTGATGGGGCATCTGCTTTCAACTGTGGTTTCCACACGCTCATTTTATCATCTTTTGAAGCTGAGATCAAATAGGCTGTCTGAGCTGTTGAGATAATCTTTGCGTTAGGAAAGGCTTTTTTGATAACATCCAGTCCAAAATAAAAATCAGGGTCACTGTGAGAAATAAAAATGGTTTTCAGATTTTTCCCTGTTGCCTTTATTTCTTTCACGAGCTGCTCTGCATACTGCTTCTGAAACTGAGCATCTACAAGTATGGCATCTTTATCTCCATAAATAATGGTAGAAGTAATAGGAAAAATAGCTTTGGTTCCCGGATTATATACTTTCACTTTAAGATTCCCTGCGAAAATGCTGATAAATCCTAACAAGGCCAATAACGACCATAATTTTTTTTGTATCATTTCTGTATTTTTATGTTAGTAAGCTGCTGTAAAACGTTCACGGATGTGATTGTTCTGCTCTAATTCATCTACCAGAACTACAGCTACATCTTCTACAGACAGACGGCTTCTTCCGTTTTCATCAAATACCGGAGTTTCCAGTGAAGTTCTGTATTTTCCAGTTCTTTCCCCTACGTTCGCCTGATTCATTTCTACAGCCGGGCTGAAGAAGGTCCAGTCCAACGTATTATTTTCTTTGATTTTGTTTAAATAATCTCTTGCTGCTGTTGCACCAGGTTTGTAAGCTTCAGGGAAATCAGGTGTATCTACAATTTGTACATGATCCGGCGTGTAAAGGCTTCCTGCTCCTCCTACTACGATCAGTCTTTTTACTCCTGATTGTTCTACTGCTTTTTGAATATTCTCAGAACCATTTAAGAAATCGTTGTAAAGATTAGGATTCGTCCATCCTGCATTGAATGTACTGATTACCGCATCGCTTCCTTTCAATGCTTCAGCCAATTCATCTACGTTATTGACATCAATGCTTTTTGCGGTTACATTTTCCTGTGTTTTAACTTTGGATGCATCTCTTACCAATGCCTCTACAGCATATCCTCTGTCTGCTAATTCTGATACCACGTGTGCTCCTACAAATCCTGTTGCACCGATTACTGCTACTTTTTTCATAATGTTTTATTTTTTTAAATTAAATTGTAATAAATTTTGTTACATTTAAGATGAAATTTTTTTTATTCGAACTGGTCAGTGAATTCTTGTAATGACTTGTCTCCTAAAAAGTTTACCACCAAACGATCTGTTTCTTCAAATAAAGTATTTAAATGATTGTTAATCTCCTTTCCAACACTGCATGCCGGATTGGGATTCTGATTTTTCTTCCCTAATACTTCCGTATTTTTTACGGCTTTATAGATCTCGGAAATTGTAATCACATCTGCATTTTTTGCAAGCTGGCTACCACCCTCTTTTCCCTGTCTGCTGATAATCAGACCTGCTTCCCTCAATACACTGATCTCTTTTCGGACGATCACAGGATTCACATTGATACTGCCCGCCATCCAATCAGAAGTAAGCCACTCCTGAGGACTTTTTGCCAATAAGGTCATAATATGTACTGCCGTAGCAAATCTTGTATTGTTCATTGTAATTACATTGCAAAGGTAAACATTTTTTCAAATGTAACAAATTTTATTACAGTTAATTTTTTCTTAAAGGATTAATTTATCCAGATCAAGCAATAAATAATTGATGTTTTGATTGATGGTACGTGTTGCAGACTGCATCTGATTAAGCATGGCCGCACGGTTATGAAGATCATCTGCCCTGTAAAATCCACCATCACTGAAAATAACAGATTGATCTGCCGTTTCTTTATTGTCATCAAACTGATAGTGAAGCCATCTCATTTTCATATTCCCGATAATGGAATGTTCTTCTCTGTTCGAAAATTTTTTCTCTGTGTACATATACCAGATGAAAGGAGGAAAATTGGGAGATTCTAACTTTTCTCTCCAGATATCTCTCAAAAGATTTCTCTGATGGATAAACTCCACTTTTTTCCCTTTGGGATTAAGGGTTGCCAGACCAAAACCTGCTCCGAGAACCCCTCCACCGATATCAATAGCATTGCTCCAGCCCTCATCATGTACAATTCCTCCCGCTATGGAAGCTGCTGCTCCGGCAATAATAGAATAAAGGATCAGTTTATTATTTCTTGACGAATTTAGGTTATCCACATAATTTCCGATCTGTGCTACTCTTTCTCCTTCACAGTCAAATTCTGCGGCCACAGCATCCAATTCCGTAAGAGCAATCGTTATTTTACTGTTTATTTTTGTCTTTAGCTGTAAAACTTTAATCTGGGAAGCAAGGGACGAGTCTTTTTTAAGATCAATAATTTCATGAACCTCATCAAGGTTATCCAGTGCATTTAATATCAGGATACTCTGATCGGAAAAAATCTCTTTTAATTCTTTATTGGCCGCTAAAATGGAATCAGAATTGTGGGAGGGAACTTTATTGCTGTAGTTATATTTGAACGGAGCCTTGCAGTAGCTGTCTTTCAGCGTAAGAATATTCTGCTGAATAGCCTGATTCTTCCTTGAAACGCAGGAAGTAAGAAGCCCGAAAACAATCAAAAGGTAAAAAAGTTTTTTCATTCAGTCATTTTTTTGTGCAGGATTGATATATTGTATTTCCTTCATTTTCCACTTCTTCTTTACAATTATCAATACGAATATAGCACAAATAAAAAAATTTACCTGAAATCAGGTAAATTTTTAATCTATTTTTAAGAAGGATTATTTAATATCCAGCAATTCTACTTCAAAAATAAGAGTACTGTTGGGTCCGATTTCTTTGCTGATTTCCTGATCCCCATAGGCTAAGTGTGGAGGAATAATCAATCTCCACTTGCTTCCGACAGGCATTAGCTGAAGTGCTTCTGTCCAACCTGAAATTACTCTGTTTAAAGGGAAAGATGCAGGTGTACCTCTTTTTACAGAGCTGTCGAATACTTTACCGGAAATGGTAGTTCCGTGATAGTGGCATTTTACAGTAGATTTAGGACCTGGTTTTGCTCCATCTCCTTCTGTAATAATTTCATATTGCAAGCCGCTTGGTAACTGCACAACGCTTTCTCTTTTACCATACTCTTCCATATATTCTTTACCATCTTTCAGGTTCTTTTCTGCCAATTCTTTTTTACGTTTAAATAACATATCTGCTACTCCCATATTATAATTTTTTACAAAGATAAGGCTTTTTTAAGCTTGGAAGATGGAAGCTCAAGGATGGAGGTTCAAAAAATCAAGTCTTTCAACATTCAACAAGATCTTATTAATTCATTCTTATTAAAAACAATTAAATACTACTAATCAATAACTTAAACAAATTATTAGTTGAAATCAGACAATCATATTGACTTATAATTCTTTATTACCAATCTTCTTTTCCACAAAATTCAAATAATTGTAATACTTGCTTAACACAGATTCCGAAACTTGGCGTTATAATTGAATTTTAAAAACTAAATGCCAAATCCATTAAAATATAATAAGAAGTTTGATGAACTGAATGAAGAGGAAAAAAAACTTCTGGAAATCAATAAAAAAACAATTGCGGATTTTGTTGAACAATCCTCTTCCATCAGTGATGTCAATTATGCTACCCGGAATGCTCATGCCAAAACCTATGCAGTAGCAAAGGGTACATTCCATATAGAGCCTGATATCCCCGAATTACTGCAGCCTTTCTTTGACAAGGAAAAATTTGACCTGACCATACGGTTTTCCAATGCTCAGCTGAAAATTCAAAATTCAAAAAAAGATATTCCTGCTTATGGGTTTGCTGTACAGATCAAGGATGAGAACGGTGGATTGCTTGCCAATTATCCATTGGTCAATTTTCCTTTGTTCCCTATTAATTCTGTTTCTACGTTTTTGAAGTTGTTTACAGCAATTAACCAGCTTTATATGAAGCAATGGAGAAAAGTATTCCCTTTGTGTATTCAGATGGTTAAAATGATTCCTTCATTATTCACTGGGGATATGCTCCGCAATATTATAAAACTTATCGGGAAGAGAAATGATTTTATTTTGTCTTTTGATTATTATTCTGTAGGAGCTTACCGTCTGGGCGATCAGGTCATTAAAATAAAACTGTCTCCTCAATCTGTGGATAAAAATTTTGGGAAAAAGCTAAAGATCAAAGATGTTTTAAAAAGTTACCTGCTGACCCACGATTTTGCAGCAGATGTTTTAATACAGGTTTGTTATGACCTGAAAGATCAACCGATTAACAGACTGAATATTGAATGGAAAAACGCTCCTTTTATTAAAATTGGTGAGGTCAGAATCAATAAAGATTCATTACTAGATGTGCGCAATTGTACAAATGAGCTTCTTTCATTCAATCCTTTTGAAAGTAAAATATTCTTCCAGCCTGTAGGAAAAATACAAAAGCTCCGCGATGAAGCGTATAAAGTTTCCGTGCAGACGAGGAGGAAGATTAATAAGCTGCTGCATGGGAAAAACAGTTAAAATAATGATGAATTATAAATGATGAGTGATGAATTTACATGCAGATGTAAAGGTTTTGTTCTCAAATAAAAGAGGTTGTCTCAAAAGTCAAATAATTTGGTCTATGTCATTGACTACGTCGAATCTTTGATTTCTGACGAAGGAAGAATGACACTTTTAAGACAGCCTGCTCTATTTTATCTAAACTTTCGGTCTTTTTCTTGAATAGCAAGGTCATTGATACTGGCATATCTTTTGGCCATCAGACCGTTTTCATCAAATTCCCAGTTTTCATTTCCGTAAGCCCTGAACCAGTTTCCATCTTTGGTTTGGTATTCATACTCAAAACGAACAGCAATACGATTTTCTGTATGAGCCCAATATTCTTTCTTAAGCTTATAATTAAACTCTCTTTCCCATTTTTTCTGGAGAAATGCTACAATATCTTCTCTTCCATTCACGAAGGTATCTCTGTTCCTCCATTCACTATTGATGGTATAGGCTTTGGAAACCTTTTCAGGATCCTGACTGTTCCAGGCATCTTCTGCCAATTGAATTTTTTCCATTGCCGTTTCAAGGGTGAAAGGCGGAAGCGGATGTTTCTGTTCCATGATTTATTGTATTAAATTGGTGACTATTTTTTTTGATTTTACAATTAATTCATTTGATTTAAAAAGCTGACTTTCTATAATACTGCTCTCAAAAAGCATATAAATATGATCTGAAAGGTCATCATCATTCAATAATTCTAAAAAGAAATTTCTCAGGTCTGCTTTATGGGATTGAATAACACTTAGGATTTTACTATTATCCATTGGGATTTCAGACAGAATATTCAGGAAGCTGCATCCCCGGAAACTTTCCTTTTCATTCATATAAACTAAAAAATCGAAAGCTTTGATGGTTTTAGATTTTGCATCTTTTTCTTTTGCTAAAAAACTATTGAGTTCATTGAACCAATAGTCGTGTCTCACATTCAGAAATTCCACACATAGGTCTTCTTTGGATTTAAAATACTGATAGAAACTTGCCTTGGCAACTTCTGCTTCAGAAATAATCTGATTAATTCCTGTAGAATTATAGCCTTGTCTTGCGAACAATTGAAATGTGGTTTCTATAATTCTTTCTCTTGGAGATTTCATATTGCTTTTCTTTTATGGAACAAATGTAGGAAAAAAAACAATATACAGACCGGTCTGTCTGTTTTTATTTTTAAAATATTTATTTTGTTTCGTTGGAAACGCAAAGGCGCTAAAGTTTTTATAATAATGTATTAAGGCGCAAGGATTTTATCTTCGATAAAATTGAATACCGCTAATAATATGGTTTTGAATAATGTGAATAATTAATATAAATAAGTATCCTTGCTGAAAATCTATGATTTTCTTGCGCCTTAAAACAGTATTTATATAATATATTAATCCTTTGCCTCTTTGCGTTTTCCAACAAAAATCAGCAAACAAAAAAGCCTCTAGAATTAAATTCCAGAGGCTTTTCATATATTTTTAAATATAATTATTTTTCTTCTAATTCTTCTTTCTTCTCTTCTTCTTTTTCAGGGAAGATGACAGACAAGAGAACTGAAATCACCAATACTCCTCCTACAATTCCTAAAGAAACCGGAGACGGAATGTGAATCCATGGTGCAATAAGCATTTTAACTCCAATGAAGGAAAGGATAATAGCCAATCCGTATGGAAGTTTGCTGAACATGTGGATAAAGTTTGCTAACAGGAAGTATAATGATCTTAATCCTAAAATAGCAAAGATATTTGATGTATAAAGGATGAATGGATCATTTGAAATCGCAAAAATAGCCGGAATAGAGTCTACTGCGAAAAGAACGTCAGTAAATTCGATAACCCCTACCACTACTAAAAGAGGAGTTGCCATTTTGATTCCGTTCTGAATGGTGAAGAATTTATCACCATCATAGTTATCGGAAACTTTCCAGAAACTTTTGATCAGCCTTGCTCCTGCAGTATTGCTGTAATCCTCATCATCGTCATCATCACCATCACCCCAGGATTTAATCCCTGCATAAACCAGGAACAACCCGAATAATGTCATGACAACGTTGATTTTTACGGCTTCTCCGAAAATGTTCATCTCAGGAAGATAAGTCAGATTAATCAATCCTACTCCAGCAAAGATGAATATAGCCCTGAAGATCAATGCTCCAATGATTCCCCAGAAAAGAACCTTGTGATGAAGATATTTCGGAACTTTAAAGAACCCGAAAACAAGGATAAATACAAATAAATTATCCACAGACAAGGCTTTTTCAATCCAATAGGCAGCCTGATACTGTGTAAATTTTTCTATTGCCAAAGCATGGCTTGCCGGACTGCCATCGGTATTGAATACCCAATACACCACTCCTGAAAAGACCATTGAAAGCGAGATCCATACGATAGACCATATGGTAGCTTCTTTGGAAGATACTTCGTGACTTTTTTTATTAAATACTCCTAAGTCCAGGAGCAGCATGATAACGACTGTTACTGCAAATCCCCACACCAGACCTGGGTGCAGTTCTAAAATACTTTGATGTTCCACGTGAGTTATGTTATTATATGATAAAAGCAATAGATGTACAGAGTACAAATATTGCTATTTTATTTATCTTTTGATTTACAATTGATTATAGATAATTCATCTGCACTGTTTGGATCGTCTGCTCCAGTTTTTTATCTGCTGTAGGATCTCCGATAGCGTTGAATTTCCATTCTCCGTTTCTCTTATAGAAAACCCCCATTACCATGGCAACATGTCCGTTGAAAGAAGCATCATTGGCAATATCATATTTTGCAAACACTTCTCTCACATTGGTAGGCGTTCCTTCATAGATACGGATAGAAGCAAAAGGAATAGTTCCGAAATCCTGACCTCTGTAGCTGTTCAAAACCATTGCCACGTGCTCTACATTGGGCTCCAGCTGGCTGAAATCTACTGTGATTACTTCGTTATCCAATCCATCATCTCCATCCACGTCACCTGTAAGGTCATCTCCACTGTGTCTTACAGATCCGTTTCTGGATTTAAGATTTCCAAAATAAATTACTTCAGTCACATTTTTATTTGAATCATATAAAATACAGCTTCCGTCTAAGTCTACTGCTTCTTTTTTAGTTCCAAAAAATCCTTTCTTTTCAATTGCTCCCCAGTTGATTCCTACACAAGCCTGGGAAAGTTCAGCACCATTTTCTTTTTTAAGGTTAATTCTCTGACCTTTTTGTAAGTTGATAGCCATCTTTTTATGTTTAGTTATTATTTACATTTTGCAAAAAAGTGAATCTTCTTTGCTTTCAAATTTCGTCTTAGTTATTGTTCAAATTCAAATTAAGCATTGCCCGCAGAATATTGGTTTCTTCGTCAAAATCAAATATTTTACTCATAATATCCATATTTTCCAGGTTTTTGATATAGTCTTTCAAAACCCCTTCCACTTCTGCCGGCAACGTACGTTTCCTTTCGTTCATACTGTGTTCCAGCTGTTCATTTTTACTTCTCAGCTGATCAATAATGGTACTCTGATTAGATTGATTTTCAGAAATATCCAGCTTGTCCAGTTCTTTGTCAAAAAGATACAATTTCTTTTCGTCAACACTGAAAATAAAATGATCATCAGACTGAAAGATTTTGAAAAGTTCATAATCATGGGTTCCAATGAGGTAACCACATACAAAACGGACTTTAAACCCTTGTATATTAAGCCTTCCTAACAGTTTTCTTTCAATGGAGTAATCTTTATACTGATATGCGGGAAATGAATCGGATTTCAACAGCGTCTCATCTGCTTCCGCTCTGTAAAATTCCTGAGCATATTTTTTATGAAAGTATAATACATTATCCCAATTGGCTGTAAAACTATCTTCCGTAAGATCTTTATACAACGTTTTCAGATGTTGGGAAAATACACCGCTGTACATTTTCCTATCGGTCTGAAAACTGTCTACCTGTCTTTCTTCAAAACCTGAAATATATTTACTGTTGATGTTAATTTCATTGATGACCGCCAGCATATCATTCTCCTTCTGCTTTTTAATTTTAGTCAGAAGTTCTATGAGGCTGTCCGTATACTGCAGGTGGAAAAGTTCCAGTTTATTGTAATCCAAAGCCGTATTTTCCTGGAACAGATTGTGGATAATATCTGTTTTGATATAAATTGATATGATATCAATATGTTCAAAAAAATTAGCGAGAAGCTTAAGCTTTGTTAATCTTCTTTTGCTTTGCGACAATATGGTTGCTGCATCATCCCCCACCTTAGTACTCTATAAATTAACCTCTGACATTCGCTTTAAGTTCATGCTCCAATGTCTGAAGATCCTGATCCAGTTTTCTTCTGTTATCTGCTCCCTGTTTCTGGATTTGTTTCACTTCATTCAGTGTATTGATAAGCATTGACGTTGTTTCTTTCAATGTTTCTACAGATACAATAGTTTGTTCGTTTGCTCTGGCAACATTTATTGAATTCTGACCAAGACGCTCTGCATTCTTTCTTAAGATTTCTTCTGTAGTAGAAGATACTTTCTGCTGGATCTCAATATTCTGCTGTTGTCTGTACATTGCTACAGCCAGTGAAAGCTGGTTTTTCCAAACAGGAAGTGTAGTGGTAAGAATGGTCTGTGCTTTTTCAGCGATAGAAACGTTGTTATTCTGTACCAGTCTGATCTGTGGAAGCGACTGCATCATAATCACACGCACCACTTTAAGGTCAGCCATTCTTCTGTCTAATCTTGCAATGAAATCTCTCTTATCAGCAATCTGATAATCCTGAAAATTCTGAGGACTCGTTTCCATCTGAGCAAGTTCTACAGCAGCTCTTTCCATTCTTATATTTCCTGCAATTACAAGACCTTCAATCTGCTTGATAGAATTCACATTGCTTTCAAAGATGGTCTGAAGGACAGCATTATCTTTTGTAGAAGTGATGATTCCTGCATTTACTTTATAAGAAATCTGTTCGATATTGTTGATGATCTTATCATACTTTGTAAACAAGTTTTCCACCTGAGTTATTACCTTTTTCATGAAGGGTAATTTGCTCAGGAAACTTTTCACTTTATTTCCGTTAAGCTCTTCTACATCTACATAGTTAAGCTCCACCAAAAGATCATTGATAAGCCCTCCTACTTCTCCTGAGTTGGATCTTCTTACGTTTCCTAAGAAGCTGTCACTCTGGTTGGTTAATGTTTTCTGAAGTTCTGCCCCGAAATTTACGATAGAACCTGGGTTGGCTTCATCAATAGAATTTGCAAGAACTTCATATTTCTCACGTTCTTCCGACTGCAACTGAGTCAGATTTACATTTCCCTCTCTATCCACAAGCACTGCCGGCGCTGCATTTTGAACAGGCTGAGCCGGTGTTGGCGGAACCATTGGAGTAGGTTCAAAGGTTTTAAGAGGTTCTATTGATCCTAGCGGATCTATGGGTTGATTTTCCTGATTGTCCATGATTACTTCTGATAAATTGATACAAACTTCTCAAGGCCGTCTCTCTGTCCTGCACCTACAGCCTCAAATTTCCATTCTCCGTTTCTGTTGTAGATTCTTCCGAATTCTACAGCCGTTTCGATTGAGAAATCTTCGTCTAATTCATATTTTAAGATCTCTTCATTCGTATCTGTATTGAAAATTCTGATGAAAGAATTTCTTACCTGTCCAAAGTTTTGTTTTCTTGCATCTGCTTCGTGGATAGTTACTACTACTGTAATTTCTTTGATGGCATCATCAATTTTTGTAAGGTCAATTTTGATCTGCTCATCGTCACCTGCTCCTTCTCCTGTAAGGTTATCTCCTGTGTGGATTACAGATTTGTCCGGAGACTCAAGGTTGTTATAGAAAATAAAGTGATTATCTGAAACTAATTTCTTGTCGTCCCCAAGCAAAAATAAAGAGGCATCAAGGTCAAACCCTGTTCCTGTAGAAGTATTATTGATATCCCATCCTAAACCTACAGTGAATTTAGGTGCGTTAATATTTTCTCTTTGTCCTTTTTGTAAGTTAATAGCCATAATATAATTCCGTTTGTGTTAAAGTATTGATGTTATTTTCGTATTCTTTTATTAAATGATAATTGTTACTGATAGCCAGCTCCAAAAGCAGGTCCATCTGTTCTCTTTTTACTTTAGACGTAAGATAATCAAAATTACTTGATTCCAGTCCTAAAATATATTTTACAATCCTTGTATTGAACTGAAAACTTTCTTTATTCATCACTTCTGCAACATGTTTTACATTTTTTACTGCATAGTAATTGAAAAAGTTTTCAATTTTAGGGTCAAGGTCAAAATTCATCAGTTCAGCGTAATACATGAACATAAAGTCCGCCTCCACATCATATTCATTCAAAATTCTGTTGACCGTATATTCATGACTTCCAGTGATTTTTATATCGTCTATAAAAATACAAAGTTTTCCTCTCAAAAAATCTTTATCGATATAATAAGTATCATTTGCGATCAGATTTTTACGATCTTCAAAATTAAGATTCCCGTAATCTGTGATATAGGTATGATTACGATTGATCTTAGATAAAATACTTGACTTCTTTCCTTTCTGAAACAGATAAAAATCCAGGTGCTTTTTAAAGTAAAAGCATAAAAAGTTGGATGCCGTAGGAATAGCCATATAGGGGCTTGGCAGCACAACAATCTCTTTATCGGTATTTAAAAGCTCCTCATTTTCAGAAATAAATCCATCAAATAATTCTTTGGCAAATTTTTCAGCATACGACTTATCGCCATATTTGAAATAGCTGTATTCCGCAGGTGAGAAAGTGAACTCATCCGCCGAATGAATGTGGTGTAAGCTGTATCTTTTATTCATGTTTATTTTTAGTATTTAAGTAAATGTGCACTGAAACCGAAGTCTTTTGCTCCCTGATAATCTGCTACCGGATTGTCTCCGATATGCAGGATCTGATGCAGTGGCAAATCCTGATCTTTAACCTTATTCTTCACTTCCTGGAAAATAAGCGGATTCGGTTTGGAACAGTTGATTTCATCAGAATAGATATGAAAATCTATGTACTGATCCAGATTTTCATGGATCAGAAATTTCCTCATGGTTTTTCCTTTGATAAAGCCTGTATTACTCAGAATATTAATTGTCTTTCCTTGATTTTTGATATCCTCAAAAAAACCGTGGATATTTTCAAAAATCACAACGGGCTTATATTCCAGAAACAAATCTTCGCTTTTACTGTAAAACGCATTAAGTTTTTCCTTATTCATTTGTTTAACATCTACATCCAGAGCCCCAAGAATCATCAAATAGATTTCAAAAGTATCTATATTCCCTCCAGTAACTTCATTGATGGTATTACAAAGATCATCATAATATTTTACGGTTTTCGCAACCTCCTCTATCGGTTTTTCTACGTTGAAAAATGAGGAGAACAGCTCAACTCTTTTTGCCTTAAATTCAGGATGAGATTTGATTAAAGTGAGCCACAGGTCAAAAGAAAAATGACAGTGGTTGTGGATGTCGATATCTGTTTTCAATAGGTTTTAAGTTAAAAGTTTTTATTAGCTTCTTGAAAAAGATTTAAAATTTTTTAATCATCAAAAAGTGTTTACAATACTATTCTTCCCAAAGATAAAATTTTTATCATAAAAGCATTACGTTCGTTATCTGTTTTAAGATATTTTTATGAAATCCAATGATTTTGACAGGTTTCCCGAAGATGATTTCCGAACCGTTTACGATCAATATCAAAAAAAATATTTTTAAAAATTCTTTGAAAATCAAAAAAAAATTATAATTTCGCAACCGATTAAAAATCAACAATGTCAACAAAAATGATAAATATTATAACGTTAAGCAATCCTGTCAGAGCTGTGTTCTTTGGCAGCACTGAATATTTATCTGAATAGTTCTATAGATCTTTTATACCCAAAAATATATTGAAGACCTGTCTATTCGGATAGGTCTTTTTTGCTGCCCTATTTTCAGACTTTAACAATTCAAAGAACTTCTGTTGTTTGTTAAGATCTCTGAAAATTTCCCTTTGATACAAAATACAAAAATGTTTTGCCGACTTTATAAGTCCGGAGTGTATTTTGTGCTCATTTTTTTCAGAATCTTTTCTCAACACAGATCTAAAAATCAACAATTTAAATCAAACAAAATGAAATACAACACACGAAATATAGGGATCATAGCACACGTAGATGCAGGAAAAACAACTTTATCGGAACGAATTCTTTATTACACAGGGCTCATTCATAAAATTGGTAATGTAGATGATGGAAATACCACCATGGATAAGGATATTCAGGAAAGAAACAGAGGGATTACGATTTCTTCTGCGGCCATTTCTACTCAATGGAAAAAAGATAATAACGTGTATAATATCAACATTATTGACACTCCTGGGCACATTGATTTTGCCGTGGAAGTGGAACGTTCTCTAAGGGTTCTGGATAGCGTTGTTGCTGTTTTCTGTGCTTCTTCAGGAGTGCAGCCACAGACTGAGAATGTTTGGTTCCAGGCTGAAAAACATGGAACATCCAAAATTTGCTTCATCAATAAAATGGACAGAATTGGAGCCGATTTCTTCGCCGTTCTTCATGAGATAAGAACTAAACTGAATGCCGTTCCTCTTGCTCTTCAGATTCCGATTGGAGCTGAAGTACATTTTGAAGGGGTCATTGATTTGGTCAAAATGAAAGCATTATACTGGACAGATGAAAACGGAGAAACCATGGTAGAAAAAGAAATCCCCGATCATTCTATTGCTGAAGCAAAGGAATACAGAACAATATTACTGGAAACTTTGGCAGAATATGATGAGACTTTCTTTGATATCTTTATGGATGATGAACAAAGTATCACCGTTGAAATGATCTCAGAAGCGATACAAAGAGTCTGCAGATCCGGATCAGCTGTACCTGTTCTCTGTGGTTCTGCCTTTAAAAACAAAGGGATTCAGCCTCTTCTTGATGCTGTCGTAACTTATCTTCCGGCTCCTGATCAGCTTGCTGACCTACAGGGAAGGGATCCTTATACGGAAGAAACGGTAACATTGGAAAGGAATGAAACAGCTTCTTTTTCAGGTCTTGTATTCAAAGTGGTGATTGATAAACATATGGGAAGACTGGCTATGCTTCGTGTATATTCCGGAGCGATACAATCCGGAGATACCCTACTGAATGTAAGAACGGGTGACAGTTTCAGGATTTCCAGAATTTTACAAATGCAGTCCGATAAAACATTATCCATGGAAGAAGCTAAAGCAGGAGATATTGTTGCTCTAACAGGAATAAAGGATGCCAAAACCGGAGATTCTTTATCTTCTTCGGACCAACCGATATTACTGGAAGCGATTACGATTCCAACTCCTGTTATTAGAGTAGCTATTGAACCGAAAACCAATGGTGATGATAAATCTTTCGGTTTGGTGCTGGCGAAAATTCAGGAAGAAGATCCTTCTTTGGTGGTTGAAAGAGACCCGCAGACCGGGGAAACTTTATTAAGTGGACTGGGAGAACTTCATCTTGAGGTTACTTTGGAGAAAATCCGTCTGAACCATGGTATTGAAATTAATCAGGGAAAACCTAAAGTTTCTTACCGTGAAGTCTTAACGGAAACCAGAATTCACAGGGAAAAGCTTTCCAAACAAAACGGAGGAAGCGGCCAGTTTGCTGATATCACTTTTGAAATAGGACCAAGGGATGATCATGAATATGGATTGGAATTCATCAACATGATCAAAGGAGGAGTTATCCCCACTGAATTTATTCCTTCTGTTGAAAAAGGATTCAGAGAAGCCATGGAACACGGGCCCCTGAAGGGATATCCTCTTGAAAACATGAAGATCACTCTTCTGGATGGTTCTTTCCACGCTCAGGATTCTGCAGCTTTTGATTTTGAAATTGCAGCAAGAGAAGGGTTCAAAGCGGCTGCAAAAGGATGCAGTCCTAAATTTTTGGAACCTATCATGCAGGTTGAGATCCAAAGTATTGAGGAATACACAGGCGCTGTCACTGCAGATATCAACAGAAGAAGGGGAATAATTACTTCTATTGATGAAAGATCAGGAAGAAAGATCTTTGCAGCAGAAGTTCCGTTGGCTTCCACTTTCGGATATATTTCTGATCTGAGAACGCTGACAAGCGGAAGAGCTTCCATCAGCATGAAATTGTCGCACTATGCTTTAGTGCCTGATTTCATTGCCAATACTTTAATAACCTAAACAAGCAAGGACTGTAGATTTTTTCTTACAGTCCTTGTCTGGTTATGGATGTTTGGTGAATTGTCAATCGTCAATCCGCTGGCGCTTGTCAATTTTTTCTCTACTGCAAAAATTCACTATTCACTTGCAAAGCAAAATTCACTTATGGGATATGGAGTTTTGAATGGTCAATCGTCAATCCGCTGACGCTTGTCAATTTTTTCTCTACTGCAAAAATTCACTATTCACTTGCAAAGCAAAATTCACTTATTGGATATGGAATTTTGAATGGTCAATCGTCAATCCGCTGACGCTCGTCAATTTTTTCTCTACTGCAAAAATTCACTATTCACTTGCAAAG